>NZ_JBEOLS010000008.1:0-117012 GCF_040279205.1 Xanthomonas hortorum
CAGTGGAGCGGCCGATTCATTTGTTGATGGACCGTGCTTACGAAGGCAACGAAACCCGCCAGTTAGCGCTCGATCTTGGCTTCGTGCCGGTGGTCCCGCCGAAATCCAATCGGGTCGAGCCTTGGGAGTACAACCGGGAGATGTACAAGCGGCGCAACGAAGTGGAGAGACTGTTCCGTCGCTTGAAAGGCTACCGCCGGATTTTCTCGCGCTTCGACAAGCTGGATGTCATGTTCCTTGGATTCCTCAGCTTCGTCCTAGTCGTTGATGGGCTTCGGATGTGTTAACAGGCCCTAGACCAGGCAAAGCAGCCGTCACTGACCCAAGTCTCGCCACGCTCCGCACATCAGGGGCTTACCATGGCAGCTCACATGTCCTGATCGGAGCGGCCGCATGTCCCGTCCTTTGTCCTGGTGCCTGAGCAGCCTGGTGTTGCTGGCCTGTCTTGTCTCGATCGGCTGCGTCGCCGCGCCACCAACCGATACAACCACGCCGCCTCCGGCCACCGGCTCGGCAAGCGGGCCGGCAGGCGGCAAACCAATCGTCGTCACCACCACCTGCCGCACCGATGCCGATTGCACGGTAAAGAACGTCGGCAACTGCTGTGGCGCATTTCCCGCCTGCGTCAACGTCGACAGCGCCACCGACCCCAAAGGCGTGATGGCGCAGTGCCAGGCCAGCGGCATGATGAGCGTGTGCGGATTCCGCGAGATCAGCGCCTGCCAGTGCGTGGCCGGGCAATGTGCCGCAAAGGACGCCCAGGCCGATACACTCCGCCCCGCTCCCCCCTCTACCGAAACGGTCCACTGATGCTTTACGCGCAAGTCCACCTCACGCTGCCCGACTGGATCCACGCGCATGTCGATGACAGCCGCGCCTATCCCAGCGACGCCGACAAGGTGGCGCTGGCGATCGAGCTGTCGCGGATGAACGTGCAGGAACGCAGCGGCGGCCCATTCGGTGCGGTCGTGTTCGGCCCGGATCACCGCATCATCGCTGCGGCAGTGAACCGCGTGGTGCCGCAGACCACCTCGCTGGCGCATGCCGAAAACATGGCTTACATGCTCGCGCAGCAGCGCCTGCAGACGCCGCGCCTGAACGATGTGCTGTCGCCGGTGACGCTGGCCACCTCTGCGCAGCCGTGCTGCCAGTGCTACGGCGCCACGGTGTGGGCCGGCATCGACCGTCTGCTGATCGGCGCACGCGCCGAAGACGTGATGGCATTGACCGAATTCGACGAAGGCCCGCTGCCCGCCGATTGGGTGGGCGAACTCACCCGCCGCGGCATCGAGGTGGTGCGCGACGTGCATCGCGACCAGGCCTGCGCCGTGCTGCGTAACTACGGCGAGGGCGGCGGTGACCATTATTGATCTGCCACGCCTCGATCAAGCACGCCAGGCACTGCGATGAGCGGCCTGCTGTGTTATTGCCGCCAAGGCTTCGAGCCGGAGCTGGCCGCCGAGTTGAGCGCGCGCGCCGCGTTTGTCGGCATCGCCGGCTATGCGCGCACGCAACGCAACGATGGCTATGTGCTGTTCGTCTGCGATGAAGCCGCACAGCTGGCAGCCAAGCTGCACTGGCGCGAGCTGATCTTCGCGCGGCAGAAGCTGGTGGTGATTGTCGAGCTGAAAGGCATCGACCCCAAGGACCGCATCACACCGATTCTTGCCGCACTGGAAGGGCAGCAGCGCTTCGGCGATCTATGGGTGGAACACCCGGATTCGGACGCCGGCAAGCCGCTGGCAGGGCTGGCACGCAGCTTCGGCAATGCGCTGCGTCCGGCCTTGCGCAAGGCCGGCCTGCTCACCGACAAACCGCAGCCGCGCCAGGCACGCCTGCACATCTGCTTTCTCGATGGCGACCATGCCTTGCTGGCAGTGGCCGACAGCGCAGACAGCGCACCGTGGCCTCTGGGCATTCCACGTTTGAAACTACTGCCAGAGGCGCCATCGCGCTCGGCGCTCAAACTCGACGAAGCACTGCTCACCCTGCTCACACCCGAAGAACGCGAAGCGCTGGTCAAGCCAGGCATGCGCGCGGCCGATCTCGGCGCGGCGCCTGGCGGCTGGACCTGGGTGCTCACGCGTCAGCATGTGCACGTCACCAGCGTCGACAACGGACCGTTACGCGAGCATGTCCTGGAAACCGGTCTGGTCGAGCATCTGCGCGCCGACGGGTTTCATTGGAAGCCTGCGCAGCCGCTGGACTGGATGGTCTGCGACATGGTCGAGCAACCGCGTCGCGTCGCCGAACGCATGGCCACCTGGATCCGCGAAGGCTGGTGCCGCAACACTATCTTCAACCTCAAGCTGCCGATGAAAAAGCGCTGGGACGAAACTCGCCTGTGCCTGGACCTGTTCGAGCAACAGGCCGAGAAATCGCTGATCGTGCGCGCCAAGCAGCTGTATCACGATCGTGAGGAGATCACGGTGCTGGCGATGCGGGATTAAGGAGCGGGGATTCGGGATTGGGGAATAGTTAGAGCTGGGATTCGGGATTCGTAGAAGCGGGAGATTGGCGACGGAATTGCTGTGGGCGCTGGCGCGCATTAACGTGCCTTGGTTGGCTTTCCACCCGCGCGTAGTTGGTATTTAGTCCGGCACGGTTGTAATGCAACGCTCGCTGGGGTCTGCAAGACCTGTTCGCATAGCATCGCTGCAGGCTTGTTTGCGCCAGCCTGCTCGCTTGCCTTAGGCCAAACCGCTGCGTCGATCGACGCAGCGGGACAAGCTCACAGCACGATCCGCTTGCTGCCCTCGCGTGCGGAGCGGTAGATCGCATCGACGATGCGGATGTCGCGCAGGCCTTCTTCGCCGGGCGCACGCAGCGGTGTGCCGTTGATGATCGCCAGCGCGTCTTCGTCCATCTGCAGCGCCTGCTGGTGCGGCACCTTGGCGTCGAACACGCGTCCATCGCTAGCCTTGCCGGTCACGCCCTGATAGCTCTGGAACGGCGACAGCTCGTACCAACCGTGCTCGCACTCGGCGCGCAGCACATTCATATTTTTCCCGAAGCTGGTCTTGCACTCGGCGCGCACTGAATTGGGAAATTCAAGCGTGAAGTCCATATGCTCGTCGACTTCGTCGAACAGGTCGGGACGATCGGTCCAGCGCTTGGCCGTCACTGCCAGGGGCTCGGTACCCACCGTGTAGCGCGCGGCATTGAGCGGATACACGCCCATGTCGTACATCGCACCGCCGCCGAATTGCGAACGCAACCGCCACGGACGGTCGGCCTTGGTCGCATCGCGATAACCGTTGTAACCGGCCTCGGCACGCACACGCTGCATCGCGCCGAACGGCTTTTCGCTGGCCATCGCAATCAGGCGACGCGTATTGGGCTCGTGCTGCATGCGGTAGCCGATCGTCAGCGCCACCTTGTTGCGTTTGCAGGCCTTGATCATGGCCTCGCATTCGCCGGCATGCATCGCCATCGGCTTTTCGCACCACACATGCTTGCCGGCCGCCGCGGCGCGCAGGGTGAGCGGCGCATGCAGATGGGTTGGCGTGACGATGTACACCACGTCGATGTCGTCGTTGTCGGCGATGCGATCGAAGTTCTCGTAGTTGTAGACGTTGCGATCGGCGATGCCGTACTTGGCCTGCCACTGCGGAATCTTCGATGGAGTGCCGGTGACGATGCCGGCCAGCTTGCAATGTTTGGTCAATGCCAGACCCGGCGCGAGTTGTTCGCTGGCATAACTGCCCAGGCCTGCCAACGCCACATTGAGCGGCTTGCCAGGCTTTTTCTTCGGCAGTGCCCAGCCAGGCGCGGCGAGCAGAATGCCTGCACCGCCGAAGGCAGCGAGCAAGCGGCGACGTGTGATCGATTCCACGGACATGCAAACCTCCTTCGCAAGATGAGAGCGGCTGACACAGCCAGCGCGCGCAATCGTCATCTGACGACGACGCACCCAAACCGGAGTGCCAGTGGTACATGCCGCACCGCGTCCCAAACGCGCCACCCGAAGGTGGGCGCCATCTCGAAACTGGTCGCTCGTCGGCCAATGCTGCCCGGGCACCTTACTTGATCGTGCGTGATCACCGCCATGGTCGCTGCGCACGTTCTGGCACACTGCCAACGATCCCATCTGGAGCATGCCGCATGATCGCTGTCGCACGCCGTCGTTTCCTGCCATTGGCGTTGCTATTGTCCAGCTCGCTGGCGGTTGCCGCCGATGCGCCCTTCGTTGCGCGCGACCTGATCGGCGATGGCGCCTTCACGCATAACGCCGAGGGTCCAGCAGCCGGGCCAGATGGCGCGCTCTATGCGGTGAATCTTGGCAAGGACGGCACCATCGCACGCATCGTCTTGCACGCCGATGGCAGCGCAAAAGCGGAGGTCTTTGTGACCTTGCCCGAAGGCAGTACCGGCAACGGCATCCGCTTCCGCGACGGCGCGATGTATGTGGCCGATTACACCGGCCACAAGATTCTGCGCGTGAACATGCAAACGCGCGCAGTGAGCACCTTCGCCGCGCTGCCCGATGCCGATGGCCCCAACGATCTGGCACTCGCACCCGATGGCAGTTTCTATGCAAGCGACCCGAACTGGAAGGACAACAGCGGGCGCCTGTGGCAGATCAGTCGCGAGGGCGTCGTGCAATTACTGGAAGCCGGCATGACCACGCCCAACGGGCTGGATGTCAGCCCCGACGGCAAGCATCTCTACGTCAACGAAAGCATGTCGCGCAAAGTGTGGGTGTACGACCGCGTCGACGGCACATTGCGCAACAAACGCCTGCTGATTCAATTCCCCGACTTCGGCATGGACGGCATGCGCTGCGATGCCGACGGCAATCTCTACATCGGCCGCTACGATGCCGGGCAGATTGCAGTGGTCTCGCCACAGGGCAAGTTGCTGCATACCGTCGCACTGAAAGGCCGCAAGGCCAGCAATGTCGCGTTCGGCGGCAAAGATGGCAAACAGGTGTTCGTCACCTTGCAGGATCGCGGCGCAGTTGAAACGTTCAGATCCGATCGTCCGGGGCGCGAAACCGGACGCTGAAACTGCTGCCCGCGTCGCATTGGTTCTCAGGTCGCGCAACAGCGTCCTGGCATCCTGCAGATCACATGTAGAGGACTCCCCCATGCAACTGATCGAACTCAAGGACGCAGCCGCCTTCGGCAACGAATTCCTGCGCCTGACCCTGCTGCAGGGTTTCCAGTCGCTGACCAAGCGCGATCTGGAATTGCTGATCTTCGTGCTGCTCGAACGCGACGGCGCCATCTCGCGCAACAGCTCCAACGCGATGGTCGCGCTGCACCTGCGGCTGACCTCGGCCAAGGTCAAGGCCTTGCGCCGCGACGGCTATGCGCGCTGGCGCTCGCTGGTGCCCGAAGAAGGCGACGCGGCGATGCAGCGCATCGTCGCCAACGTGCTCACCGAAGACAATCTGCGCTCTGGTGCCAAGCACGTCAGCGAACGCAGCCGCAAGGAAGGATTTCTGGCCGTGCGCATCGAACACCCGGATGATGCGCAGCAATTCGAGCAGGCCATTCTCGATGTCGGCGCCCTGCCGGTGTACGAACGTAATCGCGAAGTGGTTGCGGTGCGTTTCGACACGCTGCTGAAGATCGCCGAACGCTGGGGCTATCTGCAGCCGGATCCGCAGGCCACCGTGCGTGAACTGCAAAAGCTCACGCCCACCGCTGAAGAAGTGGGGGATCTGCTGAAGAAGGACATCGCGCAACTGCGGTGGGAAGACGTGCGGCGCGCACTCAACAGCCTAGGTGCCAAGGCCGTGGCCAGCACCGCCGAGGGCGGCTTGAAGGGATTGTTGAAGATCGTGTTTCCGTTCATTCCCGGCTGATCATTGCAGGCCGGGCTGTGGAACAGCTCGCAGCAAACACGCTTCGGCGCTAGGCTTGCGTGCTGTTCCACATCAGGGGGATCTGATGACACTCCGCACGACCGCCTTCAGCGCGCTACTGCTCATCGGCAGCACTGCATCCGCGCAACAAACGCCCACACCCGCCAGCAGCATGCCGCTGGTCGACGTTCCCAACGTCATTCGCACCCAGCCGCTATCCAGCGGCGACGTCACCCACCAGACTCAGTTGGAGCGCCCACGCGGCGAATCCAGCGTGATCGTGCGTTCGATTCAACCCAGCAGCGTGGTCGGCAGCTACCGCATCGACTTTCAGGCGATGGATACCGATGGCGACGGCAGCATCAGCCGCGCCGAAGCGCAGGCCAACCCCGCGCTGGCCGACGAATTCGATGCGCTAGACACGCGCCATAGCGGCCACCTGACCCGTGAACAGCTCGCTGGCTGGTTGATCCAGTAACCAAGAGAGATCAACAAAACCTGCCAAACGCCGTAGCGATAGCGGCAAGTGTTTGCGACACGCGCCTTCGTTGACGACTGGTGTGATGTCGAAAATGGAAGTGACATTCTTCGGATCGAAAGGAGCCGATCAGACCGCACCTCATCGAACGGCCGCAAAACGCACACTGCTCGCAACCACGCCCACCGACCATCTCCACTGGTCCTTGCCCGCCCACCGTCGCGGGACCTTACGCGGCATGGATGCCGCGTAAGAGCCTACACGGACGTACTTGCGGCGTGTCCCGCGATGGTGGGCGGGCAAGGACCCCGCAGCCAGCCTGCAGATCGACTGCTCTACACTTAACCAACACACCCGGAGCTACGCGAGCGCGCACCACGCTTCGTTTGTCATCGCATTTGCCTAGATGGACGTACCTGCAGCATGTCCCGCGATGCTGGGCGGGCAAGGACCCTGCAGCCAGCCTGCAGATCAGTCGCTCTACACGTGCCCAACACACCGGCGCTACGCCATCACGCACCGCGCTTCGTTTGTCGTCGCCTCTGCCTCTTGCAGCGCCCGCTTTGGTCGGCTAGATTGTATTTAACGGATACAATTTGGATGGATCGATGACCGCTCGCCTGGCACTTGCCGCAGACCTTGGCTACCAACTGCAACTGGCCGCATTGGCGTCCAGCCATGCCGCGCGCCAGGAGCTGGCCGAGCTGCAGCTCACTCCGGCGCGCGTCACCGCGTTGATCCATATCCGCGACCAGCCCGGCTGCGACCAGACCGAACTCGGTAACCGCCTGCTGGTCAATCGCGCCGCCGGTATGAAGATCGCCAACCTCCTGGCCGAGCAAGGCCTGATCGAACGCCTGGCCGGTCGCGATCGGCGCAGCAAGGGCCTGTATCTCACGCCATCGGGCGAACGCACGCTTGCCATGGCGCAGGCCTGCCTGGCGCGCGCGGTCGAGCGCACCTGCAGCGATCTGCAGGCCTCCGAGCGACAAACACTGCTGCGCCTGCTGTGCAAATTGAACGCCAGCGCCGCACTGGAACGGGCCGGCGTGGCAGACACCGCGCTGACCGAAGAACTCTGATCCCCGCACCATTACGACTCCAAGGAGACGCCGCTTGAACGAGCATGACGTGGTATCGGTCCGCATCGAAAACCGCATTGCCTGGGTGAAGTTTGCACGCCCCGACAAGCGCAATGCGATGAGCCCGGCGCTCAATCGCCGCATGATGGATGTGCTGGACGAGCTGGAATTCGACGACAACGTCGGCGTACTCGTGCTCGGTGGCGAAGGCACCGCCTGGTCGGCCGGCATGGATCTGAAGGAGTATTTCCGCGAAACCGAAGCCCAGGGCCTGCGTGGCGTACGCCGCTCGCAGCGCGAATCCTACGGCTGGTTCCGCCGCCTGCGCTGGTACCAGAAGCCGACCATCGCCATGGTCAACGGTTGGTGTTTCGGTGGTGGCTTTGGCCCGCTGTTCGCCTGCGATCTGGCGATTGCCGCCGATGAAGCGCAGTTTGGCCTCTCGGAAATCAACTGGGGCATCCTGCCCGGCGGCGGCGTCACCAAGGTCGCGGTGGAATTGCTGTCCATGCGCGATGCGATGTGGATGACGCTGACCGGCGAAATGGTGGACGGCAAGAAAGCTGCCGAATGGCGCCTGGTCAACGAAAGCGTACCGCTGGAACGGCTGGAAACGCGCACCCGCGAAGTGGCCGAGTTGCTGCTCAAGAAAAACCCCGTCGCACTGAAATACGCAAAAGATGCGGTGCGCCGCGTCGGCACCATGACCTACGACGAAGCCGAAGATTATCTGGTGCGCATGCAGGAAGCAGCCAATTCGTTCGACAACAACGCCCGCAAGGAAGGCATCCGTCAGTTCATCGACGAGAAGAGCTACAAGCCCGGCCTGGGCGAATACGACCTCACTAAAAACAGCGCCTGAGTAACGCCTACGGCGCCTGACGCGATGCGTGCACAACACGCATCGCTGGCGCTGCCAGTGGTTTTCGCACCGAGGAGGCAGTATGGAAGCCTTGTCCGCAACCCTGCGCGGGATCGCCGCGCGTGGGCCGTTGGGTCTGTTCATCGATGGTCAGTGGCGCGCCAGCACCGGCGATCGCAATGTCGATGTGATCGCGCCGCACACCGAAGAGCGCTTGCTGCGTTACACCGAACCCTCGGCCGTGGATACCGATGCGGCAGTCGCTGCTGCGCGTGCCGCGTTCGACAGCGGCCCCTGGCCACAGCTGTCGCCGCCCGAACGTGGCGTGGTGCTCAAGCGCATTGCCGAACACCTGCGTGCACGCATGCCGGAACTGGCCGAGGCCTGGACCGGCCAGGTCGGCGCCACCATCGGCTTCAGCCGCCGCGCCTCGCAGCAGGCGCCCGGCCTGTTCGATTACTACGGCGATCTGATCGCCACCCATCCGTTTGTAGAGCCGCGTACACGCGCCAACGGTGGCCGCGTGCACGTCGTGCAGGAACCGGTCGGCGTGGTCGCAGCGATCACGCCATGGAACGCCCCATTGGTGCTGCTCTGCTACAAGGTCGCCGCCGCATTGGCCGCCGGTTGCACGGTGGTGGCCAAGCCCTCGCCGGAAACGCCGATCGATGCCTACATTTTGGCCGAATGCATCAGCGCCGCCGGTGTCCCCGATGGCGTGTTCAATCTGTTGCCGGCCGGTCGCGAGGTCGGCGAACAACTGATCCGTCACCCGCAGGTGGACAAGGTGAGCTTTACCGGTTCCACCCAGGCGGGCCGAGCGATAGGCATTGCCTGTGCGCAGCGGTTGGCGCGGTGCGGACTGGAACTGGGCGGCAAATCCGCCGCGATCGTGCTTGATGACGCCGAGCTCTCCAAGGTGCTGCCCAGCCTGGTGCCCTACTCCATGCCGATCACCGGCCAGGTGTGCTTCGCGCTCACCCGCGTGCTGGTGCCGGCGCAGCGGCGCGAAGAGATCCTGCAAGCCTATTGCGCGGCATTGAGTGCGCTCAAGCTCGGCGACCCGTTCGCCGCCGATACCGGCATGGGCCCGTTGGCGCTTGGCCGCCAGCTCGAGCGCGTGCAGTCCTACATCGCGCAAGGCAGCGCCGAGGGTGCGCGCCTGGTCATGGGTGGCGGTCGTCCGGCGCACTTGCCGCGCGGTTTCTTTATCGAGCCAACGGTATTTGCCGAGGTGACACCGGACATGACCATCGCTCGCGAAGAGATCTTCGGCCCGGTGGTCAGCTTTATCGATTATCACGACGACGCCGACCTGATCGCCAAGGTCAATGCCAGTGACTTCGGTCTGCACGGCACGGTCTACAGCGAAGATCCCGAGCGCGCGTATCGCATCGCACGCCGTGTGCGCAGCGGCAGCCATTGCATCAATGGCATGTGGGTGGATATCGAGATGCCATTCGGTGGGTTCAAGAATTCCGGTATCGGCCGCGAAGGCGGTATCGAAGGCCTGCACGCATTTCTTGAAACCAGGACCATTTATCTCAGTTAGAGCGTCCATCGACACAGCGACGCGTCCGCTACATAAACGCTCGCTACGTTCTGTTGGCCACCTTTGTCAGCCACGTTCAACCTTCAGCTCTCAGCAGTCGCACTCACGCCAGTCACTCCCCAACTCCGCACTCCGGAAGACCGCGCCATGACCATGCCGACCGACTCGATCGCTTTCCACGCCCGTCTTGCGCCAAACACGCTCGCCGCACGCGACCTGTTGCTCGGCGCGCAATGGACCTACGCCGAACTCGATGCGTTGATCGGCCGCTTCGCCGCATTACTGCAAGCGCGCGGCTGTGTGGATGGCGAACGCGTGGCGGTGCTTGCACGCAATTCGGTCTGGCAGGTAGCGCTGCATTTTGCCTGCGGACGGGTCGGCGCGATCTATGTGCCGCTCAACTGGCGATTGAGTGCGGGCGAGCTGGATGCCTTGTTACAGCGTGCCGAGCCGAGGCTTTTTTTAGGCGATGACGTCGCCGCCGGGCGCGCCGATGTCGTGCCGCTGATCGACTTTATCGAAGAGGCCAACGCACGCGAACCCGCCGACACCGCGCCGATTCCGCCCGATCGCGTCAGCCTGATCCTGTTCACCTCCGGTACCTCGGGCCAGCCCAAAGGCGTGATGCTGAGCGAGCAGAATCTGCAGCAGGTGGCGCACAACTTCGGCGTCACCACCCGCGTGGATGCGACCAGCAGCTTTCTCTGCGAGGCGCCGATGTTCCATATCATCGGTCTGGTCACCAATGTGCGCCCCGTATTGGCCGTCGGCGGCTCGATCCAGGTGTCCAGCGGCTTCGAACCGAAACGCACCCTGGGCTGGTTGAGCGATCAATCACTGGGAATCACCCATTACGTCGGCGTCCCGCAGATGATGCAGGCCTTCCGCAGCCAGCCCGGTTTCGATGCCGCAGCACTGCGCCACCTGACCGCGCTGGTCAGCGGCGGCGCGCCACATGCCAGCGAGGATCTGCTCGGCTGGTTGGACGATGGCATCCCGATGGTGTGCGGTTTCGGCATGAGCGAGGCCGGCACGGTGTTCGGCATGTCGGTGGACTGCGCGGTGATCCGCAACAAGCTCGGCGCGGTCGGCATTTCGACACCGGCGGTGCAAACGCGCGTGGTCGATGGCGATGGCAACGACTGCCCGGCCGGCGTCCCCGGCGAGCTGTTGCTGCGCGGGCCCAATCTCAGCCCCGGCTATTGGCGCGACCCGCAGGCAAGCGCCGAAGCGCTCGATGAGCAGGGCTGGTTCCGCAGCGGCGACATCGTGCAACGCGATGCGGATGGTTTTTTCTGGGTCGTCGACCGCAAGAAAGACATGTTCATTTCCGGCGGCGAGAACGTCTATCCGGCAGAAATCGAAGCCGTGCTCGCCGAGCATCCGCAAGTGCGCGAATGCGCGGTGGTGGGCATCGCCGACCAGCAGTGGGGCGAAGTTGGTTACCTGGCAATCGTGCCCACCGATGAGGCACCGGATCTGGACCAGATCCGCGCCTATCTGGTCGAACGCCTGGCCAAGTACAAGGTGCCCAAACACCTGCGCGTCGTCGAGACGCTGCCACGCACCGCGACCGGCAAGTTGCAGAAGGCACGTTTGAAAGAGGCATTGGCGAATGAGGCGTGACGCACGTTGTGTAGGTTGGGCGCGCGCTGCGCCCAGCCATCTTCAAGCCATCAATTCAGCGGCCGGATGCGGACGACTTGGCCGCACACGACCTGGCCGCACACAACAAAACGGGCAGCCTGGGCTACCCGTTGTTCGCTTGCATCAGACCCACAGCGCAGTAATGGACAGCACGCATCAAGCCCTTACCACGGCACTTTCAGTCGATTACGCAGACGCGTCCAGCAGCATGTCGTCTTCGCCGATCTGCTCATCCACCCACACCGCACCCTGCTCGGCCATCACCCCCAACTGATGCTCCAGCTCGCGCATCAGCAAGCGCACGCCGGGCTTATGGATCGCTGCGCCATCGCGATAGATCACTCCGCCTGCGCGCGCCTGCGAGGGCTGCTGTAGCTGGAACGCGCGCAGCTCGCCGCGTGCGATATCGCCGGCCACCATCATGCTCGGCATCACCGCAATGCTGTCGGTGCCGAGCAAAATCTCGCGGGTGAAACTGGCCGAGCTGGAACGCAACTGATCGCGCGTGGCCAGGCCGTGTTCGCGCATCACCTGGGCCACGTCGCGCTCCACATGCTGGCTCAACGTTGGCAGCACCTGCCGGTAGGCCGCGGCTTCGGCAATGCGCACCGGGCCGTTGGCAAACAAGGGGTGATCGCTGCGCGCGACCAAGGCGATCGGATCCTGGTACAGCACCTTGCGGATCAGCGCATCGTAACGGGCCAGCGGATACAGCCGACCCACGACCAGGTCGATCTCGTTGCCGGCCAGCTTGGGCAGCAACTCGTCGGTACGGCCGTGCAGCAGGCGCACCCGCAACGTTGGCTCGGCGCGGTACAACGCGGCCAGCACGGCCGGCAACAATCCGCTTGCCGCCACCGGCAATGCGCCCACGGTGATGGTGAGCGCGTCGTCCTGCAGCAGACCCTCGAAGGTATCTTGCGCACGCCGTAGCTGACCAAGAACGACATGCGCGGTCTGTACCAGCACCTCGCCCATCGCATTGGGGCGCACGCCGCGCGAATGGCGCTCGAACAACGGCGCGCCGACGATCTCTTCGATCTCCTGCAGGGCGCGCGTCAATGCGGGCTGGGTGACGTTCAATACGCGTGAGGCGCGCAACAGGCTTTTTTGCCGGTCCAGCGCCTCGATGACACGTAGATGCCGGACCTTGATGCGGTGTTCGAAGAACACAGAGGACATGGTCATGGGGAGGACCTTACGTTTGGGAAGTCGGGTGAAGCCGCGCTGCGGCACAGGGCCGACGCGTGCAGATCAGCGTGCATCGGGCACACGCCGCGTCTGCATGAAGTCTTCGAAAGATTCGCCGCGCATGATGGCGTAAACCTGCAGATTGGTCATGCGTACCACGCGTGCAAATTTCTCGATCACAAAAAAATTGGCGCCATACTGCACCAGGCCGAGCCAGTCGCGCGCACGGATCAGCGCTTTTTCCTGTTCGGTGAGCTCGGCTTCCTGCATCAGCGTTTCGGCATCCTGCAAAAAACGATCGCGCCAAGGGGCGCGGATCATGTGCCAGAAAAAACGATTGATGCGCAGCGCGCGGTTGCTGGTGCGCAGATCGAACACATAGGTGCCGCCAATCTGCTCCATGCCCTGTACTTGCGGATTCATCGTCAGGTCCTCATGCCGCGTTCGCGATGTGTGCGAGCAACTCTGCCGAGCGCAGCGCGCCGGCGGCTTCTTCGCCAGGCTCATACAGCACCACGGTCATCGCAGTGGTGGTCATCAGGTAGTAGTTCTGATGCAGCTTGCGGATCGGCCCGTCCAGAGCACCACGCATCGCCAGCCACATGATCTGCTCCACGCTCTCGGCACCGCCCAGGCGCACGTAATCGGTGTGGGTCAACTCGGTCAGCGTTTCCGGCGCATGCTGGAAGCGATCAAGAAATTCCATGTCCCACTCGGTGTTGTTGAAGCCGGTGCGCTCGCCATGGATCTGGTGCGAGAGCCCGCCGGTGCCCACCACCACCACCTTGAGATCTTCCGGATAGGATTCGATCGCGCGGCGCACGGCCTGACCCAGGCGGTAGCAGCGGCGCGCGGTCGGCAGCGGGTACTGCAGCACGTTGATGGCGATCGGCACCACCGTGCCCGGCCAGTCCGGCACGTGCGGCCACAGCAGCGGCAATGGCGCCGCGCAGCCGTGGTCGATCGGCTTGTCCTGGAACACGGTCAGGTCGAATTCGTCGTTGACCAGGCATTCGGCGATATGCGCCTGCAGCTGCACATCACCGCGGATCGGCGGCAGATTGCGTAGCCCCGCACCTTCGTCGGCGACCGGAAAGCGCTCGCCGATGCCCAGTGCGAAGGTCGGGTACAGGTCGAAGAAGAAGGTCGTGCAATGGTCGTTGTAGAAGAACACCAGCACGTCAGCCTGTTGTTCGGCCAACCAGGCAGCCACCGGTGTGTAACCGTCGAACAGCGGCTTCCAGAGCGGATCCTGCTGTTTGCCCTTGTCGTAGGCCACCCCGATGGTGGGAACGTGCGAGGTTCCGATGCCGCCGATGATGCTTGCCATGTTGCACTCCTGCGACGCGGGCCGGCCGCTTTTGGGGCCAAACGCGCGTCATTGGTTGAGTCGGGATCAGCGACGCAATGGATCCCAAAGAAGGAAGGACACGACTCGGACCTCCAAAACGGTATCCTTGGGATCCAAATTGCCATCAAGCGTTCTCATCCGCAAGGTTTTTATACAAGTAATTGCAAGTTTCCCCGCTTGAAGGAACGTGCGCTGCGGTACGGCGCGAGAGAATGGAGCCAATGGCGAACAACCACCGATTGCAAGCGGTTCAGCAACTACGCGAATTGATCCTGTGCGGCACCTTTGCCCCGGGCGAACGCATCACCGAAGCGGCCTTGGCCGAGCGTCTGGCCATTTCCCGCACCCCCATCCGGCAGGCACTGCCGGCGCTGTGCCAGGAAGGCCTGCTGGTACAGACGGGCAACCGCGGTTATGCGGTGCGGCGTTTCAGCCAGCAGGAGAGCCTGGACGCGCTGGCGGTCCGGGCGTTGATGGAAGGTATGGCCGCACGCGCCGTGGCCGAACAAGGCGCCTCTGCCGACCTGCTCGCCGCCCTGCATGCCTGCCTGGACGAGGGTGACCGCATCCTGGCCAAGCGCACCCTGGATGCCAGCGACGAGCTGGCCTACGGCGACATGAACGCGCGGTTCCACCGCATGATCGTGATGGCGGCCGACAAACCGATCCTGATTGAAACGGTGGACCGCTGCACGCTGGTACCGTTTGTCAGCCCCACCAACGTGGTGTTCGGGCAACGCTCGCCGACGCTGGCCTACGACGATCTGTTCTACGGCCACCGCCAACATGGCGCGATTGTCACCGCCATCGAGCAACGCGACGGCGCGCGCGCCGAACTGTTGTTCCGCGAGCATGCCAACACGCAGCGGCACAGCATGGGAATGTAACTCTGCGGCTTGGTTGCGTTTTCAGCGCTGCAAAACCGCGAAGGCAGCAGACGTCAACACTCACGCGTGCCAGCTCCCTTGCGTTGCGCAAGCGCGCAGTGCGAGTCACGTCACTCCCGCGCTCCACGTCACGTGCATGCCGGCTTTGCGCCCGCATGCACGGCGTTGGGCCGCACTACAACGAATGCACGTACATCAGGTTCACGCTGTTACCGGCGACCGAATTCTCCACGTCCAGCGGGATGTAAAGATTGAGGTTGAACAGGTTCTTTGCATCCACGCGCCATGACAGCCCGGGCCCCAGATACAGCTGCATGCGCTTGCTGTCCGCCACGCGCGCGCCATTGGTCCGGTTGTCTTTGAGCTGCTGCAGGAAATAGCCGTTCACACCCACGCGCAGTTGCTCGCTCACTTTCACCGAGCTGGCAAAGTTGACCCAGACCGCGTCGCCGGCCTGGCCATTGCGAAACCGAAAGCCCGGGATCGGCGGCACGCCACCGGCACGGTCGGTGCGGAAATTGTAGAGATAGTTGATGCGCGCACTGATTTCCCAGTTGTCGGTGGGCTGCACCGTGAACGCCCAGTGCGGTGCGATCGACCAAAAGCCGGTGCCCTGGTTGATGGCAATGTCGCGATCGAACTTGCCGACCGGTGCGAACAGATCCAGCGCAAAGCGCTGAAAGAAGAACACACGCCCGTCCCGCATGACCGGCGGCATCTGCAGCGCCGGACCGAACGAAATATCGCCCATGCCAAACCCATTGCTGCTCAATCGCACCGGGCTGTCGGCTGCGAACGAGGTGTCGTAGTTCACCAGCGGGATGATGGTGTTGAAACTCAGCGAACCGCGCCCCAGCGAATACGGCGTCACGTAGATCAACTGGGTCAGTAAGGCGCTGATCCCGACCTGCGGGTCGCGAAACGCAGGCGAGTTATCCCCGCGCGCATTCTTGATTGTGTTCAAGTCGTAGTAACGCAGGTATTCCAGCACCGTCCAGCCCGGCGTGGTGGAGCCGAAGCCATCCATGAAACTGGTGCCGCCCAGGTTGATGCCCTGCGGCATGGCCACTGTGTCGGGCGCTGCCTGCGCGAGGACGACCGCCGGTGCCAGCGTGCCAAGCAAGAGGGCCAGCCTGCCTGCATGCTGGCGGCGCGACCGGGACGATGAAGGACGACGACCAACAGACAAGCGTGCGCGTTCCACTAGGCGATTCTCCGATAAGGATGGGCGATTGAGGCAACGCGACGGGGGGGGGGGAGGAGCAGTGGTGCGATGCCACCCGGGTTCGCCGGGAGGCACCGTTGAACAGCGGTGGTGGGTGTCTAGTGCGCTTCCACGCGCACCAGCAATGCGCCGAGGCGTTGTTTGAACAGCCAGTGGTCGTCCTGGCGCACCAGCACATCGTCGAACGTGCCAATCAATGCCGGCGCCTGTGCGGTCCACGGCGGCGGCGCGGTGGCCTGTGGTGCGCTGTACAGCACCACGTAGCTGTGTGCATGAGCCAATGCGTCTGAGTGCACGCTGACCAGGGTATTGAGCATGAGATGGCAGGTACTGCGCGGCGCCCGTGCACGGAATGCCTCGCGGATCGCCTCGCGCCCATGCACGGGCGCATCTGGTGCGCTAGGCCTTGCAAAGATGCCATCTGCGGTGAACAGCGCAGCCAGTGCGTCATGTTCATGGCGATCGTTGTGCAAGGCGAACCGGCGGATCAGCTGTTCGCAAGCAACGATGATCGAAGCGTCTGGGGACACGCGGTGGCCTCACTGGCAATGGGTGATACGAGAAAAAAAGTGGCGGGCGACGCTGACGTCAGCGAACGTGCATTCGCGAGCCGATGGGTGTGACGCCGCACGGGAAGACGGTGGTCATGCAGCCAGCCAATCGCGCAGCGCGGCACTGACCGCAGCAGGCGCTTCCACCGGCGTCATATGCCCGCTGTGCTCGAACACCACCAACTGCGCGTGCGGGATCTGCCGCGCCATGTCCTGATGACGTTCCAGCGGACTCCAGCTGTCTTGCCGGCCAACGCCAAGCAGCGTCGGGCAATGCACCTGCGCCAGCACGGGCGCGGCATCGGGCCGATGCAGTAGCGCGGTCACCTGGGCGGCATAGCTCTGCGGGGTCTGCCGCATGACCATGGCGACCAGTGCCTGCATCAGTTCGGCGTCGTCGTGGCGGTCGGGGTGCAGCATCGGCGGCAACCACCGGCGGGCCAGCGCCTGCATGCCGTCACGGCGCGCAAGCTCCACGAGCGCACCGCGCTGCGCATGCTCCTGCGCGTGCGCCGGATGCACGCCGGTGTCCAGCAGCGCCAGACGCTGCACGCGCTCCGGCGCCTGCCGCACGATCTCCAGCGCCACCCGGCCGCCCATCGAATGACCGGCCAGCGCAAACTGGTCAGGCGCCGCGGCCAATGCCTGTGCAGCCATCTGCTGCACGCTGTCGATGCCCG
Organism: Xanthomonas hortorum; assembly: GCF_040279205.1. Classification (GTDB taxonomy): domain Bacteria; phylum Pseudomonadota; class Gammaproteobacteria; order Xanthomonadales; family Xanthomonadaceae; genus Xanthomonas; species Xanthomonas hortorum_F. The sequence goes on from NZ_JBEOLS010000008.1 coordinate 17,319, forward strand.
GGAAATCGAGAACGCGCACCTCGGCGATGTCTGCCAGCGCCGCACGTTGCGCGTCCCAGATGCTGGCGTCACACAGCAGCCCGCTCAGCAGGAGCAGCGGCGGGGTGAGTCGTGTGGAAACGGCGGAGGTCATGGCCCGACTGTAGCCAGCCCGGGCGCGTCCGTCGTATGGAAACTGCGGCCTTCGCTATTAACGCTGGAACATAGCGGCCAGCAGACCGTCAGCGCGGTGCGCTCACACGTTGCCGGACGCGCGCTTCCACAGCAGGTCCACCAACGGCGGGAGCTTGCCCGCCGCCCCCAGCACCGCGCCACGCAGCAGGGTCAGATGCATCTCGTCGTTGGAGAACACCGTGTTGATCGCGTCGAAGCCGTGCGCGGCAACGGTGTTTTCGCTGCGCCGCGTGCGTGCCCAACGCTGCAGGCGATGTGGGGCGGCCCAGTCGGCGCGCTTTGCGAGCGCGTTGCGCACCTCATCGCGCAACGCCGCCACATCGCGCAGGCCCAGGTTGACGCCCTGCCCGGCCAGCGGATGCACCACGTGTGCGGCGTCGCCCAAGGTCAACACGCGGCCGCTGACGTACTGCTCCACCAACTGCCGCTGCAGCGGAAATGCCGCGCGCGCAGACACCACGCGCACGTCGCCCAGTCGCGCGGCAAAGGCCTGGGTCAACTCGCGCGAGAAGTCGGCATCGTCGAGTGCCAATACGCGCTCGGCTTCGGCATCCGGCAAGGTCCACACGATCGAACTGCGGCCATCGGCGAACGGCAGAAATGCCAGCGGGCCGGTGGGCAAAAAGCGCTGCCAGGCGGTGGATTGATGCGGCTGATCGGTCTCCACGAACGCCACCACGCCGCGCTGTGCATAGGCATGCCGCGCCACCGGCAGGCCGGTCAACTCGCGCAACGTGGATGCCGCGCCATCGGCGGCAATCGCAATCGCCGCCTCCAGCCGGCTGCCGTCATCCAGGCGCAGGCGCACGCTGCTTGCGTCCTGCTCCAGCTCGGTCACGCGCGCCGGGCAATGCACTGCGATGCCTGCGGCATGCACGGCGGCCCACAGGCGATCGACCAGCAACGCGTGTTCGACGATCCAGCCAAGTTGTTCGCGGCCCAGCGTGTCGGCATCGAAACTCAATTCGCCGCCACCGCCTGCGTCCCAGACCCGCATGCGCCGGTACGGCTGCACGCGTGCGGCGCGCACGGCCTTCCACACGCCCAGGCTCTCCAGCAGCGCGGCATTGTCAGCGGCAAAGGCGTACACGCGCAGATCGGGTTGGTCCGCATGCCAACGCGCAGGCTCGCGACCTTCGACCAACGCGACGTTCAAACCGGCATCGGCCAGGGCCAGCGCGCAGGCGGCACCGACCACGCCACCGCCGACGATCAATGCATCGCGGGTGCCACGGCGGCTCATGCGATCCCCCGGCACAACTGCGGCACATCGCCACGGAAGCCCATCGCCCCGCCGACCAGCATCGATTGCAGCGGCGCCGCCTGCGAGGTGGCCAGCAGACCGAGGCTGCGCAACGGCCGCAGCAACGGCGCCGGATTGCCGGTGAGTCGTGCCAATCCGCTGGAAAACCCGATGGTCTGTTCGCGGTCCACGCGCCGACGCGCCAGATACTCGCTCAGAAGCGCGCCCGCACCAACATCGCTGCGATCGTGTTCGATCAATTCGGCCAGCGTCAGCGCATCGCGCAAGCCGAGGTTGAAGCCTTGCGCGCCGATCGGGTGCAGCGTCTGCGCCGCGTTGCCGATCAGCACCACCCGCTCGGCGACCAGGTTGGTCGCCAGCACCTGCACTAGCGGATACGCGCTGCGCTCACCACTGGCGATAAAGCGCCCGGCGCGCCAGCCGGCCGCACGCTGCAGACGGGCCAGCCAGCCGGCCTCGTCGAGCGCGGCCACCGCCTCGGCATCGGCACGCGCCACGCAATGGATTGCGCCGTAATGCCGGTCGCCGCGCGGCAGCAGTGCCGTCGGCCCGTGCTCGCCGAAGCGCTCCCACGCGGTGCCATCTGGCGGCTTGGATGCGCGCACCCGCGCGACGAACAGGGTCTGGAAAAAGTCGTGCGCGTCGCTTCCGATATGCAGCAGTTCGCGCACTGCGCTGTCGCGGCCATCGGCGCCGACCACCAGCCTGGCCCGCACAAGCTGCTCGCCTTCATCGGTGGACAGGCGCAGCGCGCGCAGGCCGTCCTGCACCGGTTCGACCCCGATGCAACGCGCCGGGCGATAACGGCGTAGATGGGTCAATTCGTCCAGGCGTGCCTGCAAGGCGTCACCGAAGTCGCGCGCCACCACCACCTGGCCGAAGCTGTCGCGCCCGTAGTCGGCGGCGTCCAGCTGCACCCGGCCAAAGTCGCCGGCGCGGCTGACATGGATGCGCCGGATCGGCCCCGGCGGGCTGCGCAGCTTGGCCATCACACCAAGTACGCCGAGCGCGTTGACGGTGGCGGCGGCAAAACTGAGGTTACGTTGGTCGAACACCGCTGGCGGAGTGCCGGCCGGGGTGGCTTCCACCAGCCCGACATCCAGGCCGATGCGGTCCAGCGCGATCGCCAGGCTGGAGCCGACCAGGCCGCCGCCAACGATCAGAACGTCATGTAGGTGTGTCATCCCCACATGATAAGCCTTCGCCCATGGCCTGTTGGCGTGATCGGGTGGGACAGCTTGACGCGCCAGGCGCGCGTGGCGCGGCGGGTTCCACGCTACACTCCCGAGCCTGTGATCCGGCTCCTTTCGCGCATGACTCCTCGCTCGCACGACACCCTGATTTTGAGCCTGCTCGCCGTCCTGATGGCGGCCACGCGGATCAACCACTTCGCGCCGGTCCCGGACGCCTCGTGGGCGGTGTTTTTTATTGGCGGATTCCATCTGGCCGCGCGCAGCAAACTGGCGTTCCCGCTGCTGATGCTGCTGGCGGTGGCGGTGGACTGGCTGGTGATCACCAACCAGGGCCTGAGCTTCTGGCAGCACTACTGCGTGTCGCCCGCTTACTGGTGCCTGATCCCGGCGTATTTCGCGCTGTGGGCCGGTGGTGTCTGGCTGCGCCGGCATTACCGCGGCGCCGAGTGGAGCGCGCTGGCCAGGCTGGTGCCTGCACTGCTGATCGCCGTGGCGCTGTGCCAGCTGATCGCCCAGGGCAGCTTCTACTGGATCAGCGCCAGCGTGGCCGAGCCGACCGCCGCCGGCTGGTTCAAGAACTACACCGACTGGCTGGGTCCTTACCTGCGCGGCGCCACGCTCTACGTTGCGGCGGCCGCGGTGATCCAGGTTGCCGCCGAGCGCCTGACCAGCGCGCACGGCCAGACCCAGGCCGGCTGAGATGGGCAACCGGCTCTCACGCATCTATACGCGTACCGGCGACGACGGCAGCACCGGTCTGGGCGACGGCAGCCGCACCGGCAAGGACGCGCTGCGCGTCACTGCCTACGGCACCGTGGACGAAGCCAATTCGGCCATCGGCGTATTGCTGGCCGCCCCGGGCGTGCCGGAGCCGATCGCCGCGCTGCTGACGACCATCCAGCACCAGATGTTCGATCTGGGCGGCGAGCTGTGCATCCCCGGGCATGCAACGATCGACGCCGCCGATATCGAGGCCCTGGAGCGTCAGCTCGACCACTTCAACGACACGCTTCCCCCGCTTCAGGAATTCATCCTGCCGGCCGGTGGCGAAGCGGCCGCACGCTGCCATCTGGCCCGCACCATCGTGCGCCGGGCCGAGCGCGAGACCGTTGCGCTATCGCGCCAGGAGACCGTGCGCAGCGAGGCGATCGGCTACCTGAACCGGCTGTCCGACCTGCTGTTCGTGCTGGCGCGCGTGCTGGCGCGCGCCGATGGCCAGCAGGAAGTGCTGTGGCGGCACGACCGCCGGCGCGGCTGACCTGCACATGGCACGGCGGACAGGCTAGATTTGCCCCATGTTGGTCTTTACCCACCCCGCCTGCCTCGGTCACGACGCCGGCCCCGAGCATCCCGAGAGCCCCGCCCGCCTGGAAGCAGTGGTGGGGGCCCTGCGCGACGCGTTCCCGGACCTGGACTGGCGCGAGGCACCGCTGGCCAAGCTGGGCGACCTGTGCCGGGTGCATGAGCGCGAACAGGTCGACGCGGTGCTGGAAACCGCCTTCGAAGGCCACCATCGGCTCGACGTGGACACCGTGATGTCTCCCGGCTCGCGCGCGGCAGCATTGCGCGCGGCAGGTGCCGGCATCGCCGCGGTGGACGCGGTGATGCAGGACGCCACCCGCACCGCCTTTTGCGCAGTGCGCCCACCCGGGCACCACGCCACCGCGCAGGTGTCGATGGGCTTTTGCCTGTTCAACAACATTGCCGTGGCCGCCGCGCACGCGCGCGACCGGCATGGGCTGGAACGCATCAGCATCGTGGATTTCGACGTCCACCACGGCAACGGCACGCAGGCGATCTTCGAACGCGACCCGAGCGTGCAGTATCTCAGCACCCACCAGTCCGGGCTCTATCCGCACTCGGGCAGCGTTTACGAGCGCGGCATCGGCAACATCCACAACCTGCTGCTGCAACCAGGCAGCGACGGGTTGCGCTTCCGCAACGTGTGGGAAGACGAGATGCTGCCGCTGGTGGATGCCTTCCGCCCGCAGCTGATCCTGATCTCGGCCGGCTTCGATGCGCATCTGCGCGATCCGCTGGCCGACCTGATGCTCGATGCCGACGATTTCGCCTGGCTGACCGGCGCGCTGCGCACCCTGGCCGAGCGGCATGCCCGTGGCCGGGTGGTATCCATGCTGGAAGGCGGCTACGACCTGCAGGCCTTGCGCGAAAGCAGCGTGGCGCACGTGGCCGCGCTGCGTTGAACCCCCGCCGGCGCGTTACTCGCGCCGTCCCCCCCCCCAAACCGCGATTAACCTCGCCCTCTCCGCGCCGGCCCTCTCCATTGCCCCTATGCAGGATATGGGGGCAAGCTAATGACCATTTTATTGGTTGAACCATGCGTTCGCCGAGCGGCCTTCATTCTAGAAGACAGCCCGATCTGCAGGCCCTAGCCAGCGCCTTATCGCTTCTGTTAAGGTCTGATGCAGTAAAAAAACTGCGCAATCATTGTTTATGGATTAACATGAAAACATTAAAGTTTTTACTTTGCATTTCGGCTTTATTGGCATTCACCCAAGCGGCTGCTGAAACCTTACGCCCTAAACTCCCAGGGCAACTTAACCAAGGGGACAGATTGGTACCCGAGGAAACCCTGACCTCCCCCGGAGGCGCGTATTCATTAAGATTTCTCGCAGATGGGTCATTGAGACTTTACAGAAATTCAGACAATTCAGAGACGTGGGTCGCCAAAAGCGGCGGGCGGATATCACAAGGAGATACATTTAGCTTTTTACCTGCAACGCCCTTACAACTTTCAAGATGTGCCGCCATGCAAAAAAACGGCGCATCCGGTCCGCCCCTATTTTGGACTTGCGCACCGTCGTCGGTAAGAGGCATGGTTCAAGATGGCTACCTCGCAGTTCAAGATGATGGAAATATAGTGATTTACGGCATAGCCTTGGCATGGAGGGCCACCGGAGACTTCCCTAACGGGCTAGACGGATTAGCATTTCCTGCAGGCACCGTATTTACAAAAGGGAGTAGCTTTCAAACCTCCGGCGGCAACGTAAGACTCACATTTACCGCAAGCGGAAACTTGGAGCTATACTCCGGAGGCTCTCTTAAATGGCAATCCGGGACATCTGGCGCCGGAGAAACGGCGACCATGCAGACTGATGGTAACTTTGTGATTTATAGCTCTGCGGGCAATCCGGTGTGGGCTTCAAACACCCAGGGAACAGATGCCTTCCTATCTTTAAGCGCAAACGGAGCCCTCGCGGTTTTAGCGAGGGCTGGAGGTAGAAGCGGGGTTTATTGGTCACTGAGATAAGAGAATTCGGCGCCCTCTATTGTTGGGGGGCGCCGAGCTAAAAAGATGAAGAATGTAGAATTATTCATTGCTCATGCACGAGTAATGGGGCAAGCTAGATCGTGTTTTTCTACAATGATCGTCGCGTGCACCTAGCTCTCCGCCTGCTGCCCCTGCCTTTGAGCATTGCCATCTGCCTTCCGGCCATGGCTGCCGACAAGCCGTTGAACTGGGGACTGTGCCCGGCCGTGGATCCCCTGCCAGGCTTTGACGGCGCGCCCGCCGCAGATGCCAAGGCCGCCGAAATGCGCCAGCAGTTGCCGACCGACATCGAAGGCGACCAGCTGTCCGGCACCAGCACCACCCCGCAGTACCAGGGCAATGTGGCGCTCAAGCGCGGCGACCAGTTCCTGGGCGCCGACAATCTGCGCATGGACACCGAGACCGGCAACTACATCGCCGAAGGCCATGTCCGCTACCAGGACACCTCCTTCCGCATGGTTGCCGACCGCGCCGAAGGCAACCAGGACACCGACGCCCATAAGGTCACCAACATCCAGTACCAGCTGGTGGACCGGCGTGGCAACGGCGCGGCCGAATCGGTGGACCTGCAGGGCCAGGTCGGGCAGATGCACCGCTCGACCTATACCACCTGTGATCCCTCGCAGCCGATCTGGCGCGTGCGCGCGCCGGAGATTGACGTCGACAACGAAGAAGGCTTCGGCACCGCCCGCAACGCGGTGCTGCAGATCGGCAAGGTGCCGGTGCTGTATTTCCCCTGGTTCAAGTTCCCGATCGATGACCGTCGCCAGACCGGCCTGCTGTTCCCGCAGTTCGGTCTGTCCGGCCGCAATGGCTTCGACTACCTGCAACCGATCTACCTGAACCTGGCGCCGAACTACGACGCGACCCTGTTGCCGCGCTACATGAGCAAGCGCGGTTTCATGTTCGGCACCGAGTTTCGCTACCTGTACGAAAACGGACGCGGCGAGATCACCGGTAACTATCTGCCCAACGATAAGTTGCGCGACAAAGACCGCGGCAGCGTCTTCTACAGCGGCTACCATGACATCAATAAATACTGGCAGGCGCGTAGCAGCATCTCCTGGGTCAGCGACACCCGCTATGTGGAAGACTTCACCAGCCGCCTGAACGGCATGGGTTCGGCCTCCAGCTTGCAGAGCACCGTGGGCATCTACGGCACCGGCGAGACCTGGACCGCAGGCCTGATGGCGGACCGCTGGCAGCTCACCGACTACACGCTGGACGAGCGGTCGCTGCCCTACAACCGGCAACCGCGCGCGTATTTCACTTGGGAAAAGCCGTTTGGCATTTTCGAGGCGGGCGTCTACGCCGAAGCCGTGCGTTTCACCCATGACGACTCCTACTTCGTCCAGCCTCCGAGCCCCAGCGCTCCAGGCGAAACAAACAACCGCGACGATAACGACGAGTACGTCCGCACCAACATCCGTAACCAGGAATATGGCAGCGGGTCGCGCCTTGACATCAAGCCCTACATCTCGATGCCGTTGTCCGGCGCCGCTTGGTTCTTCACTCCGACCGTGGCGTGGCGCTACACCACGTATCAGCTGGATTCGACGTTGGCCAACACCGCGCCGCTGACCGGTGATCGCTCCCCTTCGCGCAGCCTGCCGATCGCCTCGCTGGATGCCGGCCTGTACTTCGACCGCGAGACTTCGGTATTCGGCACCAACTATCTCAATACGTTGGAGCCGCGCCTGTACTATTTGTACGTGCCGTACCGCGACCAGGATGATCTGCCGGTCTTCGACACCCGCCCGTTCACCTTCAGCTATGGCCAATTGTTCCGCGACACGCGTTATACCGGTGCGGACCGCCAGAACGATGCCAACCAGCTGACCCTGGCGGTGACCTCGCGCTGGCTGCGCCAGGACGACGGCCGCGAGAAGCTGTCATTGAGTGCAGGCCAGATCCTGTATTTCAACGACTCGCTGGTCACCATCAACAACAGCACCAATTCGGCCGCCGGCAGCGAACAACCCATCGAACAGGGCAAGTCCGCCTGGGTGGCAGATGCCAACTACATGATCAACGACCGCTGGTCGATGGGCGCCACCTATCAATGGAACCCGAACTCGCGCAAGGAAGATCTGGCCAGCCTGCGTACGCGTTATCTGCTCAACGACGACGGCATCATCAATCTTGCGTATCGCTACCGCCGTAACCCGACCAACAATAGCGACCAGCTCGAGCAGGCAGATTTCTCCTTCCTGTACCCGATCAACCCCAGCTGGAGTGCGGTCGGCCGTTACTACTACTCGCTCCTGGATCGCAAACCACTGGAGATGATCGGTGGCGTGCAGTGGGACAGCTGCTGCCTGGCGGTGCGCGCGCTGGTGCGCCGGTTCGTGCGCAACCGCGATGGCGAAATGGACAACTCCATCCAGGTGGAGTTCGTGCTGAAGGGCCTGAGCTCGTTCGGGCAGAACACGGACCGCACTTTGCGCCGTGCTATTCTCGGCTATTACCGCGACGACCTGTACCTGGTCCCGCCCAGCAATACCACGACTAATCCGGACGATTACGATCCGAACTTGATTCCATGACCAAGCCTTTCTCTGTTGTTCTTGCCTCGCTGCTGGTACTCACCAGTACGCTCTCGCCGTTGGCCTCGGCACAGCAATCCCAGCCGCTGGATCGCATCGCCGCCATCGTCGACGAAGACGTGGTGCTGCAGAGCGAGCTCGATCGCGCCGTACGCAACGTCAAGTCGCAGTACGCCGGCCGGGAAAACCAGCTGCCGCCGGACGATGTCCTGCAGCGCCAGGTGCTGGAGCGTCTGGTCCTGGTCAAATTGCAGGTCGGTCGTGCCGATGGCAGCGGTATCCGCGTCAGCGACGAGGAACTCAACCGGGCCATTGCCAGCATCGCCCAGCAGAACGGCACCACTGTCGATGGCTTGCGCCAGAAGCTGGCCGCCGATGGCATGGGCTATGGCGACTTCCGTGCCTCGGTGCGCGACGAAATCATCGTGCAGCGCCTGCGCCAGAGCTTTGCGCAGAGCCGCATCAGCGTGAGCGAAGGTGAAGTGGACACTGCGCTGGCGCAGCAGGCCACCACCGGCAGCCAATACCACCTGGCGCACATTTTGGTTGGCCTACCGGAAGGTGCGACGGCCGACCAGATCGCCACTGGCCAGAAAAAGGTCGATGGCGTGAAGGCATTGATCGACAAAGGCGAGCTGGACTTCTCGGCAGCGGCAGTGCGGTATTCCGACAGCCCGAACGCGCTGGAAGGCGGCGATCTGGGCTGGCGCAGCCTGGACGAAATCCCCAACGCATTCGCTCAGCTGATCCGTGACATGCAGCCTGGCCAGGTCGCCGGTCCGCTGCGTGGTCCCAGCGGTTTCCAGTTGCTCAAGCTGGTGGAAATGCGCGACGCCAATGCCGGCGGCGAAAAGAAGCTGGTCACCGAATACAACGCACGCCACATCCTGGTGCGCATCAACGACAGCCAGACCGAGGCGCAGGCCAAGGCCAAGATCGACACACTGCGTGCCCGCATCACCGGCGGCGCCGACTTCCAGGCTACCGCGAAGGAGTCTTCCGAAGACACCAACAGCCGTGGCCAGGGTGGCGATCTGGGCTGGTTCCCGGCCGATGCGTTCGGCCCGGACTTCGGCAAGCAGGTCGAAGGCCTGGCCGATGGCGCGGTGTCCGAGCCGTTCCGCACCCAGGCGGGTTGGCACATCGTGCAGCGCGTGGGCAGCCGTCAGACCGACGTCAGTGCCGAAAGCCAGCGTGCGCAGATCCGTGAAACGATCGGCCGCCGCAAGCTGGAAGAAGAGTACAACCGCTATCTGCAGGAGCTGCGTGGCGAAGCGTATGTGAGCTTCCGCACCGGCGATCGCGCCGATGGCGATGCCACTGCCGCTCCAGCCAAGCCGGCCGACCCTGCGGCGCCTGCCGCACCGACGCCGCCGCCGGCGCAGCCGACGCGCTGATTCGATGCTCCCGTCGCTCGCGCTGGTGCCAGGCGAGCCGGCCGGGATCGGGCCGGAACTGTGCGTCCGGCTCGCCCAGCGGCCGCGCTCGGATGCCCACCTGATCGCCTACGCCGATCCGGACACCCTGCACAGCGCCGCAAAGGCGCTGTCTTTGTCTGTCCGGCTGCTCGATCCGGACCAGCGCGCCCGCGCGCCCGGCGACCTGCCGCTGCATCCGATCCGTCAGGCTGTGCCGACCCGTTTCGGCACCGCGGACCCCGCCAATGCGGCGGCGGTCATTGCCGGCCTGCGTGGCGCTGCCGGCGACTGCCTGTCCGGCAAGCTGCAGGGCATCGTGACCGGCCCGGTGCACAAGGCGGTGATCAATGCCGGCGGCATTCCCTACACCGGCACTACCGAGCTGCTGGCCGAGCAGGCGGGCTGCCCGGTAGTGATGATGCTGGCCAATGCCATTGTGCGCGTCGCCCTGGTGACTACCCATCTGCCGCTGCGCGCAGTGGCCGATGCAATCACTGCCGATGCGGTGGCGCGCTGCCTGCGCATCACCGACGCCGCAATGCGACGCGACTTCGGCCTGGAGCGCCCGCGCATCGCGGTGCTGGGCCTCAATCCGCATGCCGGCGAAGACGGGCACCTGGGCCGGGAGGAACTGGACGTCATCATCCCGGTACTGGAGCAGCTGCGCGGCGACGGCATGCAATTGATCGGCCCGCTGCCGGCCGATACCGCATTTTTGCCGCAGAAGCTCACCGGCTTCGATGCGGTGGTGGCGATGTATCACGACCAGGGCCTGCCGGTGCTCAAGTACAGCGGCTTCGAGCAGGCGGTCAATATCACGCTCGGCCTGCCCTATCCGCGCGTGGCGGTCGATCACGGCACCGCGCTGGAGCTGGCCGGGCGCGGTATCGCCGATCCGTCCAGCCTGATGGCGGCGACCGAGCTGTGCGCGCGCCTGGCCGCACGCGGCTAAGCGAGGGGCGATTGCCGGCCTTGGACGGGGCGCAGCGTGCACGCAGCCCGTCTGGCATGCCGGCGATGCGCAGAACCGGCACCGCGTGCAGGCGCTGCCACGTTAAACTGCGCACATGAATCATTCTTTCAGCGCACCGGCCAAGAAGTCGCTTGGCCAGCACTTTCTTGCCGACCGGTATTACATCGACCGCATCGTGCAGGCAGTGGACCCGCGCGCCGGCCAGCACCTGGTCGAAATCGGCCCTGGTCAGGGCGCGATCACCTTTCCGCTGCTGCGCAAGCACGGCGCACTGACCGTCATCGAATTCGACCGCGACCTGATCGCACCACTGACCGACGCGGCCGCACCGATCGGCGCGCTGAGCATCATCCATCGCGATGTGCTCAGTGTGGATTTCACTGCACTGGCTGATGGCACGCCGATCCGGCTGGTTGGCAACCTGCCCTACAACATCTCCTCGCCAATCCTGTTCCATGCGCTGGACCATGCCGCAGCGGTGGCCGACATGCACTTCATGCTGCAAAAGGAAGTGGTCGACCGCATGGCTGCCGGCCCAGGCAGCAAGGTGTACGGGCGCTTGAGCGTGATGCTGCAGGCGTATTGCGAGGTCACCGCACTGTTCGTGGTGCCGCCGGGCGCGTTCCGGCCGCCGCCGAAGGTGGACTCGGCGGTGGTACGGCTGGTGCCGCGCGATCCGGCCACAGTACAGATCAGGGATCGGCGTCGCTTTGCCGACGTGGTGCGCGCCGGCTTCGGCCAGCGTCGCAAGACCCTGCGCAATGCCTTGTCCAACGTCTGCGAGCCTGCCCATTTCGAGGCCGCGCAGGTGCGCCCGGATGCACGCGCCGAACAGCTCGAGGTCGCGGATTTCATCCGCCTGGCCAATGTCGAGCCGGCTTGAGCGCCGCTCCCACACGGTTTTATTTAGACTTTCCGCATGCACGATGATCCGCGCTACCGGGTCGAGGTCGAGGTGTCGCCCCGCTTCCTCGCCCACCAATCGACCCCCGACGAAGGGCGCTATGCCTTCGCCTACAGCATCCGCATCCAGAACGCGGGGGCCGTGCCTGCGCGCCTGATCGCGCGTCATTGGCAGATCACCGACGCCAACGGACGCACCGAACGGGTGGATGGCGAAGGCGTGGTCGGCGAACAGCCCTGGCTGCGTCCCGGCGAGGCGTTCAGTTACACCTCCGGCGTCCTGCTGGAGACCGAGCAGGGACAGATGCAAGGTCATTACGACATGGTGGCCGACGATGGCACCGAATTCACCGCCCCGATCGCCGCCTTCGTGCTGAGCGTACCCAGGACGCTGCACTGATGGATGCTGGACTGATGGAGCGCATGCGATGAGCGTCTGGGCAATTGGCGACCTGCAGGGGTGTTACGACATCACCCAGCGCCTGCTGGAAAAAATCAACTTCGACCCCGCGCAGGACACGCTGTGGTTCTGTGGCGACCTGGTCAACCGCGGCGGTCAATCGCTGGAAACGCTGCGCCTGGTGCATTCGCTGCGCGCGCATAGCGTGGTGGTGCTGGGCAACCATGACCTGTCGCTGCTGGCGATCGGCGCGCGTTCGGAAGAGGAACAACGCAAGGTCAACCCGGATCTGCTGCGCATCGTGCTGGCCGAAGACCGCGACGTGCTGCTCGACTGGCTGCGGATGCAGAAGCTGGCCCATGTGGACCGCGAACTGGGCTGGATGATGATCCATGCCGGGCTGGCGCCGAAGTGGACCACGCAGATGGCCGAGAAACATGCACGCGAGGTCGAGCAGCAACTGCAGGGCGGCGGCTATCGCAAACTGCTGCGCAATATGTACGGCGATCAGCCGGGCTGGTCGCCGGGCCTGAGCGGATATGACCGCAGCCGCGCAATCATCAACCTGTTCACGCGCATGCGCTATTGCACCCCGCGCGGGCGCATCGCCACCGACGACAAGGGCACGCCGGGTACCCAGGCGCAGGGCCTGTATCCGTGGTTCGAAGTGCCGGGCCGGGTCGAGCGCGATCTCAAGATCGTCTGTGGGCATTGGTCCGCACTCGGGCTGACCATCACCCAGGGCGTGCACGCCATCGATACCGGTGCGGTATGGGGCGGCAAACTTACCGCCTTGCAGCTGGATACCGACGAACTGCGCGTGGTGCAGGTGCCGGGAATCCCGATCACGCAGCCGCCGAAGACCGCACAGCGCAGCCGGCCACCGCGCCGCCGGCAACGCCAGCGTGGCGGTGGCGGAGACAATGCGAACGGGAGCGCCGGCTCGACCGCTCCCAGTGCTGCTCCGCCCGCTCCCGCTGCGGACTAGTTAACGGGCGTGATCGGCGCACTGGCTGCAGCACGCCGGGGGTAGTACCTCGCCGATTGCAAATTAGCCAGAGCATGCATCCGCTACGCGACTTGCACGTTTGCAGGTTCGACCTCCGGCGCGCGGACACGCGGGTCGCATTCACCGCCCTGGAACAGAGAGCTGCGTGCGCTAGACACGCACCATCGTGCACGCGCGGCGGGTCGCGTCAGGCGAGCTGCTGGTGAACAAGCGCATCGGATGATCGCGCGGCAGCTGCTTGAACGTGATCTACGCACCGTGCCAAACAGCGCGTGACCTGCGCGGGTTGCCGCACCGCTGAGCCAATGCCTCTTCAGCCGAAACGCAAGCCTCAGCGCCGCTGATAGTCCACGTAATCGAATGCAAAGGCATGTCGCGCATCGGGCGCATGCGACTCGCGCTGCACCGGCTCCCACACGGCCGGGTCGATCGGCGGAAAGTAGGTGTCGGCCCGTTCCACGGTGGTGTCCACTTCGGTGACGGCCAGCAGGTCCGCACGCTCCATGCTCAGGCGATAGACCTCACCGCCACCGATCACGCACAGCTCCTGTGCACCGGCCGCCTCGGCCTGCGCAATCGCCTCATCGAGCGACGCCACCGCCTGCATGTCCGCGAACGGCACCTGCCCCGAACGCGTCAGCACCAGGTTCACTCGCCCCGGCAAGGCACGCCCCAGCGACTGCGCGGTCTTGCGCCCCATCAGGATCGGCTTGCCCACGGTCAGCGCCTTGAAGCGCTTGAGATCGTCGGGCAACTTCCACGGCAATTCGTTGTCGCGGCCGATGGCATTGTTGCGGTCGAAGGCGACGATCAGGATAAGTTTCATGCAGCGGACGATATCCCTTCGAACATCAAATCAATGTGTGGCATCACTCGCCAGCCAAGCGATGCTCACACCGCCACCGGCGCCTTGATCGCCGGATGCGGGTCGTACCCCTCGATGGCGATGTCCTCGAAGCGGAACGCGAACAGGTCGGTCACCGCCGAGTTCAGGCGCAGGCGCGGCAGCGCGCGCGGTGTGCGGGTCAGTTGCTCGCGCGCCTGCGCGAAGTGATTCGAATACAGGTGCGCATCGCCAAGCGTATGCACGAAATCGCCCACGCCCAGGCCGGTGGCCTGCGCCACCATATGCGTCAGCAGTGCATAACTTGCGATATTGAATGGCACGCCGAGAAAGATGTCGCCGCTGCGCTGATAGAGCTGGCAGCTGAGCTTGCCGTTCACCACATAGAACTGAAACAGGCTGTGGCAGGGCATCAGCGCCATCTGCGGCAGCTCGCCCACGTTCCAGGCGCTGATCACCAGCCGGCGCGAATCCGGGTTGCGCTTGATCTCGTCCACCAGCCATTGCATCTGGTCGATCTCCACGCCGTCCGGGCCGGTCCAGCGTCGCCACTGCTTGCCGTAAACCGGGCCGAGATTGCCATCGGCGTCGGCCCATTCGTCCCAGATGCGGACCTGGTTGTCCTTGAGATAGCCGATGTTGGTGTCGCCCTGCAGAAACCACAGCAGCTCGTGGATGATCGAGCGCAGGTGCAGCTTCTTGGTGGTGACCAGCGGAAAGCCGTCGTTGAGGTCGAAGCGCATCTGCCAACCGAACACGCTGCGCGTGCCGGTGCCGGTGCGATCGGACTTCTCCGCGCCGTGTTCCAGCACATGCTGCAGCAGGTCCAGATATGGCTTCACTTGGCAGCTCCCGCCACGGCGGTGTCCACCACCACCGGCTGCAACACCGGCGCGCGGCGCGACATCGCCAGCAACACCAGGCCGCCGATGATCAACGGCAGGCTCAGGATCTGTCCCATCGTCAGCCAGTTGAAGGCCAGGTAGCCGAGCGGCGCATCCGGCACGCGCACGAATTCCACGATGAAGCGGAACACGCCATACAACAGCGCAAACATCCCCGACACCGCGTAACGCGCACGCGGCTTCAACGAGAACGCCCACAACACCACGAACATCACCACGCCTTCCAGCGCGGCTTCGTACAGCTGCGAGGGATGGCGCGCGAACTGATTCAACGCGCCGGTGGCGTACTGCGCCTGGATCTGGGCAGGCAACTGGCCGGCCAATTCCGGCGCAAGCGGGAAGATCACGCCCCATCCGGCCTGGGTGAACTTGCCCCACAACTCGCCGCCGACGAAATTGCCGAGCCTCCCGAAGCCCAGACCCAACGGCACCAGCGGCGCCACGAAGTCCATCACGTCGAAGAAGTGCAGCCGGTGCTTGCGCGCCCATAGCCCGCAGGCGATCAACACCCCCAGCAGGCCGCCGTGGAAGCTCATGCCGCCTTGCCACACCTTGAACAAAATCAGCGGGTTGGCCAGCAAGCTGTCGAACGCATAGAACAGCATGTAGCCGATGCGCCCGCCCAGCACCACACCGAGCATGCCGTAGAACAACAGGTCGGAAAATCCGTCCATGTCCACACCGGGCAGGCGGCCGCGCAGGATGCGCGAGCGGCCCAACGCCCAGGCGGAGAAGAACGCGGCCAGGTACATCAACCCGTACCAGTGCACCTGCACCGGGCCAAGCGAGAAGGCGATGGGGTCGATGGCGTGCAGATAGATCATGCGGACCGCGGATCACAAAAAAGCGAGGCGTCTATTCTGACATCTCGCACGCGCTCAGCCTAAGAGCTGGGGACGATCGGGCAGCTCGTCTTCATGCTGCGCGTTCGCAGCAGCCGGGAAATGCTCGCTCAACAGCTCGGTCACCGCCTCGATCCCGGCCAGCACCGCCGCCTCATGCTCGCCGTCGCGCAGGAATTCCTGCATGCGCCGACACACCTCCGCCCACTGCGCATCCGGCACCCGGCTGCGCAGGCCGCGGTCGGCGACCACTTCGATGGCGTGGTCGGCCAGCAGCAGATAGAGCAGCACCCCGTTGTTGGCGTCGGTGTCCCAGGTGCGCAATTGCGCGAAGGCCTGTTCGGCACGCTGGCGGGCGGTGTGCCCACGCCATAGCGCGCTCAGCGGCAGATCGGCTTCCACCGCCACCATGATCTGGCCGGTGTGGGTGCGCTCACTGGCTGCAACGGCTGCGGCAATCGCGTCCATGCAACTGGCCGGGAAACTACGCTGCGCCGAGGGCGCGAAGACATGCCTGAGCCAACGCATTACCAGCTCCCCGAGGCGCCACCGCCTCCCGATGACCCGCCACCACCACCCCAACCGCCGCCGCCGAACCCGCCACGGCCGCCGCCCCCAAATCCGCCGAACCCGCCGCCGCCCCAGCCACCACCGCCGACAAAGCGCCCCGGCGATCCGGATGCCAGCCCCGCCAGCAGCCCGATGACCGCAGCGCCAACGCTGGCGAACAATAATGAGGTGAAGAGCAGTGCGGCACCGCCCGCTGCGACGCCGGTCAGCAACGCGCGCAGCGGCCGTGGCAACGCGCCGAGAACGCCGCGCGCCACCATTGCGACCACAAAGCCGATGAATAACGCCATGATCCAGCCGCCGCCACCGCCCGAGCCATTGCCCAAGCCGCCATCGGCATGCCCGCTGACCGGAGCGGGCAAAGCCTCGCCCTCGATCAAACCGGCCAGCGTCGCAGTCGCAGCGCTGATGCCGCCGGCGTAGTCACCCTCACGGAAGCGCGGTGCCAGATACTCCTGGATGATGCGGTTGGCGGTGATGTCGGGGATCGCGCCTTCCAGGCCGTAACCGGGCTGGATGCGCACGCGGCGGTCGTCCTTGGCCACCAGCAGCAACACACCGTCGTCCACGCCCTTGCGGCCGATCTTCCACTGGTCGAACACACGTTGGGTGTATTGCTCGATCGCCTCCGGCTGGGTGGTCGGCACGATCAGGATCTGCAACTGCGCGCCCTTGCGCTGCTGCAAAGCCAGCGCCTGCTGCTCCAGCTGCTGGATCTGGGTGGCGTCCAATGTGCCGGTGACATCGACCACTGGCGAACGTAGCGGCGGAATGGGAGCAAGGTCCTGGGCCAGCAGCGAAGCCGGCAGCAGCAGTAGCGCCATCATCCACAACACCCACCTGTGCGTTTGCCGCATTAGCTAACTCCTACCTGATGAGCACTGAAACTCAGCTATTCCCTTCTCCCATCGGGAGAAGGTGTCCCGAAGGGGCGGATGAGGGTACGAGCGAAGCCTCGTGCAATTAGATGACACAGAGGCTTCGCCCCGTACCCTCACCCCAACCCCTCTCCCGCTGGAGAGGGGCTTGATGCCCAGCTTCTGAAAGTTGGTTGAGCAAGCGGACGATAGATAGATCGACATGGCTAACCTAACAATTGCCTCAACATGCCGTGCGGCCAACCCCGCAGTATTTGATGCTGCGCAAATCGCAATTACTTACTGCGCAGGCTGCGGCTGCTGCACAGGCTGCTGCTGCGGCACGGGCTGCTGCTGCGGCACGGGCTGCTGCTGCGGCGCCTGTTGGTTACCGAAGTCCACCTGCGGCGCACGCGAGATCTGCGCTTCGTTTTCCACAGTGAAATTCGGCTTGGGCTGGTAGCCGAAGATCTTGGCGGTGATCACCTGCGGGAACGAACGGATATAGGTGTTGTACTCCTGCACCGTCTGGATATAACGACCGCGCGCCACGGTGATGCGGTTTTCGGTGCCTTCCAGCTGTACCTGCAGATCGCGGAACGACTGGTCGGATTTCAGCTGCGGATAATTCTCGCTGACCACCAACAAGCGCGACAGCGCGCTGCCGAGTTCGCCCTGTGCTTGCTGGAAATTCTTGAGCGACGCTGCGTCGTCGGCATTGACCTGAATCTGCCCGACACGCGAGCGCGCATTGGTCACCTCGGTCAGCACCTGGCGCTCCTGCTGGGCGTAGCCCTGCACCGTGCGCACCAGATTGGGAATCAGATCGGCGCGGCGCTGATATTGATTCAGCACTTCCGACCAACCTGCCTTGACGCCTTCTTCCTTCTGCTGGATCGCGTTGTAACCGCAACCGGACAGCGAGACGGTCAGCATCAGCAACACCAGGGCGCGAATCAGGACAGGCATGCAGGCGAGTTCCGTTTAAGAAGAGCTGCAGCATGCCATGTAGCAAGTCAAGCCGGCATGCACAAGCGTACGACTGGCGGGTTGTTCCACTGGGCGATCAGTTCTCGAATTAAGAACAATGTCAGTTCGAACGCATCGGTGCGCGCACGGTCGCTAGGCGCGACAGAGGCTGACAACCGGTAGAAAGAGTCACTACGCGCAACACGAACGCCGGGCTCTTCCGCCGACACACCCACGCTCTGATGCGTCGCATCGCCATGTACGTCTCCACGCTTTCGCTAAGCAATCGCCTACAAGGGCCTGGCTGCCACGGCGCGCGCGTGACCAATCGCTCTCAGAACACCCGCGGCCACAAGATCAGCCCCCAACACAGCAGCACATTGATCAGCAGCAAGAACACCGCAGCCGAGCCCATATCCTTTGCGCGGCCGGCCAGCACATGGTGTTCCGGGCCGTAGCGCTCGATCACTGCCTCGATCGCCGAATTCAACAATTCGGCGGCCAGCACGATCAGCAATGGCGCAATCAGCGCGATGCGCTCCAGACCGGACTGACCGAGCCACAGCCCAAGCGGCGCCAGCACCACGGCCAGGCAGACCTCGAGCCGAAACGAAGATTCATGCAGCCATGCCGCGCGCAATCCCTGCCACGACCAGATTGCCGCCTTGAGCATGCGGCGCGGGCCGCGCGGCACGTGTCCCAGTTGATCGGCCACGCGTCAGCGCTTCCGGCCGCAAGGGCGTATCAGGGGACGGATCGAACGCATGGTGTGGTCGCTACTCAGGAAAGGCCGAATTTTGCACCGTGCCGCTGCGCACCGCCAGGGCGTGCCCACCCGTCCGAACAGCTGCCGTTGAGCCTACAAGGCAGTCGGATGCTGCCGCAAGGCGCACCATCTGCCGCATGGTCGGGTCAAGCCCGGCGAAGCGATCTGCGCGCAATGCGATGCCACGCCCTGAAAGCCAACGGGTTTGCCCTCCGCTTCCAGCCTGTCGCACCATGGCGGTCCGCTTCACTGCCGCAGGCTCTCTCGCATGATCAAGCATCCCTTGCGCACACTGCTGTGCGCCCTGGCGTTGTTGTCCGGCCACGTCCACGCGGACACCCCACACACCGCGCCGCAAGTCCCGGCGCAGGTCTCCAATGCCGCGTGGGAAAACGACATGCAGCGCTTTGCCGACAGCGACGCGCAGCAGCCGCCACCCAAGCACGGCATCGTATTCGTGGGCAGCTCGTCGATCCGTTTCTGGGACACCTTGGCGCAGGACTTTCCCGGCAAGCCGGTGATCAATCGCGGCTTCGGCGGCTCGGAAGTGCGCGACAGCACCTGGTACGCAGACCGCATCGTGCTCCCCTACGCGCCGCGCCAGATGGTGCTGTATGCCGGCGACAACGATCTCAACAGTGGCCGTACGCCGGAGCAGGTGCGCGACGATGTGCTGGCATTCGTAACGCGCATTCGGCGCGATCTGCCGAAGGCGCGCATCAGCTATCTGTCGATCAAACCCAGCCCGTCGCGCGCGCATTTGCTGCCGGCAATCGTGACTGCCAATCGCCTGATCAAGGACGCACTCGCGCCGCTGCCGCGCGTGGATTACGTGGACATCTACACGCCAATGCTGGATGCCAGCGGCAAGCCGCGCCCGGAGTTGTTTCGCGAGGACATGCTGCACATGACCGCCGACGGTTACGCGATCTGGCGCAAAGCGGTGGCACCGGTGTTGGAGCAGAAGTAAGACCAGGCAGATCAGCCAACAAAAGACGCCCTCAGGCCACCACCACCGCCACCGACGTCCCCACATCGGCCTCGCTGTGCAATTCGATCCGCCAACCAAAGCGGTCGCACAGCCGGCGCACGATCGACAGACCCAGGCCGGTGCCCTGCGGGCGTGTGGGATCGGCGCGGAAGAATGGCTCGAATGCACGTGCACGTGCTTCTTCGCTCATGCCGATGCCGGTGTCGCGCACGATGATGCGGTCCTGGGTCACTTCGACTTCGATACTGCCGGTGTCGGTGTAGGCACAGGCATTGCGCAACAGATTGCTCAGCACCACGCGCATCACCCGCGGCGGGGCGAACATCTGCAGGCTGCGGTCGCCGACCATCTGCAACGACACCGGCTTGTCGCCAAGCAGCTCACGCGCGCTGTCGACTTCTTCGCTGGCCAGTTCGGCGGCATCGAAGGTTTCGCTTTGCGGGTCGATTTCGGCCTCGCGCGCCAGGATCAGAAACGCATCGATCACCGCTTCCATATCGTGGCCGGCGCGCTGGATACGGCGCAGGCTGCGTTGCGTGCGCGGCGACAATTCGTCGTCGGCCAGGGCCATGTCGCTGGCCACGCGGATCACCGTCAGCGGAGTGCGCAATTCATGACTGGCATCGCGGGTGAAATTGCGTTCGCGCGCAACATGGTCGCTGACCCGTTGCCCCAGCGCATGTAACGCTGCGGCCAGCTGCCGTGTTTCGCCCTGCAGTTCGGCGGGCAATCGCTCCGGTGCCAACTCATCCACATCCGGATTGCGCGGGTCCCACTGCGAAACGCGCCGTGCGAGCCAGCTGATCGGCGACACCAGGCGTTTGGAGATGCGATAGGTAAACCACGACACGCCGTAGATCGACAGCAACACCACGATCGCCGGCACCACGCCGTACCACAAGGTCAGATGGGCAGCGCGCGAGCGCGAAAACACCAGATACAAGCGTCCTTCCGGACGTTGATCGACATACACCAGCGCGTCGGCAGCGGCCACTTCGCTGAAGCCTCGCGGCAACCGTTGCAATACCGGCGGTGCGCTGTCGCCGAGCTTGCCGGCAGGCGAGAAATAGCCCTGGATATTGCGTGTATTCGGCGGCGGGTTGTTCGGCGCACTCTTGTGCAGGCGCCAGAAATGCACCGCCTCGTCAGCGAGCACCGTGCGCACCAGGCTGTACTTGATCACGAAGGAGATCAGATAGCCGCCGAGCACGATCGCCAGACTCGCCAGTGCGACCTGCAACAAAAAGGCGAGACGTATTTTACGTGGGAGCCCGTGCGGCATTGCGGCATCCAGGGGAGAGCGCCGGATCATAGGCAACGCTTCCGTGAGCCCGTCGTGCAGCCAGCCGGCAGCACGCGGAAGCGAGCGGCGCGTGAGCGCCTGCAGGAAAGCCGGCCGCCATGCGGCGACCGGCCAGTGACATCAGGCCATCGGTTGGGCGATGTCGGCGATGCGATAGCCGGCGCTCTGCACTGTGTGCAGCAGCGGACGGTCGAACGGCTTGTCGATGATCTTGCGCAGGTTATACAGATGGCTGCGCAGGGTGTCCGAATCCGGCAACCCGTTGCCCCAGATCTCGCGCTCGATTTCCTGGCGGGTGACCACCCGCGGCGACTCGCGCATCAGGATGGTGAGCAGGCGCAGGCCGATCGGCGAGAGCTGCAGCTCGGTGCCGGCACGGGTGGCGCGCATGCTCACCGGATCGAGCACCAGATCGGCGACCTTGAGCACTTCCGAACCCACCTGGCGGCGCTCGCGGCGGATCAGGGCACGCAGGCGCGCTTCCAGTTCCTGAATCGCGAACGGCTTGGTCAGGTAGTCGTCGGCACCGAAACCCAGGCCAGTGAGCTTGTCGTCCAGCGTGTCGCGGGCGGTCAGCATCAGCACCGGGGTGGACTTGCGTGCATCGTTACGCAGGCGGCGACACACTTCGATGCCGTCCAGACGTGGCAGCATGAGATCCAGCACGACCACGTCGTAGCTGTTCTCGGCGGCCAGACGGTAGCCGTCCAGTCCGTCCTGCGCATAGTCGACCTCGAAGCCACGGCCTTCCAGGTACTCGCCGATCATTTCGGAGATATTGCGATTGTCTTCGACGACCAGCACGAGGCCGGACGTTTCCTTGGTCTGACGCATGGACTTTCCTCGGTCTTCAGCTTTGTGAAACATGCCGGATCGACGGTGGAAAGGGCGTGAAGGACCGGAGACGTTCTGTGACAGACGACGCCTAGCGACCGAGCAGTGGACGCAGCGCCGGCCAGACCGTTTCCAGCACCTTCGGCTGAGCTGCGGCGGTGGGATGCAAGCCGTCAGCCTGCATCAGCCCCGGCTGTAGCGCGACCTTTTCCAGGAAGAACGGCACCAGCGCGGTTTTGTACTGTCTGGACAGGTCGGCATAGGTCGCCTTCAGGCGTTCGCGGTAGGCAGGGCCGTAGTTCGGCGGCACATCGATACCGAGCAGCAGTACCTTTGCGCCGGCCTGCTGGCTGAGCTGGATCATCTTTTCCAGATTGCCCTTGAGCTGGGCCGGGGTCAGGCCACGCAACGCATCATTGCCGCCAAGTTCGATCACCACCACGCCGGGGTGGTGCTTTTCCAGCAGGCCGGGCAGTCGCGTCAATGCGCCGGAAGTGGTCTCGCCACTGATGCTGGCATTGACGACTGCCGGTGGCGTCGCCATGTCACGCTTCAGGCGTTGGTCCAGCAGAGTGACCCAGCCGGACTGCACCGGGATGTTGTGCGCAGCGCTCAAGCTGTCGCCCACGACCAGGATCGGTGCGGTTGCCACCGGACTTTTGGCAGAGGCAATTCCCGGCGCAAGCAGGGACAGTGTCAGCAGCCACAGGACCAGCGCGCCATATCGCAGTGTTCTTTCACGCATTCGGAGATTCCTCATCGACAGTCTGGCCCCCCGCTCCAGCACCCGCACCGCCATCGACGTCCGCGAGGTCGGCAAGTCCGTCAGCGGACCGGAGGGAACACTCCACATCCTCGACAACATCAGCTTGACGGTCAGTGAAGGCGACAGTATCGCCATCGTCGGCGCGTCCGGCTCGGGCAAGACCACCCTGCTCGGCCTGCTAGCCGGGCTGGACCTGCCCAGCCGCGGCAGCATCGCGCTCTCCGGCCAGCAGCTGGGCCAGTTGGACGAGGAGGCGCGCGCCGCCTTGCGCGCGCGCGAGGTCGGCTTCGTGTTCCAGAGCTTCCACCTGCTGCCGGCACTCACCGCCGAAGAAAACATCGCGCTGCCGCTGGAACTGGCGGGGCGCGAGGATCCGGCGCGGGTGCGCGAGGTGCTGGAGGCGGTGGGGCTGAGCGCGCGCGCGCGCCACTACCCGCGCCAGCTGTCCGGCGGCGAGCAGCAACGTGTGGCGCTGGCGCGCGCCTTCGTGGCCAAACCGCGCATCCTGTTTGCCGACGAGCCCACCGGCAGCCTGGACCAGGCCACCGGCGCGCAGATCAGTGACCTGCTGTTTGCGCTCAATGCCACCAGCGACACCACCCTGGTGCTGGTGACCCACGACATGACGCTGGCGCAGCGCTGCAACCACATCTACCGCATCGACAGCGGCCGCCTGCACGCCCAGCCCGGTTCGGGCGCATGAACGTGCTGCGCCAAGCCGCGCGCGCGGTACGCCGCGAATTCCTGGCCGGCGACCTGCTGACCGTGTTCGCCGCGCTGGTGCTGGGCGTGGCGGTGATGACGGCCGTGGGCACGCTGGTCGATCGGGTGACGTTGGCGCTGACCTCCAGCGCTGCGGAAGTGCTCGGCGGCGATCTGGGCGTGACCGGCCGCCAGGAGATTCCATCCGAGTTCGCTGCTGAAGCGCAGCGGCGCGGGCTGCAGAGCACGCGCATGGTCAGCTTCCCCAGCGTGTTGTTCCATGGCGAGTCCAGCCAGATGGCCAACATCCGCGGCGTCGGCGTTGGCTACCCGCTGCGGGGTCAGTTGCTGGTCTCCAAGGACAGCACTGGCACGGAAGGCAACGTCGCCAGCGCACCGCCGCCGGGGCAGGCCTATGCAGACCCGCGTCTGCTGGAGGCGCTGGGCCTGCGGGTGGGCGAGCAGCTGGAATTCGGCGCCGGCCATCTCACCATCGCCGGCGTGCTGCGTGCCGAACCGGATGCCTCCGGCGAGCTGATGCAGCTCTCGCCGCCGTTGTTGGTCAATCGCGCCGATATCGACGGCGCCGGATTGCTCGGCCCGGGCAGTCGCGCTTCGTACCGGCTGATGTTCTCCGGTGCGCCGGAGGCCATCGCCGAGCTGCGTGCCTGGTTGAAGCCACGCGCCAGCGAATATCGTCTGGTCGGCATCGAAGACACCCAGCGCGGCATGCGCGCGGCCTTCGATCGCGCCGGCCGCTTCCTGGCCTTGTCGGCGCTGCTGGCGGTGCTGTTGTCCGGCGTGGCCACCGCATTGGCGGCCAACCGGTTTGCGATGCGCCGCATCGACACCGTCGCCGTGTTGCGCTGCCTGGGCGCACGCCAGCGCGACATTCTGGCGATGCTGTCGCTGCAATTGCTGTTGACCGCGATTCCGGCCTGCCTGGTCGGGATCGGCCTGGGCATGCTGGCGCAGGAAGGCCTGGTGCAGGCGCTGGGCAGCCTGATTCCGAACCGGCTGCCGCTGCCGCAGGCTACCCCTGCCCTGGCGGGCGCAGGCATCGGCCTGGTGCTGTTGCTAGGCTTCGGCCTGCCGCCGCTGCTGCGGCTGCGCAACGTGCCGCCGATGCGCGTGCTCAACCGCAGCTTTGCCGCGGTGCCGCCGAGCTCGTTGCTTGTCTACGCCGCTGCGTTGGCGGCCACGCTGGCGCTGACCGTGTACGCGACCGGCAATCTGGTGCTCGCCGGTTGGGTGCTGGGCGGGCTGGCTGCGCTGGCGCTGGTGGCGATGGCCCTGGGGCTCGGGCTGCTCACGTTGTTGCGTCCGATCCAGCATCGCCTGCGTGGCGCCTGGAAGTTGGGTCTGGCCTCGCTGACGCGGCGGCGTGGGCTGAGCGTGGTGCAGTTGGTCGGGCTGTCGCTGTCGCTATGCGCGCTGTTGCTGCTGGCCGTGGTCGGCCCCGGATTGCTGGGGCAATGGCGCGACCGCCTGCCGGTGGATACGCCCAACTACTTCCTGATGAACATCCAGCCCGAACAGACCGCGCCGGTGCTGCAGACGCTGCGCGGCTTGGGCGTCAACGATGCGGCCGTGGAGCCGTTTTCGACCGGGCGCCTGGTGGCGATCAACGACAAACCGCCGGCGCGCGGCGACCGCGATCCACAGGACAATGGCGACGGCGACAACCGCCCGGTCAATTTCTCCTGGCGGCATGCCTTCCCCCCCGCAAATACGTTGCTGGAAGGCAAATTCTGGGCAGCCGACAGCACGGCACCGGAGGCATCGGTGGAAGAAGGCTGGGCGCAGCGGTATCAGCTCAAACTCGGCGACCGCATCACCTTGCTGCTGGGCGAGCAGCAGCGCAGCTTCACCGTTACCAGCATCCGCAAGGCCGACTGGGATTCGTTCCGGGTCAATTTCTTCTTGCTGCTCAATCAAGGTTCCGTCGGCGATGCGCCATACAACCTGATTTCCAGCTTCCACCTGCCACCTGGCAATGCGCCCAAGCTGGCGTCGTTGAGCCGCGACTATCCCAACATCTCGGTGCTGGATATCGACGCCATCCTCGGCCGCGTGCGCGAGGTGATCGACCAGGTGGCGCAGGCGGTGCAACTGGTGATGGGCTTCAGCCTGCTGGCCGGCGTGCTGGTGCTGCTGGCGGCCTTGCAGGCCACCGCAGGCGAGCGTCGCTACGACAGCGCGGTACTGCGCACGCTGGGAGCGCGGCGCGGGCAGCTGCGTGGCGCGGTGCTGGTGGAATTCGGCGCGCTCGGCTTGCTGGCGGCAACGCTGGCGGTGACCGCAGCGGCGGTGATCGGCGCGGTGGTTGGGCGCCAGGCGTTCGAAATTGCGTTGACGCCGGATTGGCCGCGTCTGCTGATCGGCGGCGCCTTCGGCCTGGCACTGAGTCTGTTGGCCGGTTGGTCGGGCACCCGGCGCATCCTGTCGACGCCGCCAGCGTTGGCGTTGCGGGCGGAGTAAGAGCGCATCACAAAGCGACTGCGCTGCCCCAGGCGGCGCTGCGTCGATATCTACTCATCGACGTAAAGACAGTTGAGCTCGAATCGGGCGTCGCCAAGCTGCGTCGCCCGTCATGCCGGGTCGCATATACCTGCAGCGCATAAGCACGTTGCCAATCGTACGTTCGCAGCGGCGGCACGACTGCCTAGAGTGGTCTGTCCGGTCGCCGGCCCAGGCGGCCTTTCGTTGCCGTCGAGGTGCCACCGTCATGGCCAGCGTCACTTCCGCCGCGCGTGCGCAGACCCAGCGCGATGCGGTTTCCACAGTGCAAGCTTCCGGTGTGCAGATCGTGCCGTTCGATGCCCCGCTGGGCGCCGAAGTGATCGGCCTGGATCTGTCGCAGCCGCTGGATGCGGACACCTTCGCGCGTATCCATCAAGCGCATCTGGACCACCACGTGCTGGTGTTCCGCGACCAACGCATCACCCCGGCGCAGCAGGTCGATTTCAGCCGGCGCTTCGGCCCGCTGCAGATCCATGTGCTGCGCAATTTCCAGTTGCGTGGGCATCCGGAAGTGCTGGTGGTGTCCAACATCAAGGAGAACGGCGAACCGATCGGTCTGGGCGATGCCGGGCATTACTGGCACTCCGACCTGTCGTACAAGGAAACGCCCAGTCTGGGCTCGCTGCTGCACGCGCAAGAGCTGCCCAGCGAGGGCGGCGACACCTTGTTCGCCAATCAGCATCTGGCCTGGCACACCTTGCCCGATGCGCTCAAGCGCACCGTGCAGGACCTGCGCGCCGAGCACAGCTACCTGGCCAAGTACGAAGAGCTGCGTGCGCGCAATCCGTGGCGCCCGGCGCTGACGGCAGAACAGATCGCCGAAGTGACACCGGTGCAGCATCCGATCGTGCGCACGCACCCGGAGACAGGCCAGAAAGCGCTGTTTGTCAGCGAACATTTCACCACTCGCATCGTCGGCTTGCCCGACGACGAAAGTGATGCGCTGCTGCAGGCCCTGTTCGAACACAGCACCCGCGAGGCATTGGTGTATCGGCACCGTTGGCAGCCGCACGACATGGTGTTCTGGGACAACCGCTCGGTGATGCATCTGGCCGCCGGCACGCCGGACCACCTGCGCCGTCGGCTCAACCGCACCACCATCGAAGGCGATGCGCCGTTCTAGAAACGCGCTGCCTCAAGCGCGTCTCACGGCACGTAACGCGTGGTGAGACACGCATCTTCCCTCCCCTCTCGACTGGAGCGCCGCATGCGTTTGACCGTCACTTCTCACGCACCTTCGCAGCGCCGTCGTTTCTCCCGGCGTGTCGCGGTGCTTCTTCTGGCAGCACTAGCGATGTTGCAAAGCGCGCACGCGCAGGCCGAAGGAAAACTGCGCGTCGCCAAACAGTTCGGCATCGTCTATCTGCTGCTGGACGTGGCGCAGGATCAAAAACTCATCGAACAGCAAGGCAAGGCCGCTGGCGTGGACATCGACGTGCAGTTCCTGCAGTTGTCCGGCGGCGCTGCGGTCAACGATGCCTTGCTGACCGGTTCGATCGATATCGCCGGTGCCGGTGTCGGGCCGTTGTTCACCATCTGGGACCGCACGCATGGCCGCCAGAACGTGCGCGGCGTGGCATCGCTGGGAAATTTTCCGTATTACCTGATCAGCAACAATCCGCGCATCAAGTCCATTGGCGATTTCACCCCGCAGGACCGGATTGCGGTGCCGGCCACCGGCGTGTCGGTGCAGTCGCGTTTTCTGCAGCACGCTTCGCAGCAACGCTGGGGCGACAAGGGCACCCATCAGCTGGATCCGCTGCAGGTCGCATTGCCGCATCCGGATGCGGCCGCCGCGATCATCCGCGGCCGCACCGAGATCACCGCGCACTTTGCCAGCCCGCCGTTCCAAGAGCAGGAACTGGCGCGTAACCCGGCCGCGCATATCGTGACCAGCTCCTACGAGATCGAAGGCGGCCCCTCGTCGGCGACGGTGCTGTATGCCACCGAAAAATTCCGCCGCGACAATCCCAAGACCTATCGTGCCTTCGTCGCTGCGCTGGATCAGGCGGCACGTTTTGTCACCGCGCATCCGGAACAGGCGGCGGATATCTTTCTGCGTCGCAATGGCTCGAGCATCGATCGCGCGCTGGTGTTGCAGATCCTCAAGGACCCGAAAGTGCAATTCACCGTGGCGCCGCAGAACACGCTGGGGCTGGGCAAGTTCATGCAGCACAGCGGCGCGATCAAGCAGGCGCCGAGCAAGCTGAGCGACTACTTCTTCGACGACCCGCTGATTGCGGGCGGGAGCTGAGCGATGCCCACGCCGACGCCATTGCTGCAAGTCGACCACGTCAGCCTGGAATACGCTTCCGCGCAGCGCGTGGTGCGTGCCACCCACCGCGTGCGTTTCGACGTGCATGAAGCCGATCGCTTCGTGCTGCTGGGGCCATCGGGGTGCGGTAAATCCACCTTGCTCAAGGCGGTGGCCGGCTTTGTGACCCCGCGCGAGGGGCAGATCCGTCTGGATGGCAACGCGGTCACCGGGCCGGGGCCGGACCGGGTGGTCGTCTTCCAGGAATTCGACCAGCTGGCGCCCTGGAAGACCGTGCGCGAGAACGTTGTGTTCGGCCTGCGCGCAGCCCGCAAGCTGTCGCGTGCCGAGGCGCGCGAACGTGCCGACGACAGCCTGGCGCAGGTCGGGCTGAGCGCGTTTGCCCAGGCCTACCCGCACACCTTGTCCGGCGGCATGAAGCAACGCGTGGCGATTGCGCGCGCGCTGGCGATGCGCCCACGCGTGTTGCTGATGGACGAGCCGTTCGCCGCACTCGATGCGCTGACGCGTTCGCGCATGCAGGAACAGGTGCTGGAGTTGTGGGAGCAATCGCGCTTCACCTTGTTGTTCGTCACCCATTCGATCGAGGAGGCGTTAGTGGTCGGCAATCGCGTGCTGCTGTTGTCGCCGCATCCGGGCCAGGTGCGCGCCGAGCTCAACGCGCATGCGTTCGGCCCGCACAGCGCCGGTAGCGTGGCGTTCCAGCAGACTGCGCAGCGCATTCATCGGCTGCTGTTCGACCTGCCCGACGATGCCCTGGATGATGCCAAGGTGGCGCCGCTGCGTCGCCCGGCCGAACGCCAACGCGAGGCGCTGCCATGAGCCGCAGTACCGCCATCGCGCTGCCGCCGCTTCCGCCGGTGCGGGCCGAGTACGAAGTCGCCCTGCAGCCGCTGGACCCGGCATTGGTTGCAGCCGCCGCGCCAACGCGCTGGCAGGCACCGCCGTGGCTGCGCAAGGCGCTGGTGCTGGTGGTGCTGGTCGCGGTGTGGGAGATCGCCGCACGCGTGGTTGGCGACGATCTGATGCTGCCCAGCGCGCTGCAGACCGCACGCGCGTTCTATGACGGGCTGCTGTCCGGCGAGTTGCTGCGCCGCGTGGGCGCTTCGCTGCGCGTGCTGGCGCAGGGCTATGCGCTCGGCGTGGTGCTGGCCTTCGTGCTGACCGCGCTGGCCGCTTCCACGCGCTGGGGCCGCGACGTGCTCGGCACGCTGACCGCCATGTTCAATCCGCTGCCGGCGATCGCGCTGCTGCCGCTGGCCTTGCTGTGGTTCGGCCTGGGTACCGGCAGCCTGGTGTTCGTGCTGGTGCATTCGGTGCTGTGGCCGCTGGCGCTGACCACCTACGCCGGTTTCCAGGCTGTGCCGGAGACCCTGCGCATGGCCGGGCGCAATTACGGACTGCGTGGGCCACGCTACGTGGCGCAGCTGCTGATTCCCGCCGCGCTGCCGGCGATCCTGTCCGGGCTGAAGATCGGCTGGGCCTTCGCCTGGCGCACCCTGATCGCCGCCGAGCTGGTGTTCGGCGCCACCTCCGGCCAAGGCGGCCTGGGCTGGTACATCTTCCAGAACCGCAACGAGCTGTATACGGATCGGGTGTTCGCCGGCCTGGCGATGGTGATCGTGCTGGGCCTGCTGGTGGAAGGGGTGGTATTCCAGGCGATCGAGCGGCTGACCGTGCGCCGCTGGGGCATGCAGCGCTAGGCGGCACCGGGCTCATCGGCACGGTCGCGTGCGCTTAACGGGGCTGGATTATGCTGCCGGCCCGCTCACACCCCGACCGCCGTCATGCCCACCGCGCCCTTCACTGCTTACGTCTACCCGATCCTGCTGTTGCTCGCCAGCAACGTGTTCATGACCTTCGCCTGGTACGGGCATCTGAAGTACAAGAGCACGCCGTTGATGATCGCGATCCTGGTCAGCTGGGGCATCGCGTTTTTTGAATACTGCCTGCAGGTGCCGGGCAACCGGCTCGGGAGCGCGGTTTATTCGGCCCCGCAGCTCAAGGGCATGCAGGAAGTGATCACGCTGCTGGTGTTCGCCGGCTTCTCCACGTTCTACCTGGGCCAGTCGTTGAAGTGGAATCACTGGGCCGCGTTCGGCCTGATTCTGGTGGCCGCGTTTTTGATGTTCAAGGAATAACGGCTCTTGAACGGCTAACCGCCATCTTGCTCGTAGGAGCGCACCAGGGCGCGACCTCGCAGGAGCTCCCGGGGCGCGATGGGCGTTCTCGGGAATGCCAAGTCGCGCCCTGGTGCGCTCCTACCGCATAGGGTGCCTAGTTCGCCGGTTCCACCCACTGCGCGAACACCGCATCGAGTTGCGCGTCCTTGACCCGCTTGCCCTTCTGCACGGTCTCGGCCTGCTGGAACATCGGCATGATCATCGCCATGCCGTCCGGCTTGGTCTTCAGATGCAGGCCGGGCGGCGTGTCCAGGAACTTGGCCCAGCGCGTGCGCACCTTGGTCCAATAACCCTGGGTGCCTTTCCAGTACGCATAGGCCGGGGCGAAATCGACCTCGGTGGTCTTGCGATAATCGTTGAAGCCGAACTCGCGCGCGATCGCTTCCTGGCTGCCATCCGGCTTGCGCAGCACCTTGGTGTTGAACTGTTCGTGGGTCCAGCCGTTGGGCGTGAGCGTGTGGCGATTGATCACCGACAGCGCGTTGTAGTCGCTGCGCTTGGTGTATTCGCGGCGCGGCAACGGGCGCCAGCTCAGATCGCTGGTCCAGGTGGGATGACCCTCGGCATAGTCCCAGCGACCGGTGCCGCAGTAGCGCGGTGCGTCGCTGACTTCATACACGCATTGCGTCCATGCGCCGGACGTGATGGCTGCCGGCAATGCATGCACCGTCCAGGTCTGCTCGGCAGTGAATTCGAAACGCTGTGGCGCCTCATAGATCCAGTCCTGCCGCCAGTGCTTGGTCACATGCTTGCTCTTTTCATCGACCAGCAAGTGCTGCAGCACCACTTTGCGCGGTGAATCTTCGACCACGATGACCACTTCGCTGGCGCCGCTGCGCATCGCAGAGGCACGTTCGTAACCGGGCTTGAGCAGCACGGTTTCGTCGAAGGCGAAGTCCACGGCGTATTCGCCCTGCATCGCCAGGATGCTCTGGCGATCGCGCTGGGCGTCGGCGGCGGCAATCAACGGCAACAGGCTCAGCGTCAGTGCGATACAGCGGGGAAACAGTGGGCTCATCGGAACTCTCGTTGGTGGTCTCAGGAACGTCAGCGGCGCAGGCGCACCAGCGACGTCGTCATGTCGGATGGGTTGTTGTTGCTGGATGTGGTGGAGGCCATGCGCAAGGCGGCAGCGCGCGCGCAGCAGCAATCATCCACCGCCACGCGTCCGTCGATGCCCTCCTCGCGCGCCAGGCGTGCGGCGACCTCCGCGCCCAGCGCCGACACGGTCGCCAGGCTGGCGACAAACGGCTGCTCGCGACTGGCCGCAGTCTGCAGCCGCAGCGCGCTCAATCGCCAAGCCTCACCACGCATGCGCCCGGCCAGACGACGCCACAGCCGTTCGCCGACGCCCAGCTCATGGGTTTCCATCGGTAACGGCGGCAGGCGCGAAATCAGGCGATCCCAGATCAAAAAATCGCTGTCGGGCAACAGGCAGATCCGCCAGCAGCAGTGTCCTTCGGCATCGAAGAACCAGATGCTTTCGCGCACGCCGTCGCTGTCGACCTGCCGGCACGCCGCCGCATCCACCGCGTGCTGCCAGCCATCCAGCTCATTGCCCAGCGCGGGCCGATACAGACATAGCACCGTGCCCAGAGCCGCCAGCTGCTGCGGACGCGGCAGCGCGGCGCGGATGGCACGTGCATGCGACAACTGCGGCAGTGGGCGGGCGCTGGTCATGGCCGCTACCAGCTCACGGCCAGGCTGACCGAGGCGGTGCGCCCGGCGCCGGTGAAGCGGTCGAGCACCGTGCTGCTGGCCAGTGTGCCGTTGGGCAGCGCGTTCCAGTCCACATAGCGGCGGTCGGCCAGATTGAAGATGCCGGCGGTGACCTTGGCACCGGGCGCGAACTCCCAATGTCCCATCAGATCCAGCGTGGCGTAGCCGGCCGGTGTGTAATAGCTATCCAGCTGCGGGCGGCGTTTACGCGCAACGACCGTGCCGATCAACTCTGCGCCCCAGGCATCGCTGTCGAAGGCCACCCCGAAGGTGCCGCGCAGCGGGTCGACCGAATTGAGCGGCGTGTCGTCGGTGAGATTGTCGCCTTCCGAATAGGCGACGGCGCTGTTGAGCGACCAGCCCTGCCAGCCCGCCAGCGCGCCCAGATCGACACCGGCACGTGCTTCGGCGCCCTTGATCACCACATCGTCCACGTTGCGCGACTGGAACAGCATCAGCCCTTCGGCATTGAAGCCGGCCGGCGCATACGATTCGATGAAGTTGCGGTAGTCGGTGTAGTACACGGCGACACCCAGATACCCGATCGCGTCGTTGAAACGCAGCCCCAATTCGCCACCGCGACTGGTCTCCGATTTCAGGTCCGGATTGGCGATGGCGGTGTAGCGCGCCTGCAGATTGGTGAAGCCGATATTGACGTCGTTGTACGGCGGGGCGCGGAAGCCGTGCGCGTAATTGGCATACGCCGACCACGCATCCGAAAACCGCCACACCGCACCGAACTTGGGCGAGACCTGGGTTTCGTCGATGGTCGCAGCGGCTACGCCGGGATTGTCCTCGCGGAAGATATCGTCCACCTGTGGCGAGAGGCGGAAATAATCCACGCGCACGCCGGGTGTCAGCGACAGCTTGCCGTCGAACAGGCGGATCTCGTCCTGCGCATATAACCCGAGCTTGGTGGTTTCGCTGTTGGGGAAATCGCGCACCGGGAACACGTCCTGACCGACCCGGTTGGTCACCACGCCATTGACCAAATTCACCGAATACCCGTCGCGCTTGGCGCGGGTGTCGGTCCAGGTGCCGTCCAGACCATAAGTGATGTCGTGGCTGAGCGTGCCGGTGTCGATGGACTTGTGCGCATTGACCAGCAGCCCGTACACGCGCTGATCGAAATTGTGTTCGTTGTGGCGGCGCGTGTTGTTACCGCGCAACTCATCGGTACGCTGCAGGCTTTCACTGTCCTGGCGATACAACTGCCACTGCAGATCGTCGGCGAGCGCCCAATCCAGTGCATCCAGCTCGTGCCGCAGCGAGACGCGCGCACGGGTCTGATGGTCGCGCCCTTCCTGCGACAGAATGCGCAGCGAAGCCATCGCGTTACGCGGGTCGATACCGGTGAGCGCATCGATGCTGCCGTAGTCTTCGTTGCCTTCCACGGTGAGCTTGAAGCGCTGCTGCGCGTTTGGCGCGTAGACGAGTTTGGCGAGCACGCTGCGGCCGTCGATGCGCTGCGGATTGGCTGCGGTGCGGGTGAAATCGCGGCTACGGTTGTCGCCCTGGTTCTGCGCTTCCTGACCCTGGCGGTGACTCACCGCCACCATGCCGCTCCAGCGCTCGCCGCCGAACGCGCCGGTGGCACCGGCGAACAGGCCATTCCAGTCGCCCTCGTAGCCGAACTTCAGGCCGACGTAGCTGTGCTTGTCGGCGCTGAGATAATCGGCCGGGTCCTTGGTGACGAAGGCCACCACGCCGCCCAGCGCATCGGAACCGTACAAGGAGCTGGCCGGCCCGCGCACCACTTCGACGCGCTTGAGCGTTTCCAGATCGACGAAGTTGCGGTTGGCGTTGAGGTAGCTGCCGAAACTGAAGGTGTCCGACACCGGCACGTTATCAACCAGGATCGCCACGCGGTTGCCGTCCAGCCCGCGGATGCGGATGCCGTTGGCGCCGGTGAAGCGGCCGCTGGTGCTGGTCACCGACACGCCGGGCGTGTAACGGAACAGATCCTTGAGCTCGCGCACCAGTTGGTTGTCGAGTTGTTCGCGGTCGATCACATCCACCGTGCTCGGCACATCGACCAGGGCGCGCTGGGTGCGCGTGGCAGTGACCTGCAGCCGGTTGAAGTCGTGCACCTCACGCGCGGCATCCCCGCTGCCGTCGAGTTCAGCAGCATGGGCACACAACGGAACAGCAGGCAGCGCCAGCGACAGCGCGACCACCAGCGGATGCAGGCGGATCATCGGAAACCTTCGAGAAGAACCCCCGACAGCGCGCGCTGTGGCAGACGCCGCGAGCGGCAGCCGAGGGGAGAGAATGAAGTGGCGGGCGGCGGCGGCAACGCCCGCGGCAGACAGCTCCAATACCTGCGCGAGCGGGCATCGGCGGAGGGTGAAGCGACTTACAACATCGTGCGCGGCAATCAGGCTGCGGGAGCGAACGAGTGCGGCTGATGCTGGGCACCTGCCGATCTCGACACCGACCGCGCCCGCTTGGCGGTGCGCAGTGGCTTATCGGCAGTGTTACTTGGTCAGGATGAGCTTGTCGTTGCTGGTATGGCGCAGGCGATAGACGCGATCGCCATGCTGAATCAGCACTTCGCGACGGCCCTTGAGCAGCGCCTCGCTGCTGATGACGTCTTCTGCGGGGACAGCGCGCGGGACGGCGCGGTCGCGCAGGTTGACCGGTTCGGAGCGAAGCAGCACGGGGTGAGCGGTCATGATCTGGATCTCCAGTCGGTTGGCCAGACAAATAATAACCATTCTCATTTAATGATCAAGAGCCATTCTCATTTGAATGCCTGGATCTTTAGATGAATCCACCCACTTCGATTGCATTTATCAATCGATATGCGCAGCGGTCGTGACGCAGCTCCATCGTCCGTCATGAAAAGCCTGCCTTCTCACATTCCAGCTGGGGCCGACCTGGCCCAGCTGGATCAACAACCCCACCTCAGCGCGTGACCTCTTCCACCCGCGCCCAGTCAGCTGCATCGACCTGAGTCAGCGTCTCCAGCGCGCCGAGGTTTTCTTCCAGCTGCGCTACGCGGCTGGCGCCGAGAATCACCGTAGACACATGCGGGTTGCGCAGGCACCAGGCGATGGCCAGGCGTGCGGGCGACTGGCCCAACTCGGCGGCCAGCGCGCAGAACGCGCGGGCACGTTCCAGGCGGCGGGCCTCCGGTGCACCCAGCACTTCGTCCTGCAACCAGTGATTGCCCGGCTGGCCCAGGCGGCTGTCGGCGTCCACGCCGGCGTTGTACTTGCCGGTAAGCAGGCCCGAGGCCAGCGGCGACCAGATCGTGGTACCCAGCCCGGCTTCGCATAGCGGCGCGTACTCGCGCTCCAGCCGGTCGCGATGCAGCAGGTTGTACTGCGGCTGTTCCATCGACGGGGCATGCAGATGCTCCTGCTCGGCGATGGCGATGGCGGCGCGCAACTGTTCGGCGCTCCATTCGGAGGTGCCCCAGTACAGCACCTTGCCCTGGCGGATCAGTGCGTCCATGCCGCGCACGGTTTCCTGGATGGGCGTCTCCGGGTCGGGCCGGTGGCAGAAATACAGATCCAGATACTCCACGCGCAGGCGCTTGAGCGCGGCATGGCAGGCGTCGGTGATGTGCTTGCGCGAGAGCCCGCGCTGGGTCGGGCGCGGGCTGTCCACCGCGCCGAAGAACACTTTGCTCGAGACGCAATAGCCATCGCGCGGCAGGCGCAGGTCGGCGATGACATCGCCCATCACTTCTTCGGCGCGGCCGCGTGCGTAGACCTCGGCGTTGTCGAAGAAATTGACGCCATTGTCCCAGGCGGCGGCAATCAGGTTGCGCGCTTCGCTGCGCCCGATCTGCTTGCCGAAGGTGACCCAGGCCCCGAACGACAAAGCCGACAGCTGCAGCCCGGTGGAACCCAGACGACGGTAATGCATTGGCAGACTCCAACAACCTCCGCGGCGCCCTGCCCCGGATCGGCGTGCGCAGTGTAGGACGTGAGGTTGCCGGGGCGACAGGGCGTGGCATGTTGGTCACATGATCGATCGCGGAATCTCCAGATATTCCGCCTGCATGCAGCCATTGCTTGTGGATCAGCCGCTGCGAAAAGTGGGAGCGTGGTGTCGCGTCCGGGGGCGGGACCGTGTGGCGGCATGGATGCCGCCACCGAGCCTCCAGGGACGGATTCACGGCGTGTCCCGCTCCCGGATGCGGCGCCGCGCATCGATTGCTCCCGCCCGCGACATCTGACGGGTTTTTGAGAAAGCCTCGGTCACTGAGGGGCGCTTGCGCGCGTACCGGCGTGGGACACGCCGCAAGTACGTCCTTGTAGGCTCTTCTGCGGCATCCATGCCGCATAAGGTCCCACGTCGGTACGCGCGCAAGCACCACCGATTGTGGTCGGTGGCTGGAAGAAAAACGTATTTGTGGCCGACGGCTACCAGAAGGCGGCGTCTGGCTGGCTGATCGTGCTTGGGAACGTGCCCTTGCTGGCGGCATACGGCCGGCGAGTCAACTCGGCACATCCCCTACTTTGCGCAAGCGTGGCTCACCCGCTTGCCAACTCCACACCTACCCGCGCCCGCTGCATCTCGGTTGCGGGCTGACGGGGAACGTCTGAACACCGCTCGCCTTGCCCACCGTCACCCCCTGCTCTAGGCTTCTCGGTTTGCCGTCTGCGCCGGGGAATGGAATGGTCGAAGGTTTGGGAAGGATCGGCTTTGGCCTGTTCGGTCTGGCGGTGCTCATCGGCATCACCTGGCTGTTTTCGAACAATCGCCGCGCGATCGACTGGAAGCTGGTCGCCACCGGTCTGGCGCTGCAGATTTCGTTCGCCGCACTGGTGCTGCTGGTGCCGGGCGGGCGCGACGTGTTCAACTGGCTGGGCCAGGGCTTCGTAAGGGTGCTGAGCTTCGTCAATGAGGGCTCCAGCTTCATTTTCGGCAGCCTGATGGACATCAACAGCAACGGCTTCATTTTTGCGTTCCAGGTGCTGCCCACCATCATCTTCTTCTCCGCGCTGATGGGCGTGCTCTACCACCTGGGCGTGATGCAGGTGATCGTGCGTGCGATGGCCTGGGCGATCACCAAGGTGATGCGCGTGTCGGGGGCGGAAACCACCAGCGTGTGCGCCAGCGTGTTCATCGGCCAGACCGAGGCGCCGCTGACGGTGCGCCCGTACATCCCCAAGATGACCCAGTCCGAGCTGCTGACGATGATGATCGGCGGCATGGCGCATATCGCCGGTGGCGTGCTGGCAGCGTACGTCGGCATGCTCGGCGGCAGCGACCCTGCGCAGCAGGCGTTCTACGCCAAGCATCTACTCGCCGCCAGCATCATGGCCGCGCCCGCCACCCTGGTGGTGGCCAAGCTGCTGGTGCCGGAAACCGGCACCCCGCTGACCCGCGGCACGGTCAAGATGGAAGTGGAAAAGACCACCAGCAATGTCATCGATGCGGCTGCGGCCGGCGCCGGCGATGGCTTGCGGCTGGCGCTGAATATCGGCGCGATGCTGCTGGCTTTCATTGCGCTGATCGCGTTGATCAACGCGCCGCTGACCTGGTTGGGCGATGTCACCGGCGCTGCCGCAGCGCTGGGCCGTCCGACCAACCTGTCGACCATCTTCGGCTACGTGCTGGCGCCGATCGCCTGGGTGATCGGCACCCCGTGGGTGGACGCGACCACGGTCGGCTCGCTGATCGGCCAGAAAGTGGTGATCAACGAGTTCGTCGCCTATAGCGAGCTGTCGCGGATCGTGAAGGGCGAAGTGCCGGGCGTGGGCCTGAGCGCCGAAGGCCGGCTGATTGCCACGTATGCGCTGTGCGGCTTTGCCAACTTCAGCTCGATCGCGATCCAGATCGGCGGCATCGGCGGTCTGGCACCGGAACGCCGTCACGATCTGGCCAAGTTCGGGCTGCGCGCCGTGCTTGGCGGTTCGATCGCAACGTTCATGACCGCTACCATTGCCGGCGTGCTCTCGCATTTCGGTTGAGGTGGCGCGGGTTCATCGGTGTGTCGGTCTAATCGCCGCACGCCACGTTTTATTCAGTCATTCAAGTCAAGGGTATTTATGAGTTCGGTCGTCGTTGTCGGGTCCTTCAATGTCGATCACGTGTGGCGCTGTGATGTCCTGCCCGCGCCGGGTGCCACCATCGCCGGTCGCTACAGCACCGGCCCGGGGGGCAAGGGGTTCAATCAGGCGGTCGCGGCCGCGCGTGCCGGCGCCCAGACGCATTTTTTGTGCGCGCTGGGCGACGATGCCGGCGGTGCGCTGGCGCGCTCGCTGGCCGCGCACGATGGGTTCGCGCTGATCGCCGAGCCCAGCAATGAGCCGACCGGCACCGGCGGTATCTATGTCGATGCGCATGGCCGCAACACCATCGTGATCGGTGCCGGCGCCAACTCGGTGCTGAGCGCCGCGTTCGTCGACAACCAGCGCGCGCTGGTCGCCTCGTCCCGGGTGTTGCTGGCACAGCTGGAATCGCCGGCAGAAACCATCGAATCTGCGCTGGCATTGGCGCGTGAGTGCGGCGTACTGACCGTGCTCAACGCCGCGCCGGCCAATGCGCCGACCTCAATCGGTCTGCTCAAGTTGTCGGATGTGCTGACGCCCAACGAAACCGAGTTTGCCGCCCTGCTCGGCCGCCATGTCGGCGAACGCATCAACGCCGACGATGTGGCGGCGCTGGACGGCAACACGCTGCATTCGCTATGCCGAAAGTTGCTGCCGGGCGGCACCGTGGTGGTGACGTTGGGTTCGGTGGGCGCGTTCATTTCGCACGCAGAAGAACAGCTGCGTGGCGATACGGCCGCGCATTACCGTGTGGGCGCGGAAAGCGCGCAGACGGTGGACACCACCGGTGCCGGCGATGCGTTCAACGGCGCACTGGTGGCCTCGCTGGCGCAGTCACCCGGCGCCAGCTTCAACACCCACGTGCGCTTTGCCACCCGCTATGCCGCACGCTCCACCGAAGTGGAAGGCGCTGCTACCTCGATGCCGCGAATGGTGCCCGAACCGGCCGTGTGATCCGCACGCTTCACGCGATCAACGAAGGCGACCGCAGCGATGCGGTCGCCTTTTGCGTTCAGGGCGTTGGCATGCACATTAGAGACTGTTTTTGATTGGCGAACGGCCTGTTGAGACCTGTCTGCCGACGGATGCTGCGAACCGCGCTCCCAGCGGAACTTCGGTCTTATTACTCGGACAGTCGTTCGGGTAAGGAGGCGAGGCATGATGCAGCGTCGGGCGCCCGTACCCTCATCCGGCGCTGACGCGCCACCTTCTCCCGATGGGAGAAGGATGGAGAAGCCCCTCTCCCCGCGGGGCGAGAAGGCGCTGCTTACGCGCCAGTGGCGCGTGTGCCTTGGAGCGCCCGCGCCGCAAGCGCGGGCAGGGGCGCGAAGCGGGGGTTGGGGTGAGGGTACGACGGAAGACAGTCAACTCACCGGAGAGGTGGGGGTGAGAGTCCGGCCCGCCAACATCTCCGCCGTAGCCGTCCTTTCCCAGAGCGCTGACATTGCTCAACTGACTCGCATAGCAGTCGCGCAGGACTGAAGCCCGCAAGCGCTCCTACGATTCCCCAATCCCCATTCCCGACTCCCCATTCCCCTCCCAGCTACAATGCCGCCATGCATATCGGCCCCTACACCATCGACCCCAAGGTGATCCTGGCCCCGATGGCCGGCGTCACCGACAAGCCGTTCCGGCTGTTGTGCAAGCGGTTGGGCGCCGGGCTGGCGGTGTCGGAGATGACCATCTCCGATCCGCGTTTCTGGGGCACGCGCAAATCGCTGCACCGCATGGACCATGCCGGCGAGCCGGATCCGATCAGCGTGCAGATTGCCGGCACCGAGCCGCAGCAGTTGGCCGAGGCCGCGCGCTACAACGTGGACCACGGCGCGCAGCTGATCGACATCAACATGGGCTGCCCGGCAAAGAAAGTCTGCAATGCCTGGGCCGGCTCGGCGCTGATGCGCGACGAAGACCTGGTGGCGCGCATCCTGCGCGCAGTGGTGCAGGCAGTGAATGTGCCGGTGACCTTGAAAATCCGCACCGGGTGGGATTGCGATCATCGCAACGGCCCCACCATCGCGCGCATTGCACAGGACTGCGGCATCGCCGCGCTGGCCGTGCACGGGCGCACCCGCGATCAGCATTACACCGGCAGTGCGGAGTACGCGACGATTGCGCAGATCAAGGCCGCACTGCAGATTCCGGTGATCGCCAATGGCGATATCGACTCGCCGCAGAAGGCTGCGCAGGTGCTGCGCGACACCGGCGTGGATGCGGTGATGATCGGCCGCGCCGCGCAGGGGCGGCCGTGGATCTTCGGCGAGGTGGCGCATTACCTGGCCACCGGCGAGCTGTTGCCGCCGCCGTCGTTGGCGTTCGTGCGCGACACCTTGCTTGGCCATCTGGAAGCGCTGCATGCGTTCTACGGGCAGCCGCAAGGTGTGCGCATCGCGCGCAAGCATCTGGGCTGGTACGCCAAGGATCACCCGCAAAGCGCGAACTTCCGCGCGGTGGTCAATCGCGCCGAAACACCAGAGGCGCAGCTGGCGCTGACCCGCGATTATTTCGATGCGTTGATCGCCGGCGTGTCGCCGGCGCTGTCGGCCGCAGCCTGAACCTGATTTTTCTAGCTTCAATTTTTGAGAGCTGCACGCATGAGCGCACCTGGCGATACACCCACCTATCTGCATGGTTTTTCGCCCACCGAACAGGCGCGCCTGCTCAAACAGGCGCGCTTGCTCGAAGCCACCTTGTTCAATCAGATCGACTACAGCGGCGCGCGACGTCTG
The DNA here is from genome assembly GCF_040279205.1 of Xanthomonas hortorum. Taxonomy (GTDB): domain Bacteria; phylum Pseudomonadota; class Gammaproteobacteria; order Xanthomonadales; family Xanthomonadaceae; genus Xanthomonas; species Xanthomonas hortorum_F. The sequence continues at coordinate 58,280 of NZ_JBEOLS010000008.1, forward strand.
CTGGAAGTGGGCAGCGGCGTGGGCGCGCAGACCGAGATCCTGTTGCGCCGCTTTCCCGATCTGCACGTGACCGGCGTGGACTTGAGCGAAGCGCAATTGGGCGCGGCACGCGCGAATCTCGAGCGGCTGGCGTGGTGCCGCGAGCGCTACACCTTGCAACAAGCCGATGCGACCGACCTGCCGTTCGAGGCGCGTCAATTCGATGCGGCATTCCTGTGTTGGGTACTCGAACATGTGCCCTCGCCCGCACGCGTGCTCAACGAAGTGCGCCGCGTGCTGTTGCCGGGTTCGCCGGTGTACGTCACCGAGGTCATGAATGCCTCGTTCCTGCTGCATCCGTACTCGCCGAATCTGTGGCGCTACTGGATGGCGTTCAACGATTTTCAGCACGACCAGGGCGGCGATCCGTTCGTCGGCGCCAAGCTGGGCAACCTGCTGCTGGCCGGCGGCTTTCGCGATGTGCAGACCGAGATCAAGACGCTGCACCTGGACAACCGCGAGCCGGGCCGGCGCAAGACCATGATCGGGTTCTGGGAAGAAGTGCTGCTGTCGGCGGCCGAGCAATTGCTGCAGGCCGGCGCGGTCAACGCAGACACCGTGGACGGCATGCGCCGCGAACTGGCGCAGGTGCACAGCGACCCGAATGCGGTGTTCTTCTATTCGTTTGTGCAGGCGCGCGCCACGGTGTATTGAGCGGGCGCCGAGAGGGTCTACTGCTCGGTTCTACTGAGTCACCGGCGCAGGCGCGGCGGCATGTTCCAGATCGCCGGTCAGCACCGTGCCGGCCGGCTCGTGCCAGATGCGGTGCCACATCTGCGCCAGCACTTCGCCGATCTGATCGCGTGCCACCGGCGCCCGGTAGGCCGCCTGGACCTGCCGCGGCGCAATCGGCTGCCACTGCCCGTCTTCGCGATGGGCGACCACGAAGTTGAAGTTGTAGTCCGGCTCCAGGCCCATGCGCAGATCGCTGAGCATCAACTCGTCGTCGACCAGGCGCGCGCGCATGAAGCCACGATTGAACCAGGTCAGCCGGCGCACCGAATCGAACCTGGCCACTTCGCCCAAGGCCTGGGTGTTGCTGGAATAGCCGCGGAACTGCATCGGGCCCTTGTCGGCCACCAGCGAGCGCTCGCCGATCACATAGCCGTTGGGTGTCATCGCCACCACCCGCCACAACAAGGTATTGAGCGGCATCGGCACCGAGAAGCGCGGCGCGTCCTTCAAGCCGAGTGCGGCCAGCGCGCGGTCGGCTTCGCGGTCGACCAGGTGCTTGGCCAGCAGCGACCAACCCAGATACGCAGAACTCAACGCAAGCCCGATCACCAAGGCGTGCTGGGCAAGCGGCCGCGCACGTGCAAACCACGCCACCGCACAGGCCAGCAACAGCCATAGCGTGTAGCCCGGATCGATGATGAACACACTCGACCACATCGCCGGATGCGGCTGCAACGGCCACCACAGCTGGGTGCCGTAGACGGTGAAGGCATCCAGCAGGGGATGCGTGATCAAGGCCAGCTGGATCGCCCAGAACCAGCGCTTGGGCGCACTGGCCACGCGCCGGTTGCCGTAGCGGCGGTACAGCCACCAGATCAGCCAACCGACGAATGGCAGCACCAACAACGAATGGCTGGCGCTGCGATGCACGGTCATCTGCGTGACCGGGTCGCTGGTAAAGGGCAGCAGCGCCAGTGCGTCGAGATCGGGCAAGGTGCCCAGTGCCGCGCCGGCCAACAAGGCGGCACGGCGCTGTCCGGCCGGGGCGATGACGGCAGCGACGGCGCCGCCGAGAACGATCTGGGTCAATGAATCCATCGCCCGATGCTAGCAGGCCCAACATGCATTGGCAGGCATGTTTGTACGCGTTTTCAGTCGAATGCAGGGCGATCAGTGGCGAGGCTTGGCTGGTCGTCCTGCACGGCAGCGCCTTGCTGTCACCGACGTCTGCTTAACTCCATTGCCACCTGTTCAGGCGCACAATGCAACGGACATGCGGGGCGTGTATCATCCGCAGCCATCTTTTCATCCGAATCAAGGGATATAAGCCAGATGTCCAGCTACCTGTTCACCTCCGAATCGGTCTCCGAAGGCCATCCGGACAAGATCGCCGACCAGATCTCCGACGCCGTGCTGGATGCCATCCTGGCCCAGGACAAGCGTGCCCGCGTGGCGTGCGAGACGATGGTCAAGACCGGTGTTGCGATCGTTGCCGGCGAAGTGACCACCAGCGCCTGGATCGACCTGGAAGCGCTCACCCGCAAGGTGATCCTGGACATCGGCTACAACAGCTCCGACGTCGGCTTCGACGGCGAGACCTGTGGTGTGCTCAACCTGATCGGCAAGCAGTCGCCGGACATCAACCAGGGCGTTGACCGCAAGAACCCGGAACAGCAGGGCGCCGGCGACCAGGGCCTGATGTTCGGCTATGCGACCAACGAGACCGACAGCCACATGCCGGCGGCGATCCACCTGGCACACCGCCTGGTCGAGCAGCAGGCCAAGATCCGCAAGAAGAAGAACTCGGCGCTGTCCTGGCTGCGTCCGGACGCCAAGTCGCAGGTCACCTTGCGCTATGAAGACGGCGTTGCGACTGCGATCGATGCGGTGGTGCTGTCCACCCAGCACGATCCGGGCGTCAAGCAGAAAGACCTGATCGAAGCGGTGCGCGAGGAAATCCTCAAGCCGGTGCTGCCGGCCAAGTGGCTGCACAAGGGCACCAAGTTCCACATCAACCCGACCGGCAAGTTCGTGATCGGCGGCCCGGTGGGCGATTGCGGCCTGACCGGCCGCAAGATCATCGTCGACACCTACGGCGGCTGGGCCCGTCACGGCGGCGGTGCGTTCTCGGGCAAGGATCCGTCCAAGGTCGATCGTTCGGCTGCCTACGCTGCGCGCTATGTGGCCAAGAACGTAGTGGCTGCAGGCCTGGCCGACCGTTGCGAAGTGCAGGTTTCCTACGCCATCGGCGTGGCCGAGCCGACCTCGATCTCGGTCACCACCTTCGGCACCGGCAAGATCGCCGACGAGCAGATCGAAAAGCTGATCCGCAAGCATTTCGACCTGCGTCCGTTCGGCATCATCCAGATGCTCGACCTGATCCACCCGATGTACCAGCAGACCGCCTCTTACGGTCACTTCGGCCGCAAGCCGAAGGACTTCAGCTACACCGACGCAACCGGTGCGCAGCACAACGCCACCGCGTTCTCGTGGGAAAAGACCGACCGTGCCGATGCGCTGCGCGCCGACGCCAAGCTGAAGTAAGTCAGTTGCTCCTGCGGGAGTGGATGTAGTGAGTTGCACATGGGCCGCTGATGCGGCCCATGTGCGTTTTGGCCGAACGCGTATCGTGATCAAGGCTTGTGTGGGGAGCATCGCCTGCCGATCAGCGGTAGGAATACTGGGAGCGCGGTGTCGCGTCCGGGGGCGGGACCGTGTGGCGGCATGGATGCCGCCACCGAGCCTCCAGGGATGGATGTACGGCGTGTCCCGACACCGGATGTGGCACCGCGCCGCTGACCGACTCCGCACACCGATCGGTCTTGCGCACGACATCTGGCGTTTTCATGCCAATGCTTCGGTTTGCTGCGGGCGCTTGCACGCGTACCGACGTGGGACACGCCGCAAGTACGTCCGTGTAGGCTCTTACGCGGCATCCATGCCGCGTAAGGTCCCACGCCGGCACGCGCGCAAGCACCACCGGTTGTTGTCGCTGGTTGACGGAAAAGCGGGGTCTGGTTGAACTGATCGAGCTTCGGAGCGTGGACTTCGCTGGCGAAGTGATAGTTCCAACGACTGGCACTATGGCAGCAGCGTCGAATGACAACGTGTTGAATCGATACCGACAACATCGCCTGCGGAATCCGCAAGCATTAGGCCGCTTGAAAGCCTTTAGTTTTGCTTAGCGACAGCGACGATTAGGAACGTGGTGTCATTTCCGGGCAAAACCGTGTTTCTCGCCCCTCTCCCTTCGTGGCGAGCGAGAAGGCACTTCTTGCGCGCCACTGGCGCGCATGCCTTGGTTGGGGTGAGGGTACGGGGCGAAGCCTCCTTGAGTAATCGATGACGCCAGGCTTCGCAAGTACCCTCATCCGCCCCTGCGGGGCACCTTCTCCCGGTGGGAGAAGGAACGGCCACTGATCGCCTTTTTCGAGATAAAGATCGCTGCTGCACGGTTACCGATCGAGCTGCAGCTGTTTCTCGAGCGCCTGCGTAAATTTAGGCAACGGGCATGCCTTGCGTTGCTCTGCTGTGCAAACGCCAAGCGCTAACTCCTGTTGCAACGGCGGATGCGCCAGATCCAACGGCGCCAGCGTGCGCAGTTGATCCAGCGATTGCGCCAGATACTGCGCACGCACCACCTGCTTCCCACTCGGCTCGCGCCATAGGCTAAGCATCAACGCACCGCCCGGCGGCGGATCATCCGCACCGTAGCCGGGCAAGTGAAAGTGCACGCCCAGCAAACTGCTCAACGCGGCGATATGCGTGTCGCTGCCGACGAACAGCGATACCTTCGCCGCCTGCGCGTCACCGAAGCGTTGCAGCACTTCGCGCGCCAGCGGTGCGCCCGAGCGCGCGGCCATGTAGTGCGGCCGTGCGTAGATGTCGAACAGCAGCGCATGCAGCCGCGAGACCTGAGCCAGCCGCTCGGGCGTGGCGCGGCCCCAGCCGACCTGCGACAGCGGCAGGCCTTCGGCGTATTGCAGCAGCAGGACCTCGCCGGTGCCGGAGGTCAGATCGATCGGCCCACCCAAGGCCAGGCCGCGGCCATTGGCAGACGGCGTCAGCGTGGATGGCATCTGCGCAAAGTCGCAGGGCGTGCGGGTGCAGCCCAGAATCTGCTGCATTGCCTGCAGTTCGGCCGCATGCCCTTGCAGCAACGCGGCAGGACCACCGGTCTGCTTTTCGATCGAGGCGACCGCTGCAACGGCATCGAATGCAACCGCGCCGGCTTCGATCGGTCGAAACAACGGGTCGTTGCTGCCGGCCTCGCGGTGCCCGGCCACGATGCCGCAACCGGGTGCCAGCGCCTCGGCAAGCAAGGCGCCGCTGTCGATGGTGCGCTGATCGGTGTTGGCCCAGATCGACACGCTGCCTGGCGCCGGGCAACCGCTGCTCGGCAACACCTTGTGCTGCGCCAGCCATTGGCGCAGATAGTCGCCGCTCAATTGCACGCCGATGCGCCCATGCGCAGTGAGCAGGCTGGCCGGGGTGGACCACTGCGGCCACGGTGCGTCTGCGTAGTGCGCGGCGGCGGCTTCGCCCTGCAGTGGCGCGCGTACACCATGTCGGAACACCACAACCACGCGCTCCAATTGCGCGGTCTGCACGACTGCAGGCGGCGCAGGAGGCCGCTGCGTGCAAGCGATCAGCAGCAACATGCCAAGTGCAAGTGCCGGCATCAGCCATCTTGGCCGAGGCAATGTCTTCGACCGTTGCCTTACATTTGCGTGCAACGGTGCAACGATCCCGCGCGACGGCAACAACGCGATCCCCATCGCGTCGCTGCCGTCATCGCCTGCGGGTGTCTGTTCACCACCCCGCCCCGTTTTCATCGCTTGCTCAGAACACATATTTAGCGTGTCACCCAACTGGTCATGCTGGAATTTACGGTGTCAATGTGCAAGGCAGACGACACCAGGCCGGAACTGTCGAAAAACATGCAAGCAGCAGCAATGCGGAAATACAGATGTTCGAAATCGGCAGCATGCTTGCAACACTGCACGCGTTATCCACTCTTAATCTGACGACAGCTCGCTCTGTGGTGATCTGTCCTGAGTCATGACCCCGGCGCACGGCTCGTCGGTGCGCACGCGCAAGGCAGCGGCGCGAATGAGGTGCGAATGGGCGATATCGGCCCATCCGTGCAGATGCCTGCGTCGTGTGATTGGTCCACGACAACTGACAGATCGTCTTAGCACTGGTGATCTGTGCGACTGATTTAGTGTCGCTCGGCCAAGCTTAGGTGCGCAGGAAGATTTCCACACGTCGATTGAGTTGTCGCCCGCCGGGATTGTCCTGTCCATTGAGCGTATTCGGCGCTACCGGCTGCGATTCGCCGTAGCCCTTTGCGCCGGCCGACTGCGCGGCACCGCGTGTGCGTAATGCGGCCAGCACCGCATCGGCGCGGCGCTCGGACAGCGCCTGGTTATAGGCGTCGCTGCCCTTGGCGTCGGTATGCCCGCGCACTTGCATATCCTTGGTGCTGACCTTGCCGAGTGCGGCGGCCAGCACGTCAAGTACGCGCGCGGCATCGGGGCGGATCTCGGCCTTGTCGAAGTCGAACAGGATGCGTTCGTTCAAGGTGATCAGATAGCCGCACGGCGCACCGGGAGGTGCGAATTTCTGCAGCAGCGGAAAGCGCCCGGCAGGCGGCACCTTCGGCAGCGGCGGCATGCGTACCTCGCGCGGCGGGGTGCCGACCGTGCCGGTGCCATCGCCGCGGTTCTGCACCAGCCCGTCCGGGCCGTTCCAGGTTCCCGAACCGTCGGCGTTGATGGTGATCAGGCCGCGTGGACCGTTCCAGGTGCCGCTGCCATCGCCGTGATTGTTGACCAAGCCGCTCTTGTCGCTGTTCCAGGTACCCGCACCCTTGGCGTCCAGGCTGATCAGACCGGCCGGGCCGTTGTAGGTGCCGGCACCATTGGCCTGCACCTGGATGATCGCATCGTCGCCACCGGCGCCGCTGGCATTGATGGTGCCGCTACCGTCGGCGTTGACGCTGATCAGGCCGCCGTCGAAGTTGGCGGTACCGCTGCCGTCGGCCTTGAGGTCGAACAGCCCGCCGTCGCCGTTGCGCAGCAGATTGCCGTTGGCATCGACGCTGGTGATTCCGGCATCGTTGATCAGGGTGCCGCCATCGCCGCAACGTGCCGGCGCCACGCTGACACCTTCGATCGGGTCGAGAATGTCCTGCAGCGAGGCTTCTAGCGCGCGTTGCGCCGGGGTCACGCCGGCGATGTCCGGCACCACGATCAACGGGATGGCCGGGAACTCGGGCACCGCCTCATCGATGGCCGGCGGCGCATCGGATGGACGCGCTGCAGTCTGCGCTGCCGGCGGCGTTGCGCCCGCAGCGTCTGCCGCGCTCTTCTGACCTTCGCCGCGGCCGCAACCGGCCAGCAGCAAGGGCACCCAGATCACTGCCGACAGCGTCTTGCGCATCGCGTCTTCCTTGTTGGAGCGTATTCGAGAGAACCGCCTGATAGCATGAGGCTGGTAAACAATGCGCTAAGAACGGCGACCAAAGCCGCTGCGCAGCCGCTAGGTCGAGTGCAGTCGGCCACTTCTTGGTGAATGCAGTCAGAAGCCTAGTTAGTCGAGCGCGCGGTGCCCTCGCCGCTCGCGGGACACGCCGTGAACCCATCCCTGGAGGCTCGGTGGCGGCATCCATGCCGCCACACGGTCCCGCAATCGGCGAGGACACCGCACCAGACAGTTATAGGTTGCCTTGTTGAAAGCCTGCCTATTTCTCGGCTTGTCTTGGAAGCTGATCGGGCGCGCCGTTACTCAAACAACGCAAGTCATGCACTGCTTGCAGCATGCACACCCGCCATCTTGACTGGTCCTTGCCCGCCCACCGTCGCGGGACCTTACGCGGCATGGATGCCGCGTAAGAGCCTACACGGACGTACTTGCGGCGTGTCCCGCGACGGTGGGCGGGGCAAGGGCCCTGCAACCAACTCGCAGCGTCAAGGGAGCGGTGCCCTCACCAGAGAGTTGGCCGGCTGTTTTATTGAACGCAACGCCATGCGCACCGACCATTCGCTGACCACAACGGCGTCTCGATTCTGTTTGCTTTCAGAACGTTGCCGAGGGTGAAGCCGGTATCTCGCTTTGCGCGCCGTGCGCACTCGTGTTTCCTGCCTCCTCGGCCTGCAGCTGCGCATGCAGGATGCGGCGAATCTCAAGAATCGCCTGCGGCGTTTCCTGCACGCTATGCCAGGAGGTCACTACCAATTCCGACTCGGCGCCCTGCAGATGTGCGCTGCGATAAGGCACCAGACCATCGTCGGAATCGGCCAGCGGCACCTGCGGTTTTTCGCGTCCGACGATGGTGTGGTAATGCACCAGTGGGGAGATCGGCAGGTCCATGCTGGCGCGTACGAACGGGTCGGTATCGCGCAGGTTGTCGATGCTGGTCGGCGGCAACAGCCGGCCTTTGCGTCGCGGGTCGCCGCCCTGCCCGTCACGCTCGCTGTTGGCCAGGTCCTGCAGCACATCGCCGAAGCGATCCAGCAAGGCGATCGGCAAACGCACCAAGCGGCCGACGAAGCGCCCCAGCCCACCTTCGGCCAACGGCGTACCGCGATGCGGCGCGGCAATGAAGATGGCGCGGTCGACCTGCGGCAGTGGCGAAAAATGCAGCAGCGGCGACAACTTCGCGCGCACGCGTGCGCCGCGCTCGCCTTCCAGCCGGTAGTTTTCCAGCAATGAATTCCACAAGGTGTCGCCGGAAGACGACACCAGCAAGCGCCCGATCACCCCGCCCATGCTGTGGCCGATCAACACCATGTCGTGCGATGCGATAGCCGTGCCGGCCGGGTCGAAGTGCTGCAGGCTGCGCTCCACCAATGCCTGGATTTCCGCGCGGTTGACCGCCACCGGCGCGTTGGTCGGGTAGTACACCTGCCAGATCTGGTAGCGCTGACGCAGCGTTTCATCGCCCATCACCTCGTTGGCGACATTGACCCAGGCTTCCGGGCTGCTGGCCAGCCCGTGCAGCATCAGCAGCACGCGTCGGTCCGGATCGTAGGGCTGCATCAGATACAGATGCGGGCGATCGATCCCGCGCGCACTGCCTAGCATCGAGCGCAACGACTGCGCGGCGAAACCGGATTTGGCCAGCCATAGCCCATAGGCGGCAGTGAAGTTGGCCGCCAGCGGCACGCGCTGACCGTGCAACACCACTTCGTTCTGGCGATACGGGTCGTACGGCACCACGGTGACGATGTTGCCGCGTAGCACGGCATCCAGCGTCTCGCCTTCGAAACGCAGCAGCACCGTGGCCGGTGCGTACGGCATCTCGCTGAAAGTAGGCAACGGCCGCTCTGGCGATGCGACTGCAGTGGCGGCTTGTTGCAAGGCCAGCCCGGCAGGATCGCCAACCACTTGCGGGTCCACCTCGGCCACCAGCTCGGCACCGAAGCCATCGCGCCGATAGGTGCTGCGCAGCCCATTGAAGCGCAACGCCGAGGCGGCGAAGATCGCGCGTGGCGTGTTGCCACCGCCCGGCAACCGATACGCAGACATGTCGATCGCCACCTGCCAGCGGCCCAAGGTGGTCGGTTCGCGCTCGTTTTGGCCGGTCTGCTGCGCGCGTGCGAACAGGCGTTCGATCACCTGCTGCACGGCATAGTTGTAGTAATCGCGCACCTGCGTCTGGCGATTTTCGAACGCACGTGCACTAGGCGGGCGTGCGCTGAAAAACAGGTACGCGTACGCATGCCGCGCGGCTTCCAGCCAGGCGTCGACTGCCGCGTCGCTCATCGTTGTCGGGTCGCGCCCGCCCAAGGCAATCGCATGCGCGGTCCATAGCTCGGCTTGCGTTGCCAGACGGCGCTCCTCGCCGATGCCCGCCACGCTGGTGAGTTGCTGCAGGCACGGCAGTGGGTCGCTGCGGCAGGCCTTGGGTTGCAGCCCGGCCACCTGCAGGGTCTCGCTACTGGCCTGGCTCAACTCGCCGGTGCTGAGCACATCCCCGCGCGTACGCGCGATGTAGTCGCCGCTGCTGTGCGATTGCACCGTGACCATGGCACAGCCGCTCAGCAACAGGCTGCCCAGCACACCCGCCAACACTGCAGCGGTGCGGCGCCCACGCAGGCGCGACGTCACCGGGGTGCGCTCGTGGTGGCGGCTGGCGCCGGGGCCTGCGGCATGCCGACACGGATGCGCTCGGAGAAATCCGCCGCCGTATCGGCTGCGATCGCACGTGCGGTGAAATGCCCGCGCTGCTTCAAGGTGGCAAAATCGTAGCCGGGCAGCAGGCCCTGATGATCGTAGGCGTATGCGTCCACGTAGCCGGACAGCAGCAGGCGATGATCCAGCGGCAGCGTCGGCTGCAATTGCCGCGCCAGCGCAAACACAATCGTGGTGCAGTTGCTGGTGAGCGTGTTGTAGAACGCCGGGGCGCGATTCAAGTCGTTGGCCATGCGCACATAACCCATGAACATGCGGCGCAGACCGGCCTTGGGAATCGCCAGCCGATACAGATACATGTCCTCGCCGCGCACGTTGGTGCGCACGCGCAGAATGTCGCGTTCGTCGGCGGCCACCAGGGTTTCTTCGAAGCTGCGGAAAAACCCGCCCAATGCCGAAAACGACTCGCCGCGTTCCTTGCGGATTTCCAGCGAGAACACCACGTGCGAGCCGTCGTCGAAACCGAACGACACCAGCGTGTGCGCAATGGCAGGCCCCATCCAGTACGACAGCGCCAGATCGGCGCTGACCAGACGATCCAGATCGTACTGGCGGGTTTCCCAACGCGGCTGGTAGTCGGTTTCGCTCTGCCAATCGAAATTGCGCACGTTATGCAATGTGACGATGTTGCCGTGCACTTCGGGCTGCAGCCGCTGGGCAACATCATCGGCCCAGTCGCGGTCCTGGCTGGGCTGCATCATCCACCACGACACCGCCAGCACCGCAAACGCCGCACTGAAGATGCCCACCAACGCCCAGTTCTCGCGGCCACGGCGCAGGCCCCACAACGCCGCCAGCGCCATCGCGCACCATGAGCCCACCCAGGCCGCGCGCACGAACGCATTGCCAGTGATCGCGAAGTAGATCGCAAGTCCACCCCATAGCGCGGCCAGCACCAGCGCCACGCGCAGCGCCCAGCGACCGAGGCGGGACCGCGTGGCCGGTGTCATCGGGTGCCGCCTTCCGGCACCTGCATGCCCAAGGCGTGCATCAGCAGATCGGCCGAGCGATGGGCAAGCCGTTTGCGTTCGGATTCATCATTGCCACGCAGGCAACTGCCCAGCATGTCGATCACCAGCAGCAACTGCTCGTCGTCGACATCGGCGCGGCACAGGCCGGCGTCGCGCGCACGATGCACGAACGGCAGGAAGATGCGCACCACACGCCGGTCGGCCGCTTCCACGGCCGGGTGTGCGCGTTCGATCGAACGCCAGAAATCCACCAGCGGTGCGGATTGGGCGATGTGCTCGGCTACATCGTGCAGCAGCACGGCCAGCCCGTCCGGGCGCTCGCCCAGATCGGCGGCCAGCCGCTCCAGCCCGTCCATGCCTCGGGTCATCAACGCGGTCATCAGCGCGAGCCGATCGGGAAAATTGCGATACAGCGTGGCGCGGCCAAGGCCGGCACGTTCCACTACCAGTTCCAGCGGGGCATTGACGCCGTGTTCGCTGAACACTTCGTCGGCAGCATCGAGTATCTGCCGGCGGCGCAGCGCGGCATCAGGGCGGGGAGTCGTCATAGCGGCATTATCGGACAGATTTGTCCGGTAATGCCAGAGTCCGCTTGACGAATCCGCACCCTCTCCGACTAACGGTCTGATCAGACGGTCTGACCAGGCCGCCCGATTCGACCGTCGGATCCGACGGTCGGGCCAGCAGACCGGATCAGCCGGTGTTCTGCACGCCTTGCGAGACGCCGTTGACGCAGGCCACCAGCGCGCGCAGCAGCTCGTCGTCTTCGCCATCGGTGGCACGCCAGCGTTGCAGCAGATCCACCTGCAACACGCTGATCGGGTCGATGTAGGGGTTGCGCAGGCGGATCGACAAGGCCAGCCGCGGGTCGTGCTGCAGCAGCGATTGCTGCCCCGTCAACGCCTTCACCCAGCCCTTGGTCAGCGCCAGTTCGTCGCGAATGCCCGGGAAAAAGCGCTCATGCAGGTCACCCGACAGCCGCGAAAACAGCTCGGCAATATTGAGATCGCCCTTGGACAGCACCATTGCCACGTCGTCCAGGAAGGTGCGGAAGAACGGCCAGTCCTGCGCCATCTCGCGCAAGGTCTCTTCATGCCCGGCATCCACTGCCGCCTGCAGGCCGCTGCCCACGCCGTACCAGCCCGGGATCACCGCACGCGCCTGGCTCCACGCGAACACCCAGGGAATCGCGCGCAGGTTGGACAACGCCGCGTCCTGGCCGAGCCTGCGCGACGGGCGCGAGCCCAGGGTCATGCGTTCGATCACGTCGATCGGCGTGGCGCGGCGGAAATACTGCATGAAATCCGGCGCGCCGACGAAGGCACGGTACGCGACAGTGCTTTGTTCTGCGACCAGATCCATCACCGGCCGCCAGCGATCCTCGCGCGGCTCGGGCGCACGCGGGCGCAGGCTGGAGAGCAGCACCGCGCCGGTCATCTGTTCCAGCGAGCGCAATGCCAGCGCGCGAATGCCGTACTTGCGATGGATCACCTCGCCCTGTTCGGTGACGCGCAGCCGTCCATCGACACTACCGCGCGGTGCGGCATCCAGCGCGCGGCTGGTCTTGCCGCCGCCACGCGCGATCGAGCCGCCGCGGCCGTGGAAGAAGGTCAGCCGCACGCCCAGTTCGGCAGCGGCTTCAAGCAATTCCACCTGCGCGCGCTGCAGGCCCCAGCGCGAGGCAGTGATGCCGCCGTCCTTGCCACTGTCCGAATAACCGAGCATCACCATCTGCGTATCGCCGCGCGCGGCCAGATGCTGGCGGTAGACCGGATCGGCGAGCAGATCCTGCACGGTGCCGGTGCCGCCGCGCAGATCGTCCACGGTTTCGAACAGCGGCACGATATCCAGCGGCACTGCGCCAGCGTCGTCGACCAGGCCGCCGCGTCGCGCCAGCGCGAGCACGGTGAGTACGTCGGCGCGGTTATGCGCCATCGAGATGATGTAGCTGCCCAACGCATCGGCGCCGTGGCGGCTGCGCGCATCGGCGAGCGCGGCAAACACCGCATCCAGCCGTGCATTGCCTTCGTCGGCCACGCGCGGCAGCACCTGTTCGCCGGATGCATACGGGCCGAGCAAGGCAGCGCGCTGCTTGGCGTCCTGGTCGTCCCAATCGGCCTGGCCCAATGCATCGGCCACCGCACGCGCATGCACGCTCGATTCCTGGCGCACATCCAGACGTGCCAGATGAAAGCCGAACGTGCGCACGCGCCACAACAGACGGCGCACCGCGAACCAACCGGCGTGCAGCCCCTTGTTGGCCTGCAGGCTGTCCAGAATCAGCTGCAGATCGTGTTCCAGCTCGGACGGTGCGGTGTAGGCGCCCTCGGCATCGTCCAGCGTGGCCTGCAGACGCGCGCGCATCAGATCGTTGAGCAGCCGGTACGGCATGTCGCCATGGCGCGGGCGCGAGCGTGCGGCGTCCTCCGGCAGCAGTGCGCGGTAGCGCTCCAGTTGCTCGCTCAATTCCGCACTGACTGCCACCAGCGTGGTCGACTGGCTGAGCAGGCTGGCCAGTTGCCACAGCTCGTTTCGATAGCGATCCAGCACCGCGCGTCGCTGCGCATCCAGCGTGCCGGCAATGGTGGTGGCATCCACATTGGGATTGCCGTCCATATCGCCGCCCACCCAGGTGCCGAAGCGCAACAGCCGCGGTAGGGTCGGCACGCTGCCGTAGGTTTCTTCGATGGCGTGTTCGAGGGTTTCGTACATCACCGGCACCACACGATACAGCACCTGGGTGAGATAGAACCCCACATGCTCGCGCTCGTCTTCCACGGTGGGACGCACCGGCGAGGAATCGGCGGTCTGCCAGGACGCGGTCAAGGCCATACGGAAGCGCGCCGCATCGGTGGCGCGCTCGTTGGGCGTGCGCATGCCATCCAGGTTGTCGACCAGGCTGGCGACCATCAGCTGTTCTTTTTCCAGCAGCGCGCGCCGCACCGCTTCGGTGGGGTGCGCGGTGAACACCGGCTCCACGTCGATGCGCGGCAACCACGCGCTGAGCTCGTCCAGCGTCACGCCCTGCGCCTTGAGCCGGCGCAGTGCATCGTGCAGGCCATCCGGCTGCGGCGTGTCGGTGCCGCTGCGCTGGTACTCGCGGCGGCGGCGGATGCGATGCACGCGCTCGGCGATGTTGACCACCTGGAAATAGGTGCTGAAGGCGCGCACCAGCGACTCGGCTTCACGCGGCTCGCGGCCGGTCAGTTGCTCGCTCAGCGTGGACGGCGGTGCATCGCCCTCGCGCCGCGCAATCGCCGTGGTGCGGACATGTTCGATCTCTTCGAGGAATTCCGCAGAGACCTGCTCGGCGAGCAGGTCACCGACCAGTGCACCGAGCCGACGCACATCGTCGCGCAAGGCAAGATCGGGGGTAGCGAACACAAGACTGCTGCGGTACTCGTTCATCGGAAACGCACACCCTCTTCAAGCGCAAAGTCGTCGAAGACTAACCCAAAAGGATTAGATGGTTGCGACAGCCGCGACGGTTTCAACGCCAACCATCGCGTGCCAGTGCCCCCTACCGATGGCTCTCGTAGGAGCGCGCTCGCGCGCGACGTGGCTTTCCCGGTAATGCCCCATCGCGGGCAAGCCCGCTCCTTCGCGGTGTGGCTGTCCTGGTCATGCCCCGTCGCGCCCAGGTGCGCTCCTACGGGTGCCAGCGCACTCTCGATCAACGCGTGCGCGTCGCGCCGGTCTCCTTCACTGGCTTGCCGAGATTGGTCTTCAACCACTGCTCGCTCTCGGCCAGCATCTGCAGGATCGACTGCCGCGCGCGATACGCATGCGATTCGTTGGGCAGCATCACCAGGCGCGCGTTGCCACCCAGGCCCTTGATCGCAGCGAACATGCGCTCGCTCTGAATCGGGAAGGTACCGGTGTTGTTGTCGTCCTGGCCGTGGATCAGCAGCAGCGGGTCCTTGATCTTGTCGGCGTAGTTGAACGGCGACATCGCCTGGTACACCGATTGCGCCTGCCAGTAATTGCGTTCTTCGGCCTGAAAACCGAATGGCGTGAGCGTGCGGTTGTAGGCACCACTGCGCGCGATGCCGGCCTTGAACAACCGCGTATGCGCGAGCAGATTGGCGGTCATGAAGGCTCCGTAGGAATGCCCGCCGATGGCGATGTGCTCGCGGTCGGTGACACCGCGCCGCACCACTTCGTCCACGGCGGCCTGCGCATCGGCGATCAACTGCGGCACATAGGTATCGTTGGGTTCGGCATCGCCTTCGCCGACGATGGGCATGGTCGGGTTGTTGAGCACCACATAACCGATCGCCAGAAACGCCTGCGGCCCCCAGTAGCTGATCGCATTGAAGCGGTACGGCGAGTCGGTGACCTGGCTGGCGGTGTCGGCACTCTTGAACTCACCCGGGTAGGCCCACATCAGCAGCGGCCGCGGGCCGTCACGTTTGGGGTCGTAACCCGGCGGCAGCAACAGCGTGGCGGTGAGGTCCAACCCATCGGCGCGTTTGTAACGGATCTGCTCCTTCTGCACGCCGCGCAACTGCGGCAGGGGATGCGCGAAATGCGTCAACGCACGCGGCGCAGGCGCTGCATCGCCCAGTGCCTGCACGAAGTAATTGGCCGGCTCCTCGGGCGATTCGCGGCTGAGCAGCAACTGCGTGCCTTGCGCATCCAGCAATGCCAGCGGCGCGGAATAGGTCGGTGCCTGCGAATGGAACAGACGCGTGGCGCGTTTGCTCTGCAGATCGAAGCGGTCCACGAACGGGCGATCGCCTTCCGGCGAGGCGCCCTTGCCGAGCAGGAACAGGCTGTTGCCATCGGCACCGGTCTGCAGCAGCGCGTGGCCCTTGCCGTCGGCCACCGTCGCCGGCGTGCCGGGGTCGTTGTAGCGGTCCTGCGAGGAACGGTCCCACAGCAGTTCGGGTGCGCGCTGCGGCTGATCCGGTGCGATGCGCCACTGTTTGGTGCGGCGGGTCTTCCACCAGCTCTCGCTGAGAATGGCCAGATCGCCCCGGCCCCATTGGATGCCGTCAAAACGGCTGCCCAACTGCGCCAGCGTCACCGGTGCACGCGCGAACGGCGCGGCCTGCATCAGCACCGCATCGCGGATCGTGCTGGCGCGTGCCGGGTCGCCGCCGTCCTGCGCCTCGGCCCAGACCAATGTGGCCGGTGCATCATGCCGCCAGCTGATGTCGCGCACGCCGGTGGCCACGGCGTCGTTGCCGGTCGGCAGGCCTTCCACCAGCGGCAGCTTGGCGATCTGCCGCACCAGCTTGCCCTGCAGGTCCAGCACTTCGATGCGACGCGCGAAATTGTCCACCGGCACCACATACGAGAACGGCCGCTCGCTACGTTCGCTCAGGATGTAACGGCCATCCGGCGACACCGACAGGTTGAGGTAGATACCGGGCGCGGCGATCGGGCGCACCTGCCCGGTGACGCTGACGATGATCGGCTGGCCGGTGGCGTAGTACTCGAACACGCGCGCATCGGCCTCGTTGCGCAGCAGGTCCTGATAGGTCGGCAGCGAGCGCACGCCGGCGGCAGCGCTGGTCTGCTGCGTCGCAGGACCGTCCGGCACCGCATCGCGCGTGGGCGGCGTGCCCTGCCCTGCCACTTGTTGCTGCACCAGCAGCCCACTGCCATCGGGCAACCAGCCCAACTCGTCGTTGACGCTGGTGTTCAAACCGGTAACCAGACGCCGCGCCTGCCCGGCCGCCACATCCACCAGCCACAGCTCGTTTGCACCGCTGGTCGCATCCTCGCGGCGGAACGCCAGGTAGCGTTGATCGGGCGACCAGCTCAACTTGGCCAGCGACAGTGGCGACGGCAGCCCGGCGATCTGCCGCTCGCTGCCGTCGGCCACCGACAGCAGCCACAGCTTGCCGGCGAAGGCAAACCGGCTGCTGGCGAAGGTCTTGGGATGGATGCGCAGACCGGCCAGCTTGAGCTCGGGTTGGGCGACCTCGGCGATATCCGGCAATGCCGGCATTTGCAGCATCGCAGCCAGATCGCGTTTGGGCGAGATGTGCAGCAGCGGCGCGCGCGGTGCGTCGACCACTGCCTGCAGCGCCTTGGAGGGCAGTTGATACCCGCTGCTTGCTGCCGCGGCGGTGGGTGTCGCTGGTGAGCTAGCTGCCGATGCCAGCAACGGCGCGCTCAACGCCAGCGCTCCTGCGCCTGCCCATGCCAACGCCCATGTGTGCTGCCGCCAGCCTTGCGCATTCCGTTTCGCCTGCATTGTCCGCTCCCGGTCTTATTCGTCCCTGGACCATAGCAGCCGCTCGTCGGCGACTCCCCTGTCGTTGGTTGGGGTGCATGCCAATTCATGCCGGAGGGGGGTGCTGCCGATATAATCAACGCTCTCGTCGAGGGGCGCTGCGACCGGTATGGCGGACTGATCCGCCAACTGCACGAAAAGTGCAGGAAATACGGCCAGGCTCGACAAGCATTCATCGTTCAACGGCGCCCGGAATTGCAGACATTGATCTGCCTACCGGAGCTATTGCATGAACGCTGTCACGAAAATCGCCCCACATACTGACTACAAGGTCGCCGACCTCTCCCTGGCCGATTGGGGCCGCAAGGAGCTGGACATCGCCGAGCACGAGATGCCGGGCCTGATGTCGATCCGCCGCAAGCATGCGCAGAGCAAACCGCTGAAGGACGTACGCATCACCGGCTCGCTGCACATGACCATCCAGACCGCCGTGCTGATCGAAACGCTCAAGGACATCGGTGCCAACGTGCGCTGGGCCTCGTGCAACATCTTCTCCACCCAGGACCATGCCGCCGCCGCGATCGCGGTCACCGGCACCCCCGTGTTCGCCTGGAAGGGCGAGACGCTGGAAGAGTATTGGGACTGCACCCTCGACGCGCTGACCTTCACCCTGCCCGACGGCACCCAGACCGGTCCGGAACTGGTGGTGGACGACGGTGGCGATGTCACCCTGCTGATCCACAAGGGCTATGAACTCGAAAACGGCAGCACCTGGGTCGACGAGCCGGCGGCTTCGCACGAAGAAGGCGTGATCAAGGCGTTGCTCAAGCGCGTTGCCGTCGAGCGCCCGGGATACTGGACCCGCGTGGTCAAGGACTGGAAGGGCGTCTCCGAAGAGACCACCACCGGCGTGCACCGCCTGTACCAGATCGCCGAGGCCGGCAAGCTGCTGATCCCGGCCATCAACGTCAACGACTCGGTCACCAAGAGCAAGTTCGACAACCTCTACGGCTGCCGCGAGTCGCTGGCCGATGGCCTCAAGCGCGCGATGGACGTGATGCTGGCCGGCAAGGTTGCCGTGGTCTGCGGTTACGGCGACGTCGGCAAGGGCAGCGCCGCTTCGTTGCGTAACTATGGCGCCCGCGTCATCGTCACCGAGATCGACCCGATCTGCGCACTGCAGGCATCGATGGAAGGCTTCGAGGTCAACACCATCGAATCCACCCTGGGCCGCGGCGACATCTATGTCACCACCACCGGCAACAAGGACATCATCACCGTCGAGCACCTGCAGGCGATGAAGGACCAGGCCATCGTGTGCAACATCGGCCACTTCGACAACGAGATCCAGGTCGATGCGCTGAACGCACTCAAGGGCGTGGAAAAGATCAACATCAAGCCGCAGGTCGACAAGTACGTGTTCGGCAACGGCAATGCGATCTTCCTGCTGGCCGACGGCCGCCTGGTGAACCTGGGCTGCGCCACCGGCCACCCGAGCTTCGTGATGTCCAACTCGTTCGCCAACCAGACCCTGGCCCAGATCGACCTGTGGGAAAAGCGCGACAGCTACGAGAAGAAGGTCTACATCCTGCCCAAGCACCTGGATGAAGAAGTTGCGCGTCTGCATCTGGAAAAGATCGGCGTCAAGCTGACCACCCTGACCAAGGACCAGGCCGACTACCTCGGCGTGGACGTGGCCGGCCCGTACAAGCCGGATCATTACCGCTACTGATCATGGAGGCTGACGGCCAGCGGCCGTCAGTGCTGATCATTTGCAGAACGGGCACCGAAAGGCGCCCGTTCTGCGTTTACGCCGCATGCCATGCGGAGATGCGGGCCCGATACGTCGTTACATGCCCTGCCGGTCGTCGCGCAGCGCGCTGCGGCACTGCGCGACGAAGTCACGCTGCCAGGACGCTAAGTCAAACCCTTCACGCTGCTGGAACGACACGGTTTCGCCACGCAATGCGTAGCAGCGATTCTGCGTCAAACGCAATGCAGCCAAGTGATCGCCCACCTCCCAGCAACGGTCGATGCAGACCTGCATCGCTGCATAGTCCGGGTTGGTCTTGGCCCCGCCGAACGCAAACTCCATCTGCTGGACCATCGCCAGCACCGGATCATTGCCTGCTTCGGCCGCACGTAGCAGACGCAACACGCTTGGATCGGGAATACCGAACGTCCAGTTGGCCAGGATCGCCGCACGTGCCGCAGCCACCGCAGCCTCGTGCTGCCCCAGACGCCTGTGCTGCACTGCCAGCATCGTCCACGCCCGCTGCAGCTCGGGGAAGCGACGGCATGCCGCCTGCAGCAATTCGATCGCTTCGGACGGCTCTCCTGCCTGCACATGCAGCTGCGCGCGCTCGATCAATGGCAACGGCGAATCCACATCTGGAACATCATGCGCGCGTGGGTCCCAACTCTCGTCGTCCCAGGCCTGCTCGTCCAGCACATGGTTGATGTCCAGCCACTGCGCGAATACATCCAGCGACGAATGGCTGAACACCATGCGCCCTTCATCATGAAACATCTCGCACACCACTGGCGTTTCGCCTTCGCAGCCCAACGGCCAATACAGACCGAAACAATCGCCGTTGCCGAGCGCGCCTTCGGCAATCGTCCAAAAGCCCTGTGGCGGATAGGGACCTGCGCAGACGGCGGTGTCCAGCGTCAAACCATGAAGACGTTGAGGAGCGCGCATGCTCGGGTTCCAGGCAGGATCTGGCGGCCATTATCGCAGTGGCGCGGCGACCGCGATGCGGAAGCGCCATCGGTGGCCAGACAGGAGGCCCGTTGCCAGCCCCCCGGCAGGGACCCGACCTGGACGCCCAAGACGTTGCGTTAAAATGCGCACATGCTCCCGAAATTACACTGGTCCAGCGCGAAAAGATCGCCCACACCGTGCGCAGCTACGTGCACAACGCCCACACCGAACCCTACGCGAGGCAAAGCCGTGGAAAACCGTAGCCTGGAACCGACGCAAGTGTTCAAGCCCTGCTGGGCAACAGCGAAGCCCATGAACTGCCGGCAGCGATCATGACGTCGGCCGCGCGGCGGACATGAAGGCACTGGCAGACGCGACAGGGTTCAATAAGTCCGCGATGGATGCAATTGCTGCCGCACAGCGCGCCATCGGTTATCTGCTCGACAGCGTCGGTCCACCGCGGCAGACGAAGCACCGGCAGTTCGGTGCCGTGCGGCGCCGCCTGGGAGTGGACTGGGCGTCGTCCGACCTGCTGCGCGCAACCGTCGGCCGTTGCGTGCAAATCGGCAAACCGCGCTGATGCGCTGGCCGTGGTCCGCCCCTGCTCCCCGCCTGGCCGATACGCAGGCCGATACCCTGCTGCAGGCCCTGCTGTCACGTGACGGTTCGCGCATCACCGATGCCGCGCACGAGGTCGCGCAGATGTTCGACACAACGGTGCTCGATGCACTGGCAGCGCATGCGGAGCGGATAGAGCGAAGCAGCCAGGGCCTGCAGTTCGGCGGCCTGCTGCTCAGCAACAGCGTGCACCTCATCGCCGCCGTGCGGCGCCTGCGCTTCCGGCACGCCCGGGCGGGCTGCCTGTGTGCGCTCAATCCCGGTTACCTGTTCTTCGACCCCCGCCGCCTGATCGACCAAAGGCAGATGCAGCTGCTCGGGCTGGAAGTAGCCGACGATGGCTGGGGCGAGTGCCACCACGTCGCCTGCACCCGCTGCGGCCGCCCCTGGCGCGCCACCGACCGCGAATACCATTACCCCTGGTGGGAATGGACCGCCGATTGACAGATGGGCGTCGGTCCATCGATTCATAGTGCACCGGCACATACACGCTGCGTCACGATCGGTGCTTGCAGACGTTGCATCTCCAGCAATCGGACTCCCCGGAGGCAGCACGGGTTCGAGTCAGTCATGGGGGCGACGCCACGTCAGGGGAGGTAGGATTGGCATCACATAACGCAGCAGTGGACTTACCGTTGAAAGCCCGTCTGGAGCACGTAGAAGCCGTCCTCGACGACTGCATCCGTGTCGTGTGTTCGACCGGCCCTGTGCGCGAGCGGCTTCTTGCGGTGGGGACAGCAACGGATGATGGGGTTGCCATTGCCTACACGTCAAAGCAGGCCCTTGCGGCGGCGCTAAGCCATCTGCAATCGCTGCAGCTGCCATTCGGCGATGCGCCGGGAGGCTGGCCACCAGCGGCGGTTTTTTCCCAGCTGCGTGACGCAGGCTTGGTCCACGGACCGATACGCACCATCACCTGGAGCCGACCCGACCAACCAGCGCTTGGCATTGGCTAGCGACTGGGCAACCTGGCATCGGCATCACGAACCGGCAGCGTCACCCCATCCAATCAACTCATCAACACCGGTGCTTATTGTTCGGTGATAGGCAGCGCCGCTGGAGGAGTTGCTGCGCACCGCAGTGATCGCTGATCGGCGTCGCCAGGCAGCGGGCCGAGCCTTCCCCCGCACTCACCCTTGCAATGATCAGAGCCGCGCCGCCGACGATTGCGTGCAGACGCGCAGCGTTGGACGAGCGACTGCACGGTATGGATCCCCGGACGACATTGCGACAACCCGGCAGCACGCAGCTGCAGCTGCAGCTGCAGCCAATAACTTTCCAAACTCTGAGGGATAACGTCGCGCTGCCACGCTGATGCCGTTTCACAGGATGACTGCGTGCATCACTCCTTGTCATCGCACTCTGAAGAGACATGCTCATGAAAAACACCCTCGTCGCACTGGCCCTTTCGGGGCTGGCATTGACGGCCGCATCCGATGTCTTTGCGCAGTCCGCATCCGGCGACGGTGCGGGTTGGTTCGTCAATGGCGGCGTCGGCCGCACCTCGCTCAAGAGCGGGCCATACGATGGTAGCGATACCGGCTACAACGTCTCCGCCGGGTACCGCTGGAACGTGCTGTTTCCATGGCTATCGATTGGTCTGGAAGCTGGCTACAACGATCTTGGCAACATCCAGGCAAAAAATCTCTTCAACGGAGACGCGGTCGTCGAAGACGAGAGCCAGCTGCGTGGATGGACGGTCGGCGTGAATCAGCGCTTCGCACTCGGCGACAAGTGGTATGCCAGCATGCGTGGTGGGCTGTATGGCTGGAAGGGTCAAGGCCTGCGCAATGACACCGTGTCGGACCGCGCCGACCTGGACAAGCTGTCTTGGTATGCAGGCGCCGGCGTGGGCTACAACCTGGGCGAACACTTCAGCATCGGCGCCAACTACGACCATTACAACGCCAAGAAATTCGAAGTGGACTTGAGCACCGACATGGCGTCGGTGAATGCCGAATATCGGTTCTGACAGTCATCAGAATGTCGAGCTGCGGCGAGTCCGAAAACAGCACACGCAGCTCGGCTCTGCAGTCGTAAGTGCAACCACATCTCACGCTCAGGGAAAGGATACGCGCGCGGCGGCGAGGCAGCACCGCGCCGCCGACAGGCCTGAGTTCGAGAGCAGTGCTCTTTTGTCTGCCGCGCGAAAATCGCACGATACGACACGAGCGATCTGCCTGCTAAGGCCGCCAATTCGCATTGCGTTCCCAGAACGCAACGCTGCGCCGATACGCGTCGCGATCCAGTGGTGTGCCGGAGCCGCCCTCTTCCACGCCGAGTGCGTTGCGCAACATCGTGATCGGCGCCATCGGGATTTCCTCCGGCTCGGCGGTATAGAGGCAACCGACTACGCCACAGTCAGCGTCGATGGGCGAGCCTTCTTTCGCCAGCTGATCGCGGCTATACAAAATCGGCAAGAGATACGTGGCCACCGGCGGTTCGACACCTTCGAACCAACGCACCAGCACCGGCAATTCCTGCGTACTGCGCGCCTCGTAGCCGGAACGCAGCAAGTGACGATTGTCGCCGGTGATCGGCGCGGTAAGGCAGCGGGTCGAGGTCCAGTTGCGGTGTACATGCAGCCGGCAGAACGGCGCATAGCCTTCGATCACGCGTACCGGCGCTTCGTCATTGAGCCGCTGGATGAACTGCTCAGGTGTGCAGTCCTGGATGGCGTTGCCGCGACCACCGCGCGGGAACAGGCGGGTACGGGCGAACGGCGTTAGAACGATCGACATGGCAGTGTTGGAGGCGACAAAGACCGCCAGGGTAGCGTGCAGCCTTGCACGCGGCCACTCACCAGATCAGATCGTCCGGCACTTTGAACTGGCTGTAGTAGTCATCGTCGCTGTCTGTCGCTGCGGGGGCGCTGCTGCGGCCATGGTCCAGCACCACGGTGTCCGCATCGCGACTGTAGACCTTGTCGGCGGCTACGCGTGGAATCAGCTCGAAGCCGTCGCCGTGGCGTGCGATCACCAGTGCGCCACTGGCCAGCTGGCTGCGCAGCGTGGGATTGACCAGCACGCTGCGGATGACGCTGCCGTCGTTGAAACGGTAGTCGATCTCGCCCTCGCGCTTGACCTTGCTGGTCTCCACGATCTGCCGGACCTGGGCCAGCACCTCCTGCCGCCGAAGTTGCACCTTGCGCTCCTCGGCCAGCGCGCGATCGCGTTCGGCGCGCTCGGCCTGCAGACGCGCGGTGTCCACCTTGTCCACCTCTGTCGGCGCCACCGCTGCGCCCTTGGCGTGGCGCTGCTTGAGCTGCTCGCGTGCGACCTTATCCACCTGGGCCTTCTTGACCAGGCCAGCCTTGAGCAGTTGTTCTTGCAGTGGATTGCGCATGGGAATGGGTCGGCAGGTGGGTATGGGCATAGTTTAGCGGCCAGCGCGTGGTCCTGGTGTTCGGCGCGCTTACCGGGGGCATCTGCTTCATCGGCCGGCCATGCCTGGACAGCACGCGTCATCCCCATCCCCCTGCCGGCGCGCGGGGCACGTCTTTGGCGTCGTTGAGTTGCGAGGCAATCCAGGCGAATACGCCACACGCCACTGTTCTCATCGCACGACAAGGTGAGTTGTAGCGCACCTGTGAACTTGAAAATACGCCTTCATGGTGCGATCGACACAGTGCCTCTGCCGCGTCATCGCGTGCGGAGGATTTTATCTCCCGAATAATTTGCGCAGTTTTCCTATGTTTCGAGTAACTCTTGCACGCGTGATGCAGTAACGCAGAAGGAGCGAAAATATCGCAGCACCATCAACGCGCGCTCGCGTTCAACTCGCATTGATTGAAAAAATAAATCTCGCGACTGCAACGAAGCCGCTTGTTCGCCGGACCTACGGGGGCAACTCGACGCATGCAGTGTGATCAGCACATCGCATGCGCCGCAGCTATCCCCCGATGAGGCGACGCCGCCTTGCTTCAGGCAGCGACGCCTCAGTCTCGATGAACCGTGCAGCAGACCGGAGCAATGCGATGCCTCTCTATTTCGTGCGCCATGGTGAGTCGCTCGCCAACGAACAGAACTATTTTGCCGGTGCGCAGAACTCACCGCTCACGCCGCTCGGCCGCCGCCAGGCACAGCAGGCAGCACGCTACGTGCGCCAACGCGCATTACGTTTCAACGAAGTGCATGTGTCCACATTGGAGCGTGCACAGGCCACAGCGGCCATCATTCTGGAGGGTGCGCAAGGCAACCCGCAGGTGCGCTTGAGCGCCGCCTTGGTGGAGCGCGATTTCGGCATTTTTGCCGGCAAGAACAAGACCTTGATCAAGAAGTCGATCGGCCACCGTCTCTACGACGCCTGCTTTCACGACGCCGATGGAGCGCCACCCGATGGCGAACACTGGATGGACATGTATGCGCGTTGCAAGCACTACTACGACACCGTGCTGGCCCCGCTGGATCGACAAGGCAAGCAGGTCCTGGTGGTGGCGCACAAGTACATCGTCGAAGTGTTCGCGCTGATTGCCTCTGGCCTGCCGCCTGCCGAGTACATCGACTTCCGCCTGCCCAATTCGCGCCCGCTGTCGTGGGACGAACTCAAGCAGATGACCGCGCGCAGCTCCTCGCGCATGAATTATCTGGGCGAGCAGACCGAGATCCACCTATTGCAATGGATGTTGCTCGCGGCAATCAGCGGCTTCGCACTGTCGTGCCTGGGCGTCAGTCTTCCGCATGTCGTCACCACCACCGCCATCGTCGCGCTGCTGGCAGCGAATGCCTTCTTCCTGTCGGTGCGTATCGAACCGGGCGCTCTGCGCCTGACCCAAGGTCCTGAAAACATCGCGCTCAGCATCATCAGCGTGGCACGTGCGCTGTGTGCCATGTTCCTGCTCACACAGTTCCAGAACGAATGGATCCATGTGATCGGCTTGCTGCTGATCGTGCCGCCCGCCTTGTCGGTACCGACCTTCTCGCTGGCGCGCGGTGGCGATTACTTTTTTGCGGCACGCTACACATTGGTGCTGTCGATCCTGCTGCCGGTGCTGTTATTGGTGTTGTATGTGGACCACCGTGAAGTACTGGGCAACGCGCATGCGCTGGAGCGCTTCTTCGTGGTGCTGTTGCTTGCCTTGGCGCTACCCTCCTTGCTCGCACAGGGCTGGCGGCGTGCGCGCCCGATCGCAGCCGGCAAGCTCGCAACCAACTGGGGCTGGGCTGGCTCATTGACGATGGTGCCGATGGCCTTGCTGGTCTCGCTGCGCGCCGACGGAGCGGCGCTGGCCGATGCATTGCTGCATGGCGGCTGGCAGGCATGGGCTGCATTGCTGCTGCCGTTTACGCTATTGATGGCATGCCGCGTGGGCAGCGCGTTGTATCTGCACGCGCACCAGGCGATGAACGGCAAGCGCATCAGTGCGGCCATCGCCTCGGACATCCATCTACTGCAGACCTCGCCCAATATCTTTCTGTGGCTGAGCCTGTTGCTGCCCGGCACGTTTGCGCACGCGCCCACGCTGGTAGCCGGTACCTTGCTGGGCTTCTTTGCGTTTGCGCTGCTGGACGAGGCATGGGTGGTCAGGCGTTTCCGCGCGCAGATCGCACCTGCGATGCGCAAGCTTGCGAGTCGTTCCACTTCAGCCAATGGCGTGACCACTACCGCCACGATCGGGCAGGACGAGGCGGTGCTGGACAGTCGCTGAGACATGCCGGCAGCAGAAGTGTCGACCCGAGGCGTTTGCTGCCGATTCGCTGGGATACGCTCGTGGAAAAGCGCGGTCTCTGACGCAAAAAAAACACCGGCCAATGGCCGGTGTTTGCAATGCTGCAGCACCCTGGAGAGCGCGGCCGACTACCAGGCAAACGGCGCGGTAACCTTACGGGCAGCCAGCAGAAACGCGTCGGCCACGTGCACGAATGGCGTGACATCCACTTCCGATTCACCTGCGCGCACCAACTGCACAAAACGCCGATACAACCCGTCGTACTCGCCGGCCGCATCCACTGGCTGCGCCTGGCCATCGATACTCAGTTTGGCGCCGCCTTCGCTGAGCATGAGCAGGCCGTCAGTGGTTTCCACCTCGATATCCCAGCGCTGATGACCGGTCTGCAGGAAGTCGAATTCGGCTGTCACCGGCACACCCGCGGTGTCGACAAAGGCGAGCTTGGCGTACAGCGGTGCCTGGCGGTTTTCCGGCGTATGCAACTCGGCCTCGCGCAGCGCGAAGGGGCGTGGCAACAGATGCGTGACGATGGACAACGCATTGATGCCGGGATCGAACACGCCCATGCCGCCCGGCTCCAGAATCCAGTCCTGCCCCGGATGCCAATGGCGAATGTCTTCTTTCCAGGTGATGTGCGCGCGCAGGATCTGCTTGTCGGCCAACCACGCCCGCGCAGGCTCCACAGCGGCGGCACACCGCGAATGCCAGCTGGTGAACAGGCTGCGTTGCGCACGCTGCGCCACTGCACGTAGATCATCGATTTCTGCGAGCGTGGCGGCGGGGGGTTTTTCCAGGAACACATGGCGGCCAGCGCTCAGCGCGGCTTGGGCAAGCGCATGACGCCCGACCGGTGGCGTGCACAACGCCACTGCCTCGATCTGCGGATGCGCAGCAAACGCCTCTTCCAACGTGTGATAGGCCGGCACGCCATCGACCGTGCCGTGACGGCTCACGGTGGCGACCAGCTGCACATCCTCGCGCGCGGCGATGGTGGGCACATGCTGGTCGCGGGCGATCTTGCCGATACCGACAAGGGCAATGCGCAATGCGTCTGGATGCTTCATCGAAACCTTCGTGCTGATGTGGAAGTGACCGCACCGCTTCGATCGCATGAGGCAAGCGATTGCGCGGGGCCAACGCGGCAATGGCGCAATGCAGCTCCGCAGCCCTGCACGCGAGCACGCAGTGTACGGTCAGGGTGCGGCTCGCCGCGAGACATCGCTCCTGCTTGTTTTGCTATACCTGCGGCGCGTAGTGGCCGCGCAAGAGCGGCCATTGCTGCGCGGCTGCATCATTGCGAAGGTGCAGCATGGCCGGCTGGTCGCGGCCTCCAGCTGACGATGGCCCATCTCCGGATCAGGCAACGCATGCGATTTTGCGAACCCTCCCGACACGCCAATTGACGCCAGTACCGGCACAGACCACGATCGCCGCCGGCACGCGGATGTGCCGCCACCCTTGAGGGATGACACCGATGTTGCATCACGTTTCGCTGGGCGTTCGCACGATCGAGGCATCGGCCGCCTTTTACGACGCCGTACTCGGCGCGCTCGGCTATGTGCGGGTGTGGTCCGATCTGGAGCCGGGCACGCTCGATCAGGCGGTCGGCTACGGCCGGCCCGGCGGCGAAGACAGCCTGGCGTTGAAGCAGCGCGACGCCAGGCTCTGTGCACCCGGGGCCGGCTTCCATCTGGCATTTGCCGCCTCCGCTGCCGGCGCGGTAGACGCCTTCCATCTGGCAGCGCTGCAGCACGGCGGCAGCTGCAACGGCGCACCCGGCTTGCGGCCGGATTACGGCGACGATTACTACGCCGCCTTCGTCATCGACCCGGACGGTCACCACCTCGAAGCGGTCGTCGACACGACGATGTGATCTGCAGTGCAACGACGCCGGCTGTAACTGCATCCCATGCCCGAATCGTTTCGCGATTCATCAAAAAGTACGAGCGGACGGATGCCCTGCCGAAGATACCCGAGGCCGATCTGCCCGCAACAGGAGTCGGCTGCCTGACACGCGCGCATGCCAGGCAGCTGACCGCAGGCAGTCACATCTCCAGCACCACCTTGCCCAGGTGGCTGCCCTGTTCCAGATAGCGGTGCGCCGCAGCGGCCTCGCTCAGCGGGAAGCGCTTGTCGAGCAGCACGCGCAGCTTGCCCTGCGCGATCCACGGCCACACCACGCGCTCCACTTCCGCCGCCAGACGCGCCTTTTCGTCGGCGCTGCGCGGGCGCAGCGTCGAGCCGGTGAGGATCGCCTGCTTGCGCATCAGCAGCGGAATCGGTACCTCGATGGTCGAACCGGCCTGCGAGGCGATGTAGACGATGCGCCCGCGCGGATTGAGCGCCTCCAGGGTATCGGCGAACACCGCCGCGCCCACCATGTCGAGCGACACATCCACACCGCCGTGCGCCTTGGCCACGGCGACAAACGATTCGGCAGTGGAGTCGATCGCCACATCGGCACCCAGTTCGCGCGCCTGTGCCGCCTTGCCCGCCGAACGCGCGGTAGCCAATACACGCGCGCCGGCGGCCTTGGCCATCTGGATCGCGGTGACGCCGATCCCGGAGGTGGCACCATGCAGCAACAGCCACTCGCCGGCCGCGAGCCGGCCGTGCTCGAACAGGTTGGCGTAGGCGGTAAAGATGGTTTCCGGTAATGCGGCGGCGTGCACCAGATCCATGCCGGCCGGAATCGGCAGCACATGGCGCGCGTCGACCGCTGCGTACTGCGCGTAGCCCCCACCGCCCAGCAATGCACACACGCGATCGCCCACTTTCCAGCGACCGGCCGGCTCCACGATTTCACCTGCGATTTCCAGCCCAAGGGTCTCCGGCGCGCCGGGCGGCGGCGGATAGTGGCCGGCACGTTGCAGCAGATCGGGACGATTGATGCCGGCGGCGTGCACGCGGATCAACACGTGCCCCGGCGCGGGACGCGGGCGCGGTTGCTCGCTGACGTACAGCGCATCCGCATCGCCCTTGCCATCGCGGATGGCGATGGCGGTCATCGTGGTGTCGCTCATGCAAGGCGCTCCGTAGAAAGTGCGCCCAGTGTAGGCATGCAGGCGTCAACGTTTGGCGTAGGTGGGCAGCGATGCTGCGCAGCAAGACCACATGAATCGCCACGTGCGCCTGCACCGACGCAGACGCGCGTGGCACGGATCACTCCTCGCTGGGAGCGACGCCCTGGTCGATGTACTGGCGAATCGCCTCGAACACCTTCGAGGTGCCGTCGTCCTGCCCGGACGGCAGGCGCGCAGCGAAGTCGCTCAGCAACTTGTCGCCATCCACACCGGGTTGCTCGGCCAGGGCGAGCGCCAGGTCGCCGACGCTGCGCGCCAGCGCGACCCAGATGCGGCCCAACGATTCGGCGATGACATCCATTTCCTCTTCTTGCATGTTGCGCTCCGATCAAGTGGCGTGGGTCTGGAGGCTTACCGCGTGCGCTAGATAGTGATGCCCTCGCGCAAGCAGCCGCAACCATGCGGATATCACGCCTGCACCCCGATGCCCACATGATGGCGAACGAGAAATTCGAGACACCCGCAACCAAATATGCATTCATCGCGATGAAGCGATATTATGCCCGCACGCTCTGCCGGACCCGCCGCGATGACGCATCTCAGTTTCGAGTTCTACCCGCCCAAGACCGACGACCAGCGCGCGCAGCTGGACCGCACCGCGGCCAGGTTGAAGGGCTACACGCCGGAGTACGTGTCGTGCACCTTCGGTGCCGGCGGCTCCACGCTCAGCTATACCTCCGAGACAGTGCGCCACCTCAAGCAGAAGCATGGCTTCGAAGCCGCCCCGCATCTGTCCTGCGTCGGCGGCAGCCGCGAGGAAATCCGCGAACTGCTCAAACTCTATCGCGCGATCGGCTGCACCCGCATCGTCGCGCTGCGCGGCGATCTACCTTCGGGCATGGGCCATCCGGGCGACCTGCGCTATGCCTCCGACCTGATTGCCTTCATCCGCGCCGAACACGGCGATGCGTTCCGCATCGAAGTCGGCGCGTATCCGGAAACCCATCCGCAGGCGACCGATGCGCTGAGCGATCTGCGTTACTTCAAGGCCAAGGTGGATGCCGGCGCCGATGCGGCGATCACCCAGTATTTCTACAACGCCGATGCGTACTTTCATTTCCGCGACACGGTGCAGCGCATGGGCGTGGAGATCCCGATCATCCCCGGCATCATGCCGATCTCCAATTTCTCGCAGCTGCGGCGTTTTTCCGAGCAATGCGGTGCGGAGATTCCGCGCTGGATCGGCAAGAAGATGCAGTCCTACGGCGACGATGCCGATGCGGTGCGCGCCTTCGGTGCGGAAGTGGTGGCCACGGTGTGCGAACGCCTGATCGCCGGCGGCGCGCCGGCCCTGCACTTCTACACGCTCAACCTGGCCAAGCCGACCACCCAGGTATTGCAGCTGCTCGGGCGCTGAGTGCGGGCTTTGCGCGCGCGTGCGCTGCTGGCGCGCGTTTGGCCGGCCTTGCATCACAACCACAGCACGTCGCACACCGACGCGCAGGCCCTGATGCGCACGCGTGCTGCCGAGGTTGAACGCGTGACCTGCCGGTATCGCACGCACACCTGCGCGCGCACGTATCTCGCCAGCTCACACGCCCCCCGCTACGCTGCGCCGATGCCTCGCCTCCTGCTGCCTTTGTTGCTGTTGTTCTGCCTTGGCTCCGCCACGCGTGTGCAGGCGCAGGAGATCCGCCGCTGCGTCACGCCGGATGGGCAGACCATGTTCACCGACCGCCGCTGCGAAGACGTCGGCGCCGCTTCGCGTCCGCCACCGGCCACGCGCACGCAGGGCAACACCGGCCTGTATCGCTACGGCTGCCCGCGTCGGCTAAGCGAACTGGTGTCATTGCTGCAACTGGCGGTGGACAGCCGCGACGTCAACCGGCTCTCCAGCCTCTACCTCTGGAGCGGGCAGTCCGACGCCGCTGCCAACCAGGTCTTGAGCCGCCTGGAAGCGATCGTGCAACGCCCGTTGCTGGATATCGTCCCGATGTACCCGCAAAGCGAGACACCAACCTGGGAAGCCGAAGCCGGCAGCACAGCCACAGCCGCTCCATCGTTGGACGGCAGCGCCATCGACGCCCCGCTTCCCGCAACTCCAAGCCGCCCACGACCGTGGGGCCTCCGCCTGGAACAGAACCTCCCCAGCGGCACCCCCGCACGCAGCGTGCTGCGCCTGCGCCGGCAGTACAACTGCTTCTGGGTGACGTTTTAAAGCCGCCCATAAACGACTCATCGCCGGGCGGTCCCGCCAGCGCTCGGAATCGGCATCTACCACGCTGTGATGCGCTCCACACCTGCCTGACGACTGCTCGCTAAGCACTGTCAGCAGTTCTCAAAATGGCAGCGAGATTGCATCGGTCTATCGCACGCGTGGGCTGCCATGACCGTCTCTGCTTCGAGCAGCCCTCTCAAATGACGTTGCCCGCACGTAGGCACACAGCTGGCCAAACGCTTTCAGACTAAGTAGCAAACCGACGCATGATCTCTGCAACCGCTTGCTCCGGACTCAGCACCGCGCTGTCGATCACCCAATGCGGCTCGGTCCAGGCCACATAGTCATGCGCAAGTAAGGAAGACCACTCCGGCGCGCGCAGTCCGGGGATTTCGCTGTGCCGCGATTCCACGCGCTGCCGATGAATGTCGCGATCGCTGCACACCACTTCGATCTCCAGCAGCCGGCTTTCTGTGCGACGCGCCACGTCACGCCATGCCTCGCGGGTGACCGGCAAGGGATTGACGCTATCGGCAACCACCACCTGGCGTTGGCGCAGATTCGCCTCTGCAATGGCGTACGCAATCAGATAGCCAGCCGGCCCGACGTCGTCAGCGAGTGCACCGCTGTCGCGCAGCGCTTGCTCGATGGTGTCGATGCGTAGATACAGCGCATTGCAGTGCGTGAGCAGCCGCTGTGCAATGGCACTCTTGCCGACGCCCGGCAATCCGCCGAATACCACCAAGGTCGCCGACGGTGCAATCACTGCGGCCAGAGCGAGCGAATCGCCGCAATGCCTTGCGCGCCATGCGAGCGTGCTTCACGCAGGTCGTCGATCTGCATGCCGCCGAGTGCGTAGATCGGTAGCGAGACCTGCTCGCGCAAGGTTTCGAAACCGTCCCATCCCAACGGTGTCGCACCCGGATGCGAGGTCGTCGTCTGCACCGGACCCAGTACCGCAAAATCGCAGCCGAGCCGCTGTGCGTGACGCAGATCTTCCAGTCCGTGGCACGAGGCGGCAACCAGCTGTTCGGCCGGCAGCGGGCGCTGTTGCAGCGCGGCCAATTGCTCCGATCCCAGATGCACGCCGATGCCGAGTTCGCCGGCCAGCGCGATGTCGCGGTTGAGCAGCAACTGCGCGCGCGCACGACCACGCAGGCGCATCACCTGTTGCAGCAATGCCTGCCAGCGCGCGGGCTCGGTCTGCCGCGCACGCAACTGGATACGCGTAACGCCCTCTTGCAGCGCACGCTCCAGACCTTCCAGCCACAGCATCTCGTCGTCGGGTTCGGGCGTGATCAGATAGCGGTCGGGCTGGCGCAACGCACCGACCACCGGCACGTCGGCCGGCGGCATCGAATAGCGGGTCAACTTGTCTGCGGCCACCCAGGTCATCGCCTGGCCTTCGCGCCCGCGCGGGCTGCCTTTCCATGCGGTGATGTGGCGCACTTCCAGGCGCAGCCGCTTGTCCGGATACAACTGCGGCACGTCCATCAGCCACTCGCCCACCTGCGCCTCGATGCCGAGTTCTTCGTTGAGCTCGCGCACCAGCGCCTGTTCGGAGGTTTCGCCGGGTTCGCGCTTGCCGCCGGGAAACTCCCACAGGCCGGGCATGTCACGGGTTTCGGTGCGGCGGGTCAGCAGGATGCGGCCGCGGGGGTCGGTGATCACGCCGGCAACGACGTGGATGGATCTTAGAGAATCGGGCATGGGCACAAGAGTGCCGCGAGTGAGCGGTTCAGTGCAATCGCTTGAGGGCGGGGATTCGGGATTAGGGATTCGGGATTGGTCAAAGCGCAGCATATGTGCTTCTGCCAATCCCCAATCTCCAATCCCGGCCCTACAGCGGATGCCCGATCCGCCAGAGCACTCCGCTGGGATCATGCAAGGTGAAATCGCGTGCGCCCCATGGTCGATCTTCCGGCGCACTGCAGGTCACCCCGAACTGCTCGCCCAGCCCGGTGTCATGCACGTGCTGCCACCAGCCATCGGCGTCGTCCACCCACAGGTGCAGCATCAGATTCTCGGCCAGCTCGCGCAGATAGAAATCCTGCAACAAAAACGCGCAGTGCGTGCCATGCCGG
The DNA here is from genome assembly GCF_040279205.1 of Xanthomonas hortorum. Lineage (GTDB taxonomy): Bacteria > Pseudomonadota > Gammaproteobacteria > Xanthomonadales > Xanthomonadaceae > Xanthomonas > Xanthomonas hortorum_F. The sequence continues at coordinate 91,665 of NZ_JBEOLS010000008.1, forward strand.
AAGCAGGTCACGTTGCCCACCTCGTCTTCCTGCACGAAGCCCAGTGCGCGATAGAACCGCTGCGACAACGCGTAGTCGCGCGCAGGCACGAACACCTTCAGTTGCTGGCTGGACAGCGACATGACCGCACTCCACGCAGGATGTGGATCGAGCATACGCCCCGCAGTGGCGCAGACGGAGACGCCTGCGTGCGGCGGGGCAGTTGGCGCCGCGAGAGATTGGACGAGCGTGTGGCGGACCTGCTGTTCCGAGGCCCACCGAGAGAGCACACCACAAGAACCTGAGGGTCCCATCCGTAAGCAGAGCCCCCTTGGTAAGGGGGCGCGCCAAAGGCGCGGGGATCGGAGGAATACCGTGCACCCAGCGTCCGCTACGCGGACACTGGGTGTGCAGCCCGCAACGCGGGCTGCACCACGGTCAACTCAGCATCAGCTGAGTTGGCCGTGGCAGTGCTTGTACTTCTTGCCGCTACCGCACGGGCATGGATCGTTACGGCCCACCTTGGGCTCGTCGCGGGTCACCTGCGACACCGGCACCGGTGAATTGCCGGCCTGCATCTGTTCCACTTCCTCGTCGGCACCGTAACCGCCCACATCCTGATGCTGGAACTGCGAAGCCATCAAGCGCGCTTGCGCCTGCAGACGCTCCTGCTCTTCCAGCTCGGCCACTTCCTCTTCGCTGCGGATGCGCACGCGCGCCAGCAGGTTGATCACTTCGCGCTTGACGTTCTCCAGCATCTCGGAGAACAGCTCGAAGGCTTCCTTCTTGTATTCCTGCTTGGGCTGCTTCTGCGCATACCCGCGCAGATAGATGCCCTGGCGCAGGTAATCCATCTTGGCCAGATGTTCCTTCCAGCCCTGGTCGAGCACGGTCAGCATCACGTGCTTCTCCAAGGCGCGCATGGTGTCGTTGCCCACCGCCGCTTCCTTCTCGGCAAAGTGCGCATCCACCGCTGCCTGCACCTTGGCCGCAATCTGCTCGGCGTCCAGCTCTTCCTGGGTACGCGCCATCTCGCTCAGCGCCAGCGGCATGCCCAGTTCCGATTCCAGCGTGGCTTCCAGACCCTTGAGGTCCCACTGCTCGTCGACCGAATTGGGCGGCACGAAGCGGGCGACCAGGTCATAGATCACATCGCCACGGATGCCGTCGACGTTGTCCTTGACCGATTCGGCATCCAGCAATTCGTCGCGCTGTGCGTAGATCACCTTGCGCTGATCGTTGTTGACGTCGTCGAAGTCCAGCAGGTTCTTGCGGATGTCGAAGTTGTGCGCTTCCACCTTGCGCTGCGCCTTTTCGATCTGCCGGCTGACCAGGCGATCTTCGATGACGTCGTCTTCCTTCATGCCCATCATGCGCATCGCCTTCTGGACCCAGTCCGAGGCGAAGATGCGCATCAGGTTGTCTTCCAGCGACAGATAGAATCGCGAGGAACCCGGGTCGCCCTGACGACCGGCACGGCCGCGCAGCTGGTTGTCGATACGGCGCGACTCGTGCCGCTCGGTACCGATGATGTGCAAGCCGCCGGCCGCCTTGACCGCGTCATGCCGACGCTGCCATTCGGTCTTGGCCTGCAGCCGCTGTTCGTCGCTGATGTCCTCGCCCAGACCGTGCAGCTCGGTTTCCAGCGAACCGCCCAGCACGATGTCGGTACCGCGACCGGCCATGTTGGTGGCGATGGTCACCGCACCCGGCTGGCCGGCGTTGGCCACGATGGTGGCTTCGCGCTCGTGCTGCTTGGCGTTGAGCACTTCGTGCTTCACACCTGCATTGCGCAGATGCTCAGACAGCATCTCCGAGGTTTCGATCGAGGTGGTGCCCACCAGCACCGGCTGACCGCGCTTGGCGCAGTCTTCGATATCGGCCAGCACCGCATTGAACTTGCCCTTGCGGTTGAGGAACACCTGGTCCGGATGGTCCTTGCGCACGGTCGGGCGGTTGGTCGGAATCACCACCACTTCCAGGCCGTAGATGCTCTGGAATTCGTAGGCTTCGGTGTCGGCCGTACCGGTCATGCCGGACAGCTTCTTGTACATGCGGAACAGGTTCTGGAAAGTGATGCTCGCCAGCGTCTGGTTCTCGCGCTGCACCGGCACGCCTTCCTTCGCCTCGACCGCCTGATGCAGGCCATCGGACCAGCGACGCCCGGACAGCGTACGGCCGGTGAATTCGTCGACGATCACCACTTCGCCATCGCGCACGATGTAATCCACATCGCGCTGGTAGATCGCATGCGCACGCAGTGCGGCGTTGAGGTGATGCACCACGCTCAGGTTCTGCGCGGCATACAGGCCGTCTTCGGCATTTTCCAGGATGCCGGCCTGCATCAGCAGTTCTTCGGCGTGGCCCATGCCCGCCTCGGACAGGTGCACCTGCTTGCCCTTCTCGTCGATCCAGTAATCGCCCTCGCCCTCTTCGCTTTCCTGCTTGGTCAGCTGCGGCACGATGCGGTTGACGCGGATATACAGCTCCGGCGATTCGTCGGCCGGGCCGGAAATGATCAGCGGGGTGCGCGCTTCGTCGATCAGGATCGAGTCGACTTCGTCGACGATCGCGTAGTGCAGATTGCGCTGATAGCGGTCTGCACGCGACAGCGCCATGTTGTCGCGCAGGTAATCGAAACCGAATTCGTTGTTGGTGCCGTAGGTGATGTCGCTGCCGTAGGCCTCGCGCTTGTCGCTATGCGGCATGCCCGGATACACCACGCCCACGCTCAGGCCCAGCCAGTTGTACAGCTTGCCCATCTGCGCGGCATCGCGGCGCGCCAGGTAGTCGTTGACCGTGACCACATGCACGCCCTCGCCCTGCAGCGCGTTGAGGTACACCGGCAGCGTGGCCACCAAGGTCTTGCCTTCACCGGTGCGCATCTCGGCGATCTTGCCCAGGTGCAACACCATGCCGCCGATCAGCTGCACATCGTAATGACGCATGCCGAGCACGCGGCGGCTGGCCTCGCGGCAGACCGCAAAGGCTTCGGGAAGAATCTTGTCCAGGGACTCGCCGGCGGCAAGTCGCTGCTTGAACTCCGGGGTCTTGGCTTGCAGCTCGGCGTCGGAGAGCTTCTCGATCGTCGGCTCCAGCGCATTGATCTGGGTGACGAGGCGGGTGAGCTGGCGCAGCTGGCGTTCGTTACGACTGCCAAAGACACGGGTAAGCAGACTGTTGATCATTGAAGAAACCGGTTGAAAAGGAACGGTTTGACCGACGCCGGTCCCCAAGACCCGGCCGCCGTAAACGAAACAGGGCGCACTGCGCCCTGTCGATGGCAACACCCTATTGTAGCTTGGGGCGGGCCTTCACGAATCAAGCGCTGAGCGCGCCTTCGTCAACCGCGCCCGCGGCGCCCTACCGGCGTGTTGGTGTCGCCCAGGAACTTGCGCGGATTGACCACCCGCCCGTCCGCCCACACTTCGAAATGCACGTGCGCGCCAGTGGAACGGCCGCTGGAACCGGCCCTGGCTACCTGCTGGCCGGCGCGCACCAGATCGCCCACCTTCACCACCAGCCGCGAGTTATGCGCGTAGCGGGTCACGTAGCCATTGCCGTGGTCCACTTCGACCACGTTGCCATAGCCGCCGCGCACGCCGGCGTAGCTGACCACGCCATCGGCGACCGACATCACCGGGTCGCCCACGTTGGCGTGGAAGTCCACACCCTTGTGGAAGGCCGAACCGCCGTCGAACGGATCGGCGCGGCCGCCGAAGCCCGAGGTGATGTAGGTGTTGCGGATCGGCATCCGCGAGGGCACCGAATTCTGCTCGAGCTGATGATCGAACATCAGCGCGGCCAGCACGTTCAGTTGCTGGCCGGAGGCGGAGAACTGCTGTTCCACTTGCCCTAGCGTCTCCTTGAGCGATTCGACCGGCATGTCGCTGACCGGCTCATCGCCGCCACCGACGCCGACCGGCGCATCGAAGTCGAACTCGCCGTCCTTCAACTTGCCCATTTCGGTCAGCCGCTCGCCCAATGCATTGAGACGGGTGGCCTGCGCCTGCAGCTCACCCATGCGCGCGGCCAGTGCATTGACCTGCGCCTGCGAAGCGCGCTGCGTCTGGGCCAGCTCGACCTGCTGCTGCGCGACCTTGGCCTGCAGCGCGGAATTGGTCACCATGCCGGTGGCGGTGCTGGCACCGATGCCGATCAACATGCCCAGCCCAAGCACGGCGCCGAGGACTACCATCGGTCGATCCGCGGCAAAGCCCTGGAACTGGCGGGCCAACCGCTGCGCCCGGGTTTCGCGAGATTTGATTACAACTTTCTTCAACGCCATATGAGTGTCATGTCCAAGCCCAAGTCCAACGCACGCAACCCTTCCGCTCCACAACCGGCCATCGAGGCCGCGTTGGGTGAAAAGGCTGGCGACCCCTTGCGCCGAGCGTTGTGGCTCGATGCGCTGGACCGGCAGTTGCGCCCCCTGTTACCGCCTCATCTGGCCACCCGTTGCCGGTTGGCCAATGTCCGAGGCGAACAGCTCGTTTTTCTGGTTGATTCACCTGTCTGGCATGCCAAGTTGCGGCTTGCCGAGACCCAATTATTGGATGCCGCCCGATCCATCGGACTGAAGGCCACCGCAGTGACCATCAAGACCATCACGACCCCGCTGCATTCCCCAATGCCGCAGAACCGTGAACGTCCACGCCCTGTCTCCGAGGCGACGCACAAAGGACTGCGCGACGCCTTGGCCTCCTTGCAGGACGTTCCACCGACCAAGCGGTGATGTCCGTGCCGCCTGTACGAAACGGCCGCCGGTGCGTGAAAGAATTGCGAAGACCGCACACGACCCGACGCATCCTAGCGGGCATAGGCCACGCAGGAGTTAGAGAAGTCTTAAATAAACGTTAAAAACGGGCCGGAAATCCGACGGAGTTCACACTTCGAACGCCAACTAAGGCATTCCCTGACATCAGGCGTAGACGGGGCTGGCGTAAGTGACAGGCGGCTGCACGCTGCCTTCGGGAAAGCTGACCCATTCCCAGGCGGCTTGATCGGCCAGCAGCGCACGCACCAGCTTGTTGTTGAGCGCGTGGCCGGATTTGAAGCCTTCGTAGGCGCCCAAGATGGCACCGCCGGCCAGATACAGATCGCCGATGGCGTCCAGGATCTTGTGGCGTACGAATTCGTTGGTGTAACGCAGGCCGTCCTCGTTGAGCACGCGGAACTCGTCCAGCACGATGGCGTTGTCCATCGAACCGCCCAGGCCCAGATTGCGCTCGCGCATGTACTCAAGGTCGCGCATGAAGCCGAAGGTGCGGGCGCGCGAGATTTCCTTGACGTAGGCCGAGGTGGAGAACTCGATTTCCTGGCGCGACTGCTTGGCCGGGATCATCGGGTGATTGAATTCGATGGTGAAACCGAGCTTGTAGCCCTCGTATGGCTCGAAGCGCGCGACCTTGTCGCCCTCGCGTACTTCCACCGTGTGCTTGATGCGGATGAAGCGCTTGGCCTTGTTCTGCTCGACGATGCCAGCCGACTGCAGCAGGAACACGAACGGGCCGGACGAGCCATCCATGATCGGCAACTCGGCCGAAGACAGTTCGACGATGACGTTGTCCACACCCAGGCCGGCCAGTGCCGACATCAGATGCTCCACGGTCTGGATCTTGGCGCCATTGCAGGTCAAACCGGTGCACAGCGTGGTCTCGGTGACCAGCTCGGCATCGGCGGGGACTTCGACGACAGGTTCCAGGTCCACACGCCGGAACACCACGCCATGATCGACAGGAGCCGGTCGTAGCGTCATGTACACCTTGTCGCCGCTATGCAGGCCGACGCCGGTGGCACGAATGGTGTTTTTGAGAGTGCGTTGCTGGGTCATATGCGAAGTCTGGATGAACAATGCAGACAGGCGCTGAACCGGCTGTCCAATCGTTGAGATTATCCGAATTTTAACAAGTCACGCGTGACGGCAACTGTAATCGACCGGTCACGCCACTGCAAAAGCTGCCGGATCAACGCGTCGATCCGGCAGAAAGAGGACATGGCATTGCAACCCCGAAGCGAACCTCGGGGCATTGCGGGCGGCGCCACCAAGGTGGCATCGCAGTGAAGCGTCAGTCTGCCTGGCGGCGCAGGAACGCCGGGATATCCAGGTAGTCGTTGGGCAGGTCTGCCGCCGGCGCAGAGGAACCGCCGCCGTTGGTGCTGCTGCTGCCGACCGAGTCGCTGCTGGGACGACGCAGGCCAAGGCCCATGCTGCCGCCAACGGCCTTGGATACCGCATCGCCACCGCTGGTTTCGAAATCGCCGAATTCCGGCTGGCCAGTGGTGGCGTTGCGCACCAGCTTGATCGGCGCGCGCTGGTCCGGACGCTGGGTCTGACGTGCAACCGCACGGTTCAAGCCAGTGGCCACCACGGTGACGCGCACTTCGTCCTGCATGTCCGGGTCGAGCACGGTACCGACGACCACGGTGGCATCTTCCGAAGCGAACGCTTCGATGGTGCGGCCGATCTCGTCGAACTCGGCCATGGTGAAGTCCGGACCGGCAGTGATGTTGACCAGGATGCCGTTGGCGCCGGCCAGGTTGACGTCGTCCAGCAGCGGGTTCTGGATGGCGGCTTCGGCGGCGGCCTGCGCGCGATCGTCGCCGCGTGCCGACCCGGTGCCCATCATGGCCAGGCCCATTTCCGACATCACGGTGCGCACGTCGGCGAAGTCGACGTTGATCAGGCCCGGACGCACGATCAGATCGGCGATGCCCTGCACGGCGCCCTGCAGCACGTCGTTGGCAGCGCGGAAAGCCTGAATCATGGTCGCATTGCGGCCGAGCACGGTGATCAGCTTTTCATTGGGAATGGTGATCAGCGAGTCGCAATGCTGGCTCAGTTCCTCGATGCCCTTCAGCGCAACCTGCATGCGGCGACGGCCTTCGAACGGGAACGGCTTGGTGACCACGGCCACGGTCAGGATGCCCATTTCCTTGGCCAGCTGTGCAACCACCGGCGCTGCACCGGTGCCGGTGCCACCGCCCATGCCGGCGGTGATGAACACCATGTCCGCGCCCTGCAGCGCGTCCATGATGCGCTCGCGGTCTTCCAGCGCGGCCTGACGGCCGACTTCCGGATTGGCGCCTGCGCCCAGGCCCTTGGTGACGTTGGTGCCGAGCTGCAGCTGCAACTTGGCGCCGCAGTTCTTGATGGCCTGCGAGTCGGTGTTGGCGGTGATGAATTCCACGCCATCGACGTTGGTGTTGACCATGTGTGCAACCGCGTTACCGCCGCCGCCGCCCACGCCAACGACCTTGATTACCGCGTTGGGAGCCATCTTTTCGATCAGTTCAAAATGTGCCATGTCAGTGTCCTCTTGAGCCGGGATTGGGGAGTGGGGATTGGGATTCGCAAAAGCGTTGGTCCCTGTCCACTCCGCACCACGGCGAGTGTTGTTGTTTGAAAGTCGGGATTCGTGTGCGGGACCTTAGATGCGCTGTTGCGCTCTACGACTCACCGCACCTACTCCTCGACGCAATGCCTGCAAAAAAGTTTACCGCCTACCCGCTCGCCGCTCTCTACTTAATCTTTGCTGCCACTCCGCTTTTCTTTCGCTCTTACCAATCCCAAATCCCGAATTCCCAATCCCGGCCCCTCAGAATTCGCCGCGATACCAGTTCTTCAATTTCTTGAACAAACTCCCGGCACGTCCGGTCGGGATCGACGGACGACGCGGGTGTTCGATCTGGCTGCCCATCAGCAACAGGCCCACGCCGGAGGCGTGTACCGGGTTGCCGACGACTTCGCCCAGGCCGGTGACGTGCTGGGGAATGCCCACGCGCACCGGCATCTGCAGCATTTCTTCGGCCAGTTCGACCACGCCTTCCATCTTCGACGCGCCACCGGTGAGCACCATGCCGGCGCGCACCATCTCCTCGAAACCGGAGCGGCGCAATTCGGCCTGCACCATTTCGAAAATCTCTTCGTAACGGCCCTGCACTGCCTGTGCGAGCGCATGCCGTGGCATGCGGCGCGGCGGGCGATCGCCGACCGAGGGCACCTGGATGCTTTCTTCGGCGGTGGCCAGCTGCGCGAGCGCGCACGCATAACGCACCTTGATCTGCTCGGCCTCCGGCGTGGGCGTACGCAGCATGTGCGCGATGTCGTTGGTGACATGGTCACCGGCGATCGGCAGCGATGCGGTGTGGCAGATCGCTCCCTGCACGTAGACGGCGAGGTCCGTGGTGCCGGCGCCGATATCCACCAGCACCACGCCCAGTTCGCGCTCGTCGGCAGTCAATACCGCCACCGACGATGCGAGCGAGGACAGCACCAGATCGTCCACCTGCAGGCCGCATTTCTGCACGCACTTGGTGATGTTGGCCGCCGCCGACTGCGCGCACACCACCAGATGCGCATGCACCTCCAGGCGCACGCCGGTCATGCCGACCGGATTGCGGATACCTTCCTGCGAATCATCCAGCACGTATTCGCGCGGGATCGCATGCAGGATGCGCTGGTCGGCAGGAATGGCCACGGCCTTGGCCGCATCCAGCACGCGCTCCAGATCGCTCCAGGTCACTTCGCCGTCGCGGATCGGCACGATGCCGGGCGAATTCTTGCACTGCACGTGGTTGCCGGAAATCGAGGCGTACACCGAGCGGATTTCGCAGCCGGCCATCAGCTCGGCCTCTTCCACCGCGCGCTGGATCGACTGCACGGTGGATTCGATATCCACCACCACGCCGCGCTTGAGACCGCGCGACTCATGCGAACCGATGCCGATCACTTCGATCGGATTGCCGGGCGAGTACTCGCCGACCAGCGCGACGACCTTGGAGGTGCCGATGTCCAGTCCAACGATGAGGGATTTGTCGCCTTTGCGGTTCATGTCTTAAAGCCGGGATTCGAGATTCGGGATTCGGGATTGGAGAAGAGCGGTCTACGGTTACGGGGCAATTCCAGAACAACCGTGTGGTGTGCGGCAGGCGCAGCCGGCGGAACCTTTTTCTTGGTTTCCGGCACGCCCTCTTCCATTTTTCGTTCGACCGTAAAACCGTTGGTGTAGCGCAGGTCGGCGCGGGCGATCGGGCGTTGCGGGTCGGCCAGCTGCGGCAATACGCGGGCGAAGCGTTGCAGGCGTGCGCGCGCATCGTCGCGGCCGATCACGATCTGCACGCCGTTGCTCAGGCCCAGCGACCAGCTGCCACGTGCGTCCATTTCCAGCCGCTCTACATCCAGCCCGGTCGGGGCGAACAGCGCGCGCGATTCGTTGTAGAGCGCCACCACGTCTTGCGTCTTGCTGTCCGGGCCACCGAGTTGCGGCAACTTGAAATCCTTCAACAACGGCGGGGTACGGAACAACCGGCCCTGCTCGGACAACATGCGGTCGGTGCCCCAGCGCGCGAACGGCTTGTGCTCGGTGACGCGCACTTCCAGCACATCCGGCCAACGCTTGCGCACCTGCGCACTTTCCACCCACGGCAAACGTGCGATGGCGTCTTGCGCGTTCTGCAATTTCACTGCGAAAAAACCCGAGCGCGCATACGGCAGCACCACCGCACGCAGCTCTTCGGCAGGCACCCGCTTGAAGTCGCCGGACACCCGCAACCGCGCCAACGGCCAACGCTCGGCGCCGACCCAGCCATTGAGCACGGCCACCACAGGCAACGCGACCAGCGTCACCGCGATCAACCAGGCCAGGATGCGCAGGGTGGCGTTCATGCGCGCGCTCCGCGCGCGTGATTGGGGATTCGGAATTGGGGATTCGCAACGGCAGCAGCAACAGCAACGGCGCACGCGGCGTCGCTGTTCACCAATCCCGAATACCGAATCCCCAATCCCGCCGTCATAGCGTCTGCTCCAGCACGCGCCAGACCAGTTCTTCGAAATCGATACCGAGCTGGCGCGCGGCCTTGGGCACCAGCGAGTGGCTGGTCATGCCGGGGGCGGTGTTGACCTCCAGCAGATACAGCTGGCCGCTGGCGCGGTCGCGCATTACGTCCACGCGGCCCCAGCCACGTGCGCCGGCAGCGCGGAAGGCGTCGAGTGCGAGCTGGCGGATCTGCGTTTCGGCATCGCCTTCCAGGCCCGGGCACAGGTACTGGGTGTCGTCGGCCACGTACTTGGCGTTGTAGTCGTACCACTGGCCCTTGGGCACGATGCGGATCGACGGCAGCGCGACCTCGCCGAGCACGGCCACGGTGAGTTCGTCGCCTTCGATCAGCTGTTCCATCAGCAGCGCGCCGTCGTATCGCGCCGCTAGCACCACGGCTTCTTCGAGCTGGGCCTGGTCGAACACGCGGCTGATGCCGACGCTGGAGCCTTCGTTGGCCGGCTTGACGATGACCGGCAGGCCAATCTGCTGTGCGGCAGCCTGAATTTGATCGGCGCTGGCGCCGGCGGCCAGACGCGCATAGCGCGGTGTGGACAGGCCCAGCGACAGCCACACCTGCTTGGTGCGGATCTTGTCCATGCTCAGCGCCGAGCCGAGCACGTTGGAGCCGGTGTACGGCACCTTGAACGCTTCCATCAGGCCTTGCACGATGCCGTCTTCGCCGCCGCCGTTATGGCCGTGCAGCACGTTGAAGACGCGGTCGAAACGTTTTTCGACCAGTGCCTGCGCCAATGCCGGAATGCCGTCCACCGGCTGTGCATCGACGCCGCGCGCGCGCAATGCATCGAGCACGTTGCTGCCGGAGTTCAACGACACTTCGCGCTCGGACGAGGTACCGCCGAGCAGCACGGCAACGCGACCGAACGCAGCCGGATCGGTGCCGCGCACGTTGGCGACCGTCGCGCTCATGCAGCCGCTCCGGTGAAGCCGTTATTGATGATGTGCTGGGCCACGTAACCGATATCGCCGGCCCCCATCATCAGCAACAGATCGCCGTCCTGCAGCACGTCCGGCAACACTTCGGCCAGGCCCGAAATCTGGCCGACCACCACCGGCTCGCTGCGGCCGCGCGCACGGATGGCACGCGCCAACGCACGCGAATCGGCGCCGGGAATCGGCGCTTCGCCGGCCGGGTAGACTTCGCTCAACACCAGCGCATCGACGGTACTCAACACCGCAGCAAAGGCGTCGAACTGATCGCGGGTACGGCTGTAACGATGCGGCTGGAATGCGACCACCAGACGCTTGTCCGGCCAGCCACCGCGGGCTGCGGCGAACACCGCTTCCAGCTCGCGCGGATGGTGGCCGTAATCGTCGACCACGCGCACGCGTGCACCGGTGCTGGTGGTGACTTCGCCCAGATCGTTGAAGCGACGGCCGATGCCGGCGAAGTTTTCCAGCGCACGCGCGATGGTCTCCGGCGCCACGCCCAATTGCCAACCGATCGCCGCTGCTGCCAGTGCATTAAGTACGTTGTGACGGCCCGGCAGTGCGAGCGTCACCGGTGTGGTGGTGCCCTCGGGCAGGCGCAGCGTGAAGCGCATGCGCGGGCCGTCCTGCACCACATCTTCGGCGCGCACGTCGGCGTTTTCGCTCATGCCGTAGCTCATCACGTGGCGCGGCGTCTTGCTGGCCAGCGCGGCCACTTCCGGGTCGTCGATGCACAGCAGCGCTAGACCGTAGAACGGCAGGCGCTGCAGGAATTCGGCGAATGCCGCCTGGATACGCGAGAAATCGTTACCGTAGTTTTCCAGGTGATCCGAATCGATATTGGTGATCACCGCCATCAACGGGTTCAGACGCAGGAAGCTGCCATCGCTCTCGTCGGCTTCGGCCACCAACCACTGGCCGCCACCGAGTTTGGCGTTGGCACCGGCGGCCAGCAACTGCCCGCCGATGACAAAGGTCGGGTCCAGCCCGCCTTCGCTCAGGACGGCCGCCGCCAGGCTGGTGGTGGTGGTCTTGCCATGCGTGCCGGCCACCGCGATACCACGACGGAAGCGCATCAGCTCGGCCAGCATCGCCGCACGCGGCATGATCGGAATGCGCTGGCTGCGCGCTTCCATCAGCTCGGGGTTGTCTTCGCGGATCGCGCTGGACACCACCACGCAATCGGTGCCGAGCACGTTGGCGGCCGAATGCCCGCGCATTACCCGCGCACCCAGCTTGGCCAGCCGACGTGTGGCCGCGTTATCGGAGTTGTCGGAGCCGGAGACTTCATAGCCCAGCGTCAGCATCACTTCGGCAATGCCGCTCATGCCGGTGCCGCCGATACCGACGAAATGCACGCGCGGAAACGCACGCACCAGATCGCCGCTGTCTTGCAGACGGCGGATCACGCGGCACCTCCGGTGGAGGTGCCGGGATTGGAGATTAGGGATTGGAGATTGGCAACGGCGGCGATCGATCGCGCCGAAAATTGACCATTAACGGATTTCTGCATGCTTTCCTGCTTGTGCTGTTGCTCTTTACGAATCCCCAATCCCGAATCCCCACTCCCGGCTTCCTGAAGAATGATGTCGGCGATGCGTTCGGCGGCGTCCGGCTTGGCCAGGGTGCGGGCGGCCTGTGCCATCGACAGGCGGCGGGCGGGGTCGGCGAGCAAGGTCTGCAAGACCTGCTGCAGACGCACTGCCAGGGTGTCGTCCTGCTTGAGCAGCACGGCGGCATCGGCGCCGACCAGGTACTCGGCATTGCGGGTCTGGTGGTCGTCCACCGCGGCGGCGAAGGGCACCAGCACGCTGCCGATACCGGCGGCGCACAGTTCGGCCAGCGTGGAGGCACCGGCACGGCACACGACCAGATCGGCCCAGGCGTAAGCAGCCGCCATGTCGGCGATAAAGGGCTCGACACTGGCGTTGACGCCGGCCTGCGCGTACGCCGCTTCGGCTTCGGCGCGCAGCTTTTCGCCGCACTGGTGGCGCACGTCGACATCCGGGTGACCGAGTGCCGCCAGCGCCGCCGGCACGGCTTGATTCAATGCGCGTGCACCCTGGCTGCCGCCGAGGACCAGCATGCGTACCGGGCCACCACGACCGACCAGGCGCAGAGCCGGCACGGGGAGCGCTGCGATTTCCGCGCGCACCGGATTGCCCACCGCTTCTTCGCCAGCGAAGCTGCCCGGGAAACCGGTCAACACGCGACGCGCGAAACGCGACAACACCTTGTTGGTCATGCCGGGTGCGCGATTTTGTTCGTGCACCAGCAATGGCACACCGAGCAGACGTGCAGCCAGGCCGCCCGGGCCGGCCGCAAAGCCGCCGAAACTGATCACCGCACGCGGCTGGCGCTTGCGCAGCACGAAGCCGGCCGCACGCACTGCGCGCATCACCCGCACCGGTGCACCGAGCAATTTCACCAGGCCCTTGCCGCGCAGGCCGGTGATGGCCAGCGTGTCGAGCTGGATATCGTGCTGCGGCACCAGGCGGGTTTCCATCGCGCCATCGGCGCCGAGCCAGGTCACCGGCACGCCACGCGCGCGCAGCACCTTGGCCACGGCCAGGCCCGGGAAGATATGCCCGCCGGTGCCGCCAGCAAGAATCATGACCGGACGAATCACAGCAGACTGCGCTGGCGCTTGCGCGGGGCTCGCATAATTACTACTCATGCAATCCTCCCGAACGTCGGTTCCACGCGCGGCTGCATGCGGCTGGTGCCGCGCAGGATGGCCGATGCCGGCGCCACCGATGCTGCAGCGACCGGTGCGGGTACGGGTGCGGGTGCGGGCGCAGCGGCAGCCACGGTATCGCGCTGCGGTTTGCGCGCTGGCGCATACGCCGGCGGCACCGAGTCGACCACCGGCTCGGCCGGCTCAGCTGACGGCGCGCCTGCACTCTGCGGCGACAACTTGCTGCGCAGGCGCTCGGCGCGATCCATTTCGTAGGACACGCGCAGCAGCAAGCCCATCGCCACGCAGGTCATCAGCACCGACGAACCGCCGGAGGAAATCAGCGGCAAGGTCAGGCCCTTGGTCGGCAGGATGCCCAGATTCACGCCCACCGAGACGAAGCTCTGCAAGCTGATCCACAGACCGATGCCGAAGGCGATGTAGCCGGAGAAATGACGCTTCATTTCCACGCAGCGCATGCCCAGCCAGAACGCGCGGCCAACCAGTAGCGCGTACAGCGAGATCACCCCGCACACACCGACAAACCCGAGCTCTTCGGCAATCACCGAAAAGATGAAGTCGGTATGCGCTTCGGGCAGGTAGTTGAGCTTTTGCACCGAGGCGCCCAGGCCCACGCCGGTCCACTGGCCGCGACCGACCGCCATCAAGGCGTTCGACAACTGGTAGCCGGAGCCGAGCTGATCGGCCCACGGATCCAGGAACGAGGTGATGCGACGCAGGCGGTACGGTTCCAGGATCGCGATGAAGGCGAACACCGGCAGACCGAACACGATCGGCATCGACATGCGCGGCAGGTTCACCCCGCCCAGCACCAGCATGCCGGCGGTGATCGCCAGCAACAGCGTGGAAGAGCCGAAGTCCGGCTGCATCAGCAGCAGGCCGACCAGTGCGATCGCCACGCCCAGCGGCTTGAGCATCGCCGGCCAGGTCGCGTTGACCTCGTCGCGAAAGCGCACCAGGTAGCTGGACAGCCACACGATGTAGAGCACCTTGACCGCTTCCACGGTCTGGAATTTCGACACGCCCAGATTGATCCAGCGCTTGGCGCCGTTGACGCTGCTGCCCAGGCCGGGCACGAACACCACCATCAGCAGGCCGAAACAGGCCAGCAGCAGCACCTGGTTGTACTGCTCGATGGTCTTGAGCTCGGTCCGCATCGCCCAGAACGCCAGGCCAATGCCGATGCCCAGAAACAGCAGATGGCGGGTGAGGTAATAGAACGGGTTGTCGGACAGTTCGATCGAGCTGGATGCCACCATCACCACGCCCAGCGAGGCGAGCGTGGCCGCGGCGCCGAGCAGCCATGGGTCGTAGCGGCCGCCGATGGCCTCGAGTCGAGTGGCTTGACGCGCGTTGTCGTTCATCAGCGCACCTTCAACGTGGCAAGACCGATCAGCACCAGCACCACCGAAATGATCCAGAAACGCACGATCACGCGCGGCTCGGGCCAGCCCTTGAGCTCAAAATGGTGATGAATCGGCGCCATGCGGAACACGCGCTTGCCGGTCAGCTTGAAGCTGGCCACCTGGATGATCACCGACAGCGTTTCGATCACGAACACGCCGCCCATGATCACCAACACCAGTTCCTGACGCACGATCACCGCGATGGTGCCGAGCACCGCGCCCAGCGACAGCGCACCGATATCGCCCATGAACACCATGGCCGGATAGGTGTTGAACCACAGAAACCCTAACCCTGCCCCGGCAATCGCCGAGCAGATGATGATCAGCTCGCCGGCCCCGGGAATCAGCGGGATTTTCAGATATTCGGCGAACACCACGTTGCCCGAGGCATACGCGAACACACCCAGCGCGCAGGCCACCAGCACGGTGGGCATGATCGCCAGACCATCCAGACCGTCGGTCAGGTTCACCGCATTGGAGAAGCCGACGATCCAGAAGTAGGCAATGACCACAAAGCTCACGCCGGCCAACGGCAGCGCCACCGCCTTGAACATCGGAATATAGAAGGTGATCGCGGCCGGCACATCGGCGGTGTAGTACAGGAACAGGCCGGCAGCCAGGCCGAAGATCGACTGCAGCAGATACTTCCAGCGCGACTTCAGGCCGTTGGGGTCGCGGCGCACGATCTTGATCCAGTCGTCGTACCAGCCGATCGCGCCAAAACAAAGCATCACTGCCAGCACCAACCACACATAACGGTTGCGCAGGTCGCCCCACAACAGCACCGACAAGGTCACCGTCAGCAGGATCAGCGAGCCGCCCATGGTAGGCGTACCGGCCTTGGAAAAATGCGTCTGCGGGCCATCCTGACGGATTGGCTGGCCACCCTTGAACTGGCCCAGCTTGCGGATCACCGCCGGGCCCATCCACAACGACAGGAACAACGCGGTCAGCGCCGCCAGGATGCCGCGGAAGGTCAGATAGTTGAACAGCCCGAACAGGCTCTCCAGTTGCTGTAGCCAACGGGCCAACTCAAGCAGCATGGGAGGTGTCCTCCGCCGGTGCGAGCAACGCGGCGACGATGCGATCCATCGCACTGCCACGCGAGCCTTTCACCAACAACGTGGGCGGGACCTGCGCCGTGGTGGCGGCAGTCTGCGCCGCCGCACCGGTGTGTTCGTGCATCGAAGAAGATTCCTGCGTTTGAGTCGGCGAAACGGCGACCTGCGCCAGATCCGCCTGCAACGCCGCGACCAGCGCGGCATGAGTGGCGAACACGCGGCCGCCATCGCCGAACGCCTGCGCGGCGGCGGCACTGAGCTCGCCCAACGCGTACAGCCGCTGCAACTTGGCCGCGCGCGCGCGACGCCCGGCGGCGGCATGCAGCGCCTTGCCTTCCGGGCCGAGTTCGCGCATGTCGCCGAGCACCAGCCAACCAGCGCCCGGCGCGGCAGCCAGCGTGTCGATGGCCGCATCCAGCGAACCGGGATTGGCGTTGTAGCTGTCGTCGATCAGCACCGCGCCGCTGAGCAGCGTGTGTGCGATCTGACGACCGGCCACCGGGCGCGCCTGCGCCAGACCGACCACGATGATCGGCAGTGCAATGCCCGCGCCCAACGCCAGCCCGGCCGCAGCCAGCGCGTTGAGCACGTTGTGGCGGCCCGGCAACGGCAGCGCGATCTGCGCCTCGCCTTGCGGCGTCACCAGCGTGAACTGCGCACCACCTTCCTGCAGCCGTAGCCCACGTGCAGTGAGGTCGGCGCTGGCCTGCAAGCCATAACGCAACACGCGGCGACCGTGCACCGGCTGCGCATGCAATTGCTGCTCGAACCAGGCGCCGAAGGCATCGTCTGCATTGATCACCGCCACGCCATCGGCTGGCAATGCGGCGTAGATGGCGCCCTTGGTGCGCGCGACGCCGAGCAGGCTGCCCAGGCGCTCCAGATGGGCGGGTGCGATGTTGTTGACCAGGGCTACGTGCGGCTGCGCGATGTCGGTGAGATAGGCGATATCGCCCGGCTTGCCGGCGCCCATTTCGTAGATCGCAACATCCGCATCGTCCGGCGCCGCGATCACCGCCAGCGGCAGGCCGATCTCGTTATTGCGGTTGCCCGGATTGGCGTACACGGTGGTGCCATCGACACGCCCAGCCTCTTCCAGGATCGACAGCAGCAAGGCCTTGACGCTGGTCTTGCCGTTGGAGCCGGTCAACGCGATTACGCGCGTGGCGCGGTCGCGCTGCATGCCGGCGGCGATACGCGCCAGCGCGAGTTCGGTGTTTTCCACCAGCACCTGCGGCACGCTCAGCGTCGGCAGCAAGCGCTCCACCAGCAAACCGCTGGCACCCTGCGCCACTGCGTCTGCGGCAAAGTCGTGTCCATCGAAACGCTCGCCGCGCAGCGCCACATACAGGCTGCCGTTGGCGAGCGTGCGGGTGTCGTTGCCGACCGCGTCGATCATGGCGTCGTCGCCATGCAGCTCGCCGCCGGCCCAGTGGGCGATCAACGACAACGGAGTGAGCTTCATGCGCGCACTCCCAGCACGGTGCGCGGCAGCAAGGCCTGCGCCGCCACGATGGCGTCGTCGAAGGCATGCCGCACGCCGGCGACTTCCTGATACGGCTCGTGGCCCTTGCCGGCGATCAGCACGATGTCGGAGGCACCGGCCATGCTGATGGCCTGATGGATCGCCGCGGCGCGGTCGCGCTGCACGATCGCCGCATCCGGGCGTGCGAAGCCGCGCAGGATATCGGCCACGATCACATCGCCATCTTCGCCACGCGGGTTGTCGTCGGTGACGATCGCTACATCCGCATTGACCTCGGCGATCGCCGCCATCTGCGGGCGCTTGCCGGTATCGCGCTCGCCACCGCAGCCGAACACGCAGATCAGCCGGTCCTGCGCATGCGAACGCAGGCTGGCCAATGCCTGTTCCAGCGCGTCGGGCGTGTGTGCATAGTCCACCACCACCAGCGGGGCGCCATGCGCGCCGCCGAGACGATTCATGCGGCCGTGGATCGGCTGCAGCTGACCAAGCACTTCAGCGATCTGTGTCGGCGCGATGTCCAACGCATACAACGCGCCGGCGACCGCGAGCAGGTTATCGACGTTGAAGCGGCCCAGCAGCGGCGAGTGCACCGGATGCACGTCGCCATGGATGTTGAGCGCGAAATTGATGCCGTTGTGGTCCAGCTGCAGCGCCTGCGCACGCACCACTGCCTGGGCTTGCGCGCGCGAACTCACACCGATCGCGCGCAGCGCCGGGTCGAGCGCGGCTAGCAACGTGCGGCCGAAGTCATCGTCCAGATTCACCACAGCTGCTTTCAATCCAGCGCGCGTGAACAGCTTGGCCTTGGCCGCGCCGTACTGCTCCATGTCGCCGTGGTAATCGAGATGGTCGCGGGTGAGATTGGTGAACACCGCCACGTCGAAGTGCACTGCGTCGACGCGGCCCTGGTCGAGCGCGTGCGAGCTGACTTCCATCGCCACGACCTGCGCACCTTCATCGCGCAATTGCGCCAGCAGCGCGTGCGTAGGCAACACCAGCGGCGTGGTGAAACCGGTCGGCACGGCACTGCCATACAGGCCAACACCCAAGGTGCCGAGCGTACCGGTGGGCATGCCGAGCAGCGTCAGCGCCTGCGCCAGCAACTGCACGGTGGAGGTCTTGCCGTTGGTGCCGGTGACGCCGACCATGCGCAGCGCCTGCGAGGGCTGGCCATGAAACTGATCGGCCATCGCGCCCAGGCGCGCACGCAAGCCCGGCACCGCGATCGCGTCGGCCGGGGCCGGCAACTCGGCAGGCGCTGGCGGCTCGAACAACACCGCCGCCGCGCCATTGGCACGCGCCTGTTCGACGAAGCCCAGACCATGCGCGCCGAAGCCGGCGATCGCCACGAAGGCATCGCCCGCACGCACTGCACGGCTGTCCATCACTAGACCGGAGACCTGCACGTCGTGCGCAAGCGCAACGTCCGGCAACAGCTGTGACAGCGGCATGGAGCGGCTCACTGGCGGCTCTCCTGCAGCGGTGCGGGCTGGGCCGGCGCGGGTAACGCCGCAGGTGCAAGTGCGGTGGGAATACCGGCAGACACTTCATCCACCGGATCCGGCATCAACGCCGGGTCCAGCTCGGGCGACTGCGGCTTGGCGATCGGCTGCCCGGTTTTGCCGGCGGCCTGCGCGGCCAGCCACGACTGGATGTCGTCGGGCGGCACGTCCATCAGGCGCAGCGCGCCTTCCATCACCTTGTGGAACACCGGTGCCGACACCAGGCCGCCGTAATACACCTTGCCCTGCGGATCGTTGATCACGATGACCGTGGCAAAGCGCGGCCGCGTGGCCGGCACCAGGCCGGCGAACAGCGCGTTGTAATGCCCGCGCTCGTAGCCGTTGGCGCCGTTCTTGCGCGCGGTACCGGTCTTGCCGGCCACGTGATAGCCCAGGATGGCCGCGCCCTTGGCGCCGCCCTGGGTGACCACGGTTTCCATCATGTCGATGACCTGGCGCGCCACTTCAGGCGTGACCACCTGGCGGGTTTCGTTGTGCTGGCCGCGTACGAAGGTCGGCGGGGTCAGCTTGCCGCCGTTGCCCAGCGTGGCGTACGCCTGCGCGATCTGCAGCGGCGTCACCGACAGGCCATAGCCGTACGACATCGTGGTCTTGGACGGGCCGCTCCAGCGCGCCGGCTGCAGCACCACGCCCGACGATTCGCCGGGAAAACCGCTATGCGGCGCGCTGCCGTAACCGAAATTGCGGATCGACTGATAGAAGGTCTGATCCGGCACCTTGGCCGCGATCTTGGCCGCACCGATGTTGGAGCTGCGCGTGATCACGCCGGTGACGTTGAGCACGCCGTTGTTGCGCGGCACATCGCGGATGGTGAAGCGCCCCACGGCCATGTAGCCGGGGTTGGTGTCGATGATGGTGTCCTTGGTCACCACGCCGGCAGTCAATGCGGTGGCCACGGTGAGCGGCTTCATCGTCGAACCCGGCTCGACCAGATCGGTGACCGCGCGGTTGCGGCGCGCCGACGGATTGATGCCAGTGACCGAATTGGGGTTGTAGGTGGGCAGGTTAACCATCGCCAGCACTTCGCCGGTGGCCACGTCCATCACCACCATCGAACCGCCGGCAGCATTGTTTTCGACCAACGCGTTGCGCAGCTCCTTATAGGCCAGGAACTGGATGCGGCGGTCGATGCTCAGCGTCAGGTCCTTGCCCGGCTGCGCCGGACGCACCAGATCCACGCTCTCCACGATCGCGCCGCGCGCATCGCGCACCACTTTCTTGGAGCCCGGCTTGCCGCGCAGCCATTCGTCGAAGGCCAGCTCAAGGCCTTCCTGGCCGCGGTCGTCGATATTGGTAAAGCCCAGCACATGGGCCATCGCTTCGCCTTGCGGATAGAAGCGACGGAACTCGCGCTGCGAGAACACACCGGGAATCTTCAGCTCCACGATGGCATGCGCCTTGTCCGGATTGATCCGGCGCTGCAGGTACATGAATTCCTTGCCGGCCTTCTGCGCCAGCTTGGCGTTCAACTCGTCCAGCGGCTGGCCGAGCGCCTTGGCCAGCTCGGGAATGCGGTCCGGGTTGCGCAGCAGTTCCTGCGGATTGACCCAGATCGATTCCACCGGCGTGGACACCGCCAGCGGCTCGCCGTTGCGGTCGGTGATCATGCCGCGCGAGGTGGCGATCGGCAGCTCGCGCAGGTAGCGCGCTTCGCCCTGGCGCTGATAGAAATCGCGATTGACCAGTTGCACGAACGCCGCGCGGCCGATCAGCGTCACCGAGCACAGGCCCAGCGCGATGCCGACCAGCGTCAGGCGGCCACGCAGGTTGAAGTTGCTGCGCGCGCGGTTGCGGCCGGCTTTCATGGCGCACCTCCGTGTGCGCCACCCTGCGGGCGGCTACGCCGTGCAAAACGGCTGTCCTGCCGTTTTGTCATGGGCGTACCTGTGTGTGCGCCACCCTGCGGGCGGCTACGCCGTGCAAAACGGCTGTCCTGCCGTTGTGTCATGGGCGCACCACCACGATGTCGTTGGTCTCCGGGAACTTCATCCCGATGCGCGCACGCGCGACCTGATCGACGCGGTTGCTTTCCGCCCAGGTGGCCTGCTCCAGCTGCAGCCGGCCGAATTCGATATTCAATTCGTCACGCGTGTGTTCGAGCTTGGACAACTGCACGAACAACTTGCGATGCATGTGGCGCATGTACACCACACCGATCGCCGAGGCGATGCTGCAGGCGAGCAGCACGATGAGCAGCAGGCGGCTCATGCGGCGTCTCCGTTCGGAGACGCCGGGAATCGGGAATCGGGATTCGGGAATCGGAAAGCAGCGGCACTGTTGCCTTTGCCCATTCCCGATTCCCCATTCCCCAATCCCAGCTTCTCGGCCACCCGCAACACCGCACTACGCGCGCGCGGGTTGACGCTCAACTCGTCGAAGTCGGCTTTGACTGCGCCGGTGATCAACTGCAGCGTCGGTACGAACGGCTGCGCTTCGGGCAGGCGGCGGTTGCTCGGCGGGGCCTTGGCGTAGCGGGCCATGAACTGCTTGACGATGCGGTCTTCCAGCGAATGGAAGCTGATCACCGCCAGGCGGCCGCCGGGCTTGAGCGCGCCCAGGGCGGCGTCCAGGCCGGCTTCCAGATCGTCCAGCTCGCGGTTGATGTAGATGCGGATCGCCTGAAAGCTGCGCGTGGCCGGATGGGTCTTGCTGTCGCCGCGCGGCATCACCGAGGCGATCAGCTCGGCCAGTTGCGCGGTGCGCAGCAGCGGCTGTTCGACCCGGCGGGCCACGATGGCGCGCGCGATGCGGCGGCTCTGGCGCTCTTCGCCATAGGTCCACAACACATCGGCGATCTCGCGGTCGCTGGCATGCGCCAGCCACTCGGCCGCGCTCTGTCCGGCGTCAGGATCCATGCGCATGTCCAGCGGGCCGTCCTTGCCGAAACTGAAACCGCGCCCGGCCACGTCCAGCTGCGGCGAGGACACGCCCAAATCCAGCAGGATGCCGTCGACGGTTGCCGCAGCGACCACCTGGCCGAGGCCGGCGAAGCTGCCGCGATGGATGGACACGCGCGCATCGTCACCGAACGACTGTTCGGCCACGGCGATCGCGTCGGGGTCCTTGTCCATCACCAGCAGTCGACCTCCCGGGCCAAGATGTTGCAGCACGCCACGGGCGTGTCCGCCACGTCCGAACGTGCCATCGAGATAGGTTCCGTTTTCGATCACCTGCAGGCCGTCCAGAACCTGCGTGTACAGCACCGGCACATGGGCTGCCGGCGGCTGCGACACCGGGTGACCGGGCTGCGCTTCACCGCGCATCCGGGCACCCCGGCTCACAACCTGAGATCGAGCAATTCATCGCCCAGATCCCCGTCAGACAATGTCTGCTGGATCAGTGCGCGATGTGCCTGCTCGCTCCAGAGTTCGAATTTGTCGCCCATGCCCAGCAGCACGGCCTTTTTCTCGATACCGACCGCATTGCGGTGGCTGGCCGGGATGCTCAGACGGCCGTTGGCGTCCAACTCCAGCATTGCCGAAGAACCCACCAGTTTCTGCTGCAGCGTGCGGACCACGCGCTGGGTATTGGGCTTGGACATCACATCGTCACGCACCCGCTCCCACTCCTTTTCCGCGTACAGCCACAAGCATCCGGCTTCGAACGGGTTGTAGGTGAGTACCAGACGGTTGCCGCTCACGCGCGTGACGAGGTCGCGGTATGCGGTTGGCACCGCCATACGCCCCTTGTCGTCCACCGTGATGGCAGTCTCGCCCTGAAACACCGAATGCAACCTCGAATACCCGCTGGGGGATCATTGAACCACGAAAAACCACAAAACACCTGGTTTTCCCTCCGTTGCCCACCTTAGCAGTGCGCCGAAGGTTGTCAACAACTTTGGAGACCGCAAATCGCCAGTCGCATCAATGAGTTGCAGCACTCTTTAGAGACTTGTTCAAAGGTTATCCACAAGTTGCTGTTTCGTCTCAGATTTTGAGATTGAACAAAAGTTCAGGGGTGTGAAGGCCATGTAAACTCCACCGTGGTCTCACTTCACATTGAGCCGGCTACACGTCATGACTGCGCAAACCGGCGACAATCGGCGCCATGTGTCTGGTCGCTCTCGCCTGGAAAGCCCACCCCCGCTGGCGTTTGCTGCTGGCGGGCAACCGCGATGAATTCCACGAGCGCCCAACCGCGTCGCTGGCACGTTGGGCCGCGCCGGCCGATGGCGTGCTGGCGGGCCGCGACCTACGCTCGGGCGGCAGTTGGGTAGGGCTGGGCAACCACGGTCGCGTCGCGGTGGTGACCAACGTGCGCGACCCGCTCGCCACCGCGTCGGGGCGCTCGCGGGGTCATCTGATTGCCGATTACCTGGCCGGCAGCCTGGATGCCGCGGCCTACGCCAGCGATCTGGCAGCGGCCGCGCATGAGTTCCCGCCCTTCAACTTATTGCTGTGCGATGCCAAGCGTTGCGAGCACCTCAGCAACCACCCGCCATTGGCCCGCACGCTGGCTCCCGGCATCCATGGCATGTCCAACGGCCCGCTGGACGCGCAGTGGCCGAAGACCGGCGCACTGACTAATGCGTTGCACAACTGGTGCGCCACCGACAGCGACGACCTGCAACCCTTGTGGACCGCCCTGGGCAACCCTGCCATCGCACCCGACGCCGCGCTTCCCCACACCGGGGTGGACTTGGCCACCGAACGCCTGCTCTCGGCTGCCTTCATCACCGGCGCCAGCTACGGCACGCGCGCCAGCACCATCGTGGCGGTGGACCAGCAAGGCTGCGGCTTCATCCACGAACGCCGCTTTGGACCAAACGGGATCTTCCAGGGCGAAACACGGCTGGACATCGCCGGCACGCATTGACAACCCGAAATCATGCGCATAGCGTGCGCATAAACCACAGGAGGCCGCTCATGAGCCGTTATTACGATAGCTCCGCGCAAAAGAAGCCGCTGAACCTGACCATCAACTCCGACCTGGCCTCCCAGGCCCGGGCGATGACCGGCAACCTGTCGGCAAAGGTCGAGGAACTGCTGGCCGAGTACGTGACAAAAGAACGCGACAGCCACAGCGCCCGAGCATTGGAGCTGCAGCGCGCCGCAAGCGAATGGAAGACCTTCACCGACGCGCACGGCTCCTTCGCCGACGAGTTCTCCACTCTATGACCGACCAGTTCGATGTCTACGCGAACGTCGGCCAGAACAAGAACATCCCGTACGTGGTCGTCGTCCAGTCAAAGATCTTCGACGCCTCCCCCCGCCGCGTCGTCGTGCCCCTGGTCCGAAAGTCCACCCACTCCCCGACCCCCTCCCGCTTCACCCCGGAACTCACGGTGGCCGGCCACAGCGTCATCCTGCAACCCCTGGAAATGACCTCGGTGCCCCTGGCGGCGCTCAGCAAACCTGCCGGCACGTTGAAAGACCAGGGCCAAACCATCATCGACGCCCTGGACGAACTATTCACCCGCTCATTCGGCTAAGCGCCAACGTCAACGCAGGCGAAGCGAATGTCAGCCGCGAGGGCAAAGCCCAAGCCAAGCAACAAAAATCGAAGCATCAAAAATCGCGCTGATCGCAAACAGCTGAACGCACCGGATAACTCACCGAGTGCAAGCCCCCTTGAGTCAAGGGGGCGCGGCGATAGCCGCGGGGTTCTGGCGTGCCCGGAGCGGGACCCGCGTTTTGTACCGCCAACGGCGGTACGAAGCGTGGGCACCTTCGAGAAGGGCGAACGCCCGAACGAAGGTGGCGGAGCCGGCCGATAAGCCGGGTTCTGTCGTGGACAGTCATTCGTCTAGGCGCTACGTCACCGCAGCGCTCAAGCAACCTACCCGGATCCAGCGCGGGCCACGCCAATGGATCCCTATTTGGTCTTGCTCCAGGTGGGGTTTGCCGTGCCGGTCCGTTACCGGACTCGCGGTGCGCTCTTACCGCACCATTTCACCCTTACCGGCTCCCCGAAAGGAACGTAGGCGGTATCTTTCTGTTGCACTTTCCGTCGGCTTGCGCCGCCCAGGCGTTACCTGGCACCTTGCCCTATGGAGCCCGGACTTTCCTCGGCACTCTTGCGAGTGACGCGACTGTCTGGCCGACTCCGCCGGGGCGCACTATACGCTATCGCAAGACCATCCCGCCGGTCCGCGGGCGATGAGGGCATCGCGCGCTCGACACACTCTGCTTGGGAACATCCGGCCAACGCTGAGGCCCCAGCGCTCGGTTGCCCTGATCGGTCGCTTTGAGAGGTTGATCGAACGGTGCGGATGCGTCGGTTATAGAGCGGCTGATCTGCGGCTTTGCTGCAGGGCCCTTGCCCGCCCACCATCGCAGGACACGCCGCAAGTACATCCATGTAGCAACTGTGTTGATCAGGGCCTCAACCCGCGACCTTTGAGCGGTTTCCTTCAGGCGCGTTCATCGGTAGGTGCCGGCCGCTGGCCGGCACGCTTTTTTGCGTTTGCGCATGGCCGTCAAATGC
>NZ_JBEOLS010000009.1:0-110844 GCF_040279205.1 Xanthomonas hortorum
ATGGTAGTGTGGCTCAAGCCATGCGAGAGTAGGTCATCGCCAGGGGCTTTACCCGAAACCCTCAGTCCGAAAGGATTGGGGGTTTCTTTTTGCGTGGAATTCGGCGCGATAAGCCGAGGCCAAGGCCACTGTGGGTGTGCGCCAAGGTGGAGTCATTGCTGTTCGCCCACCATACTGATCAATTCCGCTGCACCGACGGATTGGCCAGTTGGAGAGATGCCAGTAGTCTTGGAGACCTCAGTGCCGGCGATACTGTTTCATTGCACTGATCGGCTTCTTGCGATCCATCTGCTGCCTTGATGTCTTAGATCACGGCGAATCCATCGCTGACGTAATCCAGCATGGCAAGTCAAAGTGTCGAGTTACGTTTTGCCGTTTCTGGCAAGGCATGGCTTGAGGATGAGATGACGCAACGCGCTCAAGGTGCCGATAGGAATATTGATCCGGCATACGATTACTTTCGTGCTCCGCTTGAATGCGGAGCTAATTTAGTTGTAGCGGCTCATTGGCAAATCTGGATGCAACAAAAACCCCGCTATCGCGGGGTTTTTGTTTTCTGAGTGAGAGAACTACGCGTGCTGAGCGAGCTCTCAGTCGCCCAATGTCAGCAACGAGGCGTTACCGCCTGCAGCGGTTGTGTTGACGGTGACGACCTTCTCGGTCGCGAAGCGCAGCAGGTAATGCGGGCCGCCGGCTTTTGGGCCAGTGCCCGAGAGGCCTTGGCCGCCGAAGGGTTGTACGCCGACGACGGCGCCGATTTGATTGCGGTTGACGTAGACATTGCCAACCGCAACGCGTGTGGTGATGCGGTCGATGGTCTCGTCGATACGCGAGTGCACACCTAGCGTCAGTCCATAACCGGTGGCGTTGATCTGGTCGATAACGATATCGAGCTGGTCTGCTTTCCAGCGGATTACATGCAGCACTGGTCCGAAGATCTCACGTTGCAGCTGCGTCAGCGAGGTCAGCTCATAGGCGCGCGGGGCGAAGAAGCTGCCATGCGCGGTTGCTGGATCCAGTGTCGTGCTGCCGATCAGGCGCGCCTCGCGATCCATGCGTGCTGCATGATCGTCGAGGATCTTGAGTGCATCTGCGTCGATTACCGGGCCAACGTCGGTGGACAGTAGCGCAGGGTCGCCGATCTTCAGCTCTCCCATCGCGCCGGCCAGCATGGTCATGACCTTG
Organism: Xanthomonas hortorum; assembly: GCF_040279205.1. Taxonomy (GTDB): domain Bacteria; phylum Pseudomonadota; class Gammaproteobacteria; order Xanthomonadales; family Xanthomonadaceae; genus Xanthomonas; species Xanthomonas hortorum_F. The sequence continues at coordinate 1,186 of NZ_JBEOLS010000009.1, forward strand.
TCGGCGATGTCGTCCTGCACGAACAAGACGCGGGCCGCCGAGCAGCGTTGGCCGGCGGACATGAAGGCGCTGGAGATCGCATCCTTGACGACGGCTTCCGGCAACGACGACGAGTCGGCGATGAAGGCGTTCTGGCCACCGGTTTCGGCAAGCAGCACACCGATCGCGGCGTCGCGTGCGGCCAGGGTGCGGTTGATGACCCGTGCGGTCTCCGTGGAGCCGGTGAAAGCGACGCCGGCCACGCGCGAGTCGTTGGTCAGCGCGGCGCCAACGGTCGCGCCATCGCCTGGCAGGAACTGCACGACAGCCGCGGGGATGCCGGCTTCTTGCAGCAGCTTCACTGCCGCGTAGCCGATCAGGTTGGTTTGCTCTGCCGGCTTGGCGATAACGCTGTTGCCGGCGGCCAGGGCGGCGGCGACCTGACCCAGGAAAATGGCGAGCGGGAAATTCCAGGGGCTGATGCAAACGAACACACCGCGGCCATGCAGCTGCAGTTCGTTGGATTCACCGGTCGGCCCGGGCAGGCGCTCGGGTGCGCCGAACTGGGCGCGTGCCTGGGCGGCGTAGTAGCGCAGGAAGTCGACTGCTTCGCGGACCTCGGCCACTGCGTCGGGCAGAGTCTTGCCGGCTTCCTTGACGCAGATCGCCATGAACTCTGGCATGCGCGCTTCGAGCAGGTCGGCTGCGTGTTCCAGGATGGTGGCGCGGCTGGCGGCGGGCGTGCGGTTCCAGGCGGGCTGCGCGGCGGCAGCGGACGCCAGCGCCTTCTGCACGGTTGCTGGATCGGCCGGCTGCCAATGGCCGACGGTCTCGCGTCGGTCTGCCGGGTTGAGTACCGCTTCGCTGGGCGTGCTGAGCACTGCGCCGGGCACCAGTGGGGCGGCCTTCCACGGTTTGATTGCGGCATTGAGTTGCTCGGCCAGCTGCCGCAGATCGTTGTCGTTGGCGAGATTGGCGCCCATGGAGTTTTTCCTGTGTTGGTTCTGGCTGCGCAACAGATCGGTTGGCAGCGCAATCTTGGGGTGCGGGATGGAGCTAAACGACGACACCGCTTCGACCGGATCGCGGATCAGGTCTTCGATGGCGACATCCTCGTCGGTGATGCGATTGACGAAGCTGGAATTGGCGCCGTTTTCGAGCAAGCGACGCACCAGGTACGGCAGCAGGTCCTCGTGCGAGCCGACCGGCGCGTAGACGCGACACGGCAAGCCCAAGCGATCGGCTGGAATCACCTCGGCATACAGGTCATCGCCCATGCCGTGCAGTTTCTGGTGTTCGTAGTGCTTGCTCGTGGCGATCGCGCGCACGGCGGCGATGGTCTGCGCGTTGTGCGTGGCAAACATTGGATACAGCGCATCGCTGTGCGCGAACATGCGGCGTGCGCAGGCCAGATACGACACGTCGGTGTTCTGCTTGCGCGTAAAGACCGGATAGCCAGGGTGGCCTTCGATCTGTGCGCGCTTGATCTCCGCATCCCAGTACGCGCCCTTGACCAGACGCACGGGAATCCGGCGACCGACACGACGCGCAAGATCGGCCAGAAAATCGATCGTGTACGGCGTGCGCTTTTGATACGCCTGCACCGCCAAACCATAGCCTTCCCAGCCATCCAGCGATGGGTCGGAGAACGTGGCCTCGATGATGTCCAGCGACAGTTCCAGACGATCGGCTTCTTCGGCATCGACGGTGTAGCCGATACCGTAGGACTTGGCCAGCTGCGCCAGCTCCAGCACGCCCGGTACGAGCTCGGCCATGACGCGCGCGCGTTTGGCGTGCTCGTAGCGCGGATACAGCGCAGACAATTTGATCGAGATACTGGGCGCTGCAAATACGTCGGTGCCGACAAACTTGCCGCTGCGGCCGATCGCGTGGATGGCATCGCGATACGCCTGCAGATAGCGCTGCGCATCTTTCATGGTCAATGCGCCTTCGCCGAGCATGTCGAACGAATAGCGGTAGTTGGCGTTGTCGCCCTTGCGTGAGCGCGCAAGTGCTTCACCAATGGTGCGTCCCATGACGAACTGGTGGCCCATGATCTTCATCGCCTGGCGCACGGCCAGACGGATCACAGGTTCGCCAATGCGGCCGATCAGCCGCTTGAACGCCCCCGGTACGTCGGCGCGGGTGAGGTCGTTGAGTTGCACCAGCTTGCCGGTGAGCATCAGGCCCCAGGTCGATGCATTGACCAGGACCGAGTCGCTGCCGCCGACGTGTTTTTTCCAGTCCGCATCGCCGAGCTTGTCGCGGATCAGCTTGTCTGCGGTGTCCTGGTCTGGAATGCGCAACAGCGCTTCGGCCACGCACATCAGCAGCACACCTTCCTCGCTGCCCAGGTCGTATTGGCGCATGAAGGCTTCGATCGCGCCCTGGTCCTGCGCACGTGCGCGGACGCGGGTGACCAGGTCGGCGGCGACCGCCTGCACCTTGACCTGTTCGGCGGCGGGCAGGCGGGCCTGGTCGAGCAGTTCGCGCATGTGCTCGGCTTCGTCCTTGAGCCAGGCGGCGGTGATGGCGGCGCGCAATGCACCGGGTGCGGCAGGCAGCTCGGGCGCCAACAGCGGGCGCGCAACTGAGGTTGAGGCAAGCGGGTCGAGCTGAGCGTTCATGCGAAAGATGCCTGTGGATCCGTGCTCATTCTAGAGAGCGGAAGTACCTGCGCACTTGTGTGGAAGCGGCAACTTTTCCGCCGTTTTGTGCATGTCGCCATCGCACGCTCAAGCGGACTCGATCGTTGCTGGCTGCAGCCACCTGCATCGGGGAAGTGTTTGATTTACGCGTGTTTTTAGCTGCACTGCAGCAATTGAATGATTGCCGGAAACGCTTGCCGCATGCGTTCGCGCGGGTCTACCATCGGGCTATTCCCGCAGTGCGCTGCGTGTTGCCAATGATCGAAGTGCTGCCCTTGATGTCCGAAGGGGTTGGGACGCAGGTGCGGTTGCGGCCTCCGCGGGCACTGTCTGCCAGGCAATTCGTGCAGTTGTTCGCAGTGTTGGCGGGAACGATGTGGTTATTTGCAGGCCTGGGGTGGTGGACCGGCAATGCGTTCGCGCCGGTGTTCGCCCTGTTGCACAGTGGTGTGGTGGCGCTGGCGCTACGGCAGTTGTGGCGAAGTGGCGAGCGCGAAGAAGCGATCCGGGTGGGGGAGGCCGTTGTCGAGGTGTTTCCGTCCGGGCATGCGCCACCAGCGTTTCAGGCACATCCGCACTGGGTGCGGTTATGCATGGAACGCGACGACAGGGTGTTGCTGATAAGCAGCGGCAGGCAGATCGAGATCGGAAGTTTTCTCGGGCCGGCCGAACGTGTGGAACTGGCAACTACGCTGAAACGCTTGCTCGCGGCCGCCAATGGCCGTCACCGATGACGTAAGGGTCTAGGCAATGACGCAACGCAGCAGCTGGAAGGCGATATATACGAAAGTGAGCCTGGCAATGACGGCGCTGCTGAGCGCACAAGCTGCCTGGGCGCAATCGGCCGACCCGAAGGAATGGCAGCTCAACATGGGCCGCGGGGTCACGCAGACCGCGCGCATGGCCTACGAGGCGCACATGGTGGCGCTGTGGGTCTGCGTGGTGATCGGCGCGTTGGTGTTCGGTGCGATGGGCTATGCGATCTTCAAGTTCCGCAAGTCCAAGGGCGCGGTGGCGGCGCAATTCAGCCATAACACCACGGCAGAAGTGCTGTGGACGGTGATTCCAGTGCTGGTGCTGATTGCGATGGCCTGGCCGGCAACGGCCAAGCTGATTGCGATGTACGACACCCGTGAGTCGGAAATGACCGTCAAGGTGACCGGCTACCAGTGGATGTGGAAATACGAGTATCTGGGCCAGGGCGTGGAGTTCACCAGCCGGCTGGCCCGCGAATCCGACCGCATCCGCCAGAGTGGCGAGCGCCCGACCGCTGCATCGCAACCGCATTATCTGTTGGACGTGGACAACCGCCTGGTACTGCCGGTCGGCACCAAGATCCGTTTCGTGATCACTGCCGACGACGTGATTCATGCGTGGTGGGTGCCGGCCCTTGGCTGGAAGCAGGACGCCATCCCCGGCATCGTCAACGAGGCATGGACCAACATCGAGCAGCCGGGCGTGTATCGCGGGCAGTGCGCCGAGTTGTGCGGCAAGGATCATGGCTTCATGCCGATCGTGGTGGAGGCGTTGCCCAAGGCCGAATTCCAGCGCTGGCTGGCGGCGCGTCGCAGTGCAAGCGCAACACCTGCTGCTGCACCGGCAGGCGCACCTGCACCGATCTCCGCACCTGCAGCAGTCCCTGCCGGTGAGGCCGCTCCCGCCGCCGCGCCTGTTCCAGCCGCCGCACCGACCGCCGCTCTTTAATCGCTCGCAACCGCACCGCTTGATAGAGGTCGTTCCGTCATGGCGCATACCGCAGTCGATCACCACGGACACCACCAGCCCGGTTTCGTCGAACGCTGGTTTTTCTCCACAAATCACAAGGACATCGGCACGCTGTACCTGCTGTTTTCCTTCGTGATGTTCATCATCGGCGCGGCGATGAGCGTGGTGATCCGCGCTGAATTGATGCAGCCCGGGCTGCAGTTCGTCAAGCCGGAATTCTTCAACCAGATGACAACCGTGCATGCCCTGGTGATGATCTTTGGCGGGGTGATGCCGGCCTTCGTCGGCCTGGCCAACTGGATGATTCCGCTGCAGATCGGCGCACCGGACATGGCGTTGCCGCGCATGAACAACTGGTCGTTCTGGTTGCTGCCGGTGGCATTTACCCTGTTGTTGCTGACACTGTTCCTGCCCGGTGGCGCACCGGCCGGTGGCTGGACGCTGTACCCGCCGCTGTCGCTGCAGGGTGGCTACAACGTGGCCTTCAGCGTATTTGCGATCCATGTCGCCGGCGTCAGTTCGATCATGGGCGCGATCAACATCATCGCCACCGTGCTCAACATGCGTGCACCCGGTATCGATCTGTTGAAGATGCCGATCTTCTGCTGGGCCTGGCTGATCACCGCCTTCCTGCTGATCGCGGTGATGCCGGTGCTGGCCGGCGCGGTGACCATGCTGCTGACCGACAAGTTCTTCGGTACCAGCTTCTTCAATGCGGCCGGCGGCGGCGACCCGGTGATGTACCAGCACATCTTCTGGTTCTTCGGGCACCCGGAGGTCTACATCATGATCCTGCCGGCGTTCGGCGTGGTCAGCGAGATCATCCCGACCTTCAGCCGCAAGCCGCTGTTCGGCTATCAGGCGATGGTCTATGCGATCGCGGCGATCGCGTTCCTGAGCTTTATCGTGTGGGCGCACCACATGTTCACCGTGGGCATGCCGCTCGGTGGCGAAATCTACTTCATGTTCGCCACGATGCTGATCTCCATCCCGACCGGGGTGAAGGTGTTCAACTGGGTCAGTACGATGTGGAAGGGCTCGCTGACGTTCGAATCGCCGATGCTGTGGGCGGTGGCGTTCGTGATTCTCTTCAGCATCGGTGGATTTTCGGGCCTGATGCTGGCAATCGTGCCGGCGGATTTCCAGTATCACGACACCTATTTTGTGGTCGCGCATTTCCACTATGTGTTGGTCACCGGCGCGGTATTCGCGTTGATTGCGGCGGTGTATTACTGGTGGCCGAAGTGGACCGGGCGCATGTACAACGAGACCTGGGCCAAGTTCCACTTCTGGTGGACGATGGTCTTCGTCAATCTGTTGTTCTTTCCGCAGCACTTTCTCGGCCTGGCCGGCATGCCGCGGCGGATTCCCGATTACAACGTGGTGTTCGCAGACTGGAACCTGATCAGCTCGATCGGCGCCTTCGGCATGTTTGCCACCCCGTTCCTGATGGCCGGCATTCTGTTTGCTTCGCTGCGCAATGGCGCAAAGGCCGAGGCGCGCGCCTGGGAAGGTGCAAAGGGGCTGGAGTGGACGGTGCCATCGCCCGCACCGGCGCATACTTTCACCGTGCCGCCGGTGATCAAGCCTGGAGATCTTGCGCATGAAGACATCGGTCACTGAGTCCGCGCCGGTTCCGGCCGTGGCACGTTTGCTCTCCGCTGCCGAACGGCAGGCGCAACAGCGCCGCGCCGTGCGCCGCACCGCGATCACGGTCGGCATCATCGCGTTGCTGATCTACGCGGGTTTCATCGCCTCGGGAGTCGTCGGGCGGTGAGTACCCACGCGCCCGCGCCTGCACCGACTGCCGGCCTGTTCAAGCTGCTGGGCGTGGTGTTGGGCGTGTTCGTACTGACGTTTTCGTTGGTGCCGCTGTATCGCATCGCGTGCGAGAAAGTGTTCGGAATTCGCATGGAGCGCGCGCCTGGCAGCACGCGTGCAAGTGCTGTCGGGGCTGCAGCGGCAGGCAAGCGCACGGTGCGTGTGGAGTTCGATGCAGGAGTAAATTCCAAACTGCCGTGGACCTTCCATCCCGAGCAGATGACGATGGATGTGGTGCCGGGCGAACTCAACGAGGCGCTGTATTTCGCGCGCAACGACAGCGTGCGTGCGGTGGTCGGCAGTGCGGTGCCATCGGTCGCACCGGCGCGTGCGTCCGGATACTTCAACAAGACCGAGTGTTTCTGTTTTACCGCGCAGACCTTGCAGGCCGGCGAAACGCGCAATATGCCGCTGCGTTTCATCGTCGACCCTGCGTTGCCGCCGGAAGTCACCACGATCACCCTGTCCTACACGTTCTATCGCAACGACACCCTGACCTCGGAGTTGCAGGGCGGTGGCGCATCCAGCGCGCCGCGCGCGGCGCCTTGATCCTTCATCCACACGCAGCACCGACACGGAAGCAACGCCATGGCCGACCATAGTCCCAACGCCGATGCGTATTTCGTCCCGAGCCATAGCAAGTGGCCGTTTGTCGGGTCGATTGCGATGTTCGTGATGATGATCGGCGTGGCCAGCTGGCTCAACGATGCGGCCTGGGGGCGTTGGACGTTCTTCGCTGGCGTTGCGATGTTGCTGGCGACCTTGTTCATGTGGTTTGGCGATGTCATCCGCGAATCCAATGCCGGGCACTACAACCGCCAGGTGGACGGCTCGTTCCGCATGGGGATGGTGTGGTTCATCTTTTCCGAGGTGATGTTCTTCTGCGCCTTCTTCGGTGCGTTGTTCTATACGCGTGTGCTGACGCTGCCCTGGCTGGGCGGCGAAGGCGATGGTGTGATGACCAACGAGCTGCTGTGGAATGGGTATTCCGCCGCGTGGCCGACCAATGGCCCGGGTACGATCGGCGGGCAGTTCCAGACCATCCCGGCGTGGGGCTTGCCGCTGATCAATACGCTGATCCTGCTCAGCTCCGGTGTGACGCTGACCATTGCCCATCACGCGCTGAAAGGTGGCCGGCGCGGTGCGCTGCTGTTGTGGCTCGGGTTGACCGTGCTGCTGGGTTGCGTGTTCCTGTTCCTGCAGGCCGAGGAATACATCCACGCCTACACCGAGCTCAATCTGACGCTTGGCTCCGGCATCTACGGCTCCACGTTCTTCATGCTCACCGGCTTCCACGGCATGCATGTGTTGCTGGGCACCATCATGTTGGCGGTGATGTGGCTGCGCGTGGCGCGCGGGCACTTCACCCGCGACAACCATTTCGCCTTTGAAGCGGCCGCGTGGTATTGGCACTTCGTCGACGTGGTGTGGCTGGCGCTGTTCCTGTTCGTGTATGTCCTTTGAGGGTGGGGATTGGGGAGTCGGGATTGGGGATTCGCAAGAGCGATCCGCTTTTGCTATTACGAATCCCCAATCCCCAATCCCATCGGCCGCGTCAGCGGCCGAGCCCATGCGGCTTGATCCAGCCGGTATAGATGCCGAGGATCACCACCGTGATCAGCGCGACCGACAGACCGATGCGCCAGGTGAGTGCGTTGACGGTGCGCTTGGTCTCGCCGCGATCGGTGAGCAGGTAATAGAGACCTGCGCCCAGGTTCCATAGGATCACGATCAGGAAGGCGACAATCAGCAGCGTCTTGAGCGAATCGTTCACAACAGCCCCGGTGGTCGTCGGCGTGGTAACGGCATTGCACGCCTTTTTGCGTCGCTTGTCATGATGCGCAAGCACACGGCGGTGTTGGGCTGGTGTCTGGCGTTGCTGGTCAGCGCGGGTTTTGCGGCACTTGGGTACTGGCAGCTGCAACGCATGCACAGCAAGCAAGCGTTGCTGGAACGCGCTGCGCATGTGCGCGAGATGCCGTTGACGCTGGTGCAAGCGTTAGCCATGCCGCATGCGCTGGCCTGGGTGAGCGGAGACGTGCGTTTTCTGCCGCAGCAGGTGTTGCTGGACAACCAACTGCATGCAGGGCGCGCCGGTGTGCGCGTTTATCAACTTGCCGCGGCACAAGGCAGCGCAGGCACACTACTGATCGATCTGGGCTGGCTGCCGTTGCCGGCCAATCGGCAGTTACCGACGATCACGCCACTGCACGGGACCCAGGCAGTGCAGGGGTTGTTGAGTGCGCCGCCATCGGCCGGACTTGCCTTGGGGCCGGCATTGGCCGCCGCCGGTACGCCGCAGACCTGGCTGGCCACACGCCTGGATGCGCCCGCCCTGCGCAGTGCCTTTGGCAGGCGCGACATTTCGTCGCAGGTCTTGCGGCTGGATCCGGCCCTATCGGTCGGTTATGTGCGCGATCTGGAGATGCTGCCAAACACGCTGCCACCCGCGCGGCACTTGGGTTATGCGGTGCAATGGTTCGGTCTGGCCGCAGCGGTATTGGTCACCGCGACGTTGCTGACATGGCGTGCGCGTCGCCGCCGTCGACGCGGGCACTGACGCCTGCGGCATGAGAAAATCGCCGGCATGACCTCATCCACATCGGCCACGCCGCATTCGGTCAAACGCGGCCGCAGGATGCTGATTGCCCTGGCGGTGCTGTTCTTCGGCTCGATGTTGCTGGCCGGCGTGCTGCGCTTCTCCGGATGGCAGCCGGCATCGATGCGCAATCACGGCGAACTGCTGAAGCCGCCCGCCGACCTGCGCGCGTTGGTGCCGCTGCGCGCGGACGGGCAGCCGTATGCATGGATGCCAGCCGAACGCGTGTGGCGCATCGCGCTGGCACCGCCCGCCAGTTGCACGCAGCAGTGCGTAGCGCTGGCTGCAGAGCTGGACAAGGTGTGGCAACTGCTCGGGCATCGCGCCGACAAGGTGGAGGTGCTGTGGATCGGCACCCCGCCGGCCGGTTTGCCGCCAATGCCGGCGCTGCGTGTGCTGCGCGACGACGCGCGGCTGCGGCAGGCGTTACCACGCGCTACCGATGCGGCCGGCGTGCCGGTCTATGTGATCGACCCTAACGGCTTCGTGATCCTGCGGTATGCCCCAGGGTTCGACCCGGCCGGCCTGCGCGCCGATCTGGTCAAGCTGCTGAAACTGATGTGAGCCCGTTTCGATGAATCTGTTTGCGCCACCGGCATTGTTCCGCCACTTCCATCGCATGGCCTGGCTGGCGGCGTTGTTCACTGCGAGCACGATCCTGTTCGGGTCGTTCGTGCGCTTGTCCGACGCCGGCATGAGCTGCCCGGACTGGCCGACCTGCTATGGCCGCGTCACCTGGCCGCAGACCAGCGACGAGGCCAATACGCATGTGGCCAGCAAGATCCGCCCGCTGGAGTCGCACAAGGCCTGGCGCGAGCAGGTGCACCGTTTCCTGGCCGGCGCGCTCGGGGTGGAAGTGCTGGTGCTGTCGTTGCTGGCGGTGCGCCGCAGACGCATGGGCATTGCCCAGGTTGTCACTGCGGCGGTGCTGGTGGCGTTGTCGATCCCGCTGTACATGTCCGGCTGGCACACGTTGGCGTCCGGGGGGGCGATCGCGGGCGAAGCCATCCTGCTGCTGGCGGCATTGCGCTGGAGCAATATCGATCTGGCGCGCGCGGCGGTGCTGACGCTGGCGGTGGTGATCTTCCAGGCGCTGCTGGGCATGTGGACGGTGACGCTGCTGCTCAAGCCGATTGTGGTGATGGGTCACCTGCTGGGCGGCATGCTGATGTTCTCGCTGCTGGTGTGGATGGCCTGGCGCGCGACGCATCTGCCGATCACGCTGGCCGACGCCTCGCGGCTGAAGTGGCTGCTGCGCCTGGGCGTGGCGGTGCTGGGCCTGCAGATCGCGCTGGGCGGTTGGGTCAGTGCCAACTACGCGGCGCTGGCCTGCGGCGGCGGTAGCTGGTCGGCCGACAATTTCCCGCGTTGTGTGAGCCAATGGTGGCCGCCACACGACTTCCGCGAAGGCTTCACACTCTGGCGCGGGATCGGGGTGGATTACGAAGGCGGTGTGCTCGATGGCGCGGCGCGTATCGCGATCCAGATGGCGCACCGGTTGTGGGCGATTGCGACCGCGCTGTATCTGTGGTGGCTGGCCTGGCGCCTGTCGCGCTCGCCGGGCATGCGCGTGTGGGCCGGCGCGCTGGCGGTGCTGGTGGCGGTGCAAGTGACGCTGGGCATGCTCAACGTCAAGCTGGCGTTGCCGCTGGAAGTGTCGGTACTGCACAACGGCGGGGCGGTGGCATTGTTGTTCGTGCTGGTCTCGCTGCTGGCGCGGCTGCGCGCGCCGGAGTGAACATGGCTGTCAGCGCACGCGATTACTGGGATCTGACCAAACCCAAGGTGGTGGCACTGATCGTGTTCACCGCATTGGTGGGCATGTTCCTGGCCATCCCCGACGTGCCGACGTGGCTGCAGGTGCGCACCGGTGCGTTGGGCTTTCTGGGCATCTGGCTGGCGGCGTCGGCGGCGGCAGCCATCAATCAATTGCTCGATGCCAAGATCGACGCGCAGATGGCGCGCACCTCTTGGCGCCCGCTGGTAGTGGGCAAGGTGCGGCCGTGGCAGGTGCTGCTGTTCGCCAGCGTGCTGATCGTGATTTCCATGACCATTCTGGTGGTCTGGGTGAATGTCATTACGGCGGTGCTGACGTTTGCTTCGCTGATCGGTTATGCGGTGATTTACACCGTTTACTTGAAGCGTGCGACCTCGCAGAACATCGTGATCGGCGGCCTGGCCGGTGCCACGCCGCCGATGCTGGGCTGGGCGGCAGTGACGGGCTTGCCTACCAGCGCCGACTGGATCAATGCCTCGCTGCTGGTGCTGATCATCTTCATCTGGACGCCGCCGCATTTCTGGGCGCTGGCGATCTTCCGTCGCGCCGATTACGCCAAGGCCGCGATCCCGATGTTGCCGGTGACCCACGGCGTGCCGCATACGCGCAGGCAGATCCTGGTGTACACGGTGCTGCTGGCGATCGTGACCCTGCTGCCGGTGGCGGTGGGCATGAGCGGGGTGTTCTATCTCGGCGGCGCGCTGGTGCTCAACGTGGTGTTTCTCTGGTATGCGTGGCGCATGCTCGACCCGCCGGACGAACTGTTCTCGATGAAGATGTTCGGGTATTCCATCGTGTATCTGATGGCGCTGTTCGCGTTCCTGATGGTGGATCACTTGGTGCTGCCATGGGTCCGCTAGCGGCGGCGACAGGCAGCTGACGCCAGGAGCGGCTGACAAAGCTGCTGTGCGGCCGCCGATGGGTGCGGCCAGTGCTCGGACGCGGCGTGTACCAGCCATACACGCCGGTCCCGAGCACGTTCAACATTGATTGGCCAACCGCCAACCGTGCTCTGTCAGCCGCGCCAAGTCGCCGCGCAACTGCCTGCACGGTTGCGCAGGCTCAGCTCAGCCAGTTGGCGCACTCGCTGGTGTTCTTGCTGCCGCAGCTGGTCTGCATCTTTTGCTGAAGTCGTGTCAGCACCGCATTGCCTTGCTGGTGATGCTGCTTGCCCCAGGTCTTGAGTGCAGCGCCCAGCGTGGCGAAGCGCTGCCGGGTGCGTTGACGGTAACCGTCGGGTTGCCCGGCCAGCTCGCCGATCACCTGCGTGGCGGCCGCCTCGATGCCGGCGGTGTCGTCGGGGCTGAGCCGGATCAGGCCATCCACATACATCACGCCCCACTGCACCCGGGTGGCAGGACCTTGCGCACCCTCGTAGGCTTTCTTGAGCCAGGACAGCGCGGTCTTTTTATCGCCGCGTTGTTCGGCCAGATCGGCCAGTTCGGGCATGTAGTAGTACGGTGTCTTGCTGCGTGCCAATTCGGCCAGCAGCAGCTGCTCGGCGCCGCTGCTGTCGCCCACTTCGCTCAGTAGCGCCGCGGCGGTGCTGATGGTGGATTGGCGCTCTTCGTCGGTCTTGGCGGTGTCGGTGGCCCATTGCACGCGTTGCTGCACGGTGTCGACAACGGTTTTGGGGAGTGGTGGTTGCGGGCCTTTCGCTTCGGTTTCGGTGGGCTGGCCCTGCGCCAGGCGTGCCAGCTGGATCTGTGCGTAGGCAGTGCCCAGCCGGTCGGCGATCGGCAGCGCGGTGTCGGCGTAGACCTTGTCCAATGCCAGATTCAGCGCGTTGGACAAGGTGGCGCGCTCGCCGGCATCGCTGCTGGCAGCGGCGACCAGACGCGCGGGGACGTAGGTCAGCGTGCCGAGATTGGCGCGTACTTCTGCCGGATCGGCCAGCACCGATTCCAGCAGGGTGCGAGCAGCCGGAGTCGGGGCGGGAGGCTCCTTGGCCGCCGCAATCGCTGCCAGCGCGAAGCTGCGTTGCAGGGCCGGCTGCGGGGCCGATTTGGACAGGCGCGTGAGCACATCGACCGCCTCATCGGGTTTGACGAGCCGATCGTCGGTGCCCCAGGCGTAATTGCCGAGCACGGCCCAGTCGTCCGCGCTGAGTTGCTGCGGGGTCTGCAATGCGGTGTCGAGCATTTGCTTGGCGGTGCTGGTGCTCTTGGCCGCCACGCGCAGCACATCGGCCAGACGCGCGTTGTCGGCGTCGCCGGCCAGGCGGGTGATCTCGCTGCGATCCGGGCGCAGCACGATGATGGTCGGGTAGCCCTTGATGCCGAAGCGCTCGCCCCAGGCCTGCGCGCCTTCGGAATCGCCATCCAGGTGCACTGCCACGAATTGCTGGGTACGGTCAATGAAGGCCGGGTCCTTGAACAAGGTGGCCTTCAGACGATTGCACGGCGGGCACCAGGCCGCGCCCCAGTACAGCAGGATCGGTTTGCCGCTTTCCTTGGCCTCGACAAACGCGTCTTCCACATCGCCCTCGCGCCAGGCGATGCTGGACGCTGGGGCAGGCGTGGCCGTTGTCTTGGTCTGCGCGGGTGCCGATGGCGTCGCGGGCTTGTCGCAGGCAGTCAGGGTGGCGAGTACCGCCAGCAGCACGATCAAGGACGGGGAAGGGCGTCGGAACGACAGCGTCATGGCAATCACCGATGGGGGCGGCAGGGGGACGATCAAGCACTCTAGCGAGCTGTGCCTTGCCAACCATGCGACAGCTCATGACGCTTGTCCATCTGCTTAGAACCCGCTCCGAGCTGCAATGCGAAGTGCCATCACGTGGAGCGTCGTGGCTTGGCGTTTGCGGCAGATGCAACCCGCCGGCAGCAAGCAGGCATCTTTAAGGCCACGCAGCGCGGGCCGCGCCTGCGTGTAAGCGATCAGACCACCGCAGTGCAGTGATCGTCGCGCTCAGTGACCACCGGCACCGGCTTGCGGCTCGCTCGGTGCGCTACGTGCATAACGTGCGGCCACGAACGCGCAGACGATCAGCTGCAGCTGGTGGTACAGCATGATCGGCAACACGATCGCACCGAGGCCGCCGCCGGCGAACATCACCTTGGCCATCGGCACGCCGGTGGCCAGGCTCTTCTTCGAGCCGCAAAAGACAATTGCGATCTCGTCGGCGCGGTTGAAGCGCAGGCGGCGCGCGATGAAGGTGATCGAGAGCATCGCAACGGCCAGCAACAGCGCGGCCGCACCGAGTACGGCGAGCAGGGCCGGCAACGGCGTCTTCTGCCACAGCCCTTCGTTCACCGACGCGCTGAAGGCGGTATAGACCACCAGCAGGATGGTGCCCTGGTCGGTGTAACGCAGCACGGCGCGATGCCGTTCGACCCAGCCGCCGATCCACGGACGCAGGAAATGCCCGGCCAGGAACGGCACCAGCAACTGCAGCATGATCTTGCCGATCGCCTCGGCCGGGTGCGCCATCGCGCCTTGGCTGCCGACCAACAGACCCATCAACAATGGCGTCAGAAACACGCCCAACAGGCTGGAAAGCGAGGCTGCACAGACGGCGGCCGGCACGTTGCCGCGCGCCATCGAGGTGAAGGCGATCGAGGATTGCACCGTGGATGGCAGCGCGCACAAAAACAACAGGCCGACATACAGCTCCGGTGTCAGCGCCAGATGCGCGAGCGGTTTGGACAACACTCCGAGCAGTGGAAACAGCACGAAGGTGTAGGTCAGGATCACCAGATGCAGGCGCCAATGCAGCGCGCCGGCCTTGACTGCCTCACGCGACAACCGCGCGCCGTGCAGGAAGAACAACGCGGCGATCGCCACATCGGTGACATCGTCCATGATCGCGGCAGCCGTGCCGTAGACCGGCAGAAACGAGGCGAGCGTGACCGTGCACAGCAGCGCGAGGGTGAATGGATCAATGCGCAACCGCGCCAGCAGCTTCTTCATCGAGGTCCCGGAGAGTGCGCGCTCAGGCGCGTGGTGCGCGTCATTCTACGATGCACGGTGGCCTGGGCAGCGCGCACAACAACCTGGCCTTCCTTGATAGCGGCAACCCGCCCTACAACGCAGCGAGCGCCTTGAACAGCTCGCGCAGCTCGTATTTGTCGGTGTCGTCCAGTCCTTGCGCGCGCTGCTTGTCCTGCAGTTCGTCCAGGCGTTGACGCAGCAATTGCTTGTCCAGTTGCGCGACGACGTCATGCAACTCCATCGCCCAACTATGCTCGTCGCCGGGCAGGACCTGTGCGGCCAGTTTCTGCAGCGCGGCCTGTTCTTCGCGTTCGGCGAAGTGTTCCAGCAGCGCGCCGGTGCTGATTTCCGGGCGTTGCCGCACCAGCGCCAGCAGCTCCATCAACAGGTCGATGCCAGGCAGGCGCAGGCCGGAAAAATCGTGGTCGCCTTCCAGGCTCATTGCCAGCGACGGCTGTTGCAGCAGGATGGCGATGGACGCGCGCACCAGGCTGCGTTTTTGCGTGGGTGCGCCCATGCGCGCGGGCGGCCGCCCTTGTGGCGTGGACGCTTGCGTGGAGGTGCTGGCGCCCACACCGGTCAGGCGCGACAGTTCCTGCCTCATCAGATCGCCGAACGCACCTTCGGGAATCTGCGCCAGCATCGGCTTGGCGCGTTCGGCCAGCCGCGCCTTGCCATCGAGCGTGTGCAGGTTGATCTCGCGCGACATCTCGTCGAAGAAGAACTGCGACAGCGGTGTGGCCTGTTTCAGGCGTTGATCGAAGGCCTGCGCGCCTTCCTTGCGCACGATGGTGTCCGGGTCTTCGCCATCGGGCAGAAACAGAAAGAACGCCTGGCGGCCGTCCTTCATGCGCGGTAGCACCGATTCCAGCGCGCGCCAACCGGCTTTGCGGCCGGCGTTATCGCCGTCGAAACAGAAATACACATCCGGTGCGTTGCGAAACAGCAGTTCGGCATGTTCGGGTGTGGTTGCCGTGCCAAGCGTGGCCACCGCCTGGGTGACGCCGAACTGGAACAGCGAGACCACGTCCATGTAGCCCTCCACCACGATCAGCCGCTCGATCTTCTGATTGGCCTGGCGCACCTGCCACAGGCCGTACAGCTCGCGGCCCTTATGGAACAGCGCGGTTTCCGGCGAATTGAGGTACTTCGGGCCGGGGTCGCGGCCATCGGCCGGCGCGCCCATGATGCGCCCGCCGAAGGCGATCACGCGGCCGCGGCGGTCGAAGATCGGGAACATCACCCGGTCGCGGAACTTGTCGTAGACGTGGCCGCGATCGTTCTTGGAAAACAGGCCGGCGCGTTCGAGCACGCTCATGCGGCGCGCATCGGTGCCCAGGGTGTCCTTCAACGCGCTGTAGCCATCGGGTGCGTAGCCGATCTGGAAGCGTGCGCGGTTGTCGGCATCCACGCCGCGCCCGTCCAGATAGTCGCGGGCGCGCTCGCTGCCTTCTAGCTGGCGCTGGAAGAACTGCGTTGCCGCTTCCAGTGCCGAATACAGTTCGCGGCTGTCGTCCTGCTGCTGCGGCGTGCGCTGCTGGGTCTCGCGCGGGATCTCCATGCCGGCGCGCTTGGCCAGCTCGTCGACCGCATCGAGAAATTCGAGGCGGTCGTAATTCATCAGAAAACTAATTGCGGTGCCGTGCGCGCCGCAGCCGAAGCAGTGATAGAACTGCTTGGTCGGCGAGACCGTGAACGAGGCCGAGCGCTCGTCATGGAACGGGCAGCGCGCCGAGTATTCCTTGCCCTGACGCTTGAGCGGCACGCGACCGCCCACCACCTCGACGATGTCGGTGCGTGCGAGCAGTTCGTCGATGAATGCGTCGGGGATGCGGGCCATCCCGCTAGGATATCCCAGCCGCTGGCGCTCGCCGGCTTCAGCGAACGAAGGCTCTTAGAGAGCGAAGGCCCTCAGTGCGTCACTACGTGCAGCCTTGCCACACATGGCACAGGCCGCGCCGGGCGCAATCAACTGCGTGCCGGCGTTTCCGGCTGCGGCGTGACGCTCGGTTCGTCGTCCGCCGGCGGCAGGTTGTCCGTATCCACCCCGGCCTCGCGCAGCTTGCGGTGCGAGCGCACGCGCTCGTCGATCACGGCGGTCAGCAAGGCGCCGACGAAGAACACCACTGAGGCGTAGTACATCCACACCAGCAGGATCACCAAGGTGCCCATCGAGCCATACGCGCTGCCGGGTGCCGCCTTGGCGATGTACAGGCCGATGCCGTAGCGCCCCAATGCAAACAACAACGCGGTGATGACGCCGCCGACAAAGGCCTGCCGCCAGTTCACGGTGCGATCGGGCAGATAGCGATACAGAAACGCGAAGGCGAGCGAATACAGCGCCAGGGTGGTGACATACCCGATCGCCGGCAGTACCGAGGGCAGGCGTGCGAACACCACTTGCAGCGCGGTGGTGGCAATCATCGACACGATCAACAAGAAGCCCAGCGCCAGGATCACGCCGAACGAGAACACGCGCTTCTTCAGCCACGCCACGACGCCTTCCAGGCGCTCCTTGTCAGTGCGGAAGATCAGGTTCAATGCGTTCTGTAACTGCGCAAACACCGCGGTGGCGCCGATGAACAGCAACAGCGTGCTCCACAGGCCGGCCAGCGAGCCCACGCCGGGTTGATCGGTGGCATTGCGGATCACCGTGTCGGCGACTTCCGCTGCGCTACCGCCGGCCAGCTGCGCAATCTGCTGCACCAAGGCTTCCTGCGCAGGCGGATACAGCGATGCAGTCAGCCACAGCAGCAACACCAGCAGCGGTGCCAGCGACAGCAAGGCGTAGAACGACAGCGACGCGGCCTGCGTCATCACGTCGATCTCAAGAAAGCGATTGAGCAGTGCCATCGGCAGGCTGCGTTGCAGGCGGCCCAGATGCTTCTGCAGGTGTTCGGTTGAGAGCTTCGTCACCGGCGGGGGAAATCCTTGGGCATACCGTGATGCGTGCAGGGGTGAGAGGACGAAACCGGTATGCGGAATGCTTCGCCCGTGCCTGCATTGGCGGACCTGTTCTAACAGGGCCGAATCGAAGGTCTGGTGAAAGCGGGCGCTGGATGTCGCGCGATGTGGTGCGCACGATGCGGCACCGAGATCCCTGCTTGCGCGGAGATCTGTATTGCCCTGGCAATCAAGCACAGGGCAATGCGGAGGCAGATTTCAGCCTGCCAGACTCTTCTTGACCAGGGTCGAGACCAGGCCCATGTCGGCCTGACCGGCCAGCTTTGGCTTGAGCGCGCCCATCAGCTTGCCGATGTCGGCGGGGCTGCTGGCGCCGGTTTCTGCAATCGCAGCCTGGATGGCGGCGACGATCTCGGCTTCGCCCATCTTGGCCGGCAAATAGCGCTCGATCACCACGATCTCCTCGCGCTCGATCTGCGCCAGGTCTTCGCGCGCGGCGGCTTCGAACTGGGTGACCGAGTCCTTGCGCTGCTTGACCATCTTGTCGAGCACGGCGATCACGGCCGCATCGTCCATCTCGATGCGCTCGTCCACTTCCTTCTGCTTGATCGCGGCATTGATCAGCCGGATCACGCCCAGGCTGTGCTTGTCGCCGGACTTCATGGCGGCTTTCATGTCATCGGTGAGCTGCTGCTTGAGGGGCATGCGGTGACTCCTGAGGTTGCGTGTTGAAAAAAACCAATACAAAAAGCCGGCGACGCTTGCGCGTGCCGGCTCTTGGGTTCGATCCCGATGAGCCGCGCCTACAGCGCATGCCCACCGGCAGGGAACCGCGTTCGATCAGTACAAGCGCTGACGCTTGGTGACGTCGCGCGAGGAACGACGCAACTGACGCTTCACAGCAGCGGCAGCCTTGCGCTTACGCTCCTGGGTCGGCTTTTCATAGAACTCGCGCTTGCGGGTTTCGGCCAGCACGCCGGCCTTTTCGCAGGTGCGCTTGAAACGGCGGAGCGCAAATTCGAAGGGCTCGTTCTCGCGGACTTTAACGCTGGGCATGGGTTCTCCAGATAATGGGATTTCCGTCCGGGAGCCCCGGGCGGGTGCGAGCGGACTCGCGTGACGGAATTTCCGGGTTGCCCCGGCGAGCCGCGCATTATAACGACTTGCCAACGACCTGCAAGCCCCCTGCAAGATTTGCTTCTGCAGGCCAATAAGAGCGTGCGTTTTGGCCTGATCCGGCAGCGATCGCACGGCGGCGTAGCATATCTCCTCTGGCCAATCTGCGCAGCGCAAAAGCTGCGAAAATAGGCCGCATGTGCCTGTCTGCCGAGTTGCCGTGAAAGTTCTTGGGATCGAATCATCGTGTGATGAGACCGGTGTGGCGGTCTACGACACCGCGCTGTCCGGCGTGCCGGCGTTACGCGCGCATGCGGTCTACAGCCAGATTGCGCTGCATGCCGAATACGGCGGGGTGGTACCGGAGCTGGCCAGCCGCGACCACGTGCGCAAGTTGCTGCCGCTGATCCGCCAGACCCTGGACGAGGCCGGCTTGCGCATCGACGAACTCGATGGCGTGGCCTATACCGCAGGCCCGGGCCTGGTGGGCGCACTCCTTGTAGGTGCCGGTGTGGCGCGCTCGCTGGCCTGGGCGCTGGATGTGCCGGCGATCGGTGTGCATCACATGGAAGGTCATCTGCTGGCGCCGTTGATGGAAGACGACCCGCCGCAGCCGCCATTCGTGGCGCTGCTGGTCTCTGGCGGCCACACCCAACTGGTGTCGGTCAAGGCGCTGGGGTGTTATGAAGTGCTCGGAGAAACGCTGGACGATGCAGCCGGCGAGGCCTTCGACAAGACCGCCAAGATGATGGGTCTGCCGTATCCGGGCGGCCCGCAGCTCGCTGCCCTGGCCGAAACCGGCACACCGGGACGCTATAAATTCTCGCGACCGATGACCGACCGGCCCGGCCTGGATTTCAGTTTCAGCGGGCTCAAGACCCAGGTGCTGCTGGCCTGGCGCGCCAGCGACCAGTTCGACACCACGCGCGCGGACATCGCGCGCGGGTTCGAGGATGCGGTGGTGGAGACACTGGCGATCAAGTGCCTGCGCGCGCTGGATGCGGCCGACTGCAACACGCTGGTGGTGGCCGGTGGCGTGGGTGCCAACAAGCGCCTGCGCGCGCGGCTGCAGGAGGCGGCGCAGCGGCGCGGCGGCCGGGTGTGCTTCCCACGCCCGGCCTTGTGCACCGACAACGGCGCGATGATCGCCTTCGCCGGCGCGCTGCGGCTGGAGGCCGGCGAGCGCGCCGATGCGGCGGTGCATGTGACGCCGCGCTGGGATATGGCTGCGCTGCCGCCACTCGTGGCGGCGCGGGATTCGGGAGTTGGGATTGGGGATTCGTAAAAGCCCTTTCCTTCGCTTCATGTGCTCCGCTCTTGCCAATCCCCAATCCCCAATCCCCAATCCCCAATCCCCAATCACGGCTCCCCATGGACAAAGTTTTTATCGAAGGCCTGGAAATCGATGCGCTGATCGGCATCTACGACTGGGAGCGGCGCATCCGCCAGACGCTGCGGTTCGATCTGGAGATGGGGTTCGACAACCGCATTCCGGCCACCAGCGACGACATTGCCGACACGCTGAACTACAAGGCGGTGAGCAAGCGGCTGATCGAGTTCGTGCAGGCCTCCGACTTCGGGCTGGTGGAAACGCTGGCCGAGCGCTGCGCGGCGATCGTGCTGGACGAGTTTGGGGTGCACTGGCTGCGGCTGAAGCTGAGCAAGCCGGGTGCGGTGCGCGGGGCGCAGGCGGTGGGGGTGATCATCGAGCGCACGCGCGTTTCTGCTGACGTGCCACCTTCTCTATAGGGTGTATCCGCTCCCTGGCCTTACAGTAGCGCTCGGTGTTGTCGGCGGCTGGGCCGTCTGTAGGTTCCGGGCGCCCACCGATGGCAGGTATTGAGCGGTTGCGGTGGCGCGGGAGCGACTGCAAGGCAGGTCGTCATTTTGCCGTCCAACGTCTGCCAACGGGGCTGAATATCAGCCTGAACAGGCAGAAGAGTTGCATCCTCGCGGTCGCGTCAGGCTAGAATTGACGGCCATGTAAACGTTTTCTCAAGGATCTCATGGCTGCTGATCGCATCGAAACCCTGATTGCCCAGATGACCGTCGAAGAGAAGGTCGGACAGTTGGGTGTGTTCGCCGACATGGTGCGGCCGTTCGCGCCGGACGTGAATCCCGAAGCCAATGTGCTCAACGCCGACGAGGTGCTGCAGCAGGTCCGGCAGGGCCGGGTCGGCTCGCTGTTCAATGGCGTTGGCGCCGCGCTGGGCGTCCAGATCCAGAAAGTGGCGGTGGAAGAAAGCCGTCTGGGCATCCCGGTGATCCTGGCCGCCGACGTGATCCACGGCATGCGCACGGTGTTCCCGATTCCACTGGGCGAAGCGGCCAGCTTCGAGCCGGAACTGGCCGAGCGCACCGCGCGCGCCACCGCGATCGAAGCGACCGCCGCTGGCCTGCACTGGACCTACGCACCGGCGGTGGACATTGCGCGCGATCAGCGCTGGGGCCGTGGCGCGGAAGGCGCCGGCGAAGACGTGTTGCTGGGCGCGGCGTTTGCCGCCGCCCGCGTGCGCGGTTTCCAGGGTAGCGATCTCAAAGCCGCCGATTCGCTGTTGGCCACGCCCAAGCACTTTGCCGCCTATGGCGCGGTGGCGGCGGGCATGGAATACAACACCGTGGACATCGCGCCGCAAACCTTGCGCGATGTGCATCTGCCGCCATTCAAGGCCGCCTTCGATGCCGGCGCACTGACCGTGATGTCCTCGTTCAACGACATCAACGGCGTGCCAGCCAGCGCCAACCACGAGTTGCTGACCGAGATCCTGCGCGGCGAATGGCAGTTCCCCGGCGTGGTGATTTCCGATTACACCGCCGACATGGAATTGATCGCGCACGGTTACGCCACCGATGAGCGCGATGCGACCAAAAAAGCCTTCCTGGCCGGCCTGGATCTGAGCATGCAGAGCGGCTTTTATGCTGCGCATCTGCCGTCGCTGGTGGAAAGCGGCGAGGTGCCGATGGCCACGCTGGATGCGAGTGTGCGTCGCATGCTGCAGCTCAAAGAAGCGATCGGCTTGTTCGACAATCCGTATCGCTCGCTGGATCCGGCACGCGAAGCCGATACCGCGCATCTGCCGGCGCACGATGGGTTGTCGCGCGATGCGGCGCGGCGTTCGATCGTGTTGCTGAAGAACGACGGCGACGTGTTGCCGTTGAAGAAAAGCGGACAGCACATCGCGCTGATCGGGCCGTTCGTGCAGGACCGCGAGAATATCGAGGGCTGCTGGACGCTGTTCGGCGACAAGGAACGCTATGTGACCCTGGAGCAGGGCGTGCGTGCGGTGGTCGGTGGTGAGCATCTGAGCGTGGTGCCGGGCTGCGGCCTGGAAGAGCCGCTGCCGGGCGGGATTTCCGCCGCCATTGATGCGGCGCAGGCCGCCGATGTGGTGGTGCTGGCGCTGGGCGAGCCGCAGCGGTTCAGTGGCGAGGCGCAGTCGCGCACCGAGATCGTGTTGCCGCCGGCACAGCAGGCGCTGGCCGAAGCCATTGCCGCCACTGGCACACCGATGGTGGTGTTGTTGCGCAATGGGCGCGCGCTGGCATTGAGCGGTGCGGTGCGCGATGCCGATGCGATTGCAGTGACCTGGTATCTGGGCACGCAGACCGGCACCGGCGTGGCCGATGTGTTGTTCGGCGACTACAACCCGTCTGCGCGGCTGCCGATCAGCTTCCCGCAGGTGACCGGGCAGCAGCCGTATTTCTACAACCATCTGCGCACCGGCCGCCCGGAATTGCCGACCTTGTCCGAATACAAGGCGCGCTGGCGCGAAATGCCCAACGAGCCGTTGTATCCGTTCGGGCATGGCTTGAGTTACACCACGTTTGCGTATGCGCCGCCGCAGCTGAGCAGCGCGCAGGTTGGTTGGGATCAGGCGCTGACCATCACCACGCGCGTGACCAATACCGGTCGCGTTGCAGGCGAAGAAGTGGTACAGCTGTATGTGCACGATCGCGTGGCCAGCCGGGTGCGCCCGGTGCGCGAACTCAAGGGCTTTCGCAAGGTGTTGTTGCAGCCTGGCGAAAGCACGGACGTGGTGTTTACCCTTGCACGCGATGCGCTGGCCTTCACTGACCCCAAGGGCGTATTCGGCGCCGAGCCGGGATTGTTCGATGTGTGGGTCTGCGCATCGGCCAAGAGTGGCGAGGCAGTGACCTTCGAGTTGCTGGAAGGCTGAAAGCGTGTCCTCCGAGGAAGCCGGTGCGTTTGGAGCCGCCGCTTTCGGTTGACCGTATGTCTAACGGCTGGTCATCACCAGTTTGCGCTGATGCAGTTGTCAGCAAGAGCGTTGCGTTTGGCCAAGCCGACGCAATGCAGCGCAAATCGCCACCCAAGCAATTCGCTTGATCGTCACCATCGCCAGCGCTCAACGAGCGCATGGCGATGGTGCGAGTCATCACTCCGTGCTGCTACCTGACGCAGCACGCATTGGCGCAGCGATCCAGGCGATGCACCAACTTACGCATCGTTCTCGACTGCGGCTTTGCTCTTGGGTGTCAGCTTGAGCAAACGCCCGGTGCTGCCACTGGCTTCGTCTTCCAGCAACCACAGCGCGCCATCTGGCCCTTGTTCCACTTCGCGGATACGTGCGCCCATGTCGTAGCGGGCCACTTCGCGCGGCTGATCGCCGAGCGAGACCTGCACCAATGCCATCGACGACAACCCGCCGATGAAGCCGTTGCCGCGCCATGTCGGGAACTGCTTGCCGCTATAGATCACAAAGCCGGCCGGCGAGATCACCGGTGTCCAGCTGATCTTGGGCGCGGCGAATTCCGGGCGGGTGTTGTGGTCGGGAATCGGGGTGCCGTCGTAGTTGTCGCCATTGGAGACGATCGGGTAACCATAGTTGGCGCCGCGCTGGATCAGATTCAGCTCATCGCCGCCCATCGGGCCCATCTCGTGTTCCCACAAGCGGCCCTTGCTGTCGAACGCGATGCCCAGGATGTTGCGATGGCCCAGCGACCACACTTGCGCGGCGACACCGCCTTGCGCAACGAAGGGATTGTCGGCCGGCACGCTGCCGTCGTCATTGAGCCGGATCAGTTTGCCGAGATTCGCTTTCATGTCCTGCGCGGGGGTGAATTTCTGCCGTTCGCTGGAGCTGATCCACAGTTTGCCGGCCTGATCGAATGCCAGGCGGTGCCCGAAGTGTCCATTGCCGGTGACCTTGGGGTCCTGACGCCAGATCACCTTGAAGTCCGACAGCGTGCCGCCGCCGGTGGCATCCAGGGTCAGTTTGGCCCGCGCCACGGCACCGCCGCGTGTATCGCCTTCGCCTGGTTCGGCATAACTCACATAGACCAGGCCATTGCGAGCAAAGCGCGGGTGCGCGAGCACGTCGCCAAAGCCGCCCTGGCCGCCGTAGGCCACGGTCGGGATGCCGGTGATGGCGCTTTTGCGCTTGGTCTTGGGATCAAGCCGCATCAGCGAGCCGCGTTTTTCGCTGACCAGCAAACTGCCGTCAGGCAGGAAGGTCATCGCCCAGGGTTCGTCGAAATCGGCAACGGTGGTGGCCTGGAATGGCCACTGCGCCTTGGGAATGGACGCCGCAGGTGCGGCGGCGGGCGCGGCAAATGCGGCGCCGGTGGTGAACAGCGTGGCCGAGCAGGCCAGTGCAAGCAGACGTCGGACAGACATGTGGTCCTCCAGGGGATAAGGCGCGGTGACGCTGCAGCCCTCCCGCAACGTGTCCCGCGTCGGGTTTTCAAGTACCTTACACGACGCCTTCGAGGCCGCCTTGTCGTAGATCACTTTCTCTGTGAGACGTGTGCGTCCCACCTTCCTGCTCCACCATGAAAAGGAGTTTCCATGGTTGCCACGCAAAAAACCTCGCCTGCTTTTATCGCCGCATCCTGGGCCGCATTGCTGCTGGGCAGCACTGCCTACCTGATCGGGTTGTGGAATGCGCAGATGATGCTCAACGAAAAAGGCTACTACTTTACGTTGCTGCTGTTTGGCTTGTTCGCATCGGTGTCGCTGCAGAAGAGTGTGCGTGACCGCGCGGACGGTATTCCGGTGACGGGACTGTATTACGCGATCTGCTGGTTCTCGCTGATCATCGCACTGCTGCTATTGGCGATTGGCTTGATCAACGCGACCTTGTTGCTCAGCGAGAAAGGCTTTTATGCAATGGCGTATGCATTGAGTCTGTTCGGTGCGGTTGCGGTGCAGAAGAACACGCGCGATGCGATGGATGTCGACAGCAGGTTGCCTATTTCGCGCGCGGCACCGCCGCCACTGGACTGATGCCTGACCACGCTGAAACAACAACGCCACCTCGACGGTGGCGTTGTTGTTTTCAGGGCTTTGACTTGCTATCGCCGGTGACAAAGTCCGTCGCGTTTTCCCAGGCACGCTTGACTGCGTGACGGGCCTTGCTCCAGCTCAAACCTTCGGTGCCGCGATTGGCTTCCCATTCGCGGTGCAATTCGGCTTCTACCTGGTCATAGGCACGCGCGTTTTCACGGATACGTGCTTCATGTCCTGCCAAGTAGGCGCCCTCGTAATCTTCGTAACGGTCACCTTCGGTGTAATACGGCTCTTCGGTGAAGCGCTCACGCCAATAGTTGGATACGTTCTGGCTGCGGTCTTCGTCCGGCGCACGGCCTGGAATCTGATACGGCACGTTCATGCTCGTCTCCACGGTGAATGTGCCAGCTACCGTAGGTGGACAGGTGTTAAATCCGTTGCCAGGGCAGGTGAGGAGGGCATCAAGGCGTCGGGTCGAGGTGAGTTCCATAAAACCGGTCCGGCTTGCGATGCTGAAACCAAGGTCCCTTGCAATTGGCCGGCTGTCGCCCGTCTCCGACCGCATTCAAGTCGCCGCCGATGCGGCCTCGTAGGGCAATGGTGTTGCACCCGCAGCCACCAGGCTGGTTTCGGCATGCAGCAGCGACGGCTCGTCGGCATCGATGATCACCAATACGCGCCCGGCCTGAATTTCCTCTTCGAACTGGCGACGAATCGGATCGGGTACGGTGGCCCCGATCAGTGCAGACGACCAGGTGCCGACCAGCGCGCCTGCCAGCGCCATGACGCCGGCCCCGGCAATGGTGAGGCCGATGGGAGGCACTGCGATGGCAACCAGACCGGCGACTAAGCCTGCGGCACCGCCCGTTGCGGCGCCACGCGCGGCAGCGGGAAGAAAATCGGTCTTGGCATTCTTGCGCTCGTCAGGCACGTCTTCCAGCTCGATATCCGAACGGGCAATCAGCGACAACGCATCGTTGTCGATGCCTGCGCTGCGTGCGGCCTGCATGACGCGTTGCGCACTAGCGATATCGGGTGTGCTGTAGACACGGCGCAGTTTCATCGCAAACTCCCATGCAGGTAAGAGCTGCAGCGTTAGGTGCGTGCAGTTAGGTGTGCGTGAGCCCTGCGCGAGTGTGTTGCGAAATCCTTAGACCTGCTTGCGTGGGAACAGATAAAACGCCCAGCCCACCAGCAAGGCGATGCCGGCGGCGGCCAGATTCTGCCAGCTGGCACTGGCCAGCAGGCCAAGCGACAACAGCAGTGCGGCGATGGGAATGGCTGGCCCACCCGGTAGACGCAAGGTGTCGGTACGTTGCCGGTAACGACGCGCCAGCACGATGACCGCTGCAGCCGTGCCGATATACGCAAACAGCCGCGTGACCATCGACAACAGCGCCAGCTGCGTGAACGACCCGGACAACGCCAATCCAAGCGACAACACGCCTTGGGTGATCACTGCCGCTGCAGGGGTGTGGAAGCGCGGATGCACGCGCGCCAGAAATGCCGGGCCATACCCATCTTGTGCGAGCGCGAACAAAAAGCGTGGCCCGAGCATCACCGTGTTGCTGGTGGTGCCGAGGATGGAGATGGTGGCGCCAACGGTGAGAATCAGCGCCAGCGCTTCGCCACCGAAGCGGCTTGCGGCATCGGCCAACGGTGTAGGCGAGGCGGCAAGATTGGGCAGCGTGCCTTGTGCGACGACTTGTACCGCTGCGTAGATCAAGGTCACGGTGACGATCATGGTGATCAGCGCAAACGGCACATCGCGACGTGGATTGCGGTATTCGCCAGCGGCAGCAGGAATGTTTTCGAAGCCTGCGTAGGCGAACAGCAACAATAAGGCGGCTTCGCCTAGATTGCCCAGGTCGCGCAAGTCCGGCGTGGTGCCGGCGAAGGCCCACGACCAATCCACATAAAACAGGCCGATTGCCACGAACAACAGCAGCGGCACCAGCTTGCCGATCACCAGGGCGATGCCGGTGCGCGCGGCCGATTTCACTCCGATCACATTGATGGCGGTGAGCAATCCCAATGAGCCGACCACCACCAGCAGACGTGCCCACTGCTCGGTGGCGACGGTCGGCCAGAACCGCGCGACCGCGTCGGCCAGGCCGTTGCTCAATGCGGCTGCCGAACTGATGCGGGTGAGCCAGATCATCCAGCCGATCTGAAAACCGACGAAGGGGCCGAACGCCTCGCGCGTGTATAGGTAACTACCGCCTGGCGTATCAAAATAACTCGCCGCCTGCGCATAGCACAACACCAGTAAGGCCACCGCCAGGCCGGCCAGCATCACCGCCCACAGGCTCATTGGCCCCAGCAGCGCGGCGGTGGCCGCCGGCAGCAGATAGATGCCGCTGCCGATCACATCGTTGATCGACAATCCGACGATCTGCCAACGGCTGACGACGCGCACCAGCCCAGTGGAATCGGGAGCCGGAACCGGTGTGTTCATCGTGCGGCGTCCTTCAACTTGGGCAGCTGCCACTGTGCTTGCAAGCGTGCGTATTCGGCACGCGGCAACAGCACGAACAGCGGTTTGTCGTCGGGCTTCAACCAGGCCAGCAGGCGTTGCATATCGGCCGGCGCCATGGCGGTGCAACCGGCGGTGAACTGGCCCGGCGTGCGCCATAGGTGGGCGAAGATGCAGCTGCCATGACCGGGGATCGCGTTGGGGTTGTGCGCGATCACGAAGCCTTCGCTGTAACGTGCATCGCCGGGATGTTGCAGATCCAGGCGCATCGGTTCGGTCGACCCGGCCACCGCTGCCTCACCGACCTGTGCGGCATCGACGATGCGGTTGTACAGCGGCGAGCTCGGTACATCCATGCAGTAGTTGGTGGCGGTCATCGCCTGGTACGGCATCGTGCTGTCGATACTCGGGGCATAACCGAAGGCAGGGCCGATGGCGAAGACACCGGCCGGGCTGCGGCCGTCGCCTTCGCGCTTCTGCAGGCCTTGCGTCTGTGCAGGATGCAGGCCATCGCCCCAGGCGCTGCCATGGCGGCCCAGCGCCACCGCAAACCCTGGTGCGGCCGGTTGCCAGTGGCCATCCACACGGGTAAATGTCTGCAGGCGCGCCTGTGTGCTGTTCCAATCCGGTGTGGTCACCACGATCAATGCGCGCGCTCGATTCAGCGCATCGATTGGACTGGCAGCGACGGCAAGGCTGCTGCAGCTTGTCAGCGCCAACAACGCGACGGATCGAAACACGGTGGCAAGGCGCATGCAGGCTCCGGAGGAATGGGTCTGGCAGGGGTGAGCTGCGTTGAGTCGATCGGTCGTTGGCGGCGACAGTGCGGTGCCTCGGCACTGCATCACGGACCAACACCTTATCGCTACTGTACCCAGCAATGCGGCTGTGTGGCGCATGCGCGCGCGATGTTTGTATGCGTGCTTGGCGGCGCCGGCTTAAGACCGAGAGGTTGCGGTTGTCTTGGCGTGGTTGGACAGTGCGGATAGATCACTTGCAGAGCGGCTGATCTGCGGGTTTGCTGCAGGGCCCTTGCCCGCCCACCATCGCGGGACACGCCGCAAGTACGTCCGTGTAGGCTCTTACGCGGCATCCATGCCGCGTAAGGTCCCGCGACGGTGGACGGGCAAGGACCAGTGGAGATGGTCGTTGTGTATGTTTTCAACAACGCAACCGACCCACTCTCTGGTGCGGTGTCCTCGCCGCTTGCGGGACCGTGTGGCGGCATGGATGCCGCCACCGAGCCTCTACGGACGGATTTACGGCGTGTCCTGCGAGCGGCGAGGGCACCGCGCGCTCGACAGACCGACCGACGCGGCTTGGAAATATCCAGCTGCGCTTTAATCCGACAACAGCTCCAGTCCGCGAATGCGTCGGATGCCCAGACCCGGCGAGTCGTCGATATGGAGTTGCGCTTCGTCGAAGTGCACGCCGCCCTCGGTGGGATCGAACTGCCCGAGTGCGGGCGCATCCAGATCCGCCAGGGTGATGCTGTCGGCCTTGGCCACGGCCAGATGTACCGCCGCCGCCACGCTGATGCTGGATTCGATCATGCAACCGATCATGCACGGCACGCCATATAACGCTGCGATATCGGCGATACGGATTGCGTTGGAGAGTCCGCCGGTCTTCATCAGTTTGATGTTGACGATGTCGGCGGCGCGGCGCTGGATGAGCTCGATCGCCTGGATCGGCGAGAACACGCTTTCGTCGGCCATCACCGGCGTGTCGATCCGCGCCGTGACGAAGGCCAGTCCGTCGATGTCGGCCGCCTTGACCGGCTGCTCCACCAGCTCCATCACGATGCCTGCGTCTTCCAGCGTGCGCATCGTGCGCACCGCCTGTTTGGGCGTCCAACCCTGGTTGGCATCCAGGCGCAGCGATGCGCGGCCAGTGACCGCCGCATGGATCGCCTTGATGCGTTCGACATCCGAATCGCCGTCTTTGCCGACCTTGATCTTCAGCGACCCATAGCCGCGTGCGAGCGCGGATAGCGCATCGGCCACCATCGTGTCGATGGCATCGACGCTGATGGTGATATCGGTGGTGATGCGCGGCGTGCCGCCACCGAGCGCCTGATATAGCGGGGTACCCAATGCCTGCGCCCACAGATCGTAGAGCGCGATTTCCACTGCCGCCTTGGCGTTGGTATTGCGCTCCAGCGCGTGTTGCACCAGCGCACATAGCCGGTTGAGATCGGCCACGTCCTGGCCGATCAACTTCGGGGCGATGCACTGTTGGATCGCGGCGACGATAGAACCATGCGTATCGCCGGTGATCGGTGCGGTGGCCGGCGCTGCGCCATAGCCGATATGGCCGCTGTCGGTCTGCAACAGCACCACCACATCCTCGATCGCCTGCACGGTGCGGACCGCGGTCTTGAACGGAGTTTTCAACGGCACGCGCAGCATGCCGAGGCGGAAGCCGGTGATCTTCATGGGGAGCCAATCGGTGCGATGCGTTGGATGCGGGTGATGTGATCGACAAACGGCGTTCCGTCGCTGGCGAGCAGTGGCAGCAGCGGGGTGACCGATACGCCGTTCAAGCGCGCGCGCTGCACGCTGCCATCGGCCGCGCGATAGTTGGCGCCTGCCACATCGTGGATGACCCACGGTGCACCATGTTCATGCCCGATCACCAGCATCACATGGCCCGGGATATAGAGCAGGTCGCCTACCTGCAGTTGTGCGAGTTGTTGCAGGCGTTGCGGCAATGGCGCGCGCACATCGAACGGCACGTTACGTAACGCCGGACTACGCGCCTGATCGCCGGTATTGCGCGGCAACGCGATGCCGAGGCTGCGATACACATCCAGCACGAAGCCGCTGCAGTCGCGCGCGTCGTAATCGTTGCCCCAGCCATAGCGTTCGCCAAGGAATTTGAATGCTTGACGCAATAGCCCTGCATGCGTGGCCGGCAACGGACCAGTGCGCGCGTCGGCACCGCGCGGGATCAGTGCCGGCACCAGTTGCAAGCTGCCTTGTTGGTTGCGCAGTGGCAGTTGCACGACATAGGCTGCGAGCGGCAACTGCCCGTTGACCGGCTGTTGCGGTGGCCAGTCATTGAGCAGCGGCACGCTGGTGCCCATGTCCAGCGTCAGCGCAGAAATTGCCGGTAGTTCTGGTGTGTAAGCGCTTTGCACGCGTGCAGCGGTGACCATCACGCGTGGGCTGCGTTGTGCGTAGCCCAGCACTTCGGCGCGTGTACCGATTGCGAGACGATCACTGGCGACCCATGCGGCGTAGTTGGCGGCCAGTACGAATTGCCATGCGCCATCGGCACTGGTGTGCAACACCGCCACCGGCGTGCCGGGGTAGAGCGCCGATTCCTGGAAGCGGTCGATATCGTGGTCGTCAGTGGTGGTGAACGCACGTTGCGCAGTTGGGAAGGTGCGTAGCGCGGTGCGCCGCACCACCAGCGCGAAGCGTGGCGTTACCTGGGCGGGGAGTGCATCCAATGCCAGTGCGTGGCGCAACGCGGCCAAGCGTGTTGTGTCGATGGGCTGTCCGTCCGCGCCGTACAACGCACGCGTTGGCGTGGCCGACAGTTTCTCGATGCGTGCGCGTACATCGGCAGCAGGGAGAGCTTCGGGCAGCTGTGACAGATCGTGCATGGAGACATCGTCACGCAGCAAGCGCGCATTGAAGCTGGCGATCTGTGCGGAAGTCATGCGCAGCGTTGGTGCGGTGCGACTGCGTTGGATCCAGTAATCGGCTGTCAGCTGCGCATCGCTGATCGCAAATGGGGCCGTCTGCTGCACAGGAACGGCATGCGTTGCCGGAGCCGCACTGCAGGGCAGGCCGGTGACCAGCAGCAACAACGTCAGCAGGCGGCGCGACAATGGCATGAAGAAGGCTCTTGATGGATGTAGCGACTGACGAGGTGCTGTGCGAGAGACCAATGCTGCAAGCGCATTCTGCACCTGCGACGAGCGCAATGGATTGCAGTGTACGCGTGGCGCATGCCGCGGTGCCTACCGCGCTTGCAGCGCTGCTCGCGGCCGCTGCAACTTCATGACGCTCGGCAGATAATGGGTGCACCGCGTGCGGTGTCCATCCAGGCGCAGGCACGGCGCATGTCTTTGTCGTTTCGCCAGTCACCCGGAGAGTCCGATGTCGCCCACTACCACCCTGTCGCCATCGCTCTGGCTACGCGCCGCGTGTTGCCTGGTCGTGCTGTCGTTGGGTGCTTGCGCGCATGCGCCGCAGCGCAATCCGCTGGCCCAGTGGGTGCCGTCGCCCAATTACGACACGCGGCGGCCGATCCTGATCGTGCTGCACTTCACCGACCAGCACTCGGTGCAGCAAAGTCTGAGTACGCTGCGCGGGCGTAACAGCGGTGGCCGGGTCAGTGCGCATTATCTGATCGGCGACGATGGGCAGCGTTATCAGTTGGTCAGCGACGACCAGCGCGCCTGGCACGGCGGTGCCGGGCGCTGGGGCACCATTACCGACATCAATTCCGCTTCGATCGGCATCGAGCTGGACAACGACGGCAGTGAGCCGTTCGCGTCCGTGCAGATCGACAGCCTGCTGGTCTTGCTGGACGACCTGTGCACGCGCTTGCGCATCCCGCGCACGCAGATCGTCGGCCATGAAGACGTCGCGCCGACGCGCAAGAACGACCCCGGCCCCCTGTTTCCCTGGAAACGCCTGGCCGACGCCGGATTCGGCCGCTGGCCCGTAGCCGACGCCCCGGCTGCGCCGGCCGGTTTCGACCCGTGGCAAGCGCTCGCCCTGCTCGGCTACAGCGTCGAGGATCCCGCCGCGACGCTGCGCGCCTTTCACCACCACTATCGCGGCAACGATGCACGCACATTGGATGCTGAGGATCTGCGCATTCTGTACGCGTTGACCGGACCACTGCGGCCACCAAGCCTGCCTGGCGCTGCCGAGCCGCTTGAGGGCGATGGACCGTAAGCGGATCCTGGTCGAAGTGGCCAAGCCACCTCTTCGGCAATTGGGTAAAGATCGGCGAATGGCGCGCGTCGTTTGCGGCTTGCACAGGAGTAAGACCATGCAGAAAACCAAACTGTTACAAAATCAGCGCCGTGACTGGCCGCAGGCGATCTGGAGAACGTTGCTGATGATGGTCGCGCTACCGTTTGCCGTAAACGCAGCCGAGGTGCGTGTTTCGCCAGCGCAGACACCCGCACAAGCCGGCCTGATCGATGTGCGCAGCCTTGCGCCGGAGATCGCGGTGGACATGCGCTATGCGGGCAGCAACAACTTCACCGGGCGTGTGGTGCCGGGGTATGCGGCGCCGACCTGCTATCTGCTGCGTCCGGCGGCGGAGGCGTTGGCGCGGGTGGCGCGTACGCTCAAGGCCCAGGGATATCGGCTGCAGGTGTTCGATTGCTATCGACCGGTGCGGGCGGTGCAGGCGTTCGTGGCCTGGGCAGGGGATCTGCAGGAGCAGGCGAGCAAGGCGCAGTACTACCCGCGCGTGGACAAGCGCGCGCTGCTGGGCGATTACATCGCCGAGACCTCCGGCCATAGCCGCGGTGCGACGCTGGATCTGGGCTTGCTGGATTGCCGATCAGGCCAGTGTCTTGCGGTCGATATGGGCACCGATTTCGATTTCTTCGATGCGCGTGCGCATACCGATGCACCCGATATCGGCGCCGCGCAGCGGGCGAACCGTCAGCGCTTGCTGCGTGCGATGGCGGCGCAGGGCTTTGCCAACTATCCGATGGAGTGGTGGCACTTCACTCTGCGTCCCGAGCCCACGCCCGACACTGCGTACGACGTTCCGGTCAACTGATCGGGCACGAAGCCGCTGCGCTGTCGCCGGTGGTCGTGGGCGCTCGGCAGCGGTCAACGCCGCTCGTACACTGCGCGTGCTGCCCGCCATCCGCGCGCTGCGCGTGGCCTGATTGCCGCGTAGCGTAAATTGCCACTTCAAGGAACTGTCATGTCCGACCCGGAACGTTTTGTCGATATCGCCTGCCCGTATTGCGGGGAGTGGATCACGCTCACGCTGGACCTGACCGGCGGCGATCAGCATTACATCGAAGATTGCCAGGTCTGCTGCAAGCCGATCTCGGTGAGCGTGCAGTGGGACGACGAGGGCGAGGCGCAGGTGAGCGCGCGCGGGCAGGACGATGCATGAGCGTGGCTTGTCGCACGATCGAGTAAGCGGTTTGCCCAGCCAAACCCCATTCGCGTGACCGGTCGTTCCTGCGGGTCTGGCAGGGATCGGTCGCCCGCAGCCGCTAGACTGATGCGCCTGCTACCCGGATCGTCACGATGAATTTGTCTCTGCACTTCGGCCTGCTCGGTTCGCTGGAGGCTGGTTTGATCGCGTTGGTGCTGGGTGTGCTGGTGTTTGCGGCAGTGGAGTACAGCGGGCGGCGCCTGCAGTTCACCCATGGGCACACGCTGGGGATCGCCTGCCTGCTCGCAGTTGCGATCGGCGCCGGTTACGACATCTGGAATCTTGTCTACACCAGCATCGTGCGGCTGGAGTCGCCGTTGTATGCGCGCATCGCGTTGGCCAGGATCCACGATCCCAACGAGCTGGGATCGCGTGTGGTGCTGGAAGTGTTCGGCGCGATTGCCGGCGTGGTACTGGGTTGGAAACTGTTCAGCTCCGGGAGCTGGGACGACGCGCCGCCGAACGCCTGACATCGCCCGAAAAAATGTGTTGGAGTTCGCATATTTTCCTGCATTGAATGAGCCACTTCTGTTTGGCTCATCGAGACCTAACAGATGGCTAGTCGCAAATATCCGCGCTGTGGTTAAAAGGATGTTTCGCGCAAATTTAGGGTGGGTTTTGTATTCATTCGCGCTAGGTAGGGTGATGCCATGCGCGGCGATACCGTGCATTCCCAAGCCAAGGAGACCACCCAAATGAAGAATCGCAACCGCATCTCGCTGCTCGCTGCCACCGCCGCCCTTGCTGCCGCCTTGGCGCTACCGGCCATGGCGCAGAGCACGCAACAGGATGCCGCCGCGACATCGGCCCAGTCGGGAAGTTCTGCCACCACTGCGGCACAGCCTGCACAGTCCGGCGGCGGCCAGACCTGGGCGAGTGTCGACACCGATAGCAGCGGCGCCATCAGTACACAGGAGGCTCAGGTCAACGCTGGGCTTGCGCAGATCTTCAACGACGCCGACTCCGACAAGGACGGGCAATTGACCCCGGACGAGTACAAGGCGTTTGTCGTCAAGCAGCAGGGCGGCGCAGCGAGTGGGTCGCAAGGCAATTAAGGCAGTAGGTTGCAACGCAAGTGAGTTTGTTTGCTGACAATTTCCAGATATCAGGAGGCAGCTTTCGCAGTAGCAGGTGTTTGATCAGCAGTTGTCGTTTGATCCGTGGCATCGCTTCTGGATGCCCGGTATGAGCAAGTAACAGGATGGACATGCGGGAGCGATCTGCCGGGGTCGCTCCCGTTTTCTTTACGTCTGCCTCGCTACGGTGGTGTGGCCTTCTGCCCGGTCTTCTTTCATGTTTCAGTTGCGCATCGTCTTGTTGGTCGGCTTGTCGAGTCCATTGCTGGCGCTCGCCGCGCCGCCAGAGCTGCCCACCGTGGCGCCATTGCCGTCGCCGACGGCATCCAATACCGCTGCACCGGCGATGTCGCCATTGCCAATCGATCCACCAACGCCTGCCAGCACGCCATTGCTGCCTGCCGATGTGCCCGGGTCATCCACTGCCAAAGGCGGCGCAGAGGCGTCGCTCGCACCGCAAGCAGGCGTTCTGGTGCCACGCAGTTTTCGCAGCCTGGACAGCGATGCCGATGGGTCGCTGACGATGGCCGAAGCCAGCGCCGACCCGGTTCTGCGCGAGAACTTCGCCGGTTTCGACAGCAATGGCGACGGGCGCCTGTCGCGCGATGAATTCGTCAGCTACCAGCCTGGCCCGGGCGATGCCGCAGGCGACTGAGCACAGCAACGCTCCAGTGCGCTGCTAGACTTGTGCGATGACCTCTTTTGCACAGCGCGACGGCCAGGCGATCCAACTGGTCGGCTTCGATGGCGACGATACCCTCTGGAAGAGCGAGGACTATTACCGCAGCGCCGAAGCGGATTTCGAAGCGATTCTGGCCGATTATCTGGACCTGGGCGACAGCCGCATGCAGCAGCATCTGCTGACGGTGGAGCGGCGCAATCTCAAGGTGTTCGGTTACGGCGCCAAGGGCATGACGTTGTCGATGATCGAAACCGCGATCGAGCTGACGCAGGCGCGCATTGCCGCGCGCGACATCCAGCGCATCGTCGAGATCGGCCGCGCCACGCTGCAGCACCCGGTAGAGGTGATTGCCGGCGTACGCGAGGCGGTCAGTACGATCGCCGCCGACTATGCGGTGGTGCTGATCACCAAGGGCGATCTGTTCCATCAGGAGCAGAAGATCGAGCAGTCCGGTCTGGCCGATCTGTTTCCGCGCGTCGAAGTGGTCTCCGAAAAAGACCCCGAGACCTATGCGCGCGTGCTGGGCGAGTTCGACCTGCCGGCACAGCGCTTTGTGATGATCGGCAACTCGTTGCGTTCGGATGTGGAGCCGGTGCTGGCCATCGGTGGCTGGGGCATCTACACCCCGTACGCGGTGACCTGGGCGCACGAGCAGGAGCATGGCGTGGCCGCCGACGAGCCACGGATGCACGAAGTGCCCGATGCGGCCGGCTGGCCGGCGGCGGTGCAGGCGCTGGATGCATTGGCCCGGCAGCACGCGCTAAGCTAAAAGCGGCGAACAAAATCACTGCAGATGCAACAGGCGGGCACGCTGAGGTGCCCTAGCAACAGGACGTTTCCGGCTGGGCGCACGCATGGCCGACCTTGGGGATCACCAATGCACATGTTGTCGTTTACCTATCGCACCAGCCTGGCCGCGTTGTTGGGTCTGCTGGTGGGCACGCTGCCGCTGGCGGCTGCCGAGCTTGAAGAAGAAGTCATCAACCCCAGCGAAGTGATCTTTCGCGACGGCCAGCCGTACTACGACGATGGCGGCGACTATGTTCGCCTGCGCACGCGTCGGGAGGGTGGGGAGTTGGTGTATTTCCGCACGGTGCGCTTCGACCGTGAGCAAGGCTATGTGGATGCCCAGGGTCAGAGTATCGCGACCTTGCAGACCCGGCCGAATGGGCGCGATGGCAGCTCCGCATTCGCGGTGGACCGGTATTCGGACGATCGCTACGGTGGATACGCCGGCTATCGTGTTGGGTATCCGGGATATGGCGCCGGTTTGCGGCTGGGTGCATCGCGTAACCGTCCCTACGGGCAAATTTATTACGGCAACGGGCTGTACGGCCCCGACCCCTACAGCAGCCCGCATAACCGCGATGCGCGGCAGCGTTACATCGGTCCGGGCTATGTTGGGTCTTGCGACCTGACCGGTTGCCGCGAAGTGCATCACATCGGGTTTTACGATCTGCGCTGAGCGCGGCTCATTCCTGCTGCGCCAACCGGCGCAGGTGCATTGCCGACGCGCGGTGCGACCTGTACCACGTGCCTACTCTGAAGTCTGGGCGCGCCACGCTGCTTGCCTGACCACTGTTGACCACGCGTGACATGGCGCAGCGCTGCGATCGGCCTGACACCGGCGCGGGCATGCGGCATCATCGGCACATGCGTTTACTGCCCACCGCCCTGTTGCGATCTCTGCCATTGCTGATGGCGTTGCTGTTGCCGACATTGGCGGCAGCGCAGACCTCGCCTGCTGCAACGCCAGCGTCCGGTGCTGCGGCAGAGCCGGTGGCGCCGGCGGTGATCCCCGGCACCGGTGATGCGTGGGTGGACCAGCATCTGGCCGACATGGGTAGCTACGCGCAGCGCTATCCGGACAGCTTTATCGCCGAAGTGGCGCGCTATACCGGGACCCCGCGCGGTTACGTGCAGGCGTTGCTGCAGGTGCATGGCTGGCATGCGGGCGATATCTATTTCGCCTGTTTCTGGGCGCAGACGCTGCAGTTGTCCTGTCGCGACGCGGTGCGTGCGTACAGCCGCGACCATCACGATGGCTGGCAAGGCGTGGTCACGCGGCTGTCGGCCAGCCCGGACAGCGCGCACATGCGTGCGCTGCGGCATGCCATCGTCGCCAGCTACGACCGCTGGGAGCGGCCGATCACGCTGGATGCGCTGCTGCGTCGACAACTTGGCGACCATACGCAACGGCTGGAGGCCGCGCGCCAGGCCAGCGAAGCGGACGAGGCAGCGGCGCAGGCCGGGCTTTAGCGCGGGTGTCATGCCTTTGGGCCTCCCGCATAGGTTGGCCTTCAGTGGCATGGCGTGCAGTGGCACGGAGCATGCGACGCGTGGCTTGCCTGGGCGAGCCAGCCAAGCTTGCGCTTGCAGTACCCGCTCCGCACCGCCGCCGCACAACGCATCTGATCTCAACGACTATCTATACGCTCTAGCGCGGCAAGGCGTGCGTAGTCGCCACACTCGCCGTACCCCGCAACTGTCTACACGCCAACGCGCCTGCCCGCATGCTGCCGTGCAGCTGGTCGCCGCAGGGCAGGGTCGGCGAGAATGCGATAACGCTGGCGTTCGCCGGCTCTGCCAAGACCAGCCCATGCGCGATACCGTGTTTGTCTCTCCCGATCACATCCGCAGCCTGTTCGCCCAGGCGATGTCGGACATGTATCGCGCCGAGGTGCCGTTGTATGGCGACCTGATGACGCTGGTGGCGCAGGT
This sequence comes from Xanthomonas hortorum, assembly GCF_040279205.1. GTDB lineage: Bacteria > Pseudomonadota > Gammaproteobacteria > Xanthomonadales > Xanthomonadaceae > Xanthomonas > Xanthomonas hortorum_F. The sequence continues at coordinate 39,049 of NZ_JBEOLS010000009.1, forward strand.
CAACGCCGACACCCTGAGCGCCGATCCCGCCCTGGCCGCGCGCCTGCAGCGCAACGACGAGCGCGCGCGGCTGGATCTGGAACGCCACGGCGCGATCCGGGTCGGCACGGCGCAGGAACTGGCCACCTTGCGCCGGCTGTTTGCGGTGATGGGCATGCATCCGGTGGGCTATTACGACCTGTCGGTGGCCGGCGTGCCGGTGCATTCCACCGCGTTCCGCCCGATCGACGATGCGGCGCTGTCGGCCAATCCGTTCCGCGTGTTCACCTCGTTGCTGCGGCTGGAGTTGATCGAAGATGTCGCGCTGCGTGCGCAGGCCGAACAGATCCTGCAGCAGCGGCAGATCTTCACCGCCGGCGCGCTGGACCTGATCGAACAGCACGAGCGTCACGGCGGGCTGGAGGCGGCGCAGGCGCAGGAATTCGTGGCGCAAGCGCTGGAAACCTTCCGCTGGCATGGCGATGCCACCGTGTCGCTGCCGACCTACCGCGCGCTGAGCGAGGCGCACAAGCTGATTGCCGACGTGGTGAGCTTCCACGGCCCGCATATCAATCACCTGACGCCGCGCACGCTGGATATCGATGCGGCGCAGGCGCAGATGCAGCGTGCCGGCATCGATGCCAAGGCGGTGATCGAAGGCCCGCCGCAGCGGCGCATTCCGATCCTGCTGCGGCAGACCAGCTTCAAGGCCCTGGAAGAGCCGGTGCGCTTTGTCGGCGACAGCGGGCTGGCCGAACATGGCACGCACACCGCGCGCTTTGGCGAGATCGAGCAGCGCGGGCTTGCGCTCACGCCCAAGGGCCGCGCGCTGTACGACGCGTTGCTGGCGCAGGCACGCGACAGCGATGGCGCCGGCAGCACCGGCGCCGATTACGCCACGCGGCTGCAGACTGCGTTTGTGGCGTTTCCCGATGACGAAGCGCTGTTGCGTCAGGAAGGCCTGGGCTATTTCCGTTACGCGTTCACCGAGGCAGGCCGCGCCGATCCCGCGCAGGTGGCCGCGATGCCAGCAGAAACTGCGATCGCGCTTGGCCTGGTCAGCGCCGATCCGATCATCTATGAAGATTTTCTGCCGGTGAGTGCGGCGGGTATCTTCCAGTCGAATCTCGGCGGCGCCGAACAACGCGCCTACGCCGCACATTCGAGCAAGCGCAGTTTCGAGCAGGCATTGGGCGCGCAGGTGCACGACGAATTTGCGTTGTATGCGCAGTTGGAGCGGGAGTCGCTGCAGGCGTTGGTGGTGTAAGGCAGCAACCAGGCGACAGTATCAGGTGGGTGTGTGCGGTAGCGGTATCCCGCAGTTTCAAGTGCTGCATGCGATATCGCCCAACTGCACGCACTACGAAGGGCGACTGATAAGTTCTCAACGCTGTCTCGATAGCGGCAGCGTGTTGGCCACACGCCCCTGGTTTGACGAATGAGTTGGTGTTGGATGGCAGTGACATCGATCGGATAGAACTAAGCTGATCAGACCGCACCTAATCGAACTATCGCGCTCCATGCCCTGCTTGTAACCACGCACACCGACCATTTCGACTGGTCCTTGCCCGCTCACCGTCGCGGGACCTTACGCGGCATGGATGCCGCGTAAGAGCCTACACGGACGTACTTGCGGCGTGTCCCGCGATGGTAGGCGGGCAAGGGCCCTGCAGCCAAGCCGCAGATCAGCCGCTCTACAACCAACCAATCCACACCGTTCGATTACATCTCAAGGCGACCGGGATCTTGAGCTTCAGCATTGCTTGGATGTTCCGAAACCTAGCGGGTCGAGGGCGCGATGCCCTCACCGCTCGCGGGACACGCCGTGAATCCATCCCTGGAGGCTCGGTGGCGGCATCCATGCCGCCACACGGTCCCGCAATCGGCGAGGACACCGCACCAGAGAGTTGATCGGTAGCTTTGTTTAAAACCCTGCACACCGACACTCTCGACTGGTCCTTGCCGCCAAGGCGCAGATCAGCCGCTCCACAACCGCAACGCATCCACACCGTTCAATCACTTCTCTTCGGTTTTTGTCAGCCCAGCCTCAGTGCGCCGAGGCTGCCGGGCGCCGTGCTGCCGCGCGTTCTGCACGGCGCGCGCGCGCACGTGCGCGATGTGCCTTCCAGCGCTCGCTCAGGCAGGAGAAGATCACATACAGCGCCGGGGTGCTGAGCAAGGTCAGGCTCTGCGAGAAGATCAGCCCACCGATCATCGCGATGCCGAGCGGGCGGCGCAGTTCCGAGCCTTCGCCCAGGCCCACCGCCAGCGGCACTGCGGCCAGGATCGCCACCATCGTGGTCATCATGATCGGGCGGAAGCGCACGATCGAGGCCTCGCGTGCGGCCGCGCGCGCATCCATGCCGTGCACGCGCTGCGCCACCAGCGCGAAGTCGATCATCATGATCGCGTTCTTCTTGACGATGCCGATCAGCAGCACCAGCGCGATCATCGAGATCACCGACAACTCGGTGTTGGTGAGGAACAACGCCAGCAGCGCGCCGACGCCGGCGGCCGGCAGCGTCGACAGGATGGTCACCGGATGGATCAGGCTCTCGTAGAGCATGCCCAGCACGATGTAGACGGTGAGCACCGCGGCCAGCAGCAGCACGCCCATCGAGTTGGGACTGAGTTGCACGTTGAAGCTGTCGTCGCCGCTGAGGCGGATGCCGTCGGGCATACGCAAGCCGTCCACGGTGGACTTGATGATCAGATCCGCCTCGCCGGTGCTCACGCCCGGTGCCAGGTTGTAGCTCAGATCCATCGTGGTGTACTGGTTTTCATGGATGATCTGCGGCGGCGCCAGGCCCGGCACCTGCGTGGCAACCGACGTAATCGGCACCATCAGGCCGGCACGGTTGGGCACGAACACCTGATCCAGCGCCTTGGGCGTGGCCGTCTGCGAGGGCAACGCATTGACCACCACGCTGTACTGGTTGAGATCCGAGTAGATGGTGGAAATGGAGCGCTGGCCGAACGCGCCATACAGCGCGCCATCGATCGCACCGACCGAGATGCCCAGCCGCGCGGCCTTGGCACGGTCGATCACGATGTTCTGGCGCAGGCCCGAGGTGTCCACATCGGTGCCGACATCGCGCAGGCGCGGATTCTTCTTCAACGCGGCCTGCAGCTTGGGCAACCATTCCTGCAGCTGTGCCAGGTCGTTGCCCTGCAGCGACACGCGGTATTGCGCGCCCTGGCTGGTGCCGCCGCCGCCATCGCTGGGCAGGTCCTGGATCGCGCGCAGGCGCAGATCCAGATCCGGGTAGCGGTCGGCCTTGGCGCTCAGGCGTGCGACCACTTGCGCGGTGGTGTCGCGGCGGCCTTCATTGCGTTTTTTCAGTTCGATATTGAACGAGGCGCTGGAGCCCTGACGGCCGGAGCCCAGCCGCGCGCCGACGGTCTTCACTGCCGGGTCGGCCATCAGCATGTCGGTGATGCGGCGCTGGCGGCTGACCATGTCGGCGAACGACACCGTGGCGCTGGAATTAGCGCGGCCCCAGATCAGGCCGGTGTCCTGCGCGGGGAAGGAGCCCTTTTTGACCGCGCTGCCGAGAAAGATGGTGGCAGCAATCAACAGCAACGGCGTCAGCGACAGCAGCAGCGCGTGGCGCAACGAGAAGTCCAGCGCCACGGTGTAAACGGCGAGCATGCGCTCGTGCATACGGTCCAGCCAGGCACCGAAACGGCTAGGTTTTTCCGGCTCGGTATGCGCCGACAGAAAGCGGCTGCACAACGCCGGCGTCAAGGTCAGCGACACCAGCATCGATACCACGATCGCCGCCACCAGGGTCACGGTGAATTCGCGGAAGAACGCCCCGACCATGCCGCTGGCAAACAGCATCGGAATGAACACCGCCACCAGCGAGGCGGTGATCGAGACGATGGTGAAACCGATCTCGCGCGCACCGGCCAGTGCGGCGTCCAGACGCGGCATGCCTTCGTCCAGATGCCGCATGATGTTTTCGATCACCACGATCGCATCGTCGACCACAAAGCCAATGGCGATCACCAACGCCAGCAGGCTGAGGTTGTTCAAGGTGAAGCCCAGCATGTACATCACCAGCGCCGAGCCGGCCAACGACAGCGGCACGGTGACTGCGGCAATCAAGGTCGGTGCCAGCCGGCGCAGGAACAGCGCCATGGTCAGGATCACCATCACCAGACTGATCATCAGCGTGGCCTGCACCTCGTGCAGCGAGGCGCGGATGGTGGGTGTGCGGTCGAAATAGGGCGTGAGTTTGGTGCCGGGCTGCAGGTAGGCGCGCAGACCCGGAATCTGCGCCTTTACCTGGTCCACGGTTTCGACGATGTTGGCGCCGGCACGGGTGAAGGCGTACATCACCACCGCCGGTTTGCCGTCGAACCAGGCCGCCTGATACGCATCCTGCTGGCCGTCGTAGACGGTGGCCACATCGCCCAGCCGCACGATGCGCCCGTTGGACTGGGTGGAGATCGCCAGCTGTGCGAAATCGGCGGCCTTGGCGACCGAATCGTTGGCCACGATCGCCATGGTGGTGTTGCCGTCGGACAGGAATCCGGTCGGCGAGGTGACGTTGGCCGCGCGCACCGCGTTGCGCAGATCGTCCGGGGTCAGCCCCAGCGCGTTGAGCGCGCGCAGATCCACATCCACGCGTACCGCCGGTGTGGACGCGCCGGCAATATCCACCGAGCTGATGCCGGTGATCTGGCGCAGCCGTTGCGCCAGCAGCGAGTCGGCAACGTTGTAGAGCTCATCGGCCGATTGGGTGTCGGAGGTCAGCGCGATGGCGATGACCGGGTCATCGTTCGGGTTGGCTTTCGAATAGATCGGCGTGCCGAGTCCGGAAGGCAGATCCGATTGCGAGGAGTTGATCGCGGTCTGCACGTCCTGTGCGGCCGAATCGATGTTGCGATTGCTCTGGAACACCAGCACCACCAGGCTGCTGCTCTCCGAACTGGAGGAGCGCATGCGGTCGATGCCGGGCAGCTGGCCCAGATGCCGTTCCAGCGGCGCAGTGACGGTGGAGGCCATGGTGCTGGCATCGGCGCCGGACTGCGTGGCGTGCACGAAGATCACCGGAATCTGGATGTTCGGCAATGCCGCCACGCCCAGCCGCAGGTAGCACATCAATCCGATCACGAACAAACCGATCGCCAGCAGCGAGGTGCCGATCGGGCGCTTGATGAAGGGGGCGGAGATGTTCATGGCTGTGGGGCCGGGATTTGGGATTCGGGAATCGGGAGTCGGCAAGCAGGGCCAAAGCCACGCCCGAATAGGCGTGCGGGCATGCGCCGCCGCAGGCCGGAAATCCGATCAGCCTTCGCTGCCCCAGTCGTCATGCCGGGCGCTCCGAGGTGGAGGCCGGGTTCGCGCCGTCACGGCGTGCGGCACGCCGTGCACGCCAATCACGCACGCGCTCGCCGGCGCGTTCCATGTACAGATAGATCACCGGCGTGGTGTACAGCGTCACCAGCTGCGACAACAACAGGCCGCCGACGATCGCAATACCGAGCGGACGGCGCAGCTCCGAGCCGATGCCGGTGCCCAGGGCCAACGGCAAGGCGCCCAGCATGGCGGCGGCGGTGGTCATCATGATCGGGCGGAAACGCAGCAGGCAGGCGCGCCGGATCGCTTCGTGCGCGTTGGCGCCTTCGCGGCGTGCGTCGATGGCGAAGTCGATCATCATGATCGCGTTCTTCTTGACGATGCCGATCAGCAGCACGATGCCGACGATGCCGTCCACCGACAGGCTCAGCCCGCACATCATCAGCGCCAGCAGCGCGCCAACGCCGGCGGGCGGCAACGTGGAGATGATCGTCAGCGGGTGGATGTAGCTCTCGTAGAGCACGCCCAGCACGATGTAGATCACCACGATCGAGGCCAGCAGCAGCCACACGATATCGGTCTGGCTGCCGGTGAATTCGGCCGCTTTGCCGACGAACTCGGCATGTACCTGGGTCGGAATCTTGAGGTCTTCGCGCGCCTGTTCGATCGCTTCCACCGCCTGCGACAGCGAGTGGCCCGGCGCCAGATTGAACGAGACCGTGACCGCCGGCAGCTGTTGCTGATGGCTCACCACCAATGGCGTGTTGGTGACCTTGGCCTCGGCTAGTGCAGCCAGCGGAATGATGCTGCCGGCGCCGACCACGATGCCGGTGTTCTGCGCGCCCACGCCGGTGGCGGTGGACGAGTTGGACGAGCTCACCTGACCGAAGCTGGTCGCATTGGTGCCGGTCAACGCGCCGCTGCCGTTGCTGGCCACCGCCAGCTGATTCATCAACGCAGTGCTGCTGCGGAATTCCGGCGCCACTTCCAGCACCACGCGGTACTGATTGAGCTCGGTGAAGATGGTGGAGATCTGGCGTTGGCCGAAGGCGTCGTACAGCGTGTCGTCGATGGTCTGCATCGGCACGCCGAGCATGCTGGCCTTGTCGCGGTCGATGGTCAGTTCCAGCGCGCGCCCCTGGTTGGCCAGGTTGTTATCCACGTCGGCCAACTCGGGCAGCTTGCGCATCGCCTCGGTCATGCGTGCGGCCCAGGTGGCCAGCTCGGCGCTGTCCACATCCGACATCGAATACTGATACTCGGTTGCGGCTACGCGGGTGTCGAGGGTGACGTCCTGCACCGGTTTGAGGAACAGCGCCACGCCCGGAATGCCGGACACCGCCTTTTGCAGGCGCGGCAGCACCTTGTCCAGGCCCTCGCGGTCGCCGCGCGTCTTCAGCACGATCGAGAGCTGGCCCTGGTTGATGGTCGGGTTCATGGTGCCGGCGCCGATGAAGGCGGCCACGCCGGTCACGGCCGGGTCTTTCTGCAGCGCCGCGGCCACCGCCTGGGTGCGCTGCTCCATCTGCGGGAACGCCACGTTCTGGTCGGCCTGCACCACGCCGGTGATCAGGCCGGTGTCCTGCTCGGGCAGCAGGCCTTTAGGAATGGCGATGTACAGCACCACGGTCAGCGCCACCGCACCGATCGCCACCGCCAAAGTCAGCGGCTGATGCGCCAGGACCCAGTCCAGGCTGCGCTCGTAGGTGCCCACCGTGCGCGTCCACAAGTTGGTCTTGCCGGCTGCGGCGGCACGCTCGTGCGCATCTTCGCCCTCGGGCAAGGCGTCTGGCTTGAGCAGGTAGGCGCACATCATCGGCGTCAGCGTCAGCGAGACCAGCATCGAGATCGTCACCGCAATCGACAGCACCCACGCAAACTCATGGAACAGGCGTCCGGTGACGCCCGGCATCAACAGCAGCGGCAGGAACACCGCCACCAGCGACACGGTCAGCGACAACACAGTGAAGCCGATCTGCTTGGCGCCGATTTCGGCCGCTTCCGGCCCGCTTTTGCCTTGTTCGATGTAGCGCACGATGTTTTCGATCATGACGATCGCATCGTCGACCACGAAGCCGGTCGCCACCACCAGCGCCATCAGCGACAGGTTGTCCAGCGACATGCCCGCAAACGCCATCACCCCGAAGGTGCCGGCCAGCGACAGCGGCACCGCCACCGAGGGAATGATGGTGGCCCACAGCCGGCGCAGGAACACGAAGATCACCGCCACCACCAGGAAGATGGTCAGCACCAGGGTGAACTTCACTTCATGCACGGAGGCGCGGATGGTTTCGGTGCGGTCGGCGAACACTTCCAGGTGCACATCGGCCGGCAATACCGACTGCAGCTGCGGCAGGATGCTGCGGATCTGCTCCACCGTCTGCACGATGTTGGCACCGGGCTGGCGGCGGATTTCCAGCAGCACTGCCGGTTTGCCATCGGCCCAGGCGGCGAGCTGATCGTTTTCCACACCGTCGACCACGTTGGCCACATCGGCCAGCCGCACCGGGCGGCCATTGCTGTAGCTGATGATGGTTTCGCGATACTGCGCGGCATCGGTGAGCTGGTCGTTGGTGCCGATGCTGTAGGACTGGGTCTTGCCGTTGAGCGAGCCCTTGGGCGCGCTGACATTGGTCTGGGTCAGCGCGCTGCGCAGCGACTCCATGGTCAGGCCCATGTTCGACAACTGCGCCGGGTTGACCTGGATGCGCACCGCAGGCCGCACGTTGCCGGCGATCGAGACCAGACCCACGCCCGGCACCTGCGACAGGCGCTGGGCCAGGATCGCGTCGGCGTAGCGGTTGACCTCGCGCAGCGGCAGCGAATCGGAGGTGAGCTTGAGCGTGAGGATGGCCGCGTCGGCCGGATTGACCCGGTTATAGACCGGCTGATACGGCAGCGACGAGGGCAGGGTGGCCTGGCGGATCGCCGCCTGCACGTCCTGCGCGGCGATGTCGATGTCGCGGTCCATCGAGAACTGCAGAATGATCGTGGACAGGCCTGCCGACGAATCGGAGGTCATCATCTGCAGCCCGGAGATCTGCCCGAGCTGGCGCTCCAGCGGTGTGGTCACCAGCGAGGCCATGGTGGTGGCATTGGCGCCGGGGTACTGGGTGGAGACGACCAGGCTGGGCGCGTCGATTTCCGGCAGTGCGGAGACCGGCAGTTGCCGGTAGCCCAGGATGCCCAGCAGCAGGATGCCCGCCATCAACAACGAGGTGGCGATGGGACGGCGGATGAAGATGGTCGAAAAGCCCACGGGGGGAATCCTTGCTGAAGACGTCAATCGGTGCCGGCGCGCAATGCGCCGACGCGCACCGGCGACGGAACTCCCGTCGCCGGTGGTCGCGAGTTAGCGCGGGCCGCCGCCGCGTCGGCCACCGGCGCCGCCGCTGCTCTTGTCCTGCGCAGCCTTGAGCTCGGCCTCGGTCGGCTCGGGCGGTGTTTCGCCCGGCTTGAGCGCGCTGACCTTGCTGCCCGGCTTCAAGCGGAACTGGCCTTCGGTCACCACCCGCTCGCCCTGCTTGAGCCCCTTGGTGATCTGCACGTGGCTGTCGTCCACCTCCACGCCCTGCACCACGGTGCGCATCTGCGCGGTGTTATCGCTGCCCACCACGTAGACGTAATCGCCGTCCGGGCCGCGCTGCACCGCCTGGGTCGGCACCACGGTGCCGCCGGCGATGGTGCGCAGCTGCAGGCGCACGTTGACGAACTGGCCCGGCCACAGCGCGTTGTCGGCGTTGTCGAAGATCGCGCGTGCGCCGAAGGTGCCGCTGTCGGCGGCGATGCGGTTGTCGATGACATCCAGCTTGCCGTCGCCGCTGATGATGTGCGCATCGCCGCGATCCAGCGCCGCCACGCCCAGTGCGGCGGCGGCCTGACCGCTGCGCACCGCCTGCAGCTCGCGCTCGGGCAGGTTGAAGGACACGTAAATTGGGCGGATCTGGGTCAGGGTGACGATGGTGGAGGTGCTGCTGACGATATTGCCCACGTCCACACCGCGGATGCCGGCAATGCCGTCGATCGGCGCCAGGATGCGGGTGAACTGCAACTGCACCTGGGCCGCGCGCATCTGCGCATCGTTGGCCGACACCGCTGCCTCGTACTGCGCCACCTGGTTGCGCTGGGTGTCCAGATCGGTGCGCGAGACGTACTGCTTGTAGGCCGGATCGTTGGAGCGCTGGTAGTTGACCCGCGCGGTGGCCAGCAGCGCCTGGTTCTGGCGCTTGGCCGCCAGCGACTGGTCATAGCTGGCCTGCAGGCTGCGTGGATCGATCTGCGCCAGCAGCTGGCCCTTCTTCACTTCCTGGCCCTCCTGGAAATTCAGGCTCATCAGCTGGCCGCCGACCTGCGGGCTGACCGTGACCGTGTTGAGCGCGGTGACCGTGCCCAACGCGCTGGCATAGACCGGCACGTCCTGGGTGGTGGTGGCCACCACCGTGACCGGCACCGGGCCGTGGTCTTCGGTGCCGCTGCCGTCCGGCGCGCCCGCGCGCTTGCCGTGATTGCCCCCACCGAACATGCGCATTGCAACGAACACCACGACAAGCACCGCTACGACCAGCAGTGTGATCTTCCAAAAACGCGACATGCGACAACTCCTGAGGGCGGGCCGGGCGCTGATGCGACCGTGGGGCAGCTGTGCGAAGCATATCGTTGCGCCCCACCAATTGAGCGTTACTGAAGTAACGGCTCGCCAGGCGAAACGGCCACGACGTTCACAGATGCAGTACAGCGGCAACGCACCACGGTCGCCACGGTTGACCGGCGGGCTGAATCGGGCACCACCGCAGCCCGCCAGCTGCGCGGGTGCACTACATTAAGCAACCATCTTTAGAGGATTCTCGATGCGCCACTCCCGCCTGCTGACCAGCGCGCTGTTGCTCGCCCTGCCCACGCTCGCCGCCGCCCAGGCCGCGCCCCGGCCCGAAGTGCAGGCCGCCGCCGCGCCGTTGCAGACCAAGCTGGTGCAGTGGCGCCGCGACTTCCATCAGCATCCGGAACTGTCCAACCGCGAGGAGCGCACTGCCGCCACGGTGGCCGCGCAGCTGCGCAAGCTCGGCCTCAAGCCGCGCACCGGCATCGCCCATCACGGCGTGGTGGCCATCATCAAGGGCGGCAAGCCCGGGCCGAAGATCGCTCTGCGTGCGGATATGGACGCCCTGCCGGTGAAAGAGCAGACCGGGCTGCCGTTCGCGTCCAAAGCCACTGCCGAGTACCGCGGCGAGCAGGTCGGGGTGATGCACGCCTGCGGCCACGACGCGCATACCGCAATCCTGCTCGGCGTGGCCGAAGCGCTGGTGGGCATGCGCGAGCAGCTGCCCGGCGAAGTGATGCTGATCTTCCAGCCCTCCGAAGAGGGCGCACCCGGCAACGAAGAGGGCGGCGCCTCGCTGATGCTGAAGGAAGGCCTGTTTGCCGACTTCAAGCCGCAGGCGGTGTTCGGCCTGCATGTGTTCTCCAGCGTGCAGGCCGGCAAGATCGCGGTGCGTAGCGGCCCGCTGATGGCCGCCTCGGATCGGTTCGCGATCAAGATGATCGGCCGCCAGACGCATGGCTCGGCGCCGTGGAACGGCATTGACCCGATCGTGGCCAGTGCCGACATGATCGGCGCTGCGCAGACCGTGATCAGCCGCCGCGCCAACCTGTCCAAGCAGCCGGCGGTGCTGAGCTTCGGCGCGATCAAGGGCGGCATCCGCTACAACATCATCCCCGACGACGTGGAAATGGTCGGCACCATCCGCACCTTCGACGAAGCCATGCGCCAGCAGATCTTCGCCGACCTCAAGACCGTGGCCGAACACACCGCCGCCGCCCACGGGGCCACCGTCGAGGCGCAGGTGCCGGACCAGCCCGGCAACCCGGCCACGGTCAACGACCCGGCGCTGACCGCCAAGATGCTGCCCAGCCTGCAGGCCGTAGTGGGCGCCGACAACGTCTACGAGCCGCCGCTGCAGATGGGCGCTGAAGACTTCTCGTTCTACGCGCAGCAGGTGCCGTCGATGTTCTTCTTCGTCGGCTCCACCGCCAAGGGCATCGACCCGGCGACCGCGCCCAGCAATCATTCGCCGCAGTTCCTGCTCGACGAGTCGTCGCTGGATGTGGGTTTGCGCGCGCTGTTGCAGGTGTCGCTGGATTATCTGCATCAGGGTGAGGCTGGCTGAAACCGGGATTCGTGATTGGGGATTAGGGATTCGTGTGCAACTGCACGATTCCCGCTGTCCGTTTGCGGTGATTACGGCGGCGGGCTGTGTGAAGCCCTCTGCTTCTGTTTGCCCAGGGGTCGCTCCGGCGGCCGCCATACACCTCACGGCCAGCCCGCTCGCCCTAAAATGGCGGCATGAATACCCCTGAAGATTCCTCCCTCGGTCGTGAGGTCGCTTACCCCAGCGGCTACGATCCGTCGCTGTTGTTTCCGATTCCGCGCGCGGCCGGGCGCGAGGCGATCGGCCTGACCGGCGCGCTGCCCTTTATCGGCCGTGATCGCTGGCACGCCTATGAACTCAGCTGGCTCGATGCACAGGGCAAACCCTGCGTGGCCACCGCCACCTTGCATGTGCCTTGCGATTCGCCGTCGTTGATCGAATCCAAGTCGCTCAAGCTGTATCTCAATTCGCTCAATGCCACCCGTTTCAATAGCGCCGAAGCGGTGCGTACGCGCATCGCCTCCGACCTGTCCACGCGCGCCGGTGCCGATGTGGCGGTGGAATTCGGTCTGCCGCCGATCGATGTGGTGGGCGAGGGCGAATCGATCGACGCGCTGGATGTCAGCATCGACGACTACGGCCCGCCAAAGGCCGCGTATCTCTCAGCGCACGCACAACCAATCGTGGAAGAAGTGCTGACCTCGGCCTTGCTCAAGTCCAATTGCCCGGTCACCGGTCAACCGGATTGGGCCAGCGTCACACTGCGCTATCGTGGCGCGCCGATCGACCGCGAAGGCCTGTTGCGCTATCTGGTGAGTTTCCGCGACCACGCCGAATTTCATGAGCAATGCGTGGAGCGCATTTTCCATGACGTGCTGATCCGCTGCGCGCCCGAGTGGTTGGTGGTGGAGGCGCGTTATACCCGTCGTGGCGGACTGGACATCAACCCGTTGCGCAGTTCGCCCAGCGTGCCGACACCGCTGTCGATTTTCCGCGATCTGCGCCAGTAGCCGGCCGTGTTGGAGGATCGCGCCAGCTTCACGGCGGCGCGATCCACGCTTAACGGCGCACCGCGCATCCTGCAGTCATCGTGATGCACGCAGGATGGCAGCAATGAGTGTCGACAAGAAAGCAGATTTTTCCAACGTGACGTCGTCGGTCGACAGCACCGCAGAGGTTGCGCCTGCGGCGGATTTTTCCAACGTCCGCAGCAGCGTGCAAAGCACCGCGCAGATCGTTGAAGAGACGATTACCGTGCAGGCAGGCGACAGCCTTTCCAGTATTGCCAAACGCCATTATGGCGACGGCAATCTGTGGCCGCGCATTTTCGAGGCCAATCGCGAGACGCTAAAGGATCCGGACAAGATTTTTCCGGGACAGGTGTTGCACTTACCACCAAAGGCATAAACGCCTGATTTAGCCAGTCGCTGGCTTGGTGATCTGTTCCACTCAATGCTTTCCTCAAGAAACCCCATTCGTTTATCCGGAGATTCATTCATGCGTACCAAATCCGTTTCAAGCACGCTCGCCATTGCGCTTGTCGGCGTGCTCGCACTATCAGGTTGCAAGAAAGAAGAAGATGCCAGCGTGTCGAAGGATCCGACCTCCGGTGCCGCCACCGAAGCAATGCCCGGCCCGGCGGGCACGCCGCCCGCAAGCGATCAGGCTGGCCAGAGCACTGCTACCGGTGCTGCCAGTACCGACAGTGCCGCCGCAACCGGCGCGGCAGTGACGGTGTCCAGCGTCGCGGTCGGCACCACCGCTGACGCAGACAAGACGGTGACCCCGTCGGCCAATATCGGTAGCAAAGACACCATTATCGTCTCGGTGAAAACCGATGGCAGCGCGAGCAACGTGGCGGTTTCGGCCAAGCTCACCTACCAGGACGGCCAGGTCGCTGGTGAGCAGAACGCCACCTTGACCACCACCGGTGCCGAAACCACCAATCTCAGCTTCAGCAAGCCCGATGGCTGGCCGGCTGGCACCTACACCGCGCAGGTAATGGTGGATGGCAAGCCGGCAGGTAATCCACAGACCATTACGGTCAAGTAAGACAGGCGCGAAGAAGCATGCTGCATGTAGACGCGCATGCTGGCGGAGCAGGGCGGTAACACGCTGGCCCGCCAACATTTCGCCAACAGGGCGATCACTTCGTCGCTGTTCTTCCAGCAAGCCATCAAGCGGTAAGCCATCAGGGCGCGATCACACGATCGCGCCTTTTTGCTGCGCCACCTTGTGACGCGACGCATTCGTTACAGCTGCATCCATGTCGATTGGCCGGGTCACGGGATGGAGCATCCGCCTGTGGTCGCTTTACCCGGGCGCGGCTCAGACGCGACAATGCCGTGCTGATCCATCGCCGCGTTCCACGCGCTGGCCGATCGGCGTGCAACCAGCGACCCCCGTCGCGCACGCCAACGCCAGTGCCAACAACGCCGGCGCTCCTTCCGACCACACGAGCCATCGCACCTTATGTCGAAGACACCGAAGATCCTCTACACGCTCACCGACGAAGCACCGTATCTGGCCACGCAGTCGCTGCTGCCGATCATCGATGCCTACACCGATACCGCCGGCATCGTGGTCGAAACCCGCGATATCTCGCTGGCCGGCCGCATTCTGTCGCTGTTCCCCGAGCACCTGACCGACGCGCAGAAGATCGCCGACGACCTCGGTGAGCTGGGCGCGCTGGCCACCACGCCGGAAGCCAACATCATCAAGCTGCCCAACATCAGCGCCTCGGTGCCGCAGCTCAAGGCCGCGATCGCCGAACTGCAGGGCCAGGGCTATGCGCTGCCGGCGTATCCGGACACGCCCAAAGACGACGCCGAAAAGGACATCAAGGCGCGCTACGACAAGGTCAAGGGCAGCGCGGTCAACCCGGTGCTGCGCGAAGGCAACTCCGATCGCCGCGCACCGCTGTCGGTGAAGAATTACGCACGCAAGCATCCGCACCGCATGGGCAAGTGGAGCAGCGACTCCAGGTCGCACGTGGCGCACATGGACGAGGGCGACTTCTTCGGTAGCGAGCAGTCCACCACGGTGGCAGCGGCGGGCACGCTGAAGATCGAATTCGTCGGCAACGATGGCAGCACCACCGTGCTGAAGGACAAAGTGGCGGTCAAGGCCGGCGAAATCGTCGATGCCGCGGTGCTGAGCAAGCGCGCGCTGGCCAGCTTCATCGACGCGCAGATCGTCGATGCCAAAGCCCGCGATGTGCTGTTCTCGGTGCATCTGAAAGCCACCATGATGAAGGTCTCCGACCCGGTGCTGTTCGGTGTGGTGGTCGGCGAGTTCTACAAGGACACGCTGAGCAAGCATGCCGATGCGCTTGCGTCGGTCGGCTTCGATCCCAACAACGGCATCGGCGATCTGTACGCACGTATCGCCACGCTGCCGGAAGCGCAGCAGGCGCAGATCAAGGCCGATATCCAGGCCGAATACGCGCAGCGTCCGGCCCTGGCGATGGTCAATTCGGACAAGGGCATCACCAACCTGCATGTGCCCAGCGACGTGATCGTCGATGCGTCGATGCCGGCGATGATTCGCGACTCCGGTCAGATGTGGAATGCCGAAGGCAAGCTGCAGGACACCAAGGCGGTGATCCCGGATCGCTGCTACGCCGATGTCTATCAGGCAGTGATCGACGACTGCAAGGCGCATGGCGCATTCGATCCGTCCACCATGGGCTCGGTGCCGAATGTCGGCCTGATGGCGCAGAAGGCCGAGGAATACGGCTCGCACGACAAAACCTTCCAGATTGCCGCCGCCGGTACCGTCAAGGTCACCGACGACACCGGCACCACCGTCTTCGAACATGCGGTGGAAGCCGGTGATTTGTGGCGCATGTGCCAGGTCAAGGACGCACCGATTCAGGACTGGGTGAAGCTGGCGGTCGAGCGCGCACGTCTGAGCGATACCCCGGCCGTGTTCTGGCTGGACAAGGCCCGCGCGCACGACGCGCAGGTCATCGCCAAGGTCGAAACCTATCTGAAGGATCACGACACCAGCGGGCTGGATATCCGCATCCTGCCGCCGGTGGAAGCGACCACCTTCTCGCTGGAGCGCATCCGCAAGGGCCAGGACACCATCTCGGTCACCGGCAACGTGCTGCGCGATTACCTCACCGACCTGTTCCCGATCCTGGAACTGGGCACCAGCGCCAAGATGCTCTCCATCGTGCCGCTGATGGCCGGTGGCGGCCTGTTCGAAACCGGCGCCGGTGGCTCGGCGCCCAAGCACGTGCAGCAGTTCGTCGAACAGAACAGCCTGCGCTGGGATTCGCTGGGCGAGTTCCTGGCCCTGGCCGCCTCGCTGGAGCATCTGGGCAACCGCTACGACAACCCGTCGGCCACGGTGCTGGCCAAGGCGTTGGACGTGGCCAACGGCCAGTTCCTGGACAACAACAAATCGCCGGCACGCAAGGTCGGTGAACTGGACAACCGCGGCAGCCACTTCTATCTGGCGATGTACTGGGCGCAGGCCCTGGCCGCACAGACCGAAGACACCGCGCTGCAGGCCAAGTTCGCGCCGCTGGCCAAGGCCTTGACCGAGAGCGAAGCCACCATCGTGGCCGAGCTCAACGGCGCGCAGGGCAAGCCGGTGGATATCGGCGGCTACTACCACCCCGATCTGGCCAAGGTCAGCGAAGCGATGCGCCCGAGCAAGACCTTCAACGACGTCTTGGCGACGCTGAAGGCCTGATCCAGCGCACCGCGTATCGGTGCGCTCAGCAAGTGCGACATCCAGGGCCCGCCTCGTTCAGAGGCGGGCCCTGTCGTTTCAGCGCAATGGAGACAGCGCAACCGTCATGCATCCGGCCTTGCCGCCGCTTTGCAGTGGATTGCCCACGGCTGGGTGTTGCCCGGTGTGGCTCTGGCTGGCGAGAGCTCTTGGCAACGTGCGCTGCCTTGCCAGGATCAGCAGGGCCGGCGCGCGCACCGCGTGCTGCGGCAGGTTGACGCGTGATGCAGGTGTTTGCCCGCTTATTACGTGCTCGATCGCCCGCACTGGCTGCGCGCCGTCGCAAGTGCTGAGTACACTGCCACCATGAGCCCTGTTCCGTTACCGCCGCAGTCCGAGCGTCGCGCGCTGGCGATCGGCCGCGCCGTGTATGAAGCCTTCGAGGATTACCACGCCCGCTTTGCGCAGATCACCGCACGCGCCAAACAGCGCTTCGAGACACGTGACTGGAACGGCGCGCGCGAGGATGCGGTGGCGCGTATTGCGCTCTACGATCAATACATAAGCGAATGCATGCTGCGGCTGCGTGCGGTGTTGCTGGGGCAGGCGCACGACCGCGCGTTGTGGATGCGCGCACGCGAGCATTACGCCTCGCTTCTGACCGGGTTGATCGATCAGGAGCTGTACAAGACCTTTTACAACACCCTGACCCGGCGTTACTTCGGCACTCATGGTGTGGATGCGGAGATCGAATTCATCGCGCTGGATATCGAGCCCACCGATGCGATCACGTTGCCGGTTGCGCGGCATACCTACGCGGTCTCGCCGGGCCGGCTGACCGACATGCTGGTGCGCGTGCTGGGCGATTATGCGTTCGATGTGCCGTATCTGCACCGCACCCGTTGCGCGGCGGCAATTGCAGTGCGGCTGCAGGACGATCTTGCGCACCGGGGCGAGCATCCTGTGCGCAGTGTGGAACTGCTGGAGACCGTGTTCTACCGCGAACGGCGCGCCTATCTGATCGGGCGCGTGTTTGGCGAACATCGCTTTTCTCCCTGCGTGATCGCACTGGTCAACGATGGTGCCGGCCTGCGTGCCGAAGCGGTGCTGACCAAACGCAGCGACGTCGCGCAGTTATTCAGCAACTCGCGCAGTTACTTCCAGGCCGATTTGTCCACTGTCGGCGACGCGGTGGTGTTCTTACGCAGCCTGCTCACCCACAAGCCGGTCGACGAGCTGTACACGATGCTCGGGCGCGCCAAGCAGGGCAAGACCGAACGCTATCGCACGTTTTTCAGCCATTTTCAGGCCCATCCTGCCGAGCAGTTGGTGCATGCCGATGGCACGCCGGGCATGGTCATGGTGGTGTTTACGCTGCCCAGTTATCCGCTGGTGTTCAAGCTGATCCGCGACCGCTTTGCGTATCCAAAAACCATGAGCCGCGCGCAGGTGGAAGGCAAATACGAACTGGTGTTCCAGCTCGACCGCATCGGCCGCCTGCTGGACGCGCAGCCGTACCGCTTTCTGCGCTTTCCCAAGGCGCGTTTTTCGCCGGCGTTGCTGGAAGAACTGCAGACCAGCTGTGCGATGAGCCTGAGCGAAGATGGCGCCGATGTGTTGATCGCGTTGTGCTACGTGCAGCGCCGGCTGCGCCCGCTCAATCTATACCTGCGCGAACAACTGCCCGAGGCCGCGCATGCCGCAGCGCTGGACTACGGGCAGGCGATCAAGGACATGGCGCGCAACAACATCTTTCCCGGCGACATGCTGCTGAAGAACTTCGGCATCACCCGCCATCAGCGTGCGGTGTTCTACGACTACGACGAGCTGTGCCTGATCACCGAATGCACGTTCCGCGATTGGCCAACGCCCACCAGTTACGAAGAACAAATGTCCGCCGAGCCCTGGTTTCATGTCGGCCCGCGCGATGTGTTTCCCGAGCGTTTTGCGCTGTTTATGGGCTTGCCGGCGTCGCAGCTGGAAGCGGTCAGGCACACGCATCCGGAACTGTTCGAGCCGCAATGGTGGCGCGATCTGCAAGCGCGACTGCGCGAAGACGATTACCCGGACACGCCGCCCTACGCGGACTCGCGAAAACTGGCCTGACGATTTGCGCGTATGCACCAAGGCTGGTACAACGAAGATTCAATCACGATGGAGCGCGGTCATGCAGTGGAAGCAACGCTTGGGCCTGGGCATTTTGATGGCAATGGCGAGTATCAACGGCGTGCAGGCACGTCCCAGTGCCGCGCAGGTGCAGGCGCAGATGGAGGCCAGCATGAATGTCGCGGGCGAATTGACGCTGACTCCGGACGGCACCGTCACGGCGGTCAAGCTCACCGACCAAGCAAGCTTGCCACCAGTGGTCCGCGACCGCGTCAAACAATCGATCGCCTCTTGGCGCTTCGACCCTGTCAAAGACGATGGAAGCGCATTGCCCGCGCAACTACCGATGAATCTGCTGCTGGTCGCCAAGCCGGGCGATAACAACACGTATGCGGTGTCGATTCGCAGCGCGCATTTCGGCAGCCAGGAGCAAGGTGCCGCCAGCGTCGCTGCCAAGGACATGCCGCCACCGGCCTATCCTGAGCATGCGTTTCGAGAGGGTGCGACAGGGGTGGTGTATCTGCTGCTCAAGATCGGCCGCGATGGCAAGGTCGAGGATCTGGTCGCAGAGCAGGTCAACCTGACCACGCTTGCGCCGGAATCCAAGCGCCCGCGCTGGCGCAAGGCGTTTGCCGATGCCGCAATCACCAAGGCGCAGCGCTGGACATTTGTGCCGCCCACGCAAGGCGCCGAGGCCGACGCGCCGTACTGGGTCATGCGGGTTCCGGTCACCTTCGACATCGAAACCTGGCCAGGCAATCTGACCGCTGCAAAGCAAGCCAAAAAGTGGCAATCCTATTTGCCGGGCCCGCGTCAGCCGGCGCCCTGGCACGAACAGCGCGGTGCGTCAGCATCGACCGACAGTCCGGATGCGCTACCTGGAAGTGGATTGTTCTCGGCACGCGGAGTAGGTGTGCGCCTGGTGACACCGCTGCAAGGAAGTTAAGCGCAACGCCAACATCAGAGCGGCTGGCAAACTATTTCATGCCTGTTTTTTGCAGAGCGAATGATCTTGGTTATTCGCTGCGATGCGGGGTGTCTGAGGCTTGGCTGCAGGGCCCTTGCCCGCCCACCATCGCAGGACACGCCGCAAGTACGTCCATGTAGGCTCTTACGCGGCATTCATGCCGCGTAAGGTCCCGCGACGGCAGGCGGGCAAGGACCATCGAAGATGGTCGGTGTGCATAGTTTCAATAAACAGCCAGCAAACTGTCGGGTGCGGTGTCCTTGCCGCGACCTTGATGCTGTGAGTTTGCTGCAGGGCCCTTGCCCGCCCACCATCGCGGGACACGCCGCAAGTACGTCCATGTAGGCTCTTACGCGGCATCCATGCCGCGTAAGGTCCCGCGACGGTGGGCGGGCAAGAACCAGTAAAGATGGTCGGTGTGCATGGTTTTCAATAAAACAGCCGGCAACCTGTCTGGCGTGGTGTCCTCACCGATTGCGGGACCGTGTGGTGGCATGGATGCCGCCACCGAGCCTCCAGGGACGGATTCACGGCGTGTCCCGCGAGCGGTGAGGGCACCGCGCACTCGACCAACCAGGCTTGTGACTGCAAGCAATCGCGCACCCACAAAAAAGCCCCGCAATGCGGGGCTTTTTCTTATCGAAAATGCCGATCGAAATCAGCGCTTCATCGAACTGAAGAACTCGTCGTTGGACTTGGTGGTCTTCATCTTGTCCAGCAGGAATTCCATCGCTGCGATTTCGTCCATCGGGTGCAGCAGCTTGCGCAGAATCCAGATCTTCTGCAGCAGCTCCGGCTCGATCAACAGATCTTCGCGACGCGTACCCGAACGGTTGATGTCGATCGCCGGGTAAACGCGCTTTTCGGTGATGCGACGGTTCAAATGCACTTCGCTATTGCCGGTGCCCTTGAATTCTTCGTAGATCACCTCGTCCATCTTGCTGCCGGTCTCGACCAGCGCCGTGGCGATGATGGTCAGCGAGCCGCCTTCTTCGACATTACGGGCCGCACCGAAAAAGCGCTTCGGGCGATGCAACGCGTTGGCGTCCACACCACCGGTGAGCACCTTGCCGGAGCTGGGCACCACGTTGTTGTAGGCGCGCGCCAGACGGGTGATCGAGTCGAGCAGGATCACCACGTCCTTCTTGTGCTCGACCAGGCGCTTGGCCCGCTCAATCACCATTTCGGCAACCTGCACGTGACGCGCAGCCGGTTCGTCGAACGTCGAGGAGATGACCTCGCCGCGCACGGTGCGCTGCATTTCGGTGACTTCTTCCGGGCGCTCGTCGATCAGCAACACGATCATGTGCACTTCGGGATGATTGCTGGTGATGGCCGTGGCCACCTGCTGCATCATCATCGTCTTACCGGCCTTGGGCGGGGAGACGATCAGTGCACGCTGACCCTTACCCTGCGGCGCCATCAGATCCAGGATGCGGCCGGTGATGTCCTCGGTGGACCCATCGCCACGCTCCAGACGGAAACGCCGGCGCGGGAACAGCGGAGTCAGGTTCTCGAACAGCACCTTGTTCTTGCTGGCTTCCAGCGGCTCGCCGTTGATGGTGTCGACGATCGACAGCGCGAAATAGCGTTCGCCGTCCTTCGGGAAGCGGATGCGGCCGGACAGATGGTCGCCGGTGCGTAGGTTGAAGCGGCGGATCTGGCTGGGCGAAATATACGTATCGTCCGGACCGGCCAGGTAGCTGGCTTCGGCGGCACGCAGGAAACCGAAGCCGTCGGGCAGGATTTCCAGCACGCCGTCGGCGGCAACGCCTTCGCCGTGGCGGGTCAGCACCTTGAGCAGGGCGAAGATCACGTCCTGCTTGCGCGCACGCGCCACGCCTTCCTGGATGTTGAGCTGATCGGCGATATCCAGCAGCTTCTGCGCCGGCATCCGCTTGAGATCGCTCAGCGAATACACCGGGAAGCCTTCCGGCACGGCCGGGTGCGGACGCGCGATGAAGGGCTCGTTGCTACCATCGGACGACGGCATGCCGCCACCGGTTTCATTACCGAATCGATCGCGCGGCCCACGGTCGCGGCGGTTGCGGAACCGGTCACGGCGATTGCCCTGCTGGTTCTGCCCCTGGCCCTGACCTTGCTGATTCTGGCCTGCGTTCTGACCTTGGTCCTGACCTTGACCTTGACCTTGACCTTGATTTTGCGGCTGGCCCTGGGCTTGACCCTGGTTCTGGCCTTGACCCCGGCTTTGCGCCTGATTCTGGTTCTGCTGGTTCTGCGCCTGGTTGAAGCGCTGCTGCTGCGACTGGCCACCCTCGCGGGATTCGCCATGGGTGTCGCCGCCTTGGTTGCCCTGACTGGCGCTGGGGGCGTTACCGGCATATGCGCCATCGCTGGACGTCTGCGCCGGTGCCGAATCGGCAGCGTGCGACGGTGCCTGCGGCGCACGCGGAACATCCGGTGCAGGGCTGGCGGGCAAGGGCAGGTTGGGCTGTTGCGCGCCACCGTCGTCATTGGCAACGGCGGTCTTGCTCACGCGCGGCTTGCGCACGCGTTTCTCGACAGGAGCGTCGACGCTCCCGGTATCGGAAGAAGGATGATCGGACAAGTGCTTGATTCCTCGCTAAGAGTGCGAGCGCCCGGCTGGGGGGCGAACTATGGTGATGGGAGTCTAGAGAGACGTTTCTAGAGGGGTACGGCGGCGCACGAACGTGCTCCGGATCGACTGACACTATCACCGCTGCGCTTAACCGCGCAAGCGTCTGCCGGGGCAGGGTTTAACTGCTGGCGAAACATCGGGGGCGCCCATTGCTGGGACGCCCGCTCGCTCAGGCGGCCGCGCCGCCCAGGGTCTTGTCGATCATCTGGGTGAGTTGGCCCTTGCCAACCGCCCCGATCTGGGTTGCCTGCACCTGCCCGTCCTTGAACAGCAGCAGCATCGGGATCGATCGCACGTGGTACTTGATGGCCAGGGCGCGGTTCTGGTCCACATTGACCTTGGCAACCTTCAGTCTGCCCTGGTATGTATCGGCCAGATCGTCCAGTACCGGGGCGATCATCTTGCACGGGCCACACCATTCGGCCCAGAAATCCACCAGGACCGGTTCGCCGGATTGCAGTACAGCTGTATCGAAGTCGGCATCGCCGACATGTTGAACCTTGTCGCTCACGTTGGGTCTCCTGGAAACCAAAACGGCCCGCCCGAACGGGCAGGCCGCTACATTGCGTTAAACTGGGGCATTGCGCGACTGAATCAAGTGTCAGTCCTGAAGCCGCGCTGTCCGCCACAACAGCCGCAGTTTGCGACGCTGTCGGCATCGATGCAAGCCGCGCCCGGGCTGCCCAGGGCGCCTCACGAAGACGGAATAATGAGCGACAAACCGCTGACCGATTTGACCTTTTCCACGTTCGACCTGCATCCGGCGCTGATCGCCGGGCTGGAGAGCGCCGGGTTTACCCGCTGTACCCCGATCCAGGCGTTGACCCTGCCGGTCGCGCTGCCGGGCGGCGATGTCGCCGGCCAGGCCCAGACCGGCACCGGCAAGACCCTGGCGTTCCTGGTGACGGTGGTGAACCGCCTGTTGAACCGCCCGGCGCTGGCCGACCGCAAGCCGGAAGACCCGCGCGCGTTGATCCTGGCCCCGACCCGCGAGCTGGCGATCCAGATCCACAAGGATGCGGTCAAGTTCGGCGCCGACCTGGGCCTGCGCTTTGCGCTGGTCTACGGCGGGGTGGACTACGACAAGCAACGCGAGCTGCTGCAGCAGGGCGTGGACGTGATCATCGCCACCCCGGGCCGGCTGATCGACTACGTCAAGCAGCACAAGGTGGTCTCGCTGCACGCCTGCGAGATCTGCGTGCTGGACGAAGCCGACCGCATGTTCGATCTGGGCTTCATCAAGGACATCCGCTTCCTGCTGCGGCGCATGCCCGAGCGCGGCACCCGGCAGACGCTGCTGTTCTCGGCCACGCTTAGCCATCGCGTGCTCGAGCTCGCCTACGAGCACATGAACGAGCCGGAAAAGCTGGTGGTGGAGACCGAGACCATCACTGCCGCACGCGTACGTCAGCGCATCTATTTTCCCTCCGACGAAGAGAAGCAGACGCTGCTGCTCGGCTTGCTGTCGCGTAGCGAAGGCGCCCGCACCATGGTGTTCGTCAACACCAAGGCGTTCGTCGAGCGGGTGGCGCGCACGCTGGAGCGCCATGGTTACCGGGTCGGCGTGTTGTCGGGCGACGTGCCGCAGAAGAAGCGCGAGTCGCTGCTCAATCGCTTTCAGAAGGGCCAGCTCGAGATCCTGGTCGCCACCGATGTGGCCGCGCGCGGCCTGCATATCGATGGCGTCAAGTACGTCTACAACTACGACCTTCCGTTCGATGCGGAAGACTACGTGCACCGCATTGGCCGTACCGCGCGTCTGGGCGAAGAAGGCGATGCGATCAGCTTCGCTTGCGAGCGCTATGCGATGAGCCTGCCGGACATCGAGGCCTATATCGCGCAGAAGATCCCGGTCGAGCCGGTGACTTCCGAACTGCTGATCCCGTTGCCGCGTACCGCACGCGTGCCGGTGGAAGGCGAAGAGGTCGACGCCGACGCCGGCGACAGCGTGGGCACGATCTTCCGCGAGGCGCGCGAACAGCGTGCTGCCGAAGAGCAGCGTCGTGGCGGTGGCCGCAGCGGCCCGGGTGGCGCCTCGCGCAGCGGCAGCAGCAGTGGTGGCGGCCGCCGTGATGGCGGCAGTGCCGATG
Source organism: Xanthomonas hortorum (assembly GCF_040279205.1). GTDB lineage: Bacteria > Pseudomonadota > Gammaproteobacteria > Xanthomonadales > Xanthomonadaceae > Xanthomonas > Xanthomonas hortorum_F. The sequence goes on from NZ_JBEOLS010000009.1 coordinate 62,948, forward strand.
CCAAGCCGCGTCCGCGCCGCAAGCCGCGTGTCGAAGGCGACGTTGCCGCCGAGACCGCAACCGTTGCCGCAGCCTCGGAGACGCCCGTGGTCGCAGCAGCGATTGCCGAAGCGCCGTCCACAGGCGTGGCCGATGCCGAGCGCGCACCGCGCAAGCGTCGTCGTCGCCGCAACGGTCGTCCGGTCGAAGGTGCCGAGCCAGCGGTGGTGTCCACACCGGTTGCTGCGCCGGCCGCACCGCGCAAGCCGACCCAGGTGGTCGCAAAGCCGGTGCGCAGTGCGACCAAGCCGTCGGGCAGCCCCTCGCTGCTGAGTCGTATCGGCCGCAGATTGCGTTCGCTGGTCTCCGGCAACTGATCTGTTGCCGCTGCAATCGCATCGCCGGCCTTCGGCGATGCGACGCAAGCGCTGGCGCTCCGGCATAATCGCTGGATGACCGTTCTGCGTTTCGACAACGTCAGCAAGCACTACGCCGGTGGCCACCAGGCGCTGACCGATGTCAGCTTCGAAGTGGCCGATGGCGAGATGCTGTTCGTGACCGGCCACTCCGGCGCCGGCAAAAGTACCTTGCTCAAATTGATCCACCTCAGCGAGCGCCCGAGCCAGGGCGCCGTGCTGCTGGGCGAACGCAACCTGCTCAAGGTGCGCGGCCGGCACATCCCGCTGCATCGTCGCCAGGTGGGTGCGGTCTATCAGGACCATCGCCTGCTCACCGACCGCAGCATCGCCGAGAACGTGGCATTGCCATTGATCCTGCGTGGCACCCGCCGCGCCGAGATCGGCAAGCGCGTGCGTTCGGCGCTGGAGCGGATCGGGTTGGCCCATCGCGAGAAGGCCTTGCCGTCGCAGTTGTCGGCCGGCGAGCAGCAGCGCGTGGGCATCGCCCGTGCCATTGTCGGCGAGCCGCGTTTGCTGGTGGCCGATGAGCCCACCGGCAATCTCGACCCGGCGCTGGCCGCCGAAATCATGCAGTTGTTCGCAGAGTTGCCGGCGCGCGGCACCAGCGTGCTGGTGGTCAGCCACGATCTGGCCCTGCTCAAGCAGATGCGCAAGCGCGTATTGATCCTGGATCACGGCCGGCTGGTCGACGACATCTCGCCGCAGGATCTGGCCGAATGAGCAAGCCCGCCAATACCGAAGCCGCCGCACCCTCGCGGTTCGGCGTGTGGATCGACCACCATCTGCACAGCATCGCCTTCAGCCTGGGCCGCGCGATGCGCAAGCCGTGGGCCACCTTGCTGACCATCGTGGTGATGGCGCTGGCACTCGCCTTGCCGCTGGGGCTGTCGATCGCGCTGGATAACGTCAAGCTGCTGGCCGGCAGCGTGCAGCAATCGCGCGAGATCAATCTGTTCCTGAAGGTCGATATCGGCGCCGATGCCGCACAGGCGCTGGCCGGCGAATTGCGTGCGCGCCCCGACGTCGCCCAGGTCACCCTGCGCACGCCCGCACAAGGATTGACCGAGCTGCGCGAAAGCGCCAAGCTCAATGAGGCGATCGATGCGCTTGGAGACAACCCGCTCCCCACGCTGTTGATCGTCACCCCGACCGATGCGGCCGACGATGCGCAACTGGCCGGCGCGTTGCAGGCCTTGCCGCAGACCGACCAGGTGCAGCACGACGCGCTGTGGCGCAAACGCCTGGATGGCTGGCTGCGCTTTGGCGAGCGTCTGGTGCAGGTGCTGTCGGCGCTGCTCGGCGTCGGCGCGGTGCTGGTGGTCGGCAACACGGTGCGGCTGGATATCCAATCGCGGCGCGAGGAAATCGGCGTGCTGCAGTTGCTGGGTGCCAGCGATGGCTTCATCCGGCGCCCGTTTCTGTATTTGGGTGCGTGGTACGGGCTGGGTGCCGGCGCGGTTGCGCTCGCGCTGATCGCCGCCTCCGGGCTGGCCTTGCAGGCACCGTTGGCGACATTGGCCGACAGCTATGGCAGTTCTTTTACCCTGCACGGGCTCGATCTGCTGCATTCTGCGATGGTGCTGGTCGGCACCCTGGTCCTGGGTTGGCTGGGCGCCTGGCTGGTGACCGGCCATTTCCTTCGCCAGACCCGTCCCACCGAGACCTGAGGCCTGCCATGCATCCACCAGATCTCAAACACCTGATCAGCGACGCGCCGCGCGTGATGGTGGTCGATGGCTCGAAGCTGGTGCGCAAGCTGATTGCCGATGTGCTGACCCGCGACCTGCCGAATGTGCAGGTGATCGGCTGCTCCAGCATTGCCGAGGCGCGTCAGGCGCTGGAAGCCGGTACGGTGGATCTGGTCACCACCTCGCTGTCGCTGCCCGACGGCGATGGCCTGACCCTGGCGCGCAGCGTGCGCGAAGCGGCCGGCCAGGCCTATGTGCCGGTGATCGTGGTCTCCGGCGATGCGCAGCAGCATCTGGTGGAGCGCCGCTTCACCGAATACGTCACCGATTATTTCGACAAGGCGCTGGGCCACGAAGCCCTGGCGACCTTCATCCGCGGCTACGTGCAGCCCGAGCCGATCGTCGGCGCGACCGTGCTGTACATCGAAGACAGCCGCGTGGTGGCCGAGGCGACCAAGCGCATGCTCGAGCGCCAGAGCCTGAAGGTCATCCATGTGCTCACCGCCGAAGACGCCTTCGCGCTGCTCACCGCCGAATCGCTGGGCCGCACCGAGCGCCGCATCGACGTGGTGCTGACCGATGTAACCCTGAAAGGCGAGCTCAACGGCCGCGACGTGGTCGAGCGCATCCGCATCGATTTCGCCTACGGCAAGCGCCGCCTGCCGGTGCTGGTGATGACCGGCGACACCAACCCGCGCAACCAGTCCGAGCTGCTGCGCGCCGGCGCCAACGATCTTGTGCAAAAACCCATTGAAGAGCGTCTGCTGGTGACCAAGGTGTTGTTCCAGCTGCGCCTGGCACGGCTTGAGGATCAGGCTGTCACGCTATGACTGAGATGTTAGATGTGGCCGAAGTAGAAGCACGTATCCAGCTGGAACCGTCGTGGAAGGCGCGCGTGGGCGATTGGTTGCTGCGCCCGGAAATGCAGGAACTGTCCGCCTTCCTGCGTCAGCGCAAGGCGGCCGGTGCGCGGGTGTTTCCGCCCGGCCCGCAGATCTTTGCCGCTTTCGATGCCACCCCGTTCGAGCAGGTCAAGGTGGTGATCCTGGGCCAGGACCCGTATCACGGCGAAGGCCAGGCGCATGGGCTGTGCTTTTCGGTGCTGCCCGGCGTGCCGGTGCCGCCGTCGCTGCTCAACATCTACAAAGAGATTCAGGACGACCTGGGCATCGCACGGCCGGACCACGGCTATCTGATGCCGTGGGCGCGCCAGGGCGTGCTGCTGCTCAATGCGGTGCTGACGGTGGAGCAGGGGCGTGCCGGCGCGCACCAGAACAAGGGCTGGGAAGGCTTTACCGATCACGTCGTGGAAACGCTCAACCGCGAGCGCGAAGGCCTGGTGTTCCTGCTGTGGGGCAGTTATGCGCAGTCCAAGGGCAAGGTCATCGACCAGGCGCGCCATCGCGTGTTCAAGGCCCCGCATCCCTCGCCGTTGTCGGCGCATCGCGGCTTTCTGGGCTGCCAGCATTTCTCCAAGACCAACGACCATCTGCAACGGCGCGGGCTCGGCCCGATCGACTGGTCGCTACCACCGCGCAACGCGTTGGATACCACTTCGGCCAGCGGCTGAACGGTACCGGCGCCGGCCCGTTTCGCGGCGTCTTTGTCACGGTCTGCGCAGGGCGGCGGTGGTAGCGTAGGTGCTCAAAGTCGGGGAGCTGCGCCGTGGAACGACGGCGATGCCAGAAGCCCGAACGTCCTATAAATGGAACGCTGGGAACTCTTTCTGTACCCGGCAGTCCAATAGTTCGACTGCTAAGATGGTGCCTATGAACCAGACTACCTCGACTGCCCTTGTGGCAAACAATCTCCCGATTCCCAGTGCGCTCGGTTCGCTGGACGCCTACATCGGTGCCGTGCACCAGATCCCGGTGCTGTCGGTCGATGAGGAACAGAATCTTGCCCGTCGTTTCCGCGACGAGCTGGATCTGGACGCCGCACGCGAACTGGTCCATTCCCACCTGCGCTTCGTGGTTCACGTGGCCCGCGGCTACAACGGCTACGGCCTGCCGCTGGGCGACCTGATCCAGGAAGGCAACATCGGCCTGATGAAGGCGGTCAAGCGCTTCGACCCGGAAATGGGTGTGCGCCTGGTCAGCTTCGCAGTGCACTGGATCCGTGCCGAAATGCACGAGTTCATCCTGAAGAACTGGCGCATCGTCAAGGTCGCCACGACCAAGGCGCAGCGCAAGCTGTTCTTCAATCTGCGCAAGTCCAAGACCCGCTTGGGTTGGCTCAATGCCTCCGAAGTGACTGCGGTCGCCAAGGACCTGAACGTCTCCGAGCGCGAAGTGATGGAGATGGAGTCGCGTCTGTCCGGTCGCGATATCGGCTTCGATGCCTCGTCCGATGAGGACGACGATCACGGCCCGCCGTCGCCGGTGAGCTACCTGGTCGCCAACGAGGAAGACCCGTCGCAGGCCTACGAGCGTCACGACAGCGAAGACAACCAGCTGCAGCTGTTGCGTGAAGGGCTGTCCGGTCTGGATACGCGTTCGCGCGACATCGTCAAGCGTCGCTGGCTGGATTCCGATTCCAAGGTGACCTTGCAGGAGCTGGCCGACGAGTACGGTGTGTCGGCCGAGCGTATCCGCCAGATCGAGGCGAACGCGCTGAAGAAGATGAAGGCACTGTTCGTCGCCTGATCGGTTCGATCACGCGCGTCAGGTTGCAAAAAAACGGCCCGGTTTTCCGGGCCGTTTGCGTTGCAGGTGTGCAGTTATGTCCTTCAAGAAGCTGACGAACCGTCCGGATGATGCGCCCGGCATTATCGCTTTTGCCGACGACAGCTATTCCGGCAGACGCGCCACCGGTAGATGCCAGCCATAGCGGATGGCCATGAAGCGCAGGCCGAAACACAGGCCTGCACCGGTCGCCAGCGACCAGGCTTGCGGTACGTCGAGTACATGCCCGATCGCGACCAGGCCGCCTCCTGCGAGTGCGGCCACTGCATATAGCTCTGCTTGCAATACCACCGGCGTGCGCGCTACCAGCAGATCGCGCGCGATGCCGCCGCCGATGCCGCTGAGCATGCCGAGCAAGGTCGCGCTGAGCGGGCTGAGCTGATAGTCCAGCGCCTTGCTGGTGCCGTAGACCGCAAACAAGGCCAGCCCGGCTGCGTCGAAGAGTTGCACCGGGTTGCGCAGCCGTTCCACCGCGGCATGCCAGCGGAAACCGGCCACCCCGGCCAGGCAGGCGATGAGCAGATACTGCGGATGCACCAACGCAGCCGGCGGGGTGGCGCCAATCAGTACATCGCGCACGATGCCGCCGGAGACTGCGGCCGCGCACGACAGCACCAACACGCCGAACAGATCCAGACGGTTGCGCACCGCCACGGTGGCGCCGCTGAGAGCGAACACGAAGGTGCCGAGCAGATCCAGCAGGAACAGGAGAGTGGTCACGGCGCCGCAGTAGGAACGGGCGGCACAGCATCGCGCACCGCCCGTCGCACTGTCATCCGTCCTTGCTGTTGGGCGGCGGGTCGTCGGTTGCGCCGCCGAAGATGATGCGTGCGGCGCGCTGGTAGCTCCAGTACGCCATTGCCCAGTTCACCAGCACCACGAAGCGGTTGCGGAAGCCGATCAGGAAGTACACGTGCGCGGCCAGCCAGAACCACCAGGCGACAATGCCGGAGAGCTTGAGCTTGCCTACATGCACGATGGCGGCCATGCGGCCGATGGTGGCCAGATTGCCGTAGTCCTGATAACGGAAGGCCGGCGTGGCCTGGCCGCGATGGCGCGCGCGGATCGCCTTGGCGATGTGCTTGCCCATCTGCTTGGCCGCCGGCGCCACGCCCGGCACCGGGCGGCCGTCCTGCTGTACCGAGGCCAGATCGCCGCCGACGAAGATTTCCGGATGGCCGGGCACGCTCAGGTCCGGCTGTACCAGCACGCGACCGGCGCGATCCAGCGGCACGCCCAGCGTGCGCGCCAGCGGCGAGGCGGCCACGCCGGCGGCCCAGACGACGGTGCGCGCGGGCACGAAGGTGTCGCCGAGTTGATAGCCGAGCGCGTCAATATGCGTCACCGGCGTACCGGTGTGCACTTCCACGCCCAAGCGTTCCAGCTGCTTGCGCGCCTTGTCGGTGAGATCTTCCGGGAACGAGGGCAGCACGCGCGGGCCGGCTTCGACCAGACGCACGCGCGCCTGCTGCGGATCGATATGGCGGAACTCGTCCTTGAGCGTGTGGCGGGCGATTTCGGCCAGCGTGCCGGCCAGTTCCACGCCGGTCGGACCGCCGCCGACCACCGCAAAGCTGAGCCAGGCGGCGCGTGCGGCGGGGTCGGATTCGGCTTCGGCACGCTCGAAGGCCAGCAGCAATTTGCGCCGCAGCACCAGCGCGTCGTACAGCGTTTTCAGGCCTGGCGCATGTTCGGCCCACTGGTCGTTGCCGAAGTAGGCATGGGTGGCGCCGGTGGCCAGCAGCAGCATGTCGTAGCCGAGCGTGTTGCCATCGGCGAGCACCACTTCGCGACGGGTTGGAGCAATTTCGGCCACATCGCCAAGCAGCACTTCGACATTGCGCTGCTCGCGCAGGATGTGGCGCAGCGGCGCGGCGATATCCGGTGCCGACAGGCCGGCGGTGGCGACCTGATACAGCAGCGGCTGGAACAGGTGATGGTTCTGGCGGTCGATCAGGGTGATGCGGATGCCGGGATCGTCGAGCGCGCGGGTCGCCCATAAGCCGGCAAAACCGCCACCAACCACGACCAGATGCAGTGGAGCTTGGGAGGGAGGAGAAGTCATCGTAGAGTCCGATGGAATGCGACGCGGGCTCATCAGCATGCCGCATTTGCACTGAACATGACGCCTGAATTCGGCCTGCCTGCGGCATCATGTCGCATCCCATCGATCCGGTCACCGCATGTCGTTGCTGCCACCGCCCTTGCCGCCGTTGTCACCTCCGCCGCAATCGCCGTTTCCCTCCTCCACGTCTGCCGCAGCGCCGTCCGCGCCGGCAGTGCGTCCCGTCCGAAAGCGGCTCAGCGGGGTCGCGATCGGCCTGATCGGCCTGGCAGCCTGCGCGATGCTGTTCGGCATGCTGGTGCTCGGGGCGCTTGGCTGGTTGATCGTCACCGGCTGGTCGCTGTTCGCCGATCAGGCGCGCACCGCGCTGCAGGACGATGCGGTGGTGCAGGAGCGGATCGGCCAGATCTACACGATGCGGGTGGATCTGTATCGCACCGGTCTTGCGCCGGGCGGCGATGATTTTGTCTTCAATGTGGAAGGCGATCGTGGCGCGGGGCGGGTGCATGCCACCTGGGTCAGCGCCGGGGCAGAAAGCGAGACGCTGACCAACGGGACGCTCATCATGCGCGATGGCAGCAAATACGCGTTGCCGGGCGCAACTGCTGAAAATACCGACACCGACCCTGCCGATTCCTGGGAGCAATGAGCATGATCGACAACCCCGACAAACGCATCGCCTTGCTGATCGATGCCGACAACGCGCCGGCCGGCAAGATCGACGTGGTGCTGGCCGAAGTGGCGCGTTATGGCGTAGCCAATGTGCGCCGCGCCTACGGCAACTGGAAGAGCCCGCACCTGAAAAACTGGGAAGCGGCGTTGCACGATTATGCGATCCGGCCGATCCAGCAATTCGCCTACAGCTCGGGCAAAAACGCCTCGGACATGGCGATGGTGATCGATGCGATGGACCTGTTGTACGCGCGCAATCTGGATGGGTTTGCCATCGTCTCCAGCGATGCGGATTTCACCCCGCTGGTGATGCGTCTGCTCACCGATGGCATGAAGGTGTACGGCTTCGGCGAGAAGAAAACCCCGGCGCCGTTCGTCAACGCCTGCTCCAAGTTCACCTACGTCGAAGCGCTGGGCGAGCAGGCGGCAGCAGCCGGCGACACCGCTGCCGGGCGCAAGGACGCCACGGCGCTGCGCAGCGATACGCGTCTGGTGCAGATGCTGCGCAACGCGATCGACAGTGCGCGCGAAGACGATGGCTGGGCGCTGCTGAGTGCGGTGGGTAAGCAGGTGGCCAACCAGGCCTCGTTCGATCCGCGCAACTACGGCTACCGCAAGCTCAGCGATCTGGTGCGCGCGATCGGCTTGTTCGAGATCAAGCAGGACGAGCAGGCGCTGTGGCTACGCGATGCACCCAAAGGCGGGCGGGCGAAGGCTGCGCAGCCCTCTGCTGCTGGATCGGCGCAAGCCTCGGTTGCGAAGCCTACGGCGCGCGCGACGTCCAAGCCGGCGGCAGGGAAATGACCCTGGCACCCGCTGCAACGCAGCCCACCGCGCAGACACCAACGATCACGTTATGGGGGCGCCGCAATTCCAGCAATGTGCGCAAGGTGTTGTGGTGTGCCGAAGAAGCCGCAGTGCCCTACACATCGATCGAAGTGGGCGGCGCTTTCGGTGGTAACGACACGCCCGCGTATCGCGCGTTGAATCCGAACGGGGTGGTGCCGACGCTGCAGGATGGCGAATTGGTGCTGTGGGAGTCCAACGCGATCGTGCGTTATCTGGCCGCGCGTTATGCGCCGGCCCTGTATCCGCAATCGCCGGCCGAACGCGCACTGGGCGATCGCTGGATGGACTGGACCACCTCGACATTTGCAGGCGTGTTTCGCGATCTGTTCTGGGGCGTGCTGCGCACCCCCGAGGCCGAGCGCGATCACGCACGCATCGCCGCTGCTTTGATGCGCTCAGGCGAACTGCTTGCACGCGCCGATGCGGTATTGGCGCAACAGCCGTATCTGTCTGGCGAACAGTTCGCGATGGGCGATATTCCGCTCGGCAGCTTTATCTACGCCTGGTTCGAAATGCCGATCGACCGACCCGAGTTGCCGCACCTGCAGGCGTGGTATCAGCGCTTGCGCGCGCGGCCTGCGTACCAGCGTGGGGTGATGACGGCGCTGACGTGAGCTGCGAGTCTCAGCGCAGGCCAGTGTGCTTCATTGAAAGCGCACACGCTACGCGCCGACGGCTTCAACGCGCTGCTGCAAAGGTGTGTGCCTCGCACACCACACGGCCTGGTAGCGTCGCGTTTTTGTAGAAGCGCACCTGTGCGCGATGGCATTGCCGGGAACGCCTCGTCGCGCTCAGGCGCGCTCCTACAAAATGTGAGCAGACCGCGCAAAACGTGAGTCTGGCTGCAGCCGCGTGTGCGACATGCCCTGCACTAATACAGATCAATCGGGTCCACATCCAGCGACCAGCGCACGCGGCGCGCCTGCGGCAATGCGTAGATGGCCGGCAGTTGCGCATCGAGCAAACGGTGCAGGGCCGAGCGCTGTTGCGCAGACAACAACAGCTGCGTGCGCTGGAAACCGGCGCGGCGCGGCATCGGTGCGGGCATCGGGCCGTAGCATTCCACTGCGGTAAACGCGGGCGATTGCGTCGTGGTGTCTGCCGTGGTCAGGCCACGCACTGCCATCAAAAACTGATTGGCGGCCGCCACATCCTTGGCCTCCGCGCGGAACAGCGCCAGATGCGCGAAGGGTGGAAATCCAGCGGCCTCGCGCTGTTGCAGTTCGGCATCGGCAAAGGCGTGATAACCGCCGTTGACCAGGGTCTGCAGCAGCGGGTGTTCGGGGTGATGGGTCTGTAACCAGACCTCGCCAGGGCGGTCTGCACGCCCGGCGCGTCCTGCCACCTGGATCAGCTGCTGGGAGAGTTTTTCGGCGGCACGGAAATCGGCCGAAAACAGGCCTTCGTCGATGCCGACCACCACCACCATGGTCAGCCGTGGCAGGTCGTGGCCCTTGGCCAGGATCTGGGTGCCGACCAGAATGCCGGCTTCAGTACCGAGCCGGGCGAGTTGGGTTTCCAGGGCATCGCGGCGCTGGGTGGTGCTGCGATCGATACGCACCACCGGAAACTCCGGGAACGCTTCGGTCAGGCGTTCTTCCAGCCGCTCGGTGCCGATGCCTTGCGGCTGCAGCGCCAGACTGGCGCAGGCCGGGCAGGCCAGCGGTGCGGATTGGCGCGCGCCGCAGTGGTGGCATTGCAGGCGGCGTCCGCCGGCGTGCACGGTCATCGGGGTCTGATGCAGCGGCGTGCTACAGCGCTGGCAGGCGGCGGTCCAGCCGCAGTCGTGGCACAGCAGCACCGGCGCATAGCCACGGCGGTTCTTGAACACCAGCACCTGCTCGCCACGCGCCAGGGTGGCGCCGATGCCGGCCAGCACTTCCGGCGACAGCCCGTCTTTCAGCGGTCGCTTGCGCACATCGAGCACGCGCACGCGCGGCGGGCGCGCTTCGCCGGCCCGGCGCGACAGGCGCAGATGCTGGTAGCGGCCGGAATAGGCGTTGTGCAGGCTTTCCAGCGACGGCGTGGCGCTGCCCAGAATTACCGGCACATCCAGCGCCTTGCCGCGCACCAGCGCGAAGTCGCGCGCGTGGTAGCGGATGCCGTCCTGTTGCTTATAGCTGCCGTCGTGTTCTTCATCGACCACGATCAGGCCGGCCTTGGGCAGCGGAATGAAGATCGCCGAGCGGGTGCCGACGATCAGTTTGGCCTCGCTACGCCAGGCGGCCGCCCACACGCGGGCGCGTTCGCCATCGGACAGGCCCGAGTGCAGCGCATGTACGGGTACGCCGAGGCGGGCACGGAAGCGTCCCAGCGTCTGCGGGGTCAGGCCGATTTCCGGCACCAGCACCAGCGCCTGGCGTCCGGCTGCAAGGCAATCGGCGATCGCCTGCAGATAGACCTCGGTCTTGCCGCTGCCGGTGACGCCATCGAGCAGATAGGTGGCAAAGCCGGTGTGCGCGCGGATGGCGGCGGCGGCGGCCTGTTGCTCGTCGTTGAGCTGCGGGCCAGTGCCGGGGCGCGGCGGGATGGCGTCGGCGGGCACCGCCACGCGCTCGACATAGTCGCGCTTGGCCAGACTGCGCGCGGCCTCGCGCCATTGCGGCAGCAACGGGTCCAACTGTTCTTCGCCCACCGCACCGGTGAGCAGCAGGGCTGCGAGCAAGGCTGGGCGGCTGCCTGCGCGCAGACCGGCAGCGCCGGTGCGCCCGGTCTCGGTCAGCTGCCAGGCCCAGGCATGGGTATCGGCCAGCGGTTCGCCACGGCGTAACGGGCCGGGCAGCGCGCTGGCCTGGGTTTCGCCAAGCGGGGCGTGGGTGTAGCGCGCCAGCCAGTGCAGCGAGCGGGCCAGCTCCTCGACCAGTAGCGGGGCGTCGTCACACCAGGCCAATGCCGGGCGCAGCCCCTCGGCCGAGGCCAGCTGCCCGATCTCCACCACCACCCCGACCAGCTCGCGTGGCCCGAACGGCACCCGCACCCGGCAGCCGACCCGCGCCGGATCGGTCAGCGGGGCATCGGCCGGGGGCAGATAGTCGAACAATTGCGGCAGCGGCACCGGCAAGGCGACGCGCAGGGTGGCGACGGTCGAAGACATCCGGTCAGTCTACCGACCCTGTCCGGAGGCCGGCAGTCGGGTATCAGATCGCCCCAAATCGGCACCTTGGCTTATGGCGCGTTTCTGTGACGGAAGTGATAAATACGACGTAAACCTATGTGAGGGTTAAGGAAACCGGTTTATCCACACTGCCTGTGGATAAACCTGTGAATTAGTCTCGTGCTCCACGCGTTGAAGGCGGATTCACTAGCCTCTGCAACCTCTTGGACATTTTTTAGCCAACACAGATAAGTCTATCAATATCAATACTTTAGGCGTGAAACACGATTGCAACAAAGAAAAATCAACAGTTGACAGACGTTTGCGTATCGGTATGTCTGCCGCTGTGCACAACCCGCACGGGTGGCGGTCGCGGCCAAGGTGAGGGCGGAGCAAGGTCGTCTCGATCTGTCAAGCCATCGGCGGGGGCCAGTTGCGTCGGTATCATGCCGGCCGATGCTGGAGTTCTCATGACCGTAGTCCCCGACGCCCCTGTCACCCCCGCTGCGCTGTCAGCCTTCCTGCGCGGTGTCGAACGCCGGGGTCTGGTGCTCGCGCAACTGCAATGCGGCGATGTGGCGGCGGCCGAGCGGGCCCTGGCTGCGGCGTTACGTGCCTTCAGCAGCCAGGCGGCAGGACGCCCGATGGCCGGCTGGCCGATGCGCTTCTGGAGCCTGTTGGCAGCTGCCCCGCCGTTGCGGCGCGAGCCGATGCCGGGCACCTGGCTGCCCCCGTTCACCGCGCTGGGGCGGATGCAGACCGCCGACCGGCTGGCGCTGCTGCTGCGCATCGTGGCCGGGCTGGAAGAAGAGCCCGCCAGCGAGGTACAGGGCATCGACGTGGCGGCGTATCGGCAATCGCTGGCCCGCGCCTGCCCGCGCGATGCGGCCGGCAATCCGGACGCGCAGGCCTGGCGGGTGCTGGCCGAGGCGGCGCAGCAGGAGTTGCGCGAACTCACCCCGGCCCAGGTGAGTCGACTGGGGCAACTCCGCGATTTGGCCCTGGCCGGCATGCCGCTGCAACCGGCGGCGGTAGCGCCCGTGGTCGCCGCTGCCGAGCCGCGTCGTCCGGCGGCGCCACGTGTGCGCCCCGCCCGTCAGTGGCATTGGCCGCGGATCTCGCGCCGCCACGCCGGCATCGTGCTTGCGGTGCTGGCGTTGGCACTGTTGCTCGCGGTGCTGGGCTGGTGGTGGACCCATCGCCGGCCCGCACTGCCCCCCGAGCCGGTCTCGCAGGCGCCGGCCGGCGTGTTGCATGTCACCGACGCCGCACCGGTGCTGGTGGAAGAACTTCCCGCCGCCGACCTGCCTGACGCAGCGGCAACCCCCGGCATGGACCCGCGCGACCAGGCGATGCTGGCCGACCCGGATCTGGAACTGGCGCGCTCGGCGGATTTCTACGCCTGGTATGCGGCCGGCCATCCGGTGCCGGCCGACGAATCCGGCGCCCATGCCACCGCCGCCGAGCCGCCTGCCGCCCCGATGGAGACCGTCGATGACGAGAATTAAGTGGTGCGGCCTGCTGTTGTTCGCCGCCGCCGGTCTGGCCGGTGCGCAAGCCCTGCCGGCGCCCCTGGAAGAAGGCAGCGCTGCCGCGCCGGCCGGCGCCCCAACGCCCGTCGCCGCGACGCCCGCGACTCCAACTTCCGCGACCCCGAGCGCCGCACAGCAACGCGCGCGCTGGGACGCCTTGACGCCTGCACAGCAGGCCGAGCTGCGCGCCCGCTATGCCGCGTGGAAAGGGCTCACCGCCACCGACCGGGTGGTGCTGCGGCAGGCACGCGAGCGTCTGCATGCCTTGCCCGAAGACCAGCAGCGCGCACTGCGCACGCAGTTCACCGTGATGGATCGCCTGCATCGCGATGGCTGGCGCCTGGGCTCGCAGCTGGGCGCGTTCTATTCCCCGTTGCAGCCGTTGATCGGCTACGTACCGCCGGCACAGCGCGACGCGCTCTTGAGCGTGTTGCGCAGCCTGGATGCCGGGCAACTGGAGCAGTTGGCATTGCTGGCACAACGCACCCCGCCGCAGGAGCGCGATGCCCTGCGCGATGCCTTGCTGGCCGAGGCGCCTGCAACGCGCAATGCATGGTTGAAGCGGCAGCTGGCGCGCTGATGTCGAAACCATCGCTGTCGAAACCCTCAACGCATCGTCACGCGTCCACGCGCCGCTGGCGCATGGGAGGCTGACTGACCCACGTCGCACAGTGCGGGTAAGATGTCGGCCCCGCGCAACCCGGTGCCAGCGCCTCCCGGCACGGCCGTAGTCTGCGCAGCGATCGGTTTGTCATGTCTGTTTCTTCTGCACCCACGTCCGCGACGCCAGGCTTCGCTGCGGAAGTGCGTACCACCGGCCTGCTCGCGCTGCCGCTGGTGCTCGGCCACGTCTCTACCGGCCTCATTGGCTTTGTCGACAACGTCATCGCCGGCCACCACGGCACCGCCACGTTGGCCGCGGTCACCATCGGCACCTCGCTGTTGTGGCTGCCGATGCTGGTGCCGATCGGCACGCTGATCTCGTTGACCGCTTCGGTCTCGCAACTGGTCGGTGCCGGCCGCGAGCGCGAGATCGGCCCGTTGTTCCGCCAGGCGTTGTGGTTGTCGCTAGGCCTGGGCGCGGTGATGTTCGCCTTCCTGAGCGCGGTACCGCCGCTGCTGCCCACCTTCGGCATTGCGCCGGACATCGTGCCGGGGGCGACCGACTTCCTGCATGCGGTGCGCTGGGGCGGGCCGGCGCTGACGTTCTACTTCTGCATGCGCTATCTCAGCGAGGGCATGCACTGGACGCTGCCGACCATGTTGCTGGGCTTTGGTGGCTTGCTGGTGCTGGCGCCGCTGGGCTATGCGCTGACCTACGGCAAATTCGGTTTTGCCGAGCACGGTGCGCAAGGCCTGGGCATGGCCTCGGCGATCACCATGTGGGTGCAGGCACTCGCGTTTGCGCTGTATCTGTGGCGCTCGCGCCGCTTCGCGCATCTGGAATTGTTCAATCACCTCGAAGGGCCGCGCTGGCGCGCCATCGGCGATCTGCTGCGCACCGGTCTGCCGATCGGCATTACCGTGTTGATGGAAGGCGGGCTGTTCATCGTCACCGCCTTGCTGATCGGCCGGCTCGGCTCCACCGAAGCGGCGGCGCACCAGATTGCGATCAACGTTGCGCAGCTGTGCTTCATGATCCCGATGGGCGTGGCCGAGGCCACCACCGTGCGGGTCGGGCATGCGGTGGGGCGTGGCGATCCGCTCGGCATGCGGCGTGCGGCCTGGGCCGGCTACGCCATCGTGCTGGGCACCCAGGCGTTGTCGGCCAGCGTGCTGTTGCTGGGCCACGACGCCATCGTGAGTGTCTATACCGACGATGTGGCGGTGGCGGCGCTGGCCTCGGTGCTGCTGCTGTACGCAGCTACTTTCCAGTTTCCCGACGGCATCCAGGTGCTCTCCAGCGGCGCGCTGCGTGGGCTCAAGGACACCCGTGTGCCGATGTTCCTGGCGATGTTCTCGTATTGGGGCGTGGGCATGCCGATCGGTGCCGGGCTCGGCCTGGGACTTGGCTGGGGCCCGCAAGGCATGTGGATCGGCCTGATCCTGGGCCTGACCGTGGCGTCGATCCTGATGGGACTGCGTTTCCGCCAGACCAGCCGGCGCCTGACTGCCGACGCGACCCCCTGACTTCCAGCGCATGCCGTGCGTGCCGCGCAGCCGGTATGCTGGGCAGCATTACTTGCATGCAGCGTCATTTCGACGGAGTTTTCCATGAACCACCCCGTGCGTCGCAATCCCATCGCCAGTTTCTTCGTTGGCCTGTGGGATGTGATGAATTTCACCCGGCGCCTGATCTTCAACCTGGCGTTTTTCGGCTTTTTGTTCCTGATCCTGCTGCTGTTTGTAGTGGCGATCGCGCGTGGCGACGGCACCAAGCCGCTGGCCGAGCGCACCACGCTGGTGATCAACCCGGAAGGCACCCTGGTCGAGCAGTTCAGCGCCGACCCGGTGAGCCGTTCGCTGGCCAAGGCAGTCGGCGACAAGAGCGCCGAAGAGGTGCAGCTGCGCGACCTGGTGCGGGTGATCGAGGCGGCCGGCAAGGATCGCAAGATCGAACGGGTGCTGTTGAACCTGGACAAGTTTCAGCCCTCCGGTTTCGCTTCGCAGCGCGAAGTGGCCGCGGCGTTGCAGAAGCTGCGCGCCTCCGGCAAGCAGATCGTCGCCTTCAGCGAGAGCATGAGCCAGGGCCAGTACCTGCTGGCCGCGCAGGCCAACGAGGTCTATCTCGACCCGATGGGCAGCGTGCTGCTGGAAGGTCTTGGCCGCTATCGCCAGTACTTCCGCGAAGGCCTGCAGGACAAGCTGGGCGTGGACGTGCATCTGTTCCGCGTGGGCGAGTACAAGTCCGCCGCCGAGCCGTACATCCTCGACGCGGCCTCGGCCGATGCCAAGGAAGCGGATCTGTTCTGGATGAACGACGTGTGGCAGCGCTACCTGGCCGACGTCGGTACCGCGCGCAAGCTGAGCCCGGCGCAGCTGACCGCCGGCATCGATACGCTGCCCGAAGGCGTGACCGCCGCCGGTGGCGACCTGGCCAAGTTCGCGCTGCAGCAGAAGCTGGTCGACGGGCTCAAGACCCGCGAGGACGTCGATGCGCTGCTGACCAAGCGCGGCGTGGCCGACAGCGATGCCGACAGCGGCTTTCGCAACATCGGTTTCAACGATTATCTGAGCCAGTTGCAGGCGCAGCGCTCGCCGATGGACAGCCGTCCGCAGGTGGCCGTGGTGGTGGCCGCTGGCGAGATCAGCGGTGGCGAGCAGCCGGCCGGTCGCATCGGTGGCGAGTCCACTGCCGCGTTGCTGCGCCAGGCGCGCGACGACGACGAGGTCAAGGCGGTGGTGCTGCGCGTGGATTCGCCCGGCGGCGAAGTGTTCGCCTCCGAGCAGATCCGTCGCGAGGTGGTCGCGCTCAAGCAGGCCGGCAAGCCGGTGGTGGTGTCGATGGGCGATCTGGCCGCCTCGGGCGGTTACTGGATCAGCATGAACGCCGATCGCATCTATGCCGACCCGTCGACCATCAGTGGCTCGATCGGCATCTTCGGCATGGTGCCCAACCTGACCCGCGCGCTGGACAAGATCGGCGTGCATACCGACGGCGTGGGCACCACGCGCTTTGCCGGCGCCTTCGACATCACCCGTCCGCTGGACCCAGCCGCCGGCCAGGTGATCCAGGCGGTGATCAACAAGGGCTACGCCGACTTCACCGGCAAGGTGGCGCAGGCGCGGCATCAGTCTGTGGACGCCATCGACAAGGTCGCACGCGGCCGCGTGTGGAGCGGTGCGCAGGCCAAGCAGCATGGCCTGGTGGACGCGTTCGGTGGCATGTCCGAAGCGGTGGCCGACGCGGCCGACCGCGCCAAGTTGAGCCGCGGCAAGTTCCGCGTGCGCTATGTGGAAAAGCCGGCGACGCCGTTCTCGCAGTTCATGAGCGGATTTGCTGGCAGCCGCATGGGCGCCTGGATGCTGGGCGATTCGGGCATGGCGCGCGCACTGCTGGCGCGCTCGCTGCCGGAAGTGGACACGCAGTTGCGCTTTGTCGAAGACGCCGTGCACGATAGCAAGGCAGGCGGCACCCCGGTCAAGTCCCTGGCGTATTGCTTCTGCGGCTTCTGACGCGGCAGGTTCGCAACATGATGGATCAACAACGCCGGCCTTGTGCCGGCGTTGTTGTATCTGCACTCAGGCGATGCAGCAATGCGGGCGCGCCAACAGCGCAAAAATGGCAGAACGCACGGCGCCACGATCACAGGCAATC
This sequence comes from Xanthomonas hortorum, assembly GCF_040279205.1. Classification (GTDB taxonomy): domain Bacteria; phylum Pseudomonadota; class Gammaproteobacteria; order Xanthomonadales; family Xanthomonadaceae; genus Xanthomonas; species Xanthomonas hortorum_F. The sequence goes on from NZ_JBEOLS010000009.1 coordinate 80,188, forward strand.
AGCCATCGGTCGAGCAACCTCACGCGTGTTTGCCGTGCGCGCAGATGCAGTGATCGCCTTGCGCTCAATCGCAGGCGCGCACGCGCAGTTGCTGCGTCGACAAAAAACGCGCGTGCTTCAGCCAGCAGGCTTCGGTTACTGCGTGGCCGCGTCGATCGCCTTGCGTTGATCGTCTGCGGCCTGATCGCTTGCCGCCTGCACTGCGTGCGCCTTGTTCAACGGTTCCTGGATGTGGTCGCGCAGGGCGGTGGCCTGCGGCTCGGGCTTCTGCTCGGTGGGCGCAGGTTGCGGCCGCTGACAGGCGCCCAGCAGCAACGTCAGGCTGATCGCAAGAATCCAATGCCGTTTCATCGTCGTGACCTCGCTCGGGGTGGCGGTATCCTAACGCCCGGGCCGCAGGCATGCGTCAAGCGCGCTGCCGCGGCCGTTTCCTGCGTCTTGAAAGAGGATCACACACGTGACAACCCACCGTTGGCGGCTGGATGGACAGACCGCGCTCATCACCGGCGCCAGCGCCGGCATTGGCTTTGCCATCGCGCGCGAATTGCTGGCCTTCGGCGCGGATCTGCTGATGGTGGCGCGCGATGCCGATGCGCTGGCGCAGGCGCGCGACGAGTTGGCCGAGGAATTTCCCGAGCGCGAGCTGCATGGGCTGGCCGCCGATGTGGCCGACGATGAAGAGCGGCGCGCGATTCTGGATTGGGTGGAAGACCATGCCGATGGCCTGCACCTGCTGATCAATAATGCCGGCGGCAACATCACCCGCGCGGCGATCGATTACACCGAAGACCAGTGGCGCGGCATCTTCGAAACCAATGTGTTCGCCGCTTTCGAGTTGTCGCGTTATGCGCACCCGTTGCTGACCCGCCACGCGGCGTCGGCGATCGTCAACGTCGGCAGCGTCTCCGGCATCACCCATGTGCGCAGCGGCGCGCCGTACGGCATGACCAAGGCCGCGTTGCAGCAGATGACGCGCAACCTGGCGGTGGAATGGGCCGAGGACGGCATCCGCGTCAACGCGGTGGCGCCGTGGTACATCCGCACCCGTCGCACCTCCGGGCCATTGTCGGATCCGGATTACTACGAGCAGGTGATCGAACGCACCCCGATGCGCCGCATCGGCGAACCGGAGGAAGTCGCCGCGGCGGTCGGTTTTCTATGTCTGCCGGCAGCCAGTTACATCACCGGCGAATGCATCGCGGTGGATGGCGGATTCCTGCGTTACGGGTTTTAACCCGCCTGCGCGCGAGTCAGGGGGGGCGAGGTTGCTCGTTTGCGCTGCTGGTCGGTGCACCGCACATGCCATCTGGGGATCGCTGTAGGTTGCCAGTGGTTTTAAAACATCGGCCCAGCAAACGCAGCGCCGTCGAACTGACTGACCTGCGCTGGACCGCTGGTTGCAGCATCAAGGCGTGGCGGACGGATTCGCGCAGCGGCTTTCGTCCAGCACCCGGCGCATTTGATCGAAGCGCTGTTTGCGTTCGGCCGATTGCGCCTCGTCGGAGAAGCGCCAGGTCGCCTCGGCCTGCTCGGCGCGTTTGCGCCAGGCCTCGCACAGGCTCTGATCCGGAACGGGCGCGCAGCGATCGGTGACCACCTCGCAGGCGCTGCCGCCGCCGGTGGCCGGCCCGCCCGCCAGGTTGGTGGTCTGCATCGGCAGGCAGCGCGTGGCCGGTTCGCGGTCTTCGGTGAAATAGCGTCCGTTATCGTGCGCGGTGCATTCGAATAACGGCGGCGGTGGCAGTGTGGAGGTAGAGGCAGACGGCGTCGGCGCAACCGGTGCTGGTGCCGCAACGGGTGCAGCAGCGGGCGCCTCGGTTTTCGGGGTGGCGCGCGGTTGTGCAGAGGGCGCTGTGCGCGCAGGCGATGCTGCGCTCGATCCGCCAGGCGCAAACGGCACGGCGGCCGGCGCAGTCATCACTTTCTTTTGCTGCTGCACGCCTTTCGGGCACGGCATGTTCTGCACTGTGAGCGCGCCGGTCGGATCGGTGCAGCGGTAGATGGTCACGTCCTGGGCGCTGGCAACCGACATCCATCCCATCAACAACAACAGGAGCCAGCGCCTCATGCGCCGCCGCAATCGCGCTGCAGGCGTGCGTCGATGCCGCGCTGTTCGCGGCTGAGGTCCTCGCGCTCGCTCTGCAGGGCGCTGTTGTAGCGCCGGATCAGCTCCCAGCGGCGATCGGCCAGCCGCCCGCAGACTTCCTGCTCCGGCAGGGCATGGCATTCGTCGCGGATCTGCACATTGCCGTAGGGCACGATCACCGTGCCGCCGCCGTAGCCGCCGCCGCCGCCGTTGTAACCGCCCTGATAGCCGCCGCCTCCGAAGCTTGCGCTTCCGCGCAGGCTTCCACCTCGTCCGGAGCCACCTTGCACCGATACCGCCGGGCGCGGGCTCACCGAGATCGGCGGACGCTGGATGCCGCCGCCGTTGACCGGCCGGGCAATGCCATTGCCCACATAGGCGGGGCCCCAGGTTGGCACCCAGCGCGGATTGCCTTCCGGGCTGTCGCTTGTGTAGCGGTTGCCGTCTTCGGTGGTGCACTCGTACATCGGCTGTGGCGGCTGCACGGTGATGATGCGCACCTCGCGTGGTGGCTGCGTCGCGACGGCGGCAGGGGCGATGACGGCGCGTTCCGGTCGCGGCGGCGGATCTTGCGGACGCTGCAGGTCCAGCACCTGCTGGCGCCCGCTGCTGCATGGCGCATCCTGCAGCGCCACGGTGCCGGTGCTGCTGACGCAGCGGTAGATCCGTACATTCGGATCGGGTTTGCTGGCGGTACTGGCCGCCGACGCAGGCAGCGCGGTGGCCAGCAACAGAAGGGTCAGGACGGTACGCATGACCGCAGTGTGCGCGTCTGTCCGGCTATGGGCAAAGGGGGGCGGCTGAACTGGTTTCGGACGATGCAGGCAGGCGGATCAGCGACGGCCGTTGCACGTGGTTTCGCGCTTTGCCAAGCGTGCCAATCGAGCTGGGCCTGAGGTATCCATCACACGGCAGCCAAACTCGTTGAATCCATCTCACCGCTTCCCTCAGTCGCGCAGGATCCGCCCGCTGCGCGCATCGCGGATCTGTGTTGGCTGCGCCAACGCGCCCACCTCGCCATCCACCACGCCATCAATGCTGACCAGCAGCGCCGGATCCAGCGCCTGCCGGCTGCGTGCGGGTGGCTCACCGGCCAGGTTGGCGCTGGTGGACACCAACGGGGCGCCCCAGGCTGCGCAGAGCGCGGCGACGACCGGATGCGCGCTGATGCGCACTGCCAGCCCGTCATGCGCGCCAGTGACCCAGCGCGGCGCCTGTGCGGTGACTGGCAGGATCCAGGTGTGCGGGCCCGGCCAGCTGGCCAGCACCTCCTGCTTGCGCGCAGGCTCCAGCGCGTCGAAATCCACCCAGTCGTGCAGGACATCCACGCTGGCGGCCACCACGATCACGCCCTTGTCGACCGGACGCCGCTTGATCGCCAGCAGCCGCAGCACGGCCGCTTCCTGGCGCGGGTCGCAACCCAGTCCCCACACCGCTTCGGTGGGATAGGCGATCACGCCGCCCCGGGTCAGGGCAGCGACGGCGTTATCCAAGCTGAGCGCGGGGCTGGGTGCCGATTGCATCGTGCGACTCAGCCTGCCGCCTTGCTCGCCACTTTCTTGACCACACGCTTGGCGGCCTTCTTGGCGGCGATTTTCTTGGCCGGTGCCTTTTTGGCAGCGGTCTTGGTCGCAGCAGTCTTGGTGGCGGTCTTCTTGACCGCCGTCTTCTTCGGCGATGAATCCTTGACCGTATTCTTCTTCAGCGTGGCCTTCTTCGCACCGAAGCCCTTGCGCACCGGCTTGCCGGTGTCGGTCAGCAACTGCTGCACTTCTTCGAAGCTCAGCGACGCCGGTTCGCGATCCTTGGGGATCTTGCCGTTGAGCTTGCCGTCGCTGATATACGGGCCGAAGCGGCCGTTGAGCACCTGGATGTCGCTGCCGTCGAATTCCTTGATCACCCGATTGCGTGCGATCTCTTCCTTCTCTTCGATCAGGAACACCGCGCGTTCCAGATCGATGGTGTAAGGGTCGTCTTCTTTCTTCAGCGAGGCATATACGCTGCCACGGCGCGCAAACGGCCCGAACCGGCCGATGCCGACGCTGACGTCCTGGTCCTTGTCCTGGCCCAGCGCGCGCGGCATCTTGAACAGTTCCAGCGCGTCTTCGATGGAGATCGAAAAGATGCTCTGGCCCGGGCGCAACGAGGCGAATGTGGGCTTTTCTTCGTCTTCGACCGTGCCGATCTGCACCATCGGGCCGAACCGGCCGATGCGCGCACTCACTTCCTTGCCGCTGACCGGGTCGGCGCCGAGCACGCGCACGCTGCCTGCGTCGGTCTTGTCCAGCGAATCCTTCTTGTCCTCGACCAGTTCCTTGAACGGGCCCCAGAACTTCTCCATCAACGGAATCCATTCCGCTTCGCCACGCGAGACCGCATCCAGATCGTCTTCGAGCTTGGCGGTGAAGTCGTAATCCACGTAACGGGTGAAGTGCCCGGACAGGAACTTGGACACCGCACGGCCCACGTCGGTGGGGCGGAAGCTGCGGCCGTCCATTTCCACGTACTTGCGGAACTGCAGGGTTTGGATGATCGAGGCGTAGGTGGACGGACGGCCGATGCCGTATTCCTCCAGCGTCTTGACCAGCGCCGCTTCGGTGAAGCGCGGCGGCGGCTGGGTGAAATGTTGATCGGTGACGATGCGGTCCAGCGGGATGTTGTCGCCGGCCTTCATCGGAGGAAGCTTGCGGCCCTCGTCCTCGTCTTCGCTGCTCTTGGTGTCCTTGCCTTCTTCGTACACGGCCAGAAAGCCTGCAACCACCACGGTGGTGCCGCTGGCGCGGAACACGTGCTCGCTACCGGCCGACAGATCGACGCTGACGGTGTTGAGCGTGGCCGGAATCATCTGGCAGGCGACTGCGCGCTTCCAGATCAATTCGTACAGACGGCGCTCGTCCTCGGACAGAAAGCGCGCGACCTGCGCCGGTGTGTGCAATGCCGAGGTCGGACGGATCGCCTCATGCGCTTCCTGCGCATTCTTGGATTTGGTGGTGTAGGTATTGGGTTGATCCGGCAACGAGGCGGTGCCGAAGTCGCGCGCGATCACGTCGCGGATTTCCGCCAACGCGTCCTGCGACAGATTCACCGAGTCGGTACGCATATAGCTGATCAGGCCGACCGAGCCTTCCTCGCCCAGTGCCACACCTTCGTACAACTTCTGCGCCACCTGCATGGTCTTGCGGGTGGTGAAACCGAGCTTGCGCGAGGCTTCCTGCTGCAACGTGGAGGTGGTGAACGGCGGGGCGGGGCGGCGCTTGCGCTCCTTGCTGGCCACGTCGGTGACATGCAGCACGCCTTGCGCGGCCTTCTGGATGCGCAAGCGCGCCGCTTCGGCGGTGTCGCCGTCGGTGACGGTGAACTGCTCGAATTTCTGCCCGTCCAGCTTGATCAAACGCGCATTGAACGGCTGCGACGGATGCCGGCATTGCGCATCGATGGACCAGTATTCGCGCGCGATGAAGGCTTCGATCTCCTCTTCGCGCTCGACGATCATACGCAGCGCCGGCGACTGCACGCGGCCGGCCGACAGGCCGCGCTGCACCTTGCGCCACAACACCGGCGACAGATTGAAGCCGACCAGATAGTCGAGCGCGCGACGTGCCTGCTGCGCATCGACCAGGTCGGCGGCGATCGCGCGCGGCTTGAGCATCGCTTCCTTGATCGCACGCGGGGTGATCTCGGTGAACACCACCCGCTGCATCGGCTTGTCCTTGAGCAAACCGCGCTCTTTCAGGATCTCGGCGATGTGCCAGCTGATCGCCTCACCCTCGCGGTCCGGGTCGGTCGCCAAAAAGATGTCGTCGGCGGTCTTGGCCGCACGCGCAATGGCTTCGACATGCTTTTCGTTCTTTTCGATCAGGTCGTAACGCATTGCGAAGCCGTTGTCCGGATCGACCGCGCCCTCCTTGGGGACCAGGTCGCGCACGTGCCCATACGAGGCCAGGACGGTGAAGTCCTTGCCGAGGTATTTATTGATCGTCTTGGCCTTGGCGGGCGATTCGACGATGAGCAGGTGCTTGGGCATGGTGGTTAATTCTTTGGGCAGGGCCCGGGGGGCAGGTAGCGTGGCCTAATTGGCCGGTGGAGGGAAGCAGATCGCCTGTTTCCCACACGTCAACGCCCGGGATGGTAGCCCGGGCGTTCAGTTCTCTTATTAGAAAGATCACGGCAGACGCCGCCGTGTCAAGCGGCTTCGGCCACGAACCCTCAGTTCTGGCTCATTCCGATGGCTGCAATCATGATTGCAGCGAAGATCACGCCAATCACTACTATCACCGCATAAATGGCCAGCACCACAATCGTGACTGTGTCCAGCCCCGTGGATTGCCGCTCCGGGTGATCGGTGAAGGCCCAGCGATCCACCACCAGGGTCTCGCACACTTTGTCGTGCGGGGCCTGCTTGCGCTGGGTCATGCCTGCCATGAACGCCGCCACGATCGCACCGATGCCCAGGGTGAGCACGCTGATCAGCATGTAGGCCAGATAGCGCAACACGTTGCGCCAAAAACCGACCCGGCCACCGTTGCTGTCGGCGCGCACCAGCTTGATCCCGCAGGCGAGCTTGCCCAGGCTGGCCTGGTGCCGGCTGGACTGCATCCAGGCGAAATACAGCGTCGGGATGGCCAGGCCGATGCCATACGACACCACCATGATCGCGATGCCGAGCGCGCTCCCATCGTCCAGCGCCGAACCGGAATCGCCGCGGGTGGTTGCCAGCGCCACGACGAACACCAACGGGATCACGATCAGATACACCGCGAAGGTGGTCACGAAGCTGTCCAGAATGCTGGCCGCCAAGCGCCGCCACAGGCCGGCGTAGACAACCGGGGCATCCTGCAAAGCAACGCTTGCTGTGGGTGCGGCGACGGCTACGGAGTCCCAGGCGCTGGGAATTGGCACGCCAGCGGGTGTCTGCGACGAGGCATCGGCGGGCGTCGCAGGCGCGTCCGGGGTCTTGGTCAGGGTCGGGCTTGAGGCCGCCGGGGGTGTCGCTGCCTCTGCCGGCGTGGTGGACCACGCTACCGGATCTGCCGGTGCAGCGTGCTCGCTTGGCGGAATCTGCTGCTGCTCGACTGGCGCAGGGTGATCGGCAAGGCCAGATTCGGTCTGCGCGAACGAGGCGTCTGCAGCGGAGCCGGCAAACGGCGCCGCTGCGGCGGGCGCGTTATCCACCGGGGCGCCGGTCGGGTAAACCGTCGCCTGCGGTTCAATGCCCGGAACGTCCACTGACGTATATCCGGTCGGCTCGGGGGTCGCCGGCACTGCTGTGTCGACGCCCAGTTCGGCCGCGACATCGCGCAGCGCCACCCACTGCGGCAGACCTTCGCGCCAGACCAGGCTGGAGCGGTCGATGATGCCTTGCGACAGACGCGCAACCAGCGTGTCGGTGTCGATCGGCCCCTGGCGTTCGCGCTGGGCGTCGGCGTAATACCACTGCGTCATTGATGTCCCCTTGGGTGAAACGATTGGCTAGAGCGTGAGATGCATTTGAGCTAACGCGCTCTAACCGCGGCAGTCCGGCGGAAGTTGGTTGTCGTCGATCTCGGAACTGCACTGCCAACTGCTGGCATCAGCGTCGAAATCCAGCCACAGCGCCTTGCCATCGAGCTTGGCCGATTTCGGTGCATGCATCACCGCTTCGATGCCGCACTGGGTGGTGTCGAAACGGCCGACCCGTACGCTGGTCAGCACGTCGTTTGCATAATGCTCGGGCGCCTGGAACCCGCTGTCGCCATTGATTGGACAACGGCCTTCCTGCGCGAGAAATTCGGCGATCTGCGGCTTTAATGGCGCCAATGCGGCCACCGCTTTGGCGACCTTGGTGCGTCCCACATAGTCCTGATAAGCCGGCAGCGCGATTGCAGCCAGAATGCCGATCACTGCCACCAGGACAAACATCCCCACCACCGCGCCCAGCACCAACGCCAACGACCATCCCGGCCCGTGGTTCGGCAGGCGATGCGCTGGCATTACAGATACGTGGGCAGGCGACATGTGTGCCGCCGCCGATGGCAGTGGCAGTGGCGGAGGCTGCGCTGCAGCGCTCAACTCGGTGGAAATCGGCGGCCCGAGCTCATCGGCGCAGGCAGACAATGGCACCCATTGGGTCAGGCCTTCGCGCCAGACCAGGGTATCCAGGGCAATCGCGCGATCACGATACAGGCCCAGCAAGGCCTCGCCGGCCACCGGGCCACGCCGATGGCGGTTGCCCTCGGCGTAATACCAACTGCTCATTCCCGTCCCCACGCACGCGCTTCCATCGCGGCTTCGACCCTCAGTGTACGGGTTCAGGCTCGTCGAGGAACATCTGCGTTTCCATCCAGGCATAGGCCGCTTCGGCGCCCGGCTGGTTGAACAGCACCATCAGGACCACCCACTTGAGGTCGTCCAGATCAAGCTCGTCCTGGTCCAGCGCCATGGCGCGGTCCAGCACCAACTCGCGCTGATCGGCATCGAGAATGCGGTGTTGCTCCAGGAACATCAGAAACCCACGGCAGTCCACATCCAGCTTGTCCAGCTCCGGGCCGTGGTAGATACGCACCGGTCCGTCGACGTGCGGGCGCGCAACGCTAGGTCGCTGCTCGGAGAGCGCGTCCAGCCAATCGAAGGCTTTACTGATTTCTGCAGGGCTGAAGCCAGCCTGGATCAGGCCATTCTGAAGCGAGTCACGGTCACGGACCAGGTCCGCGTCTTCGCTGAAATAATGTTCGAACAGGTACAGCAGTACATCAAGAATGCTCTCTTTCATTGCCCCTCGGCCTGCGTCGCGCGACGCTGTGGAGGTGAAGAAACTAGGGATTGCGGGTATAGCGACCGTGCTCGGTGACCACGTCTCCCTCCAGTTCCATGATGAGCAGCATGGAGGACAGCGTGGCGGCCGTCAATCCGGTGCGTTCGACCAATGCGTCCATAGGGGTTGGGTCGTGGCCAAGTGCCTGCCACAAGCGCTGGTAGTCCGGATCCGGGCGCGCGGTGGAGGCCTTGGGCGCCTTCCTGGCCTGATCAGTGGGGGCGGCCAGGCGCTGGCGCAAGGCATCGGCCAACTCGCCCGAGAGCAGGCGCAGCCCGTCGATGATCTGGGCCGGCTCCTGAGCCAGGGTGGCACCCTGACGGATCAGGTGATGGCAGCCGCGCGCGAGTGGATTGTGCAGCGAGCCGGGCAGGGCGAACACTTCACGCCCTGCCTCGGCTGCCAGCCGCGCGGTGATCAGCGCGCCCGAGCGCATGGCCGCTTCGACCACCAGCGTGCCCAATGCCAGCCCGGCGATGATCCGGTTGCGGGCCGGGAAATGCCCCGCGGCCGCCGCTGTGCCAGGCAGATACTCGCTGATGACCGCGCCACGCGCGGCGATGCGATCGCGCAAGCCGTGATGGTGTGCGGGATAGGCCACATCGGTGCCGGTGCCGACCACCGCCACGGTGATGCCGTCGGCACGGGCCAGCGCGGCCTCGTGGGCGATCGCATCCACGCCTGCCGCCATGCCGCTGACGATGCCCAGCCCGGCGCCCGCCAGGCTGGAAGCGAATGCGCGGGTGTGCTCCCGCCCTCCGGCGGTGGCTGCGCGGCTGCCGACCACCGCCACCGCTGGATGCCACAACGCATTGGGGTCGCCGTCCACGAACAAGGCCAGCGGCGGATTGACCAGATGCCGCAGCAGGGCGGGATAGTCCGGATCCTGCCAGCCGATGAGGTGATGCCGGGGCTGCGCGCACCAGTGCAGCGCTGCGTCCAGCGCCTGCGCGTCGGGGACACGCAGCAGGGCCGATTGCAGCGCGTCGCAGCCGGCAGCGCGCCATGCATCGGAGCCGGCGGCAAGGATCTCGGCCGGCGAGGCGAACGTCGTCAGCAGCGTACGGCGCGGCGGGCTGCGGCCGCCGGCCAGCAGCAGGATCAACAACGCACGCAGGTCGGGAGCAATCAGGGCCATGCGGTCAGCGTAGGCCGCAAGCGACGACGGCGCCCTCAGGCGCCGTCGCGTTACAGCATCGGATTTTGTCCCGCTTACTGCGCGTCTGGATGCTTGACGATGTAGCCCAGGCCGGTCGGCTTGACGCTTTCCATCACCAGCGCATAGCTGACCTTGTCGAAGGTGCGGAACACCATCGCGTGCGAGACGTATTCGTCGGGCAGGCCGACGGTGGAACCGGCCGGGCCGCTGAAATCGTCATCAGTCCGCGAAAAACGCGAGTGCTTGACGCGGTCGCTGACCGTACGGCCCTTGCGCCAGATCGAAAACACGGTGCCGTTGTTGATGCCCTCGCGCGCGCCACCGGAGATGGCGATCACGTCGCGGGTACCGCCGACGATGAAGGCATCGGAGATGGCCAGCACGCGCAACTCGGTCTGCGTGGCCTGTTCCGACGGTGGATGCGGAATGAACTGCAGATCGTACGGCTGTGCCTCCACCGCGATGATGCGATCGCCCGCCCGCACTTCACGGCCGCTGTCCTGCAACAGCAAGGTCGCTGCCTTGGAATTGCCGCCTGCCGCGCTGCGGGTAATAGTGCCGACGTTGACCTGCGCCAGTTCATACCCCAGGAACTCGCGGCGACTGCTCGGCGCGATGTAGTTCTTCCAGATGTTGCCGGAGCCGGCGACGCTATTGCCGGCCATATCCAGATCATCGTTGGGCTTGGGCAGGCTGAACTTCACGGTCGGGCGCACCACTGCAAAACGCTGCCCCGGCTGCGCGTCATCCAGGCCGACTACATAGGCCAACTGGCCAGTGGTGGCACGCGAACGACCGCCCTCCAGACCCACGACATACGGCAGGCCGTCGAAGTCGTCGGTGACGCGCAGGTTTTTGAGAAACGGCTCGACGTCCGACAGCGGAATCGCATTGATCGGCGCTTCCTGACGCGGGCCGGGCTGCACAGTGCCCTTGGCGACGCGATCCAGGTAGGCCAGGCTGATCACATCGCCCGGGTAGATCAGGTGCGGATTCTGTATTTGCGGGTTGGCCTGCCAGATTTCCGGCCACAGCCACGGCTTTTGCAGAAAACGCCCAGCGATGTCCCAAAGGGTATCCCCCTTGCGGACCACGTAAGTCTCTGGATGTTCGCCCACCGCTTGCGCGGCAGCGTAGGTCGCGACGGTCAGCATCGCCGCAGCGACGACCGTACGAAGTCGTTTCAACATGAGTGCCTTCTTGCCTGATTCCCCAACAGGTCCGCGCACTATAGTCCAGAAACCCCGGCGCTACGCAAGCAGTGCGCTAGAATAGGAGCGTCTTGCCGGCGCCGCGCCGGTGTTCCCAGCACGGGTAACCCCATGGCTTTGCTCCCTATTCTCGAATTTCCCGACCCGCGGTTGCGCACCAAGGCCGTGCCGGTGGATGCTGCCGAGGTCACCAGCCCGGCATTTCAACGCTTGCTCGACGACATGTTCCAGACCATGTACGAGGCGCCCGGCATCGGCCTGGCCGCCAGTCAGGTGGATGTGCACAAGCGTTTCATGGTGATCGACGTCAGCGACGAGAAGAACCTGCCGCAGGTGTTCATCAACCCGCAAATCGTCAGTAAACAGGGCGAGCAGCTGTATCAGGAAGGCTGCCTGTCGGTGCCTGGCATCTATGCCGATGTCAGCCGTGCCGATGCGATCACGGTGCGCTATGTCGACCGCCACGGGCAGGCGCAGGAACTGAGCACCGAAGGCCTGCTGGCGGTGTGCATCCAGCATGAGATGGATCACCTGGACGGCAAGTTGTTTGTCGATTATCTGTCGCCGCTCAAGCGCGAGATGGTGCGCAAGAAACTGGCCAAGCAGCGCAAACACGTTGCCTGACGGCCGGGATTCGGGAGTCGGGATTCGGAAAGCCGGTTCTCTCACCGATTGCCGAATCCGCCCCTGCGACTCCCCAATTTCCACTCCCGAATCCCCCGCCCAATGAAAATCATCTTCGCCGGTACGCCGGATTTTGCCGTCGCCTCGTTGCGCGCGGCCGCGCAGCGACATGAAGTGGTGGCGGTCTATACCCAGCCGGATCGGCCTGCCGGCCGCGGCCGTGGGCTGACCGCCTCGCCGGTCAAGTTGGAAGCGATTGCGCGCGGCATCCCGGTGTTTCAGCCGCAAACGCTGCGCTCGCCCGAGGCCCTGGCGACGCTGCGCGCGCTCGATGCCGACCTGATGGTGGTGGTGGCTTACGGCTTGATCCTGCCCAAGGCAGTGCTGGCCGCGCCGACCTACGGCTGTTGGAATGTGCATGCCTCGTTACTGCCGCGCTGGCGTGGCGCCGCGCCGATCCAGCGTGCGATCGAGGCCGGCGATACCGAAACCGGCGTGTGCCTGATGCAGATGGAAGCGGGCCTGGATACCGGCCCGGTGCTGCTGTCGCAACGTCTGGAGATCGGCGAGCAGGAGACCGGCGGGCAGCTGCACGACCGCCTGGCTGCGCTGGGTGCGCAGGTGTTGTCCGATGGACTGGGGTTGCTGCGCGCAGGGGTTCGCCCGGTGGCGCAACCGCAGCCGGCCGAGGGCGTGACCTATGCGCACAAGCTGGACAAGGCGCAGGCGCGGCTGGACTGGGCGCAGCCGGCGCAGGAACTGGCGCGGCGCGTGCGCGCATTCAATCCATGGCCGGTGGCCGAGGCGATGCTGGCCGGTGAGCGTGTGCGCCTGCATGGCGCAGTGGCGCTGGACCTGGCACATCGGCAGGCGCCGGGCACCCTGCTCGCTGCCAGCAAGCAGGGCATCGATATCGCCTGCGGTGCGGGTGCGTTGCGGGTACGCGTCCTGCAGCGCGAGGGTGGCAAGGCGATCACCGCCGCCGACTACCTCAACGCGCGCCGCGATCTGCCGGCGCTGACCTGATGTCGACGGAAGCCGCCACTGCCGGCGTTGCTTCGCGTCTGGCCGCAGCACGGGTGCTGACGGCGGTGTTCGACCAGGGCCGCTCGCTCAAGGCCGAGCTGGCTGCGAGCTTGCCCGGCCTGAGCGATCCGCGTGACCGCGCGCTGGTGGAGGCGATCTGTTTTGCGGTGTTGCGCCGCCGCCCGGCCTACGACGTAGCGCTGCGGCAGTGGCTGGAGCGCCCGTTGCCGCCGCGCGATGCCGAACTGAAAGCGCTGCTGATGGCCGGCTTCGCCCAGCTCGACGTGCTGCAACTGCCTGCGCATGCGGCGTTGTCGGCCACCGTGGATGCGTGCCGTGCGCTGGGCCGGCCGCGTCAGGCCGGCATGGTCAACGCGATCCTGCGGCGTGCGCAGCGCGAAGGATTTCCGGCAGTGTCTGCCGATGCCGGTTGGCCGTCCTGGTTGCGCAAGCAGCTGCGCGGCGATTGGGGCGACCACGCCGAAGCCATCTTTGTGGCAAGCGCGCTGATGGCGCCGATGTGGCTGCGGGTGCATCGCGGGCGCACCGATCCGGCCGCGTATGTCGCGCGCCTGGCCGAACTGGGCATCGCTGCCGAAATTGATGCGATGTTGCCGGATGCGGTGCGCTTGCACAGTGCGCTGCCGGTGAGTCAATTGCCGGGTTTTGCCGAAGGCGAGGTCTCGGTGCAGGACGGCTCTGCGCAGCAGGTGGCCGATGCATTGCCATTGGCTTCATCGGCGCGCGTGCTCGATGCCTGCGCCGCGCCCGGTGGCAAGGCGGCGCACCTGCTGGAACGCTATCCCGGCTTGCAGCTCACCGCGCTGGATGTGGATGCGCGCCGGCTGGAACGCGTGCAGCAGACCCTGCAGCGCACCGTGCCGGGCGCGCAGGTGACTCTGCATGCGGCCGACGCCGCCGATCCCGCGGCGTGGTGGGACGGGCAGCCGTTCGATGCGGTGCTGCTGGATGCGCCATGTTCGGCCACCGGCGTAGTGCGCCGTCAACCGGATGTGCTGCTGCATCGCCGCGCCGACGATATCGATGCGCTGTGCGCCTTGCAGGCACGCCTGCTCGATGCGACCTGGCGCACGCTGCGTCCGGGCGGGCAGTTGCTTTACACCACCTGTTCCTTGCTCGCGCGTGAGAACCGGGCCCAGGTGGAGGCGTTTTTGCAACGCACCCCTGATGCCCAGGCACAGCCGTTGGGTGCACAGTTTGGTCATGCGGCAGGGCCGGGGCGCCAGCGGTTTCCAGGCGAGCAGCACTGCGACGGATTTTTCTACGCGCTTTTGCTAAAAACCTCCTGATCGCGCGCCGAGTCGGCGCTCCCTCCTGATTCCCACTGCCGCCGGCCATGCTCAAGACCCGTGCTTCCACCGATTTCTGGCTGCTGGCCATCACCGCTGTATTGGTCATCGGTGCCGGCCTGGGATTGCGTGACCCCTGGCCGGCGGACGAGCCGCGGTTTGCGCTGGTCGCCAAGCAGATGGTGCTGAGCGGCGACTGGCTGTTCCCGCATCGCGGCAACGAGCTGTACTCGGACAAGCCGCCGATGCTGATGTGGCTGCAGGCGCTGTTCTACACGCTGCTGGGCAATTGGCGGGTGGCGTTCCTGCTGCCGTCGCTGCTGGCAGCCCTGGGCACGCTGGCCTGCGTGTACGACCTGGGGCGGCGGCTGTGGACCCGGCGCGTCGGCCTGTATGCGGCCTGGATGCTGCTGTTCACGTTGCACTTCACCTTCCAGGCCAAGAAGGCGCAGATCGACCCGCTGGTGGTGTTCTGGATCACCCTGGCCAATTACGGCCTGTTGCGCCATCTGTTGATGGGCCCGGCCTGGCGCTGGTGGACGCTGGGCTGGTTCGCCGCCGGGCTGGGCGTAATTACCAAAGGCGTCGGGGTGATCGCGTTGCTGATGCTGATCCCGGCCGGCATTGCGTCGGCGCGCGGTTGGCCGGGCGTACGCGTGCATGTGCGCGATCGGCGCTTCTGGCTGGGGCCGCTGTTCTTCTTTGCCGCGATCCTGCTGTGGTTCGTGCCGATGATGGTGACCGCGCTGACCGCAGGCCAGCCCGAATACCGCGTGTATCTCAACGACATCCTGCTGCGCCAGACCGCCAAGCGCTACGCCAGCTCCTGGGACCACGCGCAACCGGTCTGGTACCACTTGAAGGGCATGGCCACGATGTGGCTGCCGACCATCCTGCTGCTGCCATGGGCGATCCCGGCTTGGCGGCGCCGGCTCAAGCGCCGCGATCCGCGCTATCTGCTGCCGCTGGCGTGGTGGCTGTTGGTGCTGGTGTTCTTCACCATTCCCAGCGGCAAGCGCGATGTCTACATCCTGCCGGCGCTGCCGATGTTCTGCCTGGCGCTGGCGCCGTTGGCGGCGGGGCTGTTGCGCCGCGCCGGGGTGCAACGCATGTTGTTCGGATTCGCGCTGCTGCTGACGCTGGTCTTCAGCGTTGGCGGGGTGGCGATGCTGATCGGGCATCCGGGCTTCGAGCAGAAGATTATGGACAGCCGCGGGGTCGGCAGCGAGGCCACCGACCCGCTCGGCTGGCTGTTGCTGGCGGTGGGGGGGTGGGGCGTGGCCAGCCTGCTGTTGCTGCGGGTGCGCCGCTCCGCGCTTGCGGTCGCCTCGCTGCTGGGTGCGTGGTGGGTGGCATTCGGGCTGGTCTGCTACCCGATCTTCAACGACTCCAGCTCGTCGGGCGCGGTGATGCGCGAAGCCGGGCGCCGGATCGGGTTGCATGCGCAGCTCGGGCTGGTGGCCTGGAAAGAGCAGAACCTGCTGATGGCCGACCGCCCCGCGCAGACATTCGGCTTCAAGGTGCCGTGGGAACAACAGCTGCAACGCGGGGTGACCTGGCAGGCAGAGCAGCCTGTGCAACGCTGGCTGTTGGTACAGGAAACGGCGTTGCTGGCCTGCGTGGATCGCAGTCGCAGCCAATTGGTGGGGGTGGCCAACCGTCGTCGCTGGTGGCTGGTGCCGGCCGATGCGGTGCAGGGCAGCTGCGTGGCGAGCTCCAACGAGCGGGCGGTGGAAGCACAGGAGCAGGGCAACCTGGAGACCGAATGAGGGCACCGAGCCCTGGTCCCGGGCCCGATTTGTGCCGCGTCAATGGTGCCGCTGGCCGCTGTCTAGCGACGATTCATGCGGGGCATCGTTAGCTTGGCCGGCATTGCCGCTGCGTGTTGCCCGCTTTACCTCCCTTTCGCCACCGATGCTCGATGAATTCCTTGCCCACTCAACCCGCTTCGCTGTCGCAGACTGCCCCCATCGCATCGCGGTCAGGCGTGCGCATCGCCGAACTGGGCGTGTTCCTGATGACCGCACTGGTGGTCAGCATGCCGAGCGGCCTGCTGCCTTTCGGCGTGTGCCTGCTGCTCGGTTCGCTGGTGGGTTGGCGCAACCTGCGTGCGGGCATCGTCACGCGCGATGGGTCGCTACGTGCGCTGGGCTGGCTGACGGCGGCGGTCATCGCGATGTCGCTGCTGTCGATCGCCCTGTTCGAACATGGGCTGCGCGACGTCGATAACCGCTCGCGCTTTCTGGTGTTGCCGTGGGCTGCGTTGTGGGCGTACGCGCTGCAGCCGCGCCAGGTCTGGTTGTGGCGCGGCGCACTGGCCGGCGTGTTCGCAGCCATGTTGATCGCCTTGTTGCAGGTGATGAACGGTGCCGACCGCGCGGAAGGCTTTACCAACGCGATTGTGTTCGCCGATATCACGCTGATGCTGCTGGTGGTGGCGGTGTTCTGTCGCCCGGTCGGCAACGTGCGCTGGCTGGTCGGCGCGGCCATTGCTGCGGTGGTGGTCATCGTGCTCAGTGGCAGCCGTGGTGTGTACCTGTCGTTGCTGGTGACCCTGGGTGTGCTGATCTGGGGCGCGGCCTGGCATAGCCCGCGCATGCGTTTGCTGGCCTTCATCGGCAGCGGCGTGCTGGCGGTGGGCGTGATCGTCAGCGTGCCGGCCTTGACCGATCAAATGCGTCTGGGTGAATTGCAGAGAGATCTGCAACGCTACGAGGTCGGCGACAGCGATTCGTCTGCCGGCGCCCGTATCGAGCGGCTGCATGTGGCCTGGGATACCTTGCGCGCGCATCCGCTCACCGGCGTGGGTGTCGGGCGTTTCGACGATGCGATGCGCGAGCTGCCGGTGTGTGCCGGTGATACCTGGTTGCTGCGTTGTCATCTGGGTCACGCGCATAACGATCTGGCCGAATGGGGCGCCACGCAGGGCGTTCCGGGCCTGTTGCTGTTGTTTGCGGTGTATGGCGTGCCGCTGTGGATCTTCGTGCGACTGCATCGGCGCAGCGGGCAGCGCCAGTTCCGCGGGCCGGCAGCGGCCGGCGTGATGATCGTGATCAGCTACGCACTGTGCGGGCTGACGCAATCGATGTTCGCGCATCAGGTCTCGGCGAGTTTCTACACGGCGATGGTCGGTGTGCTGGCTGGCCTGGCAGCGCGTCAGGCGCAGCAGGCTGCAGCTCAGTCGCTGCGTTGATCATCCGCGCGCGGCGGGTCCTGCACCGGTTGGTTGTGCTGTAGCAGCCACAACATGATGGTCTTCTGACGTACGTAGTTGGCACGCACATAGGCGTAGATCAGCCCGTGCCAGCCATCGCGAAAACCGCCACGCAGCAGATAGCCGCGCCAGAAACGCCAGGCCGGCGCCAGCACCAGCTTGCTCCAGGTCGCGCGTTTGCCGCGTGCGTACTCGTGCTCGGCCATCATCTGCGCATAGCGCTGGGTCTTGGCCAGCTGCTGCGCCAGTGAGCGATACGGGTAATGAATCAGATCGCCGGACAGGGTGACGACGGTTCCATCCACACTCGCCGCTTCGTGGATCTCGCGCTTGCCGCGCCAGCCGCCACGCCGGCGATCGAACAGGCGCAGCACACGATCCGGATAGGCATTGCCATGGCGCAGAAAGCGGCCGAAGTAATCCGACAGCCGTGCGAAGCGATAGCCGGCCGCCTCGGTGAAGCCCGCATCGCGCGCGGCGACGATCGAGGCGCGCAAGGCATCGCTGATGCGTTCGTCGGCATCCAGGCACAGCACCCAGTCGTGGCTGGCCTGTTCGACGCAATACGCTTTTTGGCTGCGATAGCCGTCGAAGTCGCGTTGCAACACGCGTGCGCCAAGCGCGGTGGCCAGCGCCACGGTGGCGTCGGTGGAACCGGAGTCCACCACCACGATCTCGTCGCAGAACGCCAGCGAGCTCAGACAGTCGCGTAGGCGATCGGCCTCGTTGAACGCGATAATGCAGGCGCTGATGCGCGGCCGTTCGTCGGGTGCGGTCAAAGAGGACATGTGATGGCCGAGTACCTGCTGTTCGCAACGGAGCGTTACGCGTTGCCTATTCTGGCGCCATTGGCGCAGGCATTACAGGCCCGCGGTTACTCCGTGTCGGCCTGGTTCGAGGGCGGTGCGCGTGGGCTGGCCTTGCCGGGTGTGCGCGAGGTCGGCCTGCGCGAGGCGCTGGCGCTGCGTCCGCGTGCGGTGTTCAGCGCAGCCAACTGGGTGCCGCCGTTTATCTCCGGCGCCAAGGTGCAGCTCTTTCACGGCTTCAACGTGCAAAAGCGCGAAGACAATCGCGGCCATTTCCGCGTACGCGGTCTGTTCGATCTGTACTGCACGCAAGGTCCGGCAACTACGGCGCCGTTTTGCGCGTTAGCGCAGCGCGAGGGGCATTTTGCGGTGGTGGAAACCGGCTGGCCGAAGCTCGACCCGGTATTTCACGACGATGGCGCGCGTAGCGCTGCACTGCGCGCGCCAGCCAATGGGCGACCGGTGATGTTGTTCGGCTCCACGTTTACCGAGCGCTTGAGCGCTGCGCCCGCGCTGTACGACGAGATCGCTGCCGACATCGCGCGCGGTGCGCATTACTGGTTGCTGACCTTGCATCCGAAATGCGCGCCCGAACTGTTCGATCGCTATCGCGCACTGGCCGGGCCGCATGCACGCTTTGTCGAACCTGAAGAAGTCATGGCAGCGCAGCGTGCGGCCGATGTGCTGGTCTCGGACACCTCATCGATCGTGTCCGAATTCGTGGTGCAGCTCAAACCGGTGGTGACCTTTCGCAACCGCGTGCCGCAGCCGCATATGCTGGACTTTCAGCAGCCCGAGCAGTTGCCGCAACAACTGGCGCGCGCGCTGGCGCCGGATGCGGCGCTGCGTAGCGCGCTGGCCAGTTATGCCGACGCGATCCATCCATATCGCGATGGGCAGTCGTCGGCGCGGGTGATCGCAGCGACCGATGATTTCATCGCCGGCAAGCTCGGCCCGCTACGGCGCAAGCCGTTGGGTGCGCTGTGGCGCGGGCTGCAGATTCGGCGCGAACTCGGGTATTGGGGGCCGGCGCAACGTTGATTGCTGGTGGTGCGCGATGCCAATGCCGATCAGCGACGCTGATCCAAACTGCCACCCCCAATCCCCAATCCCCAATCCCCAATCCCCAATCCCCAATCCCCAATCCCCAATCCCCAATCCCCAATCCCCAATCCCCAATCCCCAATCCCCAATCCCCAATCCCCAATCCCCAATCACCAATCACCAATCACCAATCACCAATCACCAATCACCAGCGCAATTTGCGCCGCGTCAACGCCGCACCGAGTTGTGCCTGCAGCTCCTGCGCCTGCGCCAACGGCACAAAGCGCAGGCGTAACGCCGGGCCGGTTGCGCTGGCGCCGGCGGTGTCCAGCCAGAGTGTGGCGGTGCCGGACAGCCGATCCAGTGGCGAGCGTTGCAGTTGCAGCGCCTGCAGCTTGTCCAGTTCGGCCAGCCGCCACCAACGCTTCCACCAGCCACCGCGCACCGCCACATACCGCGCATCCAGCGCATAGCCCATGCGTTGCACCTGGCGATACGCCTTGAATGCACTCCAGGGCAACCACAGCATCACCCACGCCGCCTGACTGCCGAATTGCCAGGCCAGGCCGGCCATCAGCGGCAGCAGCAACAGCAACGTGGGAAGACTCAGCCGCCACCAGCAATGCGTGGCGATCGACTGCCACTGCGCAGGCGGCCAGGCAGCACCGGGCAGCAGGCGTTGCAACAAGGTATCGCAGCGCTGCGGGTCGGCGATCGGCGCGAGTTCCTTCAATGCGCTGCCTTCGTTATCGCCAGTGCCGGCCACGGCAGTGTCCACGCGCAACTGGCGCCGGCCGAACAGGCGATGCAGGCGGCTTTCGTACAGCGTCCACGACTGGATACGCCGCAACGCCACGCTGCTGCGGACGCGCGTCAGCAGGCCGCGCTCCACGGTGAGACGGCGCTCGGATTCACTGAGATGAAAGCCATGGTATTGCGCCACTGCCAAGGCCACAGAGAGCGCGCGCATTGCGAGTAAGACCGCTAAAAAGCCGATCAGCACCAACGCAGCGGTGACTGCCGTGCCCGGATGGATCTGGCTGACATAGCGATACGCCAGCTCGCCATTGTGTTCGACGAAGTTGGACACCGTGCGGCGCGGAATCATCTGGTAGATCACACCGAAACTGGCTGCCACCACCACCATGCCGCGGTTGGAAATCAGCCCCAGCCGGATTACTTCGCCCATCGGCAGGCGCAGCAGCGTGTTGCTGTTGTTGTCGAGCTGCGGCGCGGCGGCATCGGTGTGGTGCGCGCGGCGACGGATCAGGTCTTCCAGTGCCAGTGCCTGATCCAACCGCAGCACGCGCATTTCCGCTTCGGGTTTGTGGCCACCGGCCGATTCCAGCCGCACTTCGGCCACGCCGGCCAGCCGGTGCAGCAGCGATTGATGCACCACCACGTTGTGGATACGCGCGAACGGGATGTCGCGCCGGCTGCGTTCCAGCAGGCCGCTGCGGATGGCCACGCCGTCGGTGCCGATGCGGTAGCGATAGGTGAAGTAGCGCAGCACCGAAATCGCCACCAGCACCGCGATCACCACGCCGGTGGCGATGTGGTCGGCAAAATCGCGGCTGCCGTCGCGGCTGCCGAACAACACGAGCGCGGCCAGCGGAATCAGGAACTGGCGGATCTGCTGCAGCAGCACGAACATCCACGACAGCGGATGCAGGCGCTGCTCAGCGTCGCCGGGATGTTCGATCGCGCTCACAGCGCGTCGTCGTCGTGATCGAGCTGGCGCGCGAGGCGGTCGCGCAGCCGCTCGGCATCGTCCTGATCCAGGCCGGACAACGCCACTGCATTGAGCCGGCTGCCGGCGGTGTGCACCACCAGTGTGGTCAGGCGCGTGGCGCGCTCGATCGGGCCGCGGCGCAGATCCACATGCTGCACGCGCGAGATCGGAATCCGCGTATCGCTCTGCCACAGGTGGCCGCGTTGCAGCGCCAGGCCGTGCTGGTCGAGCTTCCAATGGGTGAGGCGATGGCGTTTGACTGCAAACCAGGCACCCAGTGCAGCGGCTATCAACGTCACGCCCAGCACCACCGGCCAGTAACCCCAGGCGTGCAGCGCGGTGGCCATCACGCCAGCGGCAATCAGCCCGGCGAATCCGCCGCCCAGTGCGCCGTTCACCCCGGCCACATAGGCGCCACGCTGCGGTAGCGCCTGCCAGTGCGCGTGGTCCACGGCCGGACTCTCTGCCGGAGCGGCTGGGATGATGACATCGGGGTGCGGCGGTGGAGCATCGTGCACTAGGCTGGCCTGCAGAAGCGGTGCGCAAGCATAGCCGGGCGCCGAGGGCGGGCGCATCCGGCGCAGGCCGCGCTTACTGAGCGGCCAGAATCAGTGCATCCACATCCAGCGCGTGGCCGGCACGGGCGGCCTTGGTGCGCAGGTATTGCTCGTTTTCGGGGGTGATGTCGCCGGTGACCGGGATGCGGTCTTCGACGCTGATGCCTGCCGCACGCAGGCGTTCGGCCTTGGCGGGGTTGTTGGTCAACAGCCGGATCCGGCCGATGCCCAGGCCGCGCAGCATTGCCACCGCGCTGCCGTAGCGACGCTCGTCCGGGCCGAAGCCCAGCTGCGCATCGGCATCGATGGTGTCCAGCCCGGCATGCTGATAGCCGTAAGCGCGCATCTTGGCAGCGATGCCGGTGCCGCGGCCTTCCTGGTCCAGATACAGCAGCACGCCGCCGCCGAGGTCTTTCAGCTTGGCCAGGCCGTGCCGCAGCTGATCGCCGCAATCGCATTTGAGCGAGCCGAACAGGTCGCCGGTCAGGCACGAGGAATGCACGCGCACCGGCACCGCAGCCGAGAGGTCGGGCTGTCCGACCACGATCGCCACCTGGTCGCGCTGCGCCACCCCGCCTCGAAACACCACGAATTCACTCATGCCCAGGCCGCGCAACGGCACCGGCGTACGCGTGACCAGCTCGTAGCCGGCGGCGGCGGATTTGGCACAGCCGGTGCTCAGGTCGTCCAGTGCCAGCGACTGGCAGCCGGCGAAGGCGGCCTGGTCGTCCGCGTCGCGCAGGTCCACGGCCAGCATCGCCGGCAGCAATAGCCCCAGACGCGCGATCTCCACTGCGCCTGCGTCAAGCGCATCGCCGGGTGTCCACTCTGTCGGTACCGGCGTGTCGCGCAGATACGCCAACGCGGCAAGCTGGTCGTAGCTGTGTTCGATCAGCGCCACGCGCGCGCCCTGCGGCGCGCTCAAGCCCAGTACCTGGGCGCGGGTCGGGGTGACGAACAGATAGTGACGCCCCTGCGCCGCACGCGCGAAGGCCGCATACGACTGCGCGGTGCTGCTGTCCAACGCCAGTACCGCGCGCGCCTGCCCGTTAGCAGCCGTCAGCAGCACCGGGCGGCCGGACCGCAGTTCGGAGGCGGCGCGCTCACAGCGGATCGCCGCCGGATCACCGAAGGCGTGTGCGCTGGGGGAGAGGACGGGGCTGCTCATGCACGACTCCAGATGGGGATTGCCACGGCCGCTTCAAGGCGGACGCCGCCGCAGCCACTGCGTGGTCGCGTGACGCCATTGTCGCGTGGTTCGCAACGCCCGGTCGCCACGGCGCGGTGGAACGCTGCATCCAGCGGCTGCAGACTGGGTGGCGCAGCAGGCGCCGATTGGTTGCATGCCGGTCGCGTTGTTCATCGCCCGGCAATGCTTTTTAATCCCAAGACCCTCTGCCCGCCTAGGACCCCATGTCTCTTATCGACTGCAGCGAAGCCCGCCACGCCAGCGCCATCCTGGACATCTTCAACGATGCCATCGCCAACTCGACCGCGCTGTACGACTACAAGCCGCGGCCGCCGGAGAGCATGGTCGGCTGGTTTGCGACCAAGCGGGCGGGCGGCTTTCCGGTGATTGGTGTGGAAGACGCCGACGGCACGTTGATGGGGTTTGCCAGCTACGGCACGTTCCGCGCCTGGCCGGCGTTCAAGTACAGCGTGGAGCATTCGATCTACGTGCACCGCGACCATCGCGGCAAAGGGCTGGGGCGCACGCTGCTGCAGGCCTTGATCGCCGCGGCGCAGGAGCGCGGTGTGCATGTACTGGTCGGCGGCATCGATGCCAGCAATCAGGCCAGCATTGCCTTGCACGAACAATTCGGCTTCACCCACGCCGGCACGGTGCGCGAGGCAGGCTTCAAGTTCGGGCGTTGGCTGGATTTGGCGTTCTATCAGCGCATTCTGTCCACGCCGGCCGATCCACACGACGATTGAATGGTGGTGCCTGGCGCCGACACGGCGTGCCACGCTCTGTTAGCACCCTTGTTTGAGCTGGGCTGAGCGGTCGGGCGATGTAGCGAGCCACTGCGACGTGGCGTCACCCAGTGGCTGTCTGCGATGGAAGCGATCGGAATGCGCTGCGTGTCAACGCAGCGTTGCACGGGATCTGTTGCACAGGATCTGCAGCCAGGAGCGGCTAGCAAAACGTAGCCGTGCCGTCGGTTTGCTGGCAAATCTAGTGCGGATGCCGCTCCGTCGCATACGGATTGGCCTCGCCGCTGCCTGGCGGGCGCAGCGTGTAGCGCTTGTAGGTCCACTGGTATTGCGCCGGGTCGCGCCGGGCGATCTGTTCGATGCCTGCATTGAGCGCGCTGGCCGCGCGCACCGTGTCTGCATCGGCCACCGCTGGGTCCGACGGCTGCACATGCAGCGCGAACTGCAGATCGCCACCGGCGCGTTCGCACCAGCCGTACAGCACGATCGCGCCAGTACGTTCGGCAAGCCGGTTGACCAGGGTCATGGTCAAGGCCGGAATGCCGAAGAACGGCGCAAAGACGCCATCACCCATCTTCGGTTGCTGGTCGGGCAGGATGCCGACCGCGCCGCCGTCCTTGAGCACCTTGAACAACTGCCGCACCGCCGGGCCTTCGGCACGCACCTGGCGCACGTTGTCGCCGCCGCGGGCCAGCTGCAGGAAACCGTCCACCGTGTCCGATTCCGGCGGGCGATACACGATCGCGATCGGCCCGCGTTCGGACAGCCACTGATTGAGTAGTTCCCAGTTGCCGAAGTGCGGCGCGGCCACGATGACGCCGCGCCCGGAGGCCAGCGCGGCGTCGTAGAGTTCCTGGCCATTGCGCTGCAGGCGCGCCAGGTTCTCGGCCGGCGGGCGGGTCCAGGTGCGCAGCACTTCCAGTGTCTGCCGCGCGGTCGAACGCAGCACCTGCGCATGCAGCTGCGCGCGCTGCTCGGCGCTCAGTTCCGGGTACGCCAACTCCAGGTTGCGACGCGCCACGCGGCTCTCGCGCGCATCGAGTTTGCGCCAGCTCCAGGCCAGCGTATCGGCCACACGTTTGAGCAGCGGCCACGGTAGGCGCCCCACGGTGGCGGCAGTGGCGTAGAGCAGGCGGGCGCGAGCATCAGGTTTCATCGACGTAATTCTAAACAGCGCGGCCGCCCAAGGCCCGCGCGTGACAGTACGGGCAGTGCTGGGCATGCTGCGCGACACAGTTTGCTCAACCACATTGCCCATGCTTGCACTGATCCAACGCGTCACCCGGGCCTGCGTCACTGTCGATGCGGAGCGAGTAGGTCAGATCGGTCCCGGGCTGTTGGCCCTGGTAGGGGTCGAGCCCGGCGACAGCGATGCGCAGATCCGGCGCCTGGCCGAACGCCTGCTCGGCTATCGCGTCTTCGCCGACCACGCCGGCAAGATGAACCGCTCACTCACCGATACCGCGGGCGGGCTGCTGCTGGTCAGCCAGTTCACCCTGGTTGCCGACACCAGCTCGGGCACACGACCAGGCTTTAGCACAGCTGCACCGCCGCTGGAGGCTGAACGGGCGTTCAATCAATTGGTGGCGATCTGCCGCGAAAAACATCGCGGCGGGGTGGAAACCGGGCGTTTCGGTGCCCATATGGTTGTCGACCTGGTCAACGATGGCCCGGTGACCTTCCTTCTCAGGCCCTAGCCAGCGCTACACCAGCGGTCTCGTCTTGAATCCGGCAGACGGGGCTTCACGCTGGTATAATGCTAGGTCCTCTTTCCAATCTCAAAGCCGGTGGCGCGAGCATCCATGGCCAACGAACGTCCTGCCCAGCAATCCGACATCAAGCTACTGATCAGCAAGGGCCTGGAACAGGGCTATCTGACCTACGCCGAAGTCAATGACCATTTGCCCGACGACCTGGTCGACCCGGAGCAGATCGAAGACATCATCAGCATGATCAACGGCATGGGCATCGATGTCCATGAAGTTGCGCCCGATGCTGAAACCTTGTTGCTCAACGACGGCAACACCGGCAACCGCGAGGTTGACGATACCGCCGCCGAAGAAGCCGCCGCCGCGCTGACCGCGCTCGATACCGAAGGTGGCCGCACCACCGACCCGGTGCGCATGTACATGCGCGAAATGGGCACGGTCGAGCTGCTGACCCGCGAAGGCGAAATCGCCATCGCCAAGCGTATCGAAGAAGGCCTGAGCCAGGTCCAGGCAGCACTGGGCGTATTCCCGCTGTCGACCGAAATGCTGCTGGCCGATTACGAAGCGCACAAGGAAGGCAAGAAGCGTCTGGCCGAGATCGTGGTCGGCTTCAACGACCTGATCGAAGAAGCCGACGCCGCCGCTGCCGCGCTGGCCGCCGCCGGCCCGGTCGCCGTGGACGAAGACGCGGTCGATGAAGACGACGACGAAGACGGCGATGACGACGCTGCCGAGGAAGAGGCCGGCCCGACCGGTCCGGACCCGGTGGAAGTCGCTACGCGCATGGAGAACCTGGCCAACGAATACGCCAAGTTCAAGAAGATCTATGCCAAGAACGGCGCCGAGCACAAGTTGGTGGTCAAGGCGCGCGAGGACATGGCCGCCATCTTCACCACGCTCAAGCTGCCGTTGCCGCTGACCGATGCGCTGGTCACCCAGCTGCGTGGCGTGGTCAACGGCATCAAGGACCACGAGCGCAAGGTGCTGCACCTGGCCACCACCGTGGCACGCATGCCGCGCAAGGACTTCATCCGCTCCTGGGAAGGCAACCAGACCAACCTGGAATGGGTGGAAGACGCACTCAAGCGCAAGCAGAAGTGGTCCTCGGCGCTGCGCGATGTCAAGGACCAGATCGTCTCCGAGCAGCAAGGCTCGATCGAGATGGAGAAGGTCAACTACCTGACCCTGGGCGAGATCAAGGAAATCAGCCGCGCGATGGCCTATGGCGAAGCCAAGGCGCGCAAGGCCAAGAAGGAAATGGTCGAGGCCAACCTGCGCCTGGTCATCTCCATCGCCAAGAAGTACACCAACCGCGGCCTGCAGTTCCTCGACCTGATCCAGGAAGGCAACATCGGCCTGATGAAGGCCGTGGACAAGTTCGAATACCGTCGCGGTTACAAGTTCTCCACGTATGCAACGTGGTGGATCCGTCAGGCCATCACCCGTTCGATCGCCGATCAGGCGCGCACCATCCGTATTCCGGTGCACATGATCGAAACGATCAACAAGTTGAACCGCATTTCCCGTCAGATGCTCCAGCAGTTCGGCCGCGAGGCCACGCCGGAGGAACTGGCCAAGGAGATGGACATGCCCGAGGACAAGATCCGCAAGGTGATGAAAATCGCCAAGGAGCCGATCTCGATGGAAACCCCGATCGGCGACGACGAGGATTCGCATCTGGGCGACTTCATCGAGGACACCAACGTGGAGTCCCCGATCGACAACACCACCAACATCAATCTCTCCGAGACGGTGCGGGATGTGTTGGCCGGCCTCACCCCGCGCGAAGCCAAGGTGCTGCGGATGCGCTTCGGTATCGACATGAATACCGATCACACGCTGGAAGAAGTGGGCAAGCAGTTCGACGTCACCCGCGAGCGGATTCGTCAGATAGAGGCCAAGGCGTTGCGTAAGCTGCGTCACCCGAGCCGTTCGGAGCAGCTGCGCTCGTTCCTCGATATCGACTGATAGCAGGGCGATGCCAGCGCAGTGATCACAACAGCCCCGCAATCGCGGGGCTGTTGCGTTATGGGTCAGCCGAAGGACGGTACTTGCAGTAAGTGCGGGGGATGCGTGCCCCGGCAGCGTATTGCAGCGCTACGGCATTCACGCATCGGCGACGAAGCCGCACGGCGCCGCAACATGAAATCGGCGCTTCTCCAAAGCTCACGTGGTGTTCCAACCGTGCCTTCTAAGTTGATGGACGCACGCACACGAGACCGCCTTATGAGCAGGCAAAGCCGCTTTGAAACCACCACGTACCGCGATCATGAGATCCGCGTACGCGTCGAGCGCGCTGCGCCGGATGCCAACTGGACGGTGCAGGTCGATGTGTATGCGCTTGGCGGCCAACGCCAGCCACGCATCGACGACCAGGGGCCTGGTTGGGAGACGTATCAGGACGCTATTGCGCAAGGGTTTCAAGCGGGGCGGAAGTTGATCGATGCGCGGTTTGAGATGGCGTAGTGGGCGGAATGTACGAGTCGCAGGAGGCCATCAGTCTTACAGATGACTGTCTCCCAAGAACCTGTGGAGGTCCTTACCATCCGCCATAGCTCGCCGGCTCCCGGTCTGTATCGAAACAGCACCTTTGGCTTCTCGTGAAGATGAGTCGCCTCAGTAGACCATGGAGTTTTACTGGTGGGCCCACCAGGATTCGAACCTGGAACCAAAGGATTATGAGTTTGACGTCAACGCGCCATGCCTAGGAAAACCACGCATAAGACAACGTAAGCAGCAGAACAAAAAAGTAAGCTGCGACAGCAGTTTAGCGCAGCTTGGCGATGACGGGCAAAACTCAGCCCTGTATCGCTTGAGTACCGCTATTGGAGACAATCTTGAACTCGTAGGCGTTCATGGCGACTGCTCCCACGGGTTGACGATAGTCACTCCTGTCGGCTGAAATTGGCCGCGTTGCGGGTGACCACTGCCGTGCCCTGCACTAGCATCTTCAGCGCATAAGGATTGGTACACAAGGTTCGGCAAGGATTCGTGTAAAAAACAGCAAAAAGTGAGCTAACTCGCTGTCAGCAAAGGTTTTTACACGAATCCCTGCCGACCCTCAATTATCTCAGGGGCACCCCGTGGGTTCCTTGAGCGCTTAGCTCCAGTACTCGGCGTCGGCGAAAAGCAGCGCATCCCTTAGGTACTTGAGCCTCTCCTGCTGGATGGAGGTGTTGTACGCCCTGCGCTTGCCTCCTGCCTCGATCTCCCGGAAGTTCTGGTCGAAGCTCTCCTCCAGTGGTTCCCGGATATGCTCGGGAAGATCGTCGAAAACGTCCTTCGACGTCGTGTGCTGGAAGAAGCTCGCATCGAGCACGTCGGAGCCGCGCGCGATCGTGACGTCCACGTCATTGATGGTATCGCCCGTCCCGACGATCTTCCCTCTAAAATTCTTCTTGTGGAGATCCACCATCAAGTCATCGTTATCCGCCATCGCCTTCGCATTCGCCAGGGCGAAGGTCTTGCAGTTGATGACATCCTTCTGCGTGCCCGTGTTGAGGATGGTCAGCGTCGCGTTCTTCACGCCCTTCAACGCGGCGGTCATGACGGACAGCGTGTCGGTGCATCCCCATACGCTGTCGACCGCCAAGACGGACACCTTGCCACGACCTCCCGACACGTCCACCGCGATGCCATGGCTTGGCGCTCCCTTTCCATGGATCCGCTCCACGTTAACGACGGCGCGCCACCGCTGACCCCGCCCGGTATTGACAATAGCTTGCCGCAACGCATGCGGCTCGGATGCCGACGCATCGAAGACCTTTACATCGAGATTGGGGTGGATGTGATTCTGGGCCGCCACCACCTGTGGCTGGAACTTCTGATCGAGTTCGGCCGCCGGATATTGTTTTCCTTGACGCTCGGCGTGCTCCAGCGCTTCAATGAAGTCCTGCAATTGAGCCGCGAGCGTAGGTCCGGACGACGAAGAAGGAAAGGACACTCGCCCTGCCATGATGCCGGTGCCGGAGGGACTGGCGGCTCTCCCCGAGCGGGCCCGCCTTGCTCGGGGAGAGCCGAGTGCCGCCAAGTCATGCAGGCTGGGTGACATGGACGCCTCGGGAGATGAAGGCCTAAAAGGCGTGGTCTGCTCTGTGGCGCTGGTTGGATAATGCTCAGGTGAAGTTGCTATAGGTGAGCCTGCCACTGAGCCTGCCACGCTCTTTGAATTGCATAGTCCCATGTTGATCTCCTGCAGTGACTTTAGAATGCAAGTTTGGTGAGTAGTTCTCCGATTCGCTTCGCCTCACCGAAGACTTGGCCGGGACGACGAAGGCATTGACGCGGAGGATGACCCATGCCTTTCCCAACAGGCTGAGCATCTGATACGCCCAGGGTTTCCTAGACATCTCAAGGCCATGGAAAATGGTCGATTCGGAGGTGTCTATGAGCAGCAAGCGGTATACGGATGAGTTCAAGATCGAGGCGGTCCGGCAAGTGACTGATCGTGGGTTCAAGGTGGCAGAAGTCGCCGAGCGGCTGGGTGTCACGACGCACAGCCTGTACGCCTGGCTGCGCACGTTCGGCAAGTCTGGCGTGGTGCATCGCGCCGAGGTGGACCAGAGCGCCGAGGTTCGGCGGCTGAAGGCAGAGTTGTGTCGAGTGACCGAGGAGCGCGACATCCTAAAAAAGGCCGCCGCGTCCTTTGCCAAGGGGTAAAGGCAAAGTACGCCTTCATGCAAGCCCACTGCGGGGAATTCAGGGTGTGTGCGATGTGCCGGGTGTTGCGGGTCAACCGGGCGGGTTATTACGCCTGGTTACGCTCGCCCGACAGTGAGCGCGCCAAGGAAGATGATCGCTTGCTTGGACTAATCAAGCACCACTGGCTGGCCAGCGGCAGTGTCTATGGGCATCGCAAGATCACCACGGATCTGCGCGATCTAGGTGAGCGTTGTAGTCGCCATCGGGTGCATCGGCTGATGCGCACCGAGGGACTGCGTGCCCAGGTGGACTATGGTCGCACACCGCGCTTCCATGGAGGAATGCAGTGCAAGGCGGCGGCCAACCTGCTTGACCGACAGTTCGACGTGACGGAGCCGGACACGGCCTGGGCCAGCGATTTCACCTTCATCCGCACGCATGAAGGCTGGATGTATTTGGCTGTTGTGATCGATCTGTTTTCCAGGCAGGTCGTCGGCTGGGCGATGCGCGATCGGGCCGACACCGAGTTGGTCGTGCAGGCCTTGTTGTCTGCGGTGTGGCGGCGCAAACCCAGCGCTGGTTGCCTGGTTCATTCGGACCAGGGGTCTGTCTACACCGGCGATGACTGGCGCAGTTTCCTGGCGTCCCATGGCTTGGTGTGCAGCATGAGTCGGCGTGGCAACTGCCGACGTCCCCCCGCCCTGAGTAGCGGCCTGGTTTAGAGTCCGGGGCTGATGATATCGGTGTTTGCCAGATGTTGGGCATACGCAGCCGGGGTCATGCCGCAGATTGCTTTTTTGGGTCGGTCCTCGT
>NZ_JBEOLS010000010.1:0-110377 GCF_040279205.1 Xanthomonas hortorum
GCAGGTTGGTCATGCTGACATTGCCGCGCTGCGCCGGCAGGCAGTGTTCGATCAGAGAAAATTGTGCTGGCGTGATCTCCATGCACGATAGTTTAATCGCTCGGGCCATTAGTGTTAACAGGCCCTAGGAAGGAATGGAGCGTTGAGGTGTGCTCAAGGCATGGCAAAGCCGTCGTTGCGCGCGTCGGCGCAATCGGGCGATGTGCTGCGTTGTCGTGATGCGTTGCGTTGAAGGGTTACGGCGACAACGCGCGTGTTGTGGCGTGTCGCCGCACCTGCTCGATCAATCGATCAATCGGTACGCCGGCACGGTGAGGAAGTCGGCCAGTTCATCGGCGCGGCTGAGTGTTTCCAGTAAGGCAATGGCGTCGTCGATGCGCGCAGCGCCAGGCAGTGCGTTGGTCGCGCCCAGGCGTGCCGGCAGCGCACGCAACGCGGTCTGCAATAACTGCTGATCGATGGCAGTGCCGTCGTCCAGATGCTGGCCGTGATGCAGCCACTGCCATAGCTGCGCGCGGCTGATTTCTGCAGTGGCGGCGTCTTCCATCAGGTTGTGGATCGGCACGCAGCCATTGCCGTCCAGCCAGGCGGCCAGGTAGCGCACGCACACTTCCACATTGCCTTCGAACCCTGCGCGAGTGACGTTGCCCGGCGAGGGGGCGATCAACATGTCGCGCGTCACCTGCACATCGTTGCGCAAGACGTGATGTTGATGCGCGGTGGGCATGTGCTCGTCGAACAATTTCATCGCCACCGGAATCAAGGCCGGATGCGCTACCCAGGTGCCATCGTGGCCTGCGGTGACTTCGCGCAGCTTGTCGGCGCGCACGCGGGCCATCGCCTGCTCGTTGGCGGCTTCGTCGTGATTGATCGGAATCTGCGCGGCCATGCCGCCCATCGCATGCGCGCCACGGCGATGGCAGGTCTTGATCAACAGTTCCGAATACGCCTTCAAAAACGGCTGGGTCATGGTGACCTGACCACGCTCAGGCAGTACGCGGTCGCGATGCCCGCGGAAGGTTTTCAGATACGAAAAGATGTAATCCCAGCGCCCGCAGTTCAGCCCGACAATGCGATCGCGCAGCGCGTGCAGGATCTCGTCCATCTCGAACACCGCCGGCAGCGTTTCGATCAGCACGGTCACCTTGATCTGCCCATGCGGCAGGCCGAGCATCGCTTCGATATGCGCCAGCGCGGTCTCCCACAGCGCTGCTTCTTCCATGCTCTGCAGCTTGGGCAGATACAGATACGGGCCGCGGTCCTTGGCCAGCAGCGCACGGCCGTTATGGAAGGCGAACACCGCAGCATCGAACAAGCCGCCGGCCAGCGGCTGGCCATCGATGAGCACGTGCTTCTCGTCCAGATGCCAGCCGCGCGGGCGCACGATCAACACCGCACGCTCGGCTTCCGGGCGCAGCGCGTAGTGCTTGCCGTTGGGCGCATCGAAGCTGAGATCGCCGCGCACCGCAGCGGCTAGCGTGCGCTGGCCGGCCAGCAGGTTGCGCCAGGTCGGCGCGGTGGAATCTTCGAAGTCGGCCATGAACACCTTGGCGCCGGAATTCAGCGCGTTGATGACCATCTTCGGATCGGTGGGGCCAGTGATCTCGACGCGGCGGTCCTGCAGCGCCGCCGGCAGCGCGGCCACGCGCCAGTCGCCGGCGCGGATGGCGCGGGTGTCGGGGCGGAAGTCCGGCAACTGGCCGGCGTCGAACTCGGCCTGGCGCACCCGCCGCTGGGCGAGGCGCTGCTGGCGACCGGGTTCGATCGCCCGGTGCAGCGATACCAACAGTGCCAGCGCAGCGGCCGGCAGCAGTTCCGCCTGGCCGGCCACCTGCATGGTCAGCGACAGACCGGGAGTGGCGCGTTCGGTGGAGCGTGGAGCGAAAGCGGTGGCAGACATGGCGTAAGTCCTTTGCATCCGGACCTGCACCGTGCGCCGCCAGCAACTATTTGACAAAGCAGTTTTATCAATGCTGTAAATAAGCTGAGCTTATAGTGGACTGTCGTACACACTCAAATGGCGCCAACCCCTCGATTTTCCTACAAATCCGACCGACTCAAGCCGCTGCGTGCGTTCTGCCAGACGGTTAGATTAGGCTCGGTCTCACGGGCGGCTGAGGCGCTTTATGTCAGCCAGCCGGCGGTGACGCTGCAATTGCAGGCGCTGGAACGCGACCTGGGCGTGGCCTTGTTCGAGCGCTCCGGGCGACGGATGACACCCAGCCGCGAGGGCCAGCTGCTCTACGACATGGCACTGCCGCTGGTGGAAAGCCTGGACGGCCTGGAGGCGAGCTTTCGCGAGAAGGTGCGCGGGCTGGATGCGGGCGAGCTCAATATCGCCGCCAACAGTTCCACCATCCTGTATCTGCTGCCGCGCATCGTGGCGAACTTTCGCGCGCGCCATCCGGACGTGCGGCTGACCCTGCACAACGCCATCAGCGCCGACGGCACCGACCTGTTGCGCGAAGATGCGGTGGACCTGGCAGTCGGCTCGATGCTGGACGTGCCGGCCGACCTCAACTACGCGCCGGTGTATCGCTTCGAACAACTGTTGATCACTCCGCCCGATCACCCGCTGGCCAGCAAGCCCACCGTCACGTTGCAGGATCTGTCGCCGTATCCGCTGATCCTGCCGCCGCGCCGGCAGGTGACCTATCGGCTGGTCGATCTGGTCTTCCAGCAGGCACGCGTGCCCTACACCGTGGCCTTGGAAGTGGGCGGTTGGGAGGTGATCAAGCAATACGTGGCGATGGGCATGGGCATTTCCATCGTCACCGCAATCTGCGTCACCGATGCCGACCGCGACAAACTCGCCACGCGCTCGCTCAAGGATTATTTCCCCACCCGCAGCTACGGTGTTGTGGTGCGCAAGGGCAAATATCTCTCGCCGCAGGCGCGCGCGTTTATCGAGTTGATCCAACCGGATCTGTTCACGCCGCGCGGGTATGACGAAAGTGGCGATTCGGAGCGGTGAGTTTCTGCGGCCTGCTGCGTGCTGATCTGCTTGCATCGCAACAATGCCTGGTCTGACAACCACTGTGCATGCGATAGCCACATGCAATATCGACAACGGTTCGTGCAGCCTGTTGCGGTAACGGCACGGGAATGCAGAATTGCGTTGATTCCTGCAGCGAACATGCCACGCGAAAAGACGGCAGATGGCAGGCAGGTCCAGGCAGATGCCGCAGCATGCATGCGTGCACTCATTCGCGCCCGTACAACCCCAAAAACATCGCCACGGCCGATTCGGCAACCTGGGTCTGTTGCTCCGGCGACAACGGCGGCTGGCCCATGGTGAGCTGCGGCCAGAACGCGAAGCCTTTGATCAGTGCCTGCAGCTGCTGTGAGGCGAAGTCCGCCTCCACGCCGGCCAGACGGCCGTCGGCCAGTGCGGCGCGCAGCCAGGTGGTGGTGCCTTCTTCCTTGCTGCCCAGCTGCGATATCAGTTCGCGGGCCCTCGCCGGCGAGTGGATGCCCTCGGCGAGGGCCACACGCGACAGATCGATAAACGCCGGGTCGTCGAGCAGGCGCAGCTTCTGCTGCAGCAACGTTATCAACTGCGCGCGCAATGGCTGGTCGGGCCGGTAGACCAGATTCACCGCATCGGCGCTGCGTTGCCACAGCCCACGCAGGATCTCGCCGAACAGCGCGTCCTTGCTGGGGAAATGGTTGTAGACGGTGCGCTTGGACACCCCGGCGGTGGCCGCCACGCGGTCCATGCTGGTGGCCTCGAAACCGTGCTGGCGGAACTCGGCAATGGCCGCTTCCACGATGGCGTGACGCTTGCGGTCGGTCAGCCGCTGCGGCACGGCTGGAGGAGAAGAGGCAGTCGACATTTGCCGATTTTACACCCAGCAGTTTACTTTCACAGAAATAAAACTACACTGTGTAGTGTAATCTCGGCAGTCAGCAGCGCGACACGCTAGTGTCACGCGGGCGCAGCCGGCGCGTAGGAACCGCAGCGTACGAACGGTCTCTGCAGATCCTCAGCGCCGAGCACAGCCCATCTGGCGGTCGCGCAGTCCTGTTTGGGTCGCTCGTATTCCTTATCGCTATTCCCACGTCTCGGTCGGACTCTCCTATGGCTTCTCCTCGCCCTTCCCCCTATGCCGCCTCGCCGCAGTTCCGCGGTGGCCGGTTTCGCAATGTGCTGCCGCTGCCGACTGTCACGCTGAGCCTACGCGAGCAGATCGGCCTGCTGTGGAGAGTCTTCTTCGCCAAGCCCAGCACCACGGTGCCGTCCGCGCCGCTGCCGGTGCAGCCGCTGACGCGCGCGCAGTTGCTTGCCGCGCCCGATCGCAGTTTGTATCGCCTGGGCCATTCCACCGTGCTGATGAAGCTGGCCGGCGGGTGGTGGCTGACCGACCCGGTGTTCTCCAAGCGCGCCTCGCCGGTGCCGTTCGCCGGGCCCAAGCGTTTCCACGCGCCGCCGATCGCGCTGGACGATGTGCCGCCGCTGGCCGGGGTGATCCTGTCGCACAACCATTACGACCATCTCGACCGCGCCTCCATCCGCGTGCTGGCCGACCGCGTGGGCGTGTTCGTCGCACCGCTGGGTGTGGGCGATCTGCTGGTGCGCTGGGGCGTGGACCCGGCCAAGGTGCGTCAGCTGGATTGGTGGGACTCCATCACCGTCGGTGGCGTGCAACTCACTGCTACTCCATCGCAGCATTTTTCCGGGCGCGGGCTGTTCGATAGCGGGCGGTCGCTGTGGTGTTCCTGGGCGATCCAGGACCGGGACCTGCGCGTGTTCTTCAGCGGCGACGGCGGCTATGGCCCGCATTTCAAGACCATCGGCGAGCAGCTCGGCCCGTTCGACGTGGCGCTGATCGAAAACGGCGCCTACGACCAGCAGTGGCCGCATGTGCACATGCAACCGGAGCAGAGTCTGCAGGCGTATCTGGACGTGGGCGGGCAGACGCTGCTGCCGATCCACAACGGCACCTTCGATCTGGCCATGCACGCGTGGCAGGAGCCGCTGGACCGGATCGTGGCGTTGGCCGATAGCGCTGGCGTTGCGCTGGTGACGCCATGCATGGGCGAGCGGGTGGATCTGAAGGCGCCGGCCAATCGCGTGCGTTGGTGGCGGCAGGATGCCGGCGCGACGGCTGCGGATGGGTTGGTGGTGACGCGGTAACTGGCCTGAGGCATGCCGACGCGTTGCCATGACGTTTTGATGGCACACCTCGCACGCGGATGCGCGCGGCACCCGTCGCCGCGTGACGCTTCACCAACCCTGCACTAGCAAGTGGCGCACCCGACCTCGGCGCCCACACCACCGGGGGATTCGGGCGCAGCGACGTCGGTTCTGCTATCCGGCAAAGATGCCCCCTGTAGAGTGGTTCAATCCCCGAGCAATGCGATCCGCAGTTTGGATATTTCATCTCGGCAACGGTTTCGTCGCGTGCTTGAACTCGATGCTCTTTTCGAGCAATGGCAACCACGACGCCCGTCGACAATGCGCCCAGCTCCGGGCTGCGCGGAGATCGCATTCCTCGGCACCGGCCATTGATCGATGCCGCCACTGCATCAAGCGCCAGGAGAAATCTGATGAAACCTGCTGCATCCGCCCATCCGCCCAGTCGCACTGGGTCAGCGTCGAGTGCGCACATCCATGAGATCGAAAAAGAAACGTCCCCGGGTGCCTCGACCAGCCATTTGGATGCCCAGCCCGGTGGCCCATTGACCAAGCTATCCGGCCGCCCGAGCAAGCGCGGCAAGGACACCGCAGACGCCACTGCGCACGCATCTCATACGGCTAGCCACCTAGACCCGGTTGGTCTGCAGATTTCGCAGCCTGTAATGCCGTCGCATCCTGGCGGAGCGTCGCTGGTGCGACTCAAAGAGAAACTGGCTGCCGACAACCACCGTGCCGTCGAGCCGCAACTGGCCGCCGAATTGATCAACAAGGTCAGGCCGATGAAACTGCCGGACACCACCGGCGTGCAGGAACGCGCAGCGACACACACAGATTTGTTGAACCGCATAAACGAAACGGATGCGATGGCTTGGTACAAAGCGCAGGGATTGAGCGAAGTCGAGGTTTCCGACTTGCGACGCACCGCGCTGTTGTCCGGCATGCCCAATCCCACCGGTAGTTTTCTAAACAATGCGATGCAGTTCATCGTTTCGCCGTGGATCAACTACGCAACCCGTCAGCCATGGGCAGGCGCAGGGTTCGGCTTTGCAACAGCGGCCATCGCCGCACCGATGAATGCGGTCCAGCAGTCGGCGGTGGTCAGTCTATGCGAATCCATCCGCGAGCATGGCGGTCATGTCATCGTGCCGGACAAGAATCAGATCAACGATAAGCATTGGCTACCGGACCTCGCGAAGGCGCTGGAACGCCACATCGAAGAATTCAGTGGGTGCTGCGACAGGTTCCGAGAACTCAAGCACGCCGCAGACCAGCGACCAACGGCGACGTCAGCTGAACAGCTTACCGAGGCCGCTGACCACTTGCTGCAAGCCGAAGCGCGCCTGCATCAGGCGCAGCACAACTTTGTCATGACCCAGGGCGCGCACGACCGGCAATGGATGGGCAATCGCTGGCAGGCCGTCCCGCGCATCCTGCGTTCGCCATTGGCGGGCACGCTGGGCCTGCTGAGCAAAACCGGCGCAATGCGGGCGCTGTCGCCGACCGCGCAGACCGTCGGTGCCCTGTTGATGACAGCTGCGCAGCATGTGGCCGCCGGCTTCGACGAACAGGCAAAACAGGAC
Organism: Xanthomonas hortorum; assembly: GCF_040279205.1. GTDB lineage: Bacteria > Pseudomonadota > Gammaproteobacteria > Xanthomonadales > Xanthomonadaceae > Xanthomonas > Xanthomonas hortorum_F. The sequence goes on from NZ_JBEOLS010000010.1 coordinate 6,721, forward strand.
TACAACAACAAGCTCAATCTGCTGTACGCCGATGTATTGACCGACACAGGTAAATTGAAACTTGCACGTGGCGAGCCGGTTGCGGCAGAGGAGATCGATCAGATCAAACTGCGCAAACTGATCCAGTCGCCCACGCAGGCTCTGGTGAAACGCGTCATCAACGGACTGGTGTCGATGGAAAAAGCGCTCAACGCGGAACTAGCCGCGTCGCCCTCGCCGCAGGGGACGGCGGACGCCGACAACCTGGATCTGGAAGCGGGCCACGGCGCCGGCCCGGCGAAGGCACTGAAACGGCTGAGCCAGGATCTGCAAGCCTTGCGCGAAGGCAAGTTGGACGAACTCGATCCAGACGGTGTCGCTGCAGCGGTGCTGCTCGGCGCCAAGAAGTCGGTGGTGTCGGAGCAACTGATCAACGATATCGCCAAGAAGTACACCTCGCGCGAGTTCTCCGCACAGACCGCCCAACGCATTGGCCAGATGTTCCATCTCGGCGTGCTGGGCAGCGCGGCATCCTCGGTGATCGGCAAGGCCAGCTCTGCGGCGCAGGGTGGAACGCGCAACGTGCCGGCCGCACAGACCCTGGCGATCTCTGCCCTGTCCGGAACCATGGCTACGGTCGGCGCGCTGAATCAGCACACCGCCATCACCGTCAAGAACAATCGCCGCGAGGGTGATACCGACATCGGATTGAAGCAGCAAGTCTTACGTGGCGTGATGGGGGGGGCCAACGAAGCGCTGTCCCAGCGTCGGGCGACCAAGGCGAGCCGAGCGATCAACGCGCTACTGCAAGGCAACGATGTGGAACAGCTGTTGGACCAGGCCAAGGCACTCACCCAACCGCCCGGTGCCACGTCCTCCGCAGCGCAGGCCGCGCCGTCGCTGACCCTGCCGCAGGCAGTGGAGCGGCTGCGTCCGGGAGCAGCGTCCACATCGCAGTCGCACGAAGTGATCGTGCAGATCGGGGACGATCAGGCGCCGCAACCGGCATGATGCGGCGCCGACCGCGGCGCATCAAAAGCGACGCAACAAAAACGGGATGGCCTTGCGGCCATCCCGTTTCGATTGCTAACCGCATGCACTACACGCGCATACGTCAACGACCCACGCGCATCACTTACTCGGTCAACCCGCGGTTTTCCAGCAGCGCCTTGACGCTGGGATCCTTGCCGCGGAAATCGCGGTACAGCGTGGCAAGGTCCACCGTGTTGCCGCGCGAAAGGATCTTGGCGCGGAAGATATCGCCGTTCTTGCGATCCAGGCCGCCGTTTTCCTTGAACCATTCGAATGCGTCGTCGTCGAGCACTTCCGACCAGAAGTAGGCGTAGTAACCGGCCGAATAACCGCCGCCCCAGATGTGGTCGAAATAGCTGCTGCGATAACGTGGCGGCACCTCGGCCAGGTCGACCTTGAAGCGCTTCAACGCGTCGGCTTCGAACTTGCTCACGTCCTGCAGCGGCGCGTCGGCAGGCTGGGTGTGCCAGGCCAGATCGAGCAACGCGGCCGACAGGTACTCGGTGGTGGCGTAGCCGCTGTTGAAGGTCTTGGCCTTCTTGATCTTCTCCACCAGCTCGGCCGGCATCGCCGCCCCGGTCTGGTAGTGCTTGGCGTAGTTGGCGAAGACCTTGGGATCGGACGCCCAGTGCTCGTTGAACTGCGAGGGGAACTCGACAAAGTCGCGCGAGGTGCTGGTGCCGGCGATCGAGGGGTACTTCACCTTGGAGAACATGCCGTGCAGCGCGTGGCCGAACTCATGGAACAGCGTGGTGACGTCGTCGAAGCTCAGCAGCGCCGGCTGGCCGGCGGCCGGCTTGGTGAAGTTGCAGACGTTGTAGACCACCGGCTTGGCACCGGTGAGACCATCCTGCTCGACGAACACGTCCATCCAGGCGCCGCCGGACTTGCTGTCGCGCTTGAAGTAGTCGGTGTAGAACAGCGCCATCGAGGTGCCGTCCGCGTCGAACACTTCATACACCTTCATGTCCGCGTGATAGGTCGGGATGTCGGTGCGCTGCTTGAAGGTGATGCCGTACAACTGCGTGGCCGCGTAGAAGACGCCGTTCTGCAGCACGTTGTCCAGCTCGAAGTACGGCTTGATCTGCGCCTCGTCCAGGTCGTACTTGGCCTTGCGCACCTGCTCGGCGTAGACGTCCCAATCGGAGGCGGCGAGTTTGAAACCACCCTTCTGTGCATCGATCACCTTCTGCATTTCGGCCACTTCGCGGCGCGCCTTGGCGGTGGCCGCCGGCACGGTGTCGGTCAGCAGCTTGAGCGCGGCGTCCGGGCTCTTGGCCATCTGGTCGCCCAGGCTGTAGGCGGCGTAGTTGTCGAAGCCGAGCAGCTTGGCCTTCTGTGCGCGCAGCTGCGCCAGGCGCTGGATGGTCTGGCGGGTGTCGTTGGCATCGCCCTTTTCCGCGCGCGTCTCCGAAGCCTTGAGTACCTCGGCGCGCAGCTGGCGGTCCTTCAGCGAGGCCAGCACCGGTTGCTGGGTGGTGTTCTGCAAGGTGAGCAGGTACTTGCCATCGAGCTTGCGCGCCTTGGCGGCATCGGCGGCGGCGGCGATATCGCCTTCGCTCAGGCCATCGAGTTTGGCCTTGTCGTCCACCACCACCGCAGCGGCGGCCGAGGCGGCCACCAGACGGGTGTGAAACTGGGTGGAGAGCGTGGTCTCTTCGATATTGAGCTTGCGCAGGCTGGCCTTGTCGGCCTCCGACAGCTGCGCACCGGCGCGCACGAGTTCTTCGTAATCGCGCTCGACCAGGCGCTTCTGCTCCGGCTCCAGGTTCAGCGTGTCGCGCTGGTCGTAGAGGGTTTTAACGCGTGCAAAGAGCTTGGGATCGAGATTGATCTCGTCCTGATGCGCAGCCAGCTTGGGCGCGATCTCTTCCTGGATCTTCTGGCGTGCGTCGCTGGTATCGGCCTGCACCAGTCCGAAGAAAATGCGCGACACGCGCGTGAGCGTTTCGCCGCTGCGCTCCATCGCCTCGATGGTGTTGTCGAAGCTGGGCGGCTCGGGGTTGTCGGCGATTTTGCGGATGTCGGCCAGGTGCAGGCGCATGCCTTCTTCGAAGGCCGGCAGGTAATCGGCGTCCTTGATCTTGTCGAACGGCGGCGCCTGGAACGGCAGCGTGCTGGCGGTCAGCAGCGGGTTCGGCGCAGCATCCGCGGCCGGGGTGGTGGCGGTCTTTTCGGGCACGGTGGTGGACTCCTTACCGGACGAATCGTTTCCAGAACAAGCAGCCAGTGCCAGGGTGATGGCAGCGGCCAGAACGACGGTACGCGACATGGCGTGTGATTCCTGAGTGGGTAGCGCAGCCAGTCACGCTAGCGGGTTTGCGCAGCGTCGGCATGTGCCGTTGGATTGGGAAGATGGGTGCGGTTGAGGATGCGCGCGCTACAGCGTCTCGTCCTTGAAGATCGCCACGTGCGGGCTGCCGTCGGCGCCGATCCAGCCGCGGTACATGCCTTCGGTATTGAACGGGAATGCGGCGTTGCCCTGCGCATCCAGCGCGATGGCACCGCCGTCGCCGCCGGCCTTGGGAATCTCCTGGTCGATCACCGTGTCGGCGGCCTGTTGCAACGACTGCCCGGCGTATTTCATGCGTGCACAGATGTCGTAGGCGGCCACCGCGCGGATGTAGAACTCGCCCCAGCCGGTGCCGGACACCGCACACTGGCTGTTGGCATAGGTGCCGGCGCCGATGATCGGCGCATCGCCGACGCGGCCATAGCGCTTGTTGGTCATGCCGCCGGTGGAGGTGCCGGCGGCCAGGTGTCCCGCGCGATCCAGCGCCAGCGCGCCCACGGTGCCGAAATGCTTGGCGGTTTCCAGGTCCAGTTCGGCCTGCGCCTGACGGTCGCCGGCTTCGGCCTTGCGCGCTTTCTGCAGCTGCTGCCAGCGCTTGTCGGTGCGGAAATAGCTCGGGTCGACCAGAGTCACGCCCTGCTCGCGCGCGAACTGTTCGGCGCCGTCGCCGGCCAGCATCACGTGCTTGGAATGATCCATGACGCTGCGTGCCAGCTGGATCGGGTTCTTGACCGTGTGCACGCCGGCAATCGCGCCGGCCTTGCCGGTGGCGCCGTCCATGATTGCGGCATCCAGTTCGTTCTTGCCGTCATGGGTGAACACCGCACCGCGCCCGGCGTTGAACTGCGGCGCATCCTCCAGCACGGTGATGGTGGCCGCCACCGCATCCACCGCGGTGCCGCCACCTTGCAGCACCGCATGCCCGGCGCGCAGCGCGCGTTGCATCGCCTCGCGCGCCTGCGCCTGTTCCTCGCTGGAAAGGCTGGATTTTTCCACCCCGGCGCCGCCGTGGATCACCAGCATCGGCGTGGCCGCCAGCACCGGGCCAGCAGCAAGCAGGAGCGAGAGCGACAAACACAGTGCGCGTGCGGACAAGCCCATCATGATGTTTCCTCGGTGGAGGCAGCGAGGTGCCCGGCGGCGCCGGTCATGAATGCAGGCGACCGGCAGCGACAAAACCTTTCAAGCGCGCGGCCGCATTCTCACAACGTATCGCGATGCTTGCCGCGCCACGGCCGGTACCAGGTGCGGATGGCGGCGATATCGGAGGCCATGTCGGTACCGGTCCAGAATGGCTCACCGATGCCCACGGTCTTGCTGGGGTAGTCGAAATACACCGGCAGGATCGGCACCTTGGAATCGGAGGCAATCTTCCAGAAGCCGGCCTTCCAGTGCTCCACCCGCTTGCGGGTACCCTCGGGGGTAATCACGTACCACATCTGTTCGGAATTGCGGATCAGCCGCACCGCCTGGCCGATGGTGCCCTGCGGCGAGCTGCGGTCCAGCGGGATGGCGCCGAGCTTGCGCAGCAGCGGACCCAGCGGCCACCAGAACAGCTGCGCCTTGCCCAGCACGCGCACGTCGAAGCCCAGCGCGAACTTGGCCGCAAAGCCCAGGAAGCCGTCCCAGTTGGACGAATGCGGGGCGACGATCATCACCAGCTTGGGTTCGTCGGGCAGCCGCCCGAGCAGGCGCCAGCCGGTCAGGCGCAGTGCCGTGCGCCCCAGCCAGCGGCCGAAGCGGCCATGGGCGCGTGGCATTCTGGGGGGAGAGGGCTGCAGCAGGATGTTGGCCTGTGTTACCGGTGGCAACGACGGGTCGGTGTGACTCACGCTTACTCCCAGTGGGACGCAGAGCGTCCACGCTTGATATGGCTGCGCTCACGCTTGGCATCCAGCCGCCGCAGCTTGGCACCATGACTCGGTTTGGTGGCGACCCGGCGCTTGGGCACCGACAGGCAGGCACTGATGATCTCGACCAGCCGCTCGCGCGCATCCTCGCGGTTGCGGTCCTGGGTGCGGAAGCGCTGCGCGTCGATCACCAGCACGCCCTCGGCGGTCATGCGGCGGTCGCGCCGCGACAGCAGCCGTGCGCGCAGGGGTTCGGGCAGCGAGGGCGATCCGGCCACGTCGAAACGCAGCTCCACCGCAGTGGAGACCTTGTTGACGTTCTGCCCGCCCGCGCCGCTGGCGCGCACGAAGCGTTCGACGATCTCGCTGGGCGGGATCGTCAGGCTGGGGGTGATCTGGATCGGGTCGCTGGCCATCGGGCCGATTGTATCGGCACCGGCATGGACGCGCGCGCGAACGCCGGCTTCCCGTATGCTGCGGCCGGTTCCCCCGACTGTGCAGGATGCTCCGATGACACCACCTCGTTCCGTTGCCACCGTCCGCGCCTTCGCGCGCCGTCTGATCGTGCTGGCCGCGCTGGCGCTGGCCACGCCCGCCGCGTTTGCGCAGGCGCCCAGCGATGCCGACATCAACCGCCTGCTGGCCGCCTCGCGCGCGCAGACCATGCTGGACACGATGCTGCCGCAGATCGAAGCGATGCAGCAGCAGCAATTCGCCCAGCTCACCGCGCAGCGCCAACTCGACGCCGCCCAACAGGCGCAGTTGCAGCGCATCCAGGACCGCACCCACCAGACCGTACGCAAGGCGCTGTCGTGGTCGGAGCTGCGCCCGATGTATGTGGACATCTACAAGCGCTCGTTCTCGCGCGAGGACGTGCTGGCCATGGCCGAGTTCTACGAGAGCTCGGCTGGCCAGAGCCTGCTCGACAAGACCCCGGCACTGACCCAGAACCTGATGGGCGCGATCCAGCAGAAGATGCTGCCGCTGTTTGCCGATCTGCAGAAGGATCTGGAGAAGATCGTCAATGAGCCGGCGGCGGCGCAGAAGCCCTGAAGGGCTGGGATTGGGGAATCGGGAATCGGGATTGGGGATTCGTAACAGCGTGGTTCCTGCAACGGATGCGGATGCTAGGTCGATTGCGTTGACGATTCCGGCGGTGCCCCAGCTTTCCTCCAGTGGGAGAAGCCTGCTCCAGCCCCTCTCCGACAGGAGAGGGAGTTGGGGTGATGAGGGTAAGAGGCGAAGCCGCGCGTGCATCCAAACTCCACCAGGCTTCGCTCGCACCCTCATCCGCCCCTACGGGCACCTTCTCCCGATGGGAGAAGGACAGCAGTCGCCCCTCTCCCGCCGGGCGAGGGGTTGGGGTGAGGGTACGGCTGCCTGAAAACGTTGCCGCTCGACGTTGGTGCACTGACAGATCGACGTTGATGCACTGACACATCCATGACCACGCCGCATCACTGCACGTGTGTCGTGCCTTGCAACCCCGCCACGTCCCACCCGAACAATGCACACGCTTTCGCAAACTCCAGATCCAACGGCGCCACCACGCTGAGACGCCGCCCATCGGCCGGATGCGGAAACCCCAAGCGCTCGGCGTGCAGCAACATACGGTGGATCCCCAGCATGCGAAAACTCCGGTTATGCCGGCCATCGCCATGGCTGGTGTCGCCGATCATGTGATGCGACAGGTGCTTCATGTGCCGGCGGATCTGCCGGAAACGCCCGGTCTGCGGCTGGCAGCGCAGCAGCGCATAGCGCGAGGTGGCGAAGCCGGTGGAGGGAATCTCCAGCTCGCCGGTGGCCAGCCGCTGGAAATGGGTCACCGCCGGCTTCTTGACCGGCTTGCCGGGGCCACCGTCCAGATCGTGATCGACGATGAAGCGCTGCTCGGCCGGCCAGCCGCGGCACACCGTCAGATAGTCCTTCTCCAATTCGCCGGCCATCAAGGCCTTGCCCAGCGCACTGGCGCTCTCGCGATCGAACGCAAGCAGCAAGCAACCGCTGGTGGCGCGATCGAGCCGGTGCACCAGAAAGATCGGCCGGCCCAGCTGCTCGCGCAGGCGGTCGGCCAGAAAGTCGTCCTCACCGCGCGCCAGCTTGCTGTCGTGGACCATCAGGCCCGCGGGTTTATTGACGACGGCCAGGACATCGTCCTGGTAGAGAATCTGCAGATGCTTGGGGGATGTGCTCACCGGCGGATTATCCGCATCGCTGACAGCGCATGCCACTGCGTTGCCGCGCCACGACGCGAAGGCCGCGCTGGTGCCCCGCTGCACTGCCGAAATGCAGCCGCATGCAGCGGGCCACCTATCGCAATGTGTCAGCGACGCAGCCAGGCGATCAGCAAGGCCACCGAGCCGGCTGTGCCACTGACCCAGCTCCACACCGGCACAGTGCCCAGATACCAGCCGTTCGGGTGCAGGCCATACAGCACGGCGGCGACCACCAGCAGGCCGCTGCCGGTGATGGCAGTGACCACGCGCGTCTGCAACTTGCGCAGGCTCACATCCAGCGCGCGCAACTCGGCCGAGCGGATATCGAGCTGATGGCGGCCTTCCACCTGCTGCTTCAACCAGCTGTGCACCAGGCGCGGCATGTCCGGCGCATGCGTCATGATTTCCGGCAACCGCTTGCGCAATTCGCCCAGCACCCGGCGTGGGCTATAACGCTCGCGCAGGATGCGTTCGAGCACCGGCCGCGCCACTGCCCAGATATCCAGCTTGGGATCGAGCTGGCGGCCGACGCCTTCGATGTTGAGCAAGGTCTTCTGCAACAGGATCAGCTGCGGCTGCAGCGTCAATTCGTAACGCTGCGCGACGCGGAACAATTTGATCAGCACTTCGGCCAGCGAAATCTCCGACAACGGCCGGGTGAAGTACGGCTCGCACACCGAGCGCGCGGCCGCTTCCAGTTCGTCGATGCGCACGTTGTCCGGCATCCAGCCCGCCTCCACGTGCAATTCGGCCATGCGGCGATAATCCTTGTGGAAGATCGCCATGAAGTTCTCGGCTAGGTAGTACTGATCTTCCTGCGAGAGCTGGCCCATGATGCCGAAATCCAGCGCGATGAAGCGCGGATTGAGCCGGCGCTCGGGATCACTGTCGACCCAGATGTTGCCTGCGTGCGCATCGGCATGAAAGAAATTGTCGCGGAACACCTGCGTGTAGAACACGCGCACGCCCTTGGCCGCCAGCGCCTTGCGATCGATACCGGCCGCATCGAGCTTGGCGATGTCGTCGGAGGGAATGCCGTACACGCGCTCCAGCGTGAGCGCCCGCTCGGCGGTGTGCGACCAGATCACCTCGGGCACGTACAAATCGTCCGAGCCTTCCCAGAAGCGGCGCAGCACGCTGGCGTTGGCGCCTTCGCGTTGCAGATCCAGTTCGGCCGACAAGGTGGCTTCGATCTCGGCCACCACTTCGCGCGGGCGGATCTTGTCCGCGCGCGGGTGGGTGCGCTCGACCAGGGTGGCCAACGAATGCAGCAACGCAATATCGGCATCGATCTGGCGCTCGATGTCCGGGCGCAGCACCTTGACCACCACTTCGCGGCGCACGCCGTTGGCATCCGGCGGCAACGTGGCCGCATGCACCTGCGCGATCGAAGCCGAGGCCAGCGGCACGGTGTCGAACGCGGCAAACGCCACGCTCACCGGCAGGCCCAGCGCGCGCTCGACGATCAGCCGCGCCGCTTCGCCGTCGAAGGGCTTGACGCGGTCCTGCAGCAGGGTCAGTTCATCGGCCACATCGGCCGGAATCAGGTCGCGCCGGGTCGACAGGATCTGCCCGAACTTGACGAAGATCGGCCCCAGTTCCTGCAACGCCAGCCGCAGCCGCGCACCGCGCGATTGCGCGGCGATTTCGGCGCTGGCACGCGGCACGAATGGCTTGGCCAGGCGCAGCCAGCGCTCGGCCGGCGTGCCTTGCAGCAAGACGTCCAGCCGATAGCGCAGGATCACCCGGCCGATGCGGCTTGCACGCAGCAGCGCCTTCATGCCGCACCTCCGGCAGCACGCAGGCGGGTGACGCGTGCGGCCAGACGTTCGACGTCGTCGCGCAGTTCGTCGACATCGTCGTGGAAGGCTTCGAGTTCGGCGCGCGGTACCACGTCGCGCGATTCTTCGGTCACGAATTCGGCCGCGCTATGCGCCAGATCCACTGCACTGCGCCGCGCCTGTTGCAGCGCTGCACGCACCGCGCCGGCGATCTGCACGCCCAGGATGTCGCCGAACACCGCCACGAACGGCAGTTGCCAATCCGGATCGAACCGCCCTGCCAGTTGCTGCAGCTGGCGCGCCAGCTCGGCATCGCCGGAGACCTTGAGCCGGCCCGCCGGGGCGCCGCTACGGCGCGCATTGGCCAGAAACGGCAGCTGGCCGAGCAGGCCGGCCAAGGTGCTGCGCACGGCGAGGTCTGGCTCCTGCGTTTGGTCCACCGGGCCGACCAGCAGCCGGCGCTCGTGCACGCGGATCTGCAAGGCCAAGGCAGGCGCGTCCAGGGTCAGCGCGATGCGCTGGCCTTCCAGCGGCAACAGGGCGTCGCGGGTATCCGGGTCCAGCGCCAGCGCGCGATTGAGCGCGGCTTGCAGGGCCTGGCCGGCGAGCGGCTTGAGTGAGTTGAGCAGTGATCCGGGCATGGGCCCATTCTACCGTCCCCGCATGTCGCAACTGCTTGATGGTGAGCTGGCGAGTGCACGCCGGAGGCGGACGCGGCGGTCATGACAGGTCGCCTTGGTGGCAAGGCCGCTTGCGTCGGTCGTGGAGGGCTTCCTTCAGCGCGCCGGCCGCGGGCATGCTGGCGACCTCATTGAACAGGTGGCAGGAGCAGGCGATGCGCAAGATCCGGGTCGGTCTGATCTTCGGCGGCAAATCGGCCGAGCACGAGGTCTCGCTGCAATCGGCGAGAAATATTCTGGATGCGCTCGATCCGCAGCGCTTCGAGCCGGTGCTGATCGGCATCGACAAGCAAGGCCAGTGGCACGTCAACGACCCCGACAGCTTCCTGCTCAATGCCGACGACCCGGCGCGCATCGCCTTGCATCGCAGCGGTCGCGGCGTGGCGCTGCTGCCGGGTGCGCACCAGCAGCAATTGCGTCCGACCCAGCCGGAGCAGGCGCTGGCGCAGATCGATGTAGTGTTTCCGATCGTGCACGGCACGCTGGGCGAAGACGGCTCGCTGCAAGGGTTGTTGCGCATGGCCAATCTGCCCTTCGTCGGCTCCGGCGTGCTCGGCTCGGCAGTGGCGATGGACAAAGACATGGCCAAACGCGTGCTGCGCGATGCCGGGCTGGAGGTGGCGCCGTTCGTGTGCTTCAACCGCCACACCGCCGCACACGCCGACGTGCATGCGTTGGTTGCGCAGTTCGGTTTGCCGTTGTTCGTCAAACCGGCCAATCAAGGCTCATCGGTCGGCGTCAGCCAGGTGCGCACTGCGGAGGAGTTTGCCGCCGCACTCGCGTTGGCGCTGGCGTATGACCACAAGGTGCTGGTGGAAGCAGCGGTGACCGGGCGCGAGATCGAATGCGCCGTACTGGGCAATGCCACGCCGCAGGCCAGCGTATGCGGCGAAGTAGTGGTGCACGATGCGTTTTACTCTTACCAGACCAAGTACATCAGCGAACACGGCGCCGAGATCGTGATTCCGGCCAACATCGATGCGCAGACGCAGCAGCGCATCCAGCAGATTGCCGTGCAGGCTTACCAGGCGCTGGACTGCGCCGGCATGGCGCGTGTGGACGTGTTTCTCTGCGCAGATGGCCGCATCGTGATCAACGAGGTCAACACGCTGCCGGGTTTCACCCGGATCAGCATGTATCCCAAGCTATGGCAGGCAAGCGGGCTGGACTATCGGAGTTTGATCACGCAGTTGATCGAGCTGGCGTTGCAGCGGCACGCTGACGATCAACTGCTGCGTAGTGCGGTGGAACCGCGCTGATGAGTCCATCGCAGGTGCGCGAGGTGCAGTTGCACGATCATCCGGCACTGCTTGCACTCAACAATGCGCATGCCACCGAATTGTCGTTCAGCAGGCACGTGCAATATCTCGAAAAACTGCTTTAAAACAGCCACAACACAGCTGTAGAGCCCTCATAACGCAGATGGCCCACCTCCTTGCGGAAGCGGGCCATCTGAGCATCAATCGGCAGCGCCGCTGCCGTGACGTATCGCAGCTAAGTGGTTAAACCTTGCCGCGACGGAACATCGAGATCACTGCCAGGATCAGGAACACCACGAACAGGATCCAGGCGATGTTGGTCGCCGCACCGGCGATACCACTGAAGCCCAGCACAGCGGCGATGATGGCGATGACGAAGAAAATGATGGCGTAATGCAGCATGGCAAGGATTCCAGAAGTTGTCGTGCCGAATCGGCGCAGACGTATCCTGAAGATATGGCGGTCTTTACCGGGTGATGGCGATGTCGTTGGAAGATGAGGATCGCAGCCGCTGTAGGCCTTCTTCGATGCTGATACTAGGTATATAACCAAAGTCGCGACGCGCCGGTTCCATGCTGTACCAATGCGGCGTGCACAGCTGCTCCACCAGAAAACGCGTCAACGGCACTTCGCCTGGCAGACGCAACAGTGGCCACAGGGTCTCGCACACCGCACCGATTCTGTAGGCGGTCTTGAACGACAGCGAACGCGTCACTGCCGGTGCATCCACCGCGGCCAGCAAGCGATTGAGCAACTCGCGCATCGGCAACGGTTCGCCATTGGAAATGAAGTACGCCTTGCCTGCGCAGGCAGCCCCGTGCGCGAGGTGCTCGAACGCATCGAAGTGCGCTTGTGCGGCGTTGTCGATGTAGGTGCTGTCAACCAGGTTGCTGCCGTCGCCGACCATGCGCAGGCGACCGGCACGCGCACGCGCTGCCAGGCGCGGCAGCAGGTGATTGTCGCCCGGCCCCCAGATCAGACGCGGACGCAAGGCCACCGTCGCCAGCTGCGCATCGTTGGCCGCCAGCACCGCACGCTCGGCGATCGCCTTGGTGGCCGCATACGCTGCACGCAGGTCTTCGCCGTAAGGCACTTCGTCGGCGCCCAGACCTTCCACCGGATTGGTGGCGCGATGGGTGACGCTGGGTGTGGAGGTGTAGATCAGGCGCGGCACGCCATTGGTACGACACGCGTCGATCACGTTCTGCGTACCGACCACATTGGCCTGGTGATAGCTGTCGTAGCTGCCCCATGCACCGGCCTTGGCCGCGTTGTGGAAGACCGCATCGATACCGACGAAGGCGTGCCGCACCGCTTGCGGGTCGGCCAGGTCGCCACGGATCTGGCCCACACCCAAGGTCTGCAGAATCGGGTAATCGCCGCGCTGGAAACTCACTACCTCATGCCCGCGCGCGCGCAGGCCGCGGCACAACGCCTGGCCGAGAAAGCCACCACCACCGGTCACCAGCACCTTCATTGCGCCACATCCATTGTTCCTGCAGGGCGCACACAATAGCCGGACCGGACCGTTATCGCGATGCGACGCGCACAGGCAACCGCCTGCGGCTTTCGCAAACCATTGATCGCAAAGAGCTTCATAAATCTTCATCGAGACATCAGGCAGTTCATTCGCGCTGCTGGCGTCATGGCCGGACCCTGGATCGCTGGAGTCACCATGACCCGCCTGTCGCTGCTGTTGTCCGCCCTGTTGGTTGTCTCTCCGCTGCATGCCGCGCCGCCTGGTGCCTCTGCAAAAGCCGCCTCTCCAAGAGCTGCTACTCCAGGAGCTGCCACTCCAACCGCCGACAGTCGACCGACTGCCACGTCACCGGCTGTGCCTGCAGCGACCACCACGCCACCCGCGCTGGATGACGGCTGGCCAGTCGCCAGCACTGCCGCTGGCGGCTGGAACCTGCCCGTGCTTGCACAGATGGAACAGGCACTGGCGGGCGATCTGGCGCCATCCACCACCAGCGTGCTGATCGTGCGCGATGGCGTGCTGGTCTACGAACACTACTTGGGCGATGCCGATCACCAGACCTTGCACGACACCCGCTCGTTGACCAAGAGCGTCACCGGGCTGCTGGTCGGTGCGGCGATCGAGCGCAAGTTGATCCCCAACGCGCAAGCCAAGGTCTACGACTACTTCGGCGATCGCCAATGGCAGCATCCCGATCCGCGCAAGCGCGACATCACCATCGAAGACCTGCTCACGATGAGCTCGCAGCTGGAATGCAAGGACGACAACGCCTTCTCCGCCGGCAACGAAGAACGCATGTACGTGAGCGCCGACTGGACGCAGTTCGCGCTGGATCTGCCGATCCGTGGCTACGCGCCATGGATGCGCCGGCCTGCGCAAAGCCCGCATGGCCGCGCGTTCTCGTATTGCACCGCAGGCTCCTTCCTACTCGGTGCGGTACTGGAAAAAGCCAGCGGACAGCGGCTGCAGGCGTTCTCCGCACAAGCCCTCGAAAAGCCGCTCGGGATCAATCACGCGCAGTGGAATGTGTCGTCCGAGGGCGTGGGCATGGGGGGTGGCGGCACGCGTTATCGCAGTCGCGACCTGGCCAAGCTCGGCCAGTTGCTGCTTGCGCAAGGGCGCTGGCAGGGCCGCCAGGTGATTGCCGCCAACTGGATACGCGCGATGACCAGCGTGCATGCGCAGGCACGCGAGGACGCCGATTATGGCTACCAACTCTGGCACTTCCTGTTTCCGGTGCACGGCGTGCAACGCGACACCTGGGCGATGTCCGGCAATGGCGGCAACTATGTGTTCGTCGTGCCTGCAGAGCGGTTGGTGGTGGTGCTCACGCGCAGTGCCTACAACACCCGGCAGATGCACCAGCAATCGCATCGGTTGCTGACCGACTATGTGCTCATGGCGCTGCCTGAGAGCAACCAGGCGCGCTGACAGAACATCTCTGACGCTGTCTCGATGGCGGCAGCGCATTGGCCACACTCGCCTGCGTTGACGAGTGGAGTGATGCAGGGAGTGGCAGTGACATTGCTCGGATCGAACGCAACTGATCACCGCCCCTCATCAGACGGCATGCACTGCATACACTGCTTGCAACCACGCATACCGACCATCTCCACTGGTCCTTGCCCGCCCACCGTCGCGGGACCTTACGCGGCATGGATGCCGCGTAAGAGCTTACAAGGACGTACTTGCAGCGTGTCCCGCGATGGTGGGCGGGCAAGGGCCCTGCAACCAAGCCGCAGATCATGCGCTCTGCACCTGACGCATTCGTAAGTTCAATCAACTCCCAAGGCGAACCAGATCTTGAGCTTCAGCATCGTTTGGATGTTCAAAGCCGAGCTGGTCGAGGGCGCGATGCCCTCACCGCTTGCAGGACACGCCGTGAACCCGTCCCTGGGGGCTCGGTGGCGGCATCCATGCCGCCACACGGTCCCGCAAGCGGTGAGGACATCGCACCTGCCAACATGGTCGTGTGCTGATGGGAAAACACAAAGCCGGCCGCGCCCGGCTAGCAGTGTGTGTAGCAATTTTCCGAGGTGGCTTACTGCACGACTACGCCATGAGTAGCGAGCGCAGTTGCTCTATGCGGCATGCAGCACATGCAGCACATGCACTGCGATTTGAGCGCGCAGCGGGCCCAACCGCATCATTGCAGTGTCTTAGCCCCGCTCGGACATCGCGTCTGCAGGCAGCAGATTGCGAGCACGCAGTTTCCCACGCTGGGCAGCAAGATCGGCATCGATGCGTGCCAGCAACCCGGCAAATTCCGGCACGGTGCGCAGCGGCTGCAGCAGCGGCGACTGACGCAGATAACCGGCGTTACGGTAGCCGGCAGCTTCGGCACTCAGCAGGGCGCGTATTGCAGCTTCCGGCGCATCCGCGCAGAGCAGCAGCATGGCCGCATCCACTGCATCGAACGGGTCGCCGCCGCCCTCCACGCTGACCAGTAATTCCTGCGCGCGCGCATGCAGTGTTGCGACTTCCGGTAGCGGCTGCGCCTGCAGCGTCCACGCCACCGTCTGCGCGAAGCTGCCTTGTGGTCGAAGCTGCACCGCACGAAGCGCCGCTACACGCGCAAGCGCCTTGTCACCATGCAGCCACGCAAGCTCGGCCTGTAGCAACGACAGCCCTGCGTACTCGGTACCGCGGCTCTGCGCCTCGTTCAACGCCGTCTGCGCTTCGGCCGCGCGGCCATGTTCGAACAGGAACGTAGGCCAGGCCAGATTGGAGAACGGATCGTCCGGGTACAGCTGAAAATTCTTTCGGTAACGCGCCTCGGCCGCACTCGCATAGCCGAGCACACTAAGATTGCTGGCGATCTGGATCGGCAAAAATCGCACGCGCGTCGGGTCGCGCACCGCCAGATTGGCCGACAGCGCCTGCACCAATTTTCCCTGGCGCTCGTACAGATAGGCAGCCGAGCCGCGCACCGCGTCGGCACCGGGATCCAGCTGCAACGCCTGTTCGTAGGCGGCCAAGGCATCGCCATTGCGACCCTGGCAATCCAGCGCATAACCACGCGCGGCGTGCGCTGCCGCAAGGCCCGGTTGCACGACCACAACAGCATCGGCCAGTCGCAAGGCCTGCAGCGCAAACGCTGCATCCCCATCGTACTGGCACACGCGCGCACTGTAGGCGCGGCTGAGGCCGAGTTGCGCCTGTCGGTCGTCCGGCGCTTCCTGCAGGCGTTGACGATACAAGCCGATGGCGCGTTCGTTGTCGTCGCGCTGGCCGATGCCGGCGTAGTAATCGGCACGCTGCAACAATGCGGCTTGCGCTGATGGCGCATCACGCGTTTGCAGCCACCAGGTCGCGCCAACGCCAACGCAGAGCAGCAGCGCACCTGCCGCAACGATCCAGGCACCACGGCGCGGCACCGCACACGCAGGCGGTGCTTCGTCCAACTGCACCGGCACGCACAGCTGATAACCCTGCCCGCGTACCGAGCGCAGGTAACGCGGTTGCCGCGAGTCGTCGCCCAAGGCCTGCCGCAACAGGCGCACACGCTGGGTGACGGTTTCTTCGTTGACCAGCGCTGGTGCCCACACGTTCTGGATCAACTCGTCGAAATCGACTACCCGCTGCCCCTGCTGCAGCAAATAGTGCAGCAGGCGGAAACTCAGCCCGCCAACCTCGAGCGCGACACCGCCGCGCTCCACGCGCTGACGCGCCACATCGATGCGCAGGTCATCCAGACGATAACGCGCGCGCATCGTTGGGCCCAGCGCTACTGCTGCGCCGCCCAGATCGCCAGCTTCTCGCGACCGATCTTGGCGTTGTGGCGGATATCCACCGGAAACCCGGAATGGCGCAGAAACCGCGCGACTCCTGCAGTGTGCGGGTGCGCAGCGCCCAGCGCACGCAATGCGGTTTCCACTTGCGCAAACGCCGATGCCGACACACCCGGCTGCAATTCCACGCACAGCACCGGTTGCTGTTGTCCGGCTGCGCCCACACCAACCAACGCGGTGCGCCGCACCTGCGGATGCACGTTAAAGACCGGCTCCACCTGCTCGGTGTAGAGCGGGCCCGTTGCAGTTTCCACGCGATGGGTCTTGCGCCCGCAGAACCACAAGCGCCCTTCGGCATCGAAATAGCCCACATCGCCCATGCGATGCACGATGCGCTCGCTGCCATCACTGCTGCGCTCACGGATCTTGGCGATCCGCGTGGCCGCGTCGCGGTTGAAGTAGGTATCGGTGGTGGTGGGACCGGCAACGGTGATCTCGCCGACCTCGCCAACCGCCAGCACGCGCACGCCGCTCCACTCGGGAATGGCCGCATCGTCGATGGCGATGATGCGCACTTCATTGGGCGCGACCACGTGGCCCACGCAGGTGCCGGCGCCTGCCTCGGTGGCTGCGCGGGTGGCATCCAGGGTGCGGCCTTCGATCGCTGCCACCGGCAGACATTCGGTGGCACCGTACGGCGTCCAGAATTGCGCATCTGCCGGTAGCAGCGCGCGGATCTTGGCCACCACATCCGGCGGCACCGGCGCACCGGCCGAGGTGGCCAGGCGCACGTTGGGCAGTGGCTGGCCATAGTCCGCCAACACACGCATCAATGCCGGCGAGCCGAACAACTGCGTCACACCGAAGCGGTTGATCGCATCGTGCAATTTGCGCGGATCGGCGGTGGCCGGGCGGGTCGGATCCATGTCCGGAATCACCGAGGTCAGCCCCAACGCCGGATCGAACAACGCAAACGGCGGGAACGTCGGCAGATCCACACCACCGGGCTGCATGTCGAAGGCATTACGCAGCAACTCGATCTGCCCGACGAAATGCCGGTGCCGATACACCACACCCTTCGGCACGCCGGTGGAGCCGCTGGTGAAAAGAATAGCCGCCACATCGTCCGGCGCAGTGTCGGCCAATTGACTGCCGGCGCTGGCACCATCGCGCTCCACACGCGCCAGCGTCACCCCGCCCCAGCCGTAGCGGCCACCGACGGTGACGATCTGCTTGGCAGAGCGCGCCCAACGCAACAAACGACGTGCCAGCTGCGCCAGCGGAATGCCGATAAACGCCTGCGGCTGCGCTTCGTCCAGGCATTGCTTGAGCGCGCGCTTGTCGATACCCGGATCCACCAGTACCGGCACCGCACCGGCCTTAAACAACGCAAACATCAACAAAAAGAATTCCGGCGAAGGCCGCACCATCACCACCGCGCGCGCGCCACGTCCGATGCCATGCAGTGCCAGCCCGGCGGCGATCGCATCGCTGCGCGCGTCCAGCTCGGCATAGCTCAAGGTCACATCGTAGGCAGCAAATCCGTTGGCGGCGCGACGGCCCGGGCAGCGGATGGCGATCTGCTCGGGGCGCTCGCGCGCGAGTTCCGGCAGGGTGGCAGCGATATTGCAGAGAAGAGTCGTCATTGCCGCATTATCACCCATGTGCCGACGGTGCCGCCCCGCCTGTGTCATTTCAAAACGTCATACGCCCGATGGAGCGCGCCGGCATCGCCTATCCCGAGTTCCCCTGCTGACGCGCCATGCGGCCATAGCGATGCGGCGCAGTTCGCACTAAATTTCCTGCCCAATATGCGACTCGCCCCATCGTGTACATGCGCTTGCCCAACTTACGCGGATGAACCGCTAACAGGCGCGCGTCCGTGCCACTTGTATCGTGGCGTGGTTCAGTCAAAATGCCGCGCTCTCCACGTTGTTTCGCCGCGCAAGGCCCGGCATGCCATGGCACATCCCTGCCTCACCTGCGGCGCTTGCTGCGCCTACTTCCGCGTCAGTTTCCACTGGAGCGAAGCCGATCCCGCATTGGGCGGCAGGGTGCCGATCGAGCTGACCGAGTCATTGCGCACGCACGAGCGCGTTATGCGCGGCACCTCGCAATCGCAGCCGCGCTGCATCGCACTGGACGCGGACATCGGTCGCTACAGCCGCTGCAGCATCCACGACCGCCGCCCCTCCTCCTGCGCCGCCGTGCCGGCCTCGCTGGAGTTTGGGGAGCGCAGCGCGCAATGCGACAAGTCGCGATTGGCGCACGGCCTGCACGCGCTCACCGAGGCCGATTGGCTCGGCGTGGACGACGCACAGCGCAATCCGCTGCCGCCGCAGTAACGGCTGATCGCTGCGATTAAGTGCGGCATCCACTCGCAGCGACCCACAGAACGACTGCGTGGCCGATTCTCTCCACTTGTCCATCCGCTTTTTGCGCGCAGCTTGCACCGCGCCTGCTGTGCGCCTGCATGAGTAAACCAGCGGCGCTTACAGTGGATTGCGCTCCAAAAACGCACGGATCGCCGGCACCAGCACTACGTGCTTGTCTTCCAGCACGTAGTGATTGGCATCGTCGAACGCGGTGACTTCGGCATTCGGCAGCGCCTTACGGAAGCCCGCCAGAAAGTGCTTGTCGAAGCAGATATCGCGCAGCCCCCACGCGATGAACGCCGGGCGGTCGGCAAACGAGGGCAATGCCTGCGCCGAGCGTTCCAGCAGCGACCACGCCTGGTCGTCAGGCGACAGCGGAATGTCCTGCATGAAGCGAATGGTGGAGATGCGGTTGCGCCAGTTGTTGTACGGCGCCACGTACGCGCGACGCACCTCGGCCGGCATCCGCCGCGATACGCCAAACCACGAAGCGCCGGACGAAAACGCATTGAACGTGCGGATAAACCACTCGCCCG
Organism: Xanthomonas hortorum; assembly: GCF_040279205.1. GTDB lineage: Bacteria > Pseudomonadota > Gammaproteobacteria > Xanthomonadales > Xanthomonadaceae > Xanthomonas > Xanthomonas hortorum_F. The sequence continues at coordinate 25,933 of NZ_JBEOLS010000010.1, forward strand.
GCCGCCAATGCCGGCCCATTGCGATCTGCCACGGCATCGGCTTTTCCGGCGGCAACGGGAACGCAGCGGTGTTGGTGATCACCAGCCGCCTGACCTGCGCGTGATGCGACAACGCCCAGCCAAAGCCGATCATGCCGCCCCAATCGTGCACCGCCAGCGTGATCGGCCCGCTGATATCCAGATGCCGCAACAGCGTGTCCAGATCGTCCACGCGCGACTGCAGCGTATACGCGTAACGCGGCTGCGCGTCGGGCGCATCGTCCGGCTTGTCGGACAGCCCCATGCCGATATGGTCGGGCACGATGCAGCGGTAACGATCCGACAGGCCACTCACCAGGTGCCGCCACAGATAACTCCACGACGGATTGCCGTGCAGCATCACGACCACCTCGCCATCGCGCGGACCTTCGTCCAGATACGACATCGCAATGCCGGGACGCACCTCAAGGCGCTTGGGAGTGAAGGGATAGCCGGGGTAGGTCATGGCAAAGGTATCCAATTCGTTTCAAGAGAAGCTGCGTGATGCAGATGTTGACGTGGCACGTACAGACGAGGAGCACCACGGTGATCGCCGCATTGCGACATCTCCAACGCGTGGCAGATGTAGGAGTACACAGTCAGCGTCACTCCGCTTCCCGCAAATGCATCCGATAAGTCGGCAGTTGGTGCCCATCACTGGATAGCAGGTGCAGAAACGCCGGATGCAGGAACAATTTTTCTTTACCCAAGCGCTGCTCTTGCAGCATGCCGATATCTACCAGTTCCTTGAGATGGCGTGCAGCGGTCTGCCGGGTGACGCCCATCACGTTCACCACATTCTGGATGCGGCAGTACGGCTGATTGAAGATCACTTCAACGAGTTCGCGGCTGTAGGCCTTGGGAGCGTGTTCTCGCACGTGGTCACGCGCCTGCGTCTCCAATTCGCGGATTGCCTGGATCTTTGCCGTCGTCCATGCAGCGGTCTCGGCAACAGCTGCGAGCATGTACTGAATCCATTCGGCCCAGCGACCATGCTGTGTGACATCCAGCAGCAAGCGGTAGTAGTCGCTGCGATGGCGGATGATGTAGCGCGACAGGTACAGCACGGGAACATCGAGCAACCCTTGCTCGATCAGTATCAGCAGATTCAAGACACGTCCGGTGCGCCCATTGCCATCGGTGAACGGGTGGATCGCTTCGAACTGGTAGTGCGCCACCGCCATCCGGATCAGCGGATCGATGTCGGTGTGCTCGTGAATAAAGCGCTCCCAGTTCGCCAGCTTGTCGCGCAGCAATGCCTCGCCAACGGGCGGGGTATAGATGATCTGATGGATCTGCTCATTGGCCAACGCAGTCCCGGGCACGCGCCGGATCTGCATCTGCACGGCCTTGATGCGGCTGCACACCACCACGGCGGTGTCGGTACATAGCGGTCGCCGCCGCAGCGACTGGAACCCTTCGTAGAGCGCGCTGCGGTAACGCAGAGCTTCTTTGGTTGCCGGGTTCTGGGCGCGTTCCTGGTCGTCTGCATAACGGAACAAATCGTCCGTTGTGGTGACGATATTCTCGATCTCCGAACTGGCCTGTGCTTCCAGGATCGGGATCGTGTTGATGAGCACTGCCGGATTGGGCAACAGCGCGGTGGCCTGCTTCAGCTCGGCCAACGCGGTGCGTGCAACGATGCAGGCCTTGAGCAGGCTGCGCGTTTCGATGTCTCCCGCCGGAGGAAGCGGCGGGAGCGCGTTGTACGGCTGCTCGGGGTTGAACACCAGCGTGTCGTCCATGCCTACATCGCTCATGTTGCAAGAACGAACATGATGCAATGACGTGTACTAAAAATCCATTTTTTTTTACACGTCGCTAGGTGCAACTCACCAAACCACTTCCGCCATCGAGCAATTCAGCCCCGACCCAATGCCCATCAGCGCGATGCGGTCGCCCTTCTTCAGGCGGCCCAGTTCCTTGAGCTTGCTGAGCACGATCGGCACCGACGCCGGGCCGATATTGCCGTGCTCGCCGAAGATGGTCATGACCTTGGCCGGATCGATGCCGAACGACTTCACGAACGAGGCGGTATGCGGGCGGCTGACCTGGTGGATGACGAACTGGTCCAGCTCGTCCACCGCCCAGCCCATCGCCTGCTTGGCGGCCAGGAAGGTCTTCTGCGCCAGCTTGATGCCTTCGATCAGCAGCAGCCGGGTGTCGGTGACCATGCGGTCCAGGTTGCCCCGACACAGCTTGTTCCACTCGGTGGCCGAGCGGGTCACGCCGCCCTTGTAGCGCGGCGCGTCGGGCACCAGCTCGGTGCGCGCCATCACCATGGCCGCAGCGCCGCAACCCAGGGTCAGCGCGGCGAGTTCGTTGCGGAACTCTTCCTCGGTGACGTCCGGCGAGGTCATGCGCTCCAGCGTCTTTTCGTAGACCAGGTTGGCGGTCTCGCCATCCACGACCAGCGCGTAGTCGATCTCGCCACGCTCCAGCATGCGGGCGGCGATGTCCATGCCGTTGATGAAGGCGAGGCAGGCGTTGGCCACGTCGAAGGTGACGCAGTGGTCGCCGACCCCCAGGTTGCCGGACACGATGGAGGCCGTGGACGGCTCCAGGTAGTCGCGGCTCACCGAGGTGTTGACCAGCAGGCCGATCTTTTCGATGCCGATGCCGGCGTCGAGCAGTGCCTTGCGCGCGGCCTGGGTGGCGGCGTCCGAGGCCTGGACATCCTGGTCCCACAGGCGCCGTGCATGGATACCGGCAACGTCGCCCAACACGTCGGTCCTGATGCCGAGGCGGTCGTAGGTCGGTTGCAGGCGCTCGTTGATTTCCTTGGAAGTCAGCGTGTGCGGCGCATCAATATGCGCCAGTCCCGCGATGGAGACATTCTGGAAGAGCATCGAAATAGCGCCATGGCGTCAGGCGAGGGGGCGTCAGTCTAGCTGCTGGCCGCTTTTACCGCATCTTTACAATTGAACCTGCCTCGCTCTAGCCCAACGGTTCAGCGCGGCGGGCAGCGGAACGCGTTGAAACGCTGGCTGCCATCGGCCGGCTGGCCCTGCGCCTGGACCGTGTTGGCATTGGCGCCCGGGGCCTCGTTGCGTGCCAGCGTCTCCAGCTCTTCCTGCACCCGCAACGGGTTGCGGTTATAGAAGCCGACCTTGCTCTTGACCGACACCACGACCTCGCCCTGCTGCTGACAGCCAGCTGGCACAGGGCCTGCGGGCAGGACCTGCACGCTCTTGCCGCTTTGTTCGATCGGCACCCAGGTGCAGGCCGCGGTGGTAGCGGCAACCAGAACAGACAGCATGAGCACGCGCATAAGTCTTAGACACCTGTGGGTAAAGCCGGATTGTGCCGCAGTTGTCTGCCGGCAATCAGCGCGTGCCGTGTGCCCGCCATCGAGTCATTCAGCGCGCCGAATATCACCTCCATCGCGCTGACGACCTCTCCGCTGCGCTGTCCGCAGGCGCCGCGCGTCCGGGTGTCCGGACGCGGACACTGCCGCGAACAACAAATCCCTTTGAAATCAATGCACTGATGCTGGCACGCCATTTGCTCTAGTTCATCGGCAAGCAGCCAGCACATCACGCATCCACTTGAATCTGACTTCCAGCTGAATAAATAAAAGAACACCCAGAAAGTTCTTGCGCATACCGAAATGGTGTTCTACATTACTACCACACCACTTATCACCTACACCAAGAGACCTCGCCATGAAGACCCAGACCCTGCGCATCGCCCTCTCCGCCGCCCTGCTCGCCGGCACCGCCCTGGCCGGCTTTGCCCAGGCCGCCAGCCTGACCACGCTGGACACCGTGCAGGTTCGCCCGGCCGCCGACCAGATCGCCCAGCAGACACTGGAGCGCAGCAGCGACATCCGCACCCTGAGCGCCGTGCAGGTGCGTCCGTCAGCCGAGCAACTGGCCGCACTCGCCGCCGAACAGGCCGGCCCACGCATCGTCACCCTGGCGACCGTCCAGGTCCGCCCCTCGGCCGAACAGCGCGCCGACCTGGTGGTCCGCAGCACCGCCGCCAGTGCACAGACCGCTTCGGGCCAGGCCGCTGCCGCCATCGGCGCGCTGATGGGGCAGGTCATCGTCAACCTGCCGGTGCCGCAGCTGCAGCCGGCGCCGGTCGAGCTGGAAGCGCTGGTCAACGCCACCCTCGGCCTTTAAGCAAGCGCGCAGCTACACTTGCGCGCATGTCAGCACCCGCCCTCGATGTCATCCTGTTTCAACCCGAAATTCCGCCCAACACGGGCAATGTGATTCGCTTGTGCGCCAACACCGGCGCGCGCCTGCACCTGATCGAGCCGCTCGGCTTCGACCTCAGCGACAAGCAGCTCAAACGCGCCGGCCTGGACTATCACGAGTACGCAACCCTGCAGGTGTATGCCGACCTGCCCACCGCACTCGCCGCAATTGCGCCCAAGCGCGTGTTTGCACTGAGTACGCGTAGCAGCGTGCGTTACGACACACCGCAGTTCGCAGATGGCGATGCCTTTTTGTTTGGCCCGGAAACCCGCGGCCTGCCGGCCGATGTACTGGAATCCATCCCGCCACAGCACCGGCTGCGTGTGCCGATGCGACCGGACAACCGCAGCCTCAATCTGTCCAACACCGTCGCGGTCATGGTGTTCGAAGCTTGGCGGCAGTGGGACTTCAGCGGCGGTCGGTAAGTAGCAATGATCGATACGACTGCACAACTGACTGGCGGCTGATCGCCGCCGGAAAGCGGCGTATCGCGCGCGACGGTGATGGTTCTGCGCGCAATCCGCACCACTCGATGGTTGCTTGCGATGTTGTGCCTGGGCGCCGCGCTCATGCCACCGCTTCACTGCACCGCTTGCACATCGATCGCTGACCGCAACATGCCGCGGCAGCCTGCCCACAGCGCCACCGCCAACAACGCGATCGCGCCCAGCGCCAGAAACGCGATGCGATAGCCGAAGGCGTGCGCCAGCCAGCCACCGAATGCCGGGCTCAGCGCCGCGCCCACACCTTGCACCGTCATCACCGCACCCTGACCGACATTGACGCGCCCGGTGCCCTGCAGCAAACGCGCCACCAGCGCCGGCACCACCACGGCCTGCAGGCCGGCACCGAGTCCATCGAGCATCTGCACCGGAAACACGCCCCAGCCCTGGATCAGCGATGCGGCGACCAGCGCACGCAATGGCAACGCCATGAACGCCACCAGCAATACCCACCAATGTCCGTGCACGCGGATCCAGCGCATCGCCAACAACGCCACCACCACCATCGTGGCCTGCGCAACCACGATGGTGGTGGCCGTCAGCGCACTCGGGTCGCCCGCATGCGCGGCCACGATCGCCATGCCGTAGAGCGGCAACATCGCTGCATTGCCCAGATGGAACAGCCCCAGGGTGACGGCCAGCAACGCCAGCGGTCGGCAGGTCAACAAGACGCGCCAACCACTGAGAGTGTCCGCGCCATCGGTGTTGCCCAGACCGCGCGCGGCGCGATGGTCGATGGCCGCCGACGGAATCAGCCACACCGCCACGATCGCCAGCATGCCGAAAGCTGCGGTGAGCACAAAGATCGCCGCAAACCCGTACCGCCATCCCAGCCAGCCGGCCAACAGTGCAGCCAGCATGTTGCCGGCATGGTTGGCGACCTGATTGCGCGCCAGTTGATGATCGAACCCACGCGCATGCACCAGCCCCAAGGTGATGCCGGTGAGCGCCGGGCCGATACCGGCTGCCGCCAACGCCGAGACGATCTGTGCGGCGACCACACCGGAGGACGTCGGCCGCAGCCAGATCAGTGCAGTGGCCAGCAGAATCGCCAGACAGCCGACCACCACCACGGCGCGCTTGCGCCGGGTGGTATCGACCAGGGCGCCGGCCGGCGTGGTGGCAAGCATGCCGGCAATACCGCCCACACTCATCACCGTACCGATCGCCGCCACCGACCAGCCCTTGGATTGCAAAAACACGCTGAGAAACGGCCCCAGCCCGTCCTGCACATCGGCCACGCTGAAATGCAGCGCCTCCAGTGCGCGGCTGCCTCGTGGGCGCGGTGTGCTCATGCGCATCGGCGTTCTCCGTTACACGATGGAAAGCGACTGCGCACGCTGGCGTGCATGGCCGACCCAATTGCGATCGCATCGCGCCAACGCGGCAGCCGCATCGCGGGCACCTAGTGCTTGGGCTTTGGTTTATGTGCGCCCGGGCCATGCGGATGCTCGATCTGCTTCAGCGACGCGGCCTTGGCGCCCAACGCATGCGCGTGGATCAGCACGCCGTGCGGCGTCGCCTGGGTATCGCCTTCTGCCACCAGCGCCTTGCCAACGATCAGCTGCTTGCAAAAGTCGGCGCCAGCATGTGGTGGAAACCGCACCGTGACCCCGTCATCCAGCAACACGCCATGCACTTGCCCATGCGGGCCGTGCAGCAACCGCGCAATGCTGCCGCTGTGCTGGGTACGTTGCGGCTTAGGCGGCTTGCTGGCAGGCGGTTTGGGCTTGGGTTTGACATGCGGCCCATGCGGGCCTTCATCGAGAATGCGCTTGCCGCCTTCCGGATCGATCGCCAGTGCCACCAGCATGTCCACATCGCGCGGCTTGAGGCCACGCACGCTCAACGTGCTGCCGGGCTTGAGCGCCTTGAGCAAGGCCGCGGACAGATGCGGCGGCGTGTGCACTTCGGTGCCGTCGGTCAGCAGCAGGCCATCGATATCGGCCTTGGGATTGAGCAGAAAGCGCGCCAGCGTGCCGCGGGTTTCGGGAAGGAAATCAGGATCGACCCAATGCATGAAAGAACTCCAACGAAAGTAGGACCGGCCAACGCCGGCAAGCCGCGCCCGTCGCCACGCATGACACGTGGCAGGAAAGGCGCATAGAGAGAAACGGTGTGAGCGCCGCCGCGTGTGCAACGGCGCTCTGGATCAACGCGGCGCCGGAGCCGGCGGGACAGGCGGCGCCGGTGGTGCAGGCGGCACCGGACCATCCGGGCGCGGAGGACTGAACAAAGCGCGCTGCGAGGCACGATCGCGACCCAACTGCGTGGCTTCGATGGCGCGGCCGGCCTTCGTGGCGACACCGAATCCGCTCACGCTCAATGGCGCGCCGGTGCGCAACAAATCGCCGAACTGCAGCGCCAGATGCGGCGGCATCCGCACCAGCGTGCCATCGCTCAGCAATGCGCCATTGGTCTCGCCACCGGGGCCGTAGACCAACCGCTCGATGCGTCCCTCAGCCTGCAACGGCGTCAATGCGGTAGGCGCCGGAGGCGCGGGCGGCATGGCGGCGGTCGTCGGCGGTCGGTCGACCACCTCGCGCCCACCACGCGTGGAACGGATGCTGCTGGCACGTAGCACCGGCAGGCTGCCCAGACGATAACCCTGCACGGTGACCGCATCGCCACGGCGCACGGCTGCCTGCAGTTCGCCGGACAGATGCGGCGCAAACGCCACCTGGGTGCCATCGCGCAACCACAGGCCATCGACCTCGCCATTGGGATTGAGCATGAAGCGCTCGACGGTGCCGGTCACACTCACCGGGGTAGCGGCTACCGGTGCAGGTGGCGCGGGCGGCATCGGCGGCGCCGGTGGTGGCGTGCCAACCGGCGGACGCGGGGCAACCGGTGCGGCCGGCGCTGCAGGAACCTGCGCGGCAGCGGTCGCCACGCTGCAGGCCAGTGCGAAAGCGAGTGCGGTCTGACGAATCATGTGATGTCTCCAGGGCGGCAGGAGCGCCGCTTGCCCTGAAGACAAAGCAGCAATCGTGCCAACGTCGAATGCGTTGTTTTTCAAGGGTTTTGTACATGCAGTTGGACGAATGAGCGTCTGCGTTTCATACACCACTGTCCGCTTTGCAGACACTTTTCAGCCTCGTTATGCATGACTGTGCGAAAGCAAGCACTCTCCCGGCGCAAGATCTGCTATGAACATCAGTGGCCAAGCACTACGTGTGGCAACGGCGGCATGCAATCACCCACATGTGCGCGTGTTGCTGTGCGCGTACTGCATCGCAGCCAAAACACCGACTACGCCATCCTGCAAACATCGCATTCGGGTTTTATCGCTGCGACTACTGCAACCCATACTCATCGAGCTTGCGATACAGCAGCTGGCGATGAATGCCGAGCCGGCGCGCGGCTTCGGCGCGGTTACCGCCACTGTGCGCCAATGCGTTCTGGATCATCTGCTTTTCCAGTCGCGCTACTGCCTCGGGTAAGGTGCCTTCCTGCGGCGCCGTCGTCACGGGTTGCTCGGCACTGTGACCAAGCGCCTCGTCCAGATCCTCGGCGGTGATGCTGTGGCCACGCACCAGCAGCTGACTGCGTTGCATGACATTCCGTAGCTCGCGCACGTTGCCGGGCCACGGATAGGCCAGCAGCCGCGCTTGCGCGTCCGGCGGTAGCGCACGCGCTGCGCCTTCGCCGGTGCGCAGAAAATACTGCGCAAGCAGCACGATGTCCTGCCCGCGTTCGCGCAGCGGCGGCAGCTCGATCGGCACCACATTCAGGCGATAACGCAGGTCGCTGCGAAACTGCCCAGCCGCCACCCGCGCGGCCAGATCGCGATGCGTGGCCGCCAGCACGCGCACATCCACTTTCTGCGCGCCGCGGCCACCCAGCGGCGTCACTTCGCCTTCCTGCAGGAAGCGCAGCAACTTGGCCTGCATCGGCAGCGGCATGTCGCCGATCTCGTCCAGAAACAGCGTGCCGCCATCGGCCTCGCGAATCAGGCCGATGCGGTCGCCGGTCGCCCCGGAAAACGCGCCCTTGCGATGGCCGAACAACTCGCTCTCCATCAGCTCCAACGGAATCGCCGCGCAATTGACCGCCGCGAACGCCGCATTCGCGCGTGCGCTGGCACGATGCAAGGCGCGCGCAGCCAGCTCCTTGCCGGTGCCGGTCTCGCCGGTGACCAACACCGGCAAATCGGAGGCTGCCGCCAACCCGATGCGTTTGTGCACGTTACGCATCGCTGGGCTGTGGCCGACCAGGGCGTCGTCGTCTTCAGGCAGCTCGGTCGCCGCGGTATCGGCGTCGGTGTCAGCGCGACTTGCCAATGCACGCTCCACCACCTCGACGATATCGGCACGCCCCACCGGTTTGACCAGGTGATCGAACGCACCCAGCGTCATCGCTTCGATGGTGTTGCCGCTGGACGCGTACGCGGTGAGCATCACCAACGGCACCTGACGCGCACGGGCATCGTCCGCCCGCGCGCGCAACACCGCAATGCCATCCATCCCGGGCATGCGGAAGTCCACGAACGCCAGCTCGATACCGCCCTCGTTCAAGCGCGCCAATCCATCGGCGCCGTTATCGACCGCAATCACCGTATGGCCGAGCGAGCGCAGCGTGGCCTGCAAGGTGGCAAGAAACGCCGTGTCGTCATCGATGATCAGGATGCGCGCCATGGCAGCTCCACAATGAAATGGGTCATGCCGTCGGCATGTACGTAACGCACCTGCCCGCCATGCGCGCGTGCGATCTCGCGCACCAGGGCAAGGCCGAGGCCATTGCCATCGCTGCGACCGCTGACGAACGGCTCGAACAACTGCGCTGCAATGGTGTCGGCAATCGCCGCGCCACGATTGCAGACCTGTAGCTGCAACAAATCATCGCTGGCGCTGGCCTCCAACGTCACCGTGCTGCCTGCGTCTGCATGCTGCAACGCGTTGCGCAGCAGATTGTGCACGGCGCGCCCGAGCTGCTGCGGGTCGAGCGTCCATTGCAACGGCATAGCAGGCACGCGCAACTGTGGCGCAGGGGTGCCTGGCGGTAGCAAGGCCGGATCGAGCAAGGTCGCCAACCAGTCCTGCACCATCACCGTTTCTAACTGCAGACGGATCGGCTGCACCATGCCGAGCAGACTTTCGACCACCCCATCCAGGCGACGGATCTGCCCCAGCATCAGCTCGCCATGTGCTGCATCGTCCGGCGTGCTCTGGCGTCTGGCGATGTCGTTTTCCACCGCCAGACGCATGGTGGCGATCGGGTTGCGAATCTCATGCGCCACCGTCGCTGTCAGGCGGCCCAGCGCGGCCAGACGTTCGTGCCGGGATAGCTCGTCGGCCAACCGTCGTGTCTGCGCCAGCGCTTGCGCATTACGCTGTGCGTAGTCGCTCACCGCAGCGCCCAACCGATCCAGCTCGGGTGCGCCGGTGACCGGAATCTGCGGGAGCTCGGTATCGGCGGCGAGCGCCTGCTGGATCCGCTGCAAGCGCTGACTCCAACGCCGTACCACCACGCCTAACGCAATCGCCGACACCGCCACCATGGCGAAGATCAGCAGCATGCCGATCACCAACGGCCGCCAGGCATCGGAGGTACTCGCCGGCACCCGCGACATGGTCCATGCGGCGGTGCCCGAAGCCAGCGGGCAGGCGCTGATCAACACCACTTCGCGGCTGCCATCGCGGCGAAATTCCACCGCCTTGTTGCCCATCGCACTTTGCCGTGCGGTACTGACAATCGTGGTCCATTCGGCGGCGGGGATATCGGTCTTGTGATCGCTGCCGTCGTAAGTGGGATAGGCGTACGCAATAAATCCCTTGTCGAGATTCCACACCCCACCTTCCACGCCGGGCGCGTCGGCCAGCACCAACTGCACCACCACCGCCGCCAGCCCGGCCCCATTGTCGCCACTGCGCGCGGACTCGCTTGCACCGGCGTAGCGCTGCACGATGCGCGTGCACTGCGCGGTCAATTGCTGGCGCGCTTCGTCCAACCGCACGCCTTCTGTCTGTCGGTACAGGCCATACAACATCGTGGCCACGCCCACGCAGGCGGCCAGGATCACCACCCAGATCAATAGCAATTGGCGCAGCAACGAACGAGGCATGCAAAAGAGTCCGATGAAGACGTGCAGTGGTGAACGCGGCGATGGCGTTAACGCATATTGGTCTTGACCAGATCGATGACTTCATCGCCGCGCCCACTCATCACCGCCTTGAGCAGATACAGGCCCATGCCCTTGGCCTGTTCCAACTTGATCGCCGGCGGCACCGCCAGTTCCTGCGTAGCGATGCGTACGTCCACCAACGCCGGGCCGGAATGTGCGAAGGCCTGCCGCAATGCACGTTCCAGCTGCGACGACTCATCGACACGGATGCCCAAAATACCCATCGCATTGCTCATCGCAGCGAAGTCCGGATTGCGCAACTCGGTGCCGGTATCCAGATAGCCGGCAGCCTTCATCTCCATCGCCACAAATCCCAGCGAGGAATTGTTGAACACCACGATCTTCACCGGCAGACGCAGCTGCGCCAGCGAGATGAAATCGCCCATCAACATCGCAAAGGCGCCATCACCAGACAGCGAAATCACCTGACGACCCGGAAACGCCGCTTGCGCACCCAGCGCCTGCGGCATCGCATTGGCCATCGAACCGTGATTGAACGAGCCAAGCAAGCGGCGTTGTCCGTTCATGCGCAGATAGCGCGCGGCCCACACCGTCGGCGTGCCGACATCGCAGGTAAACACTGCGTCCTGGTCGGCGATCTGGCTGATCATCCGCGCCACGAATTGCGGATGCAGCGGCTCGCCCGGGTCTGCCGGCACCGCCAGATCGTCCAGCCCTTCGCGCGCCTTGCGATAATGCGCAAGCGATTTCTCCAGGAAGTCGCGCTTCTCGCGTCGCTGCAAGTGCGGCAGCAAGGCGGCAATGGTTTCGCCCACATCCGCTGCGATACCCAGTTGCAAGGGCGTGCGCCGTCCCAATGCGCTCGGGTCGCGATCCACCTGCACAATGGTCGCGTCCTTCGGGTAGAACTGCCGATATGGAAAATCCGTGCCCAGCATGATCAAGGTGTCGCAGTTGAGCATCGCGTGGTAGCCGGAACTAAAACCGATCAAACCGGTCATGCCGACATCGAACGGGTTCTCCCACTCCACATGTTCCTTGCCGCGCAAGGCATGCACGATCGGCGCGCCCAGGGTGTCGGCCAATGCCACCACCGCATCGTGTGCGCCCGCGCAACCGCTGCCGCACAACAGCGTGATCGCCTCGCTTTGCTGCAACAGCTCGGCCAACTGCGCCACGTCTTCGGCGGCTGGCAGCACGCGCGGCTGGCGCAGTTGCGGCCAGGCACTGGACACGTGCTTGTCCATTTCCAGCAGCGCGATATCGCCGGGAATCACCACCACCGCCACACCTTGCTGCAGGATGGCGGTGCGCATCGCCCGATGCAGCACTTCCGGCAGCTGCGCCGGGTTGGTCACCAACTCCACGAAGTGACTGCACTCGCGGAACAACTCCTGCGGATGGGTCTCCTGAAAATAACTCAGCCCGATCTCGGACGAGGGAATATGCGCGGCGATCGCCAGCACCGGCTGACGGCTGCGATGGCAATCGAACAGCCCGTTGATCAAGTGCAGATTGCCCGGCCCGCAGCTGCCCGCGCACACGGACAGCTGGCCGGTCACCGCCGCCTCGGCGCCAGCGGCGAATGCGGCGACTTCTTCGTGGCGCACATGCATCCATTCGATCGTCTGCATCTCACGCAAGGCATCGGTCAAGCCGTTAAGGCTGTCGCCAGTCACACCCCAGATCCGCTCCACACCCGCGCTCTGCAGCGTCTCGGCCAGAAACCGCGCCAACGTCTTTTTCTTCGCCACGATGCAGCTCCAAAGATGTTCAACAAGCCTGCATGGTCCCAGCCGCAGCGTCAGTACAATGTCCTCGCCTCGATAGCAGATGGCAAAAATCGCTGCAAAACAGGTACTTCTACACGCGCATCTCACATTGGCGCGAGGTAACTCACACCGCATCACGCTTTGCGTGTGCGCTACACGCATTGCAGCTTGATGACAAAAACCGGAACTGAACCAGGCGCGATGATTCATGCACCAGTCAGTTCAAAATTCATGTCGCGTTCCATCGAATAACGGAGAATTTACATCTCGGCAGCGAACGGCATCCGCCTCAGCGCCGGCCCAAATCAATAAGTACAGGTATCTCGATCATGAAGACTTCTTTGCTGGCCCTCGGCCTTCTCGCAGCTCTGCCGTTTGCGGCCTCCGCTGCTGAAAACATCTCCTACAACTTCGTCGAAGGCGACTATGTGCGCACTCCGACCGAAGGTCGCGACGCCGATGGTTGGGGCGTGAAGGGCTCCTACGCCATCACCCCGAACATCCACGTGTTCGGCGATTACAGCAAGCAGAACGCTGACGACAACAACAACGTGTTCGAAAGCTCCAACACCGACTTCCAGCAATGGGGCGTGGGCGTGGGCTACAACTACGAAGTGGCCACCAGCACCGACCTGCTGGCGCGCGTTGCCTACCGCAAGCTGGACCTGGACACCCCGAACATCAATTTCGATGGTTTCAGCGTCGAAGCTGGCCTGCGTAACTCGTTCGGCGAGCATTTTGAAGTCTACGCTCTGGCTGGCTACGAAGATTTCTCCAAGAAGCGTGGCATCGATCTGGATGACACCTTCTACGGCCGCCTTGGCGCCCAGGTGAAGTTGAACCAGAACTGGGGCATCAACGGCGACATCCGTATGGATGGCGACGGCAACAAGGAATGGTCGGTCGGCCCGCGTTTCAGCTGGTAAGCCGCACGTTGAACGCAACGCGACTCTCTCTCCCGCGTTGCATTGGAAGCCCGGTCCCACGACCGGGCTTCTTTCTTTTGTGCGATTGGATGATTGCGATGCAGCGCACTCGATCGCTAGATGCCGTGTGTACGGGCTGTTACGCCGGAACGTAACGCGCAGCACGTTTACGTGGTTGCGACGCGACAAGCTTTTGCCTTGATGCACGCAACGACAAGTGCGCAACCACAAAAAAGCCCGGCATTGCCGGGCTTTTTAGTGTCTTCACTCCACCACGCGACGCGCGAGGCGCGTTACCGACCAATCAGGTAAACAACGCCTGCGGATACTCGGGCTTGCGCTCGCGCGCCAACAGTTCCTTCAATGCGGCTTCCGGTGTGATCTCGCCATGCAATACGGCACGCACCGCGTTGGAGATCGCCAGCTCGATGCCGTGATGCTCGGCCTGGCGCATGACTTCATCGGCGGTTTGCACCGACTCGACCACCTGACCGATCTCGCGGATCGCATCGTTCAAGCTCTGGCCACGCCCCAATGCCAATCCCAGCCGCCGGTTGCGCGACAGATCGCCGGTGCAGGTCAGCACCAGATCGCCCAATCCGGCCAGGCCCATCAAGGTCTCCGGACGCGCACCGATCACCGCCGCCAGGCGCAGCATCTCGTTCAAGCCACGCGTGATCAGACCGGCGCGTGCATTGAGGCCCAGCTGCATACCATCGGCCACGCCGGTGGCCACGGCCAGCACGTTCTTCATCGCGCCACCGAGCTCGGCGCCCACCATGTCATCGCCGGTATAGGCGCGAAAGGTGGGGCCATGCATGGCATCGGCCACGACCTGCGCGAACGCCGCATCGTCGCCGTGCACGGTGATGGCGGTCGGCAAGCCAAGCGTGACTTCCTTGGCGAAGGACGGCCCGGTCACAACGGCCAGTGGCACGCTGGGGCCGAGGATGGCGCGCGCCACTTCGTGCAGGAACCGCCCGGAACCGGGTTCGAATCCCTTGGTCGCCCACGCTACGCCGGCACCGGCCGGACGCAACGGTGCAATCAACTGGATCGTTTCGGTAAACGCATGCGAGGGCACCACGACCAGGATCCAGCTTGCATCGGCAACGGCCAGCTGCAGGTCGGTGGTCGCGCGCAAGCTCTCGGGCAGTGGAATGCCCGGCAGATACCGCACGTTTTCGTGATTGCGGTCGATGGCATCCACCATCGCCGCATCGCGCCCCCAGAGCACGGTCGGGTGACCGTGTCTGGCGAGCAGCGCGGCCAGGGCCGTGCCCCAGGAACCGGCGCCGAGGACGGCGATCTTGTGCTTCGAATCGCTCATCGGCGCACGCAACGCTTAGGCGTTGCCAGCCGGCTCGGAATCGGCCAGCGAGGTGCCTTCGCCCTGCGAGCGCTGGCGCAGGGTTTCTGCGTACAGGGCTTCGAAGTTGATCGGCTGCAGGTAGAACGGCGGGAAGCCGCCGGCCTGGATCAGGTCGCTGACCAGGGTGCGCACATACGGGAACAGGATGTTCGGGCACTGGGTGCCGAGCAGCACGTCGATCGCCTGCGGCTCCAGGCCGACCAGGCCGAACACGCCGGCCTGCTGCACTTCGGCCACGTAGGCGGTCTTGCCACCGGCGGTGCAGGTCAGGGTCACGGCCAGCACGACTTCGAAGGCATTGTCGTTGAGGCGCTGTACCTTCTGATTGAGGTTCAGCTGCAGCTCGGGCTGGTTGGCGT
Organism: Xanthomonas hortorum; assembly: GCF_040279205.1. Taxonomy (GTDB): domain Bacteria; phylum Pseudomonadota; class Gammaproteobacteria; order Xanthomonadales; family Xanthomonadaceae; genus Xanthomonas; species Xanthomonas hortorum_F. Next base: position 41,173 of record NZ_JBEOLS010000010.1, read on the forward strand.
CGTTGAAGACGGCCGGTGCGTTCGGCGATTCGAAAGAAACGTCCTTGACGTAAATCTTCTCGATGGTGAAAGCGGGGCCAGCAGCGGCGTCGGCCGGCGCAACGGCGCCGTTGATGATTTCGTCGGACATTCCTAACTCCAAAAAACGGTTCGGTGGATGCAGCGTTGAATGATGCAGGCGTGAAAGCGCGAGTCTCTCACGCAAGCAATGGGGACTTGCCTGCCGCCGTACAAGGTGAGATCAGGCGCGACCCTTGACCAGCGGCAGTTCGGCGATCTGCCAGGCAGCCACACCGCCATCGAGCCAGTACACCTTCTCGAAGCCGGCCTTCTTGAGCGTCTTGGCCGCGCCTGCCGAGGCGTTGCCGTTACGGCAGACCACCACCACGGGGGTGGCCTTGGCGTTGGCAAGCAATTTGCCGGCCGGGTCGAACTTGGCCAGCGCCACATTGCGGCTGCCGGCGATATGGCCTTTTTCGAAATCGGCAGTGGGCGACAGGTCGATCACCAGCGCATTCTCGCTGTTGATCAAACGGGTCAGCTCAGCCGGCGTGAGTGCGCGATACCCACGGAACAGGCGCGCGACCTCGGTGACGATCAGGGCGATGGTCAGGCCCACCAGGGCCAGCGACAACATGGGGTTGCGGCCGACAAAGGCCTGCAGCTCTTCGAAATTCACGGGGTCAGGGTCGTTCAAGCGGGCGGGAATTGTCGCACAGCTGGCGCACGCGACGGCCAGGGCGCAGCGGTGCGGGCTACTGGCCCTGCCACAGATCGGGCAGGCCGCTGGCCAGCCACCAGCGTTTGCGCTCGGCGTCCCAGCGCCACAGCTCGATGCTGCGCACCAGCCGCTCGGCCTGGGTATTGCGGTTGATCACGCGCAACTCGACCTCGCGGCGCAGGTCGCCGGCGGCATCTTCGCCCACCCGCACCTCGCGGTAGCCGGAGATCTGCACCTGTTCGTAGCGCGAGCGCTCCAGATCGCTGAGCGGATGCGCCAAGGCATACGTGGGTTCGACAAAGCCCTGCGCGGCGTCGAAGTCGCTCCAGCGTACGGCGGCCGTGTAGGCGGCCTGGGTGGTCTCCAGCGCGCGCGCCTGGGCACGGCTGCCGGCAGACACCACACCGCTCACCATCGCCAGCCCGAGCAACAGCATTGCCCCGATCACTGCACGCATGCGCATTACCCCCTTGAATCCAGCCCGCATCCTACCGTTTTGGAAACGCCACGAAGCGCCCGCTCAGCGTCGCCGCCGCCGCGCCCGACCCCAGCTCAATCTGCGCACGCATGCCGATACGCGCCTTGCCGCGTTGGCGGAAGGTGGCCAGAAACGCATCCCAACTCCCCATCTCGGATGGCTCGGCATTGGCGACCAGGTCTTCGTACACCGGTGCGACATAGCGCAGCTGGCTGTCGGCCACATACACATCGGCGCTGTGCCCGGCCAATTGCAGCTGCAGGGTCAGCCAGCCCCAACTGGCCAGCGTCATCAGCGAGGCCAGGCTGCCGCCGAACGCGTTGGCCTTGTCGTTGACGTTGGCCTGCAGCGGCGCACGCAAGCGCAGCGCGCCGTCATGCAAGCCATCGACGGCGATGCCCATCGACAGCACCGGCGGCATGGCAATGAATTGCTGCTGCAGCGACTGCAGGGCGGATGCGAGCGTGCACGAAGGAGTCATCGGCGAAGGCTGAAAGACGGCGAAGGGCGGCATCATGCCGCAATGTTCTGCGAGCGTCTTGTGCACTGAAATACATGCGGTACCGCATGGTAAAACACGTTCAGCGCTGTCTCGTTGCAGGCCTTCGCTATCGCGCCGCTCAGGGCGCGAACACCACCTTGCGATAGCCCTGCGCCACACGCAACAACGCGGTCGCTTTCGCTTTCCAATGCGCACTGCGCTGCTTCTGCGCCTGCGTCAGCGGCGCATCGATGGTGCTGGTGAATACGATCTGCTCCGGGGCGTTGTGGAAGAACTTGTCCTGGATGCAGGCCGCCGGCGAGAGCTGATAGGTGGACAACTGCTGTGCCACCGGCGATTCGTTCCAGCCGAACAGAAAAATATCGGCCATGGTGTGCCAGCGCGCTTCGGCGGCCAGCAACAAGCGTGCCGCATCGCGGCTGATGATCAGCGCGCCGGCGCACACCGGCCAGCAGTGCTGATAGGTGGATGGACGCACCAGGCGCAGCTGACGCCCGCCGATGTCGGCGACCTTGCTATCGAGCTTGATGCGGTTGTAGGACGGTTCCAGCCGCACGATGCTGTTGCCCGCCGGTAGCCACTCGGTGCTGCGCAACAGCACCGGCAGCGCGTCGGACAGATGCATGTCGTCTTCGAAGATGGCGGTGTAGGCGTCATCGGAGTCCGCCGCGATGCGCCACGCAGCCTGATGGCTCAGAAAGCAGCCGATGTTGGAAGCGGTCCACTTGCGCGGGCCGGTGCTGAAGCCATCCCCGGAACCTTCCAGCGGGCGTTCGCGCACGAAATCGGCGATCTGCTCGGGCGTCAGCGTGGCGCCGTCGAAGGCGGGAATGCGCTCGAACGGCATGCCCAGCGCCTGGAACCGCGCCGACATGGCCTGCAAACGGTCGCTACTGCGCTGCATGTTGATGAGGTAGGACTTGATCACGGTACTACTCCGGCGTGGCTGTCGAGGCGGATCGTGGCCGGATCCACGAGATTTACAAGAGGTTACGAAATGAGACGCACGTCTCATTCATGAACGCAGGCGATTTCGCCTGCAAACGCTGCTGCGAGTGACGGCATCCGGTCCGATGAGATCGCCACCGGCGACATCGGCGCGGTGCCATCTCGCCCTGACGCCGCAACGTTCTCGCATAATCGTGAGATGACCCGGCCCACCTCCTCGACCGACGCCTGGACCCTGATCTCGCTGCGACCCAGCGGTGAGCACGCGCCACTGCGGCGGGCCGCCGCCCGGCATGGCGGACGGCTGCTCGCGCTGTCGCCGTGGCGCCTGCAGACCAACGACACCGCACAGGCACGGGCTGCACTGGAGCAAGCGCTGCAGGCACCGATCGCGGTATTCACCAGCCCGGCAGCGGTCCACGCCGCGCAGCGTCTTTCACCGCTGCAGCGGCCAGCGCAGGCGCAATGGGTGAGCGTGGGAGACGGCACCGCGCGCGCACTGCAGGCCTACGGGATCGATGCAGTGGTGCGCCCTGCGCGCATGGATAGCGAAGGACTGCTGGCACTGCCACTGTTCGAGCCGCCATTGCAGACAGTTGCACTGATCACTGCGCCAGGCGGGCGCGGCATGCTGGCACCGGCATTGGAGCAGCGTGGCGCCCATGTCCTGCGCGCCGATGTCTATCAACGCGTCGCGCTGCGATTGCGCGCATCGGCGGTGCAGGCCCTGGCCAGTGCACTGCCGCGCAGCGTGCTGGCATTGAGCAGCGCCGAAGCGCTATCGCTGGTGTTAGAGCAATTGCCCGCAGCGTTGGTCGATGCCTGGCGACTCCATCCGGTGGTGGCCTCCAGCGAGCGCATACGCGCATCCGCGCATGCCGCCGGCTTCACGCATGTGGTGCGCGCCGCAGGTCCACTGCCCGAGCAATTGGCCGCCGCCGCTGCAGCGATCGTGACACCATCACGACCTTGCTGAACTCCGAATCCATCCAGCGCTTGCGGGCGTCTGCTGCCGCACGCCATGCTGTACCAGATGACTGCGGCGCATGCGCCAGTCGTGACCGCCCGAGGATGTCCCAATGACTGAAATGCCCGCTTCCACGCGACGCTTCCCCGTGGCCTGGCTGCTGCTTGCGGTTGCCGTGGCTGCAGTGGGCGTGGCGCTGTTTCTGGGCTGGCGCGCATGGCAGACCTATCAAAGCGGGCAGCTGCAGGCGGCACAAGTGCAGCAGCAACGCTGGGATGGCACCCAGCAGATGCTGGAAACCTTGCGCCGCGATCAGCGCCTGGCCAACGAGCGCCTGCAGGATGCCGCAGCGACCAATCGTGTCTTACGCGATGAAATGCTCGGGCTGAGCCAGCGCAGCGCGTTGCTTGAAGAAACCGTGCAAAAACTGGCCGATCCCAATCGACATGGCGCGCAGGCGCTGCGTCTGGATGAAGTGGAACTGCTGCTGCGGCTCGGCCAGCAACGCCTGAGTATTGCCGGCGACGCCGACGGCGCACGCCGTGCCTATGCGCTGGCCAATGCCGCACTCAACGGCGTGGACGACCCGGGCTACCTCAATCTGCGCCAGGCGCTGGTGCAAGAACGCGACGCACTGGACCGCCTCGGCGCTGGCCCGCAAGCGCAAGCCGGTCAATTGCTGGACAAACTCGCCGCCGATCTGCAGCGCTTGCCGGAACACACCGCGCAAGAGAACGAAGCCGCGCAGCCGTGGTGGCAGAAAGTGCTCGCACCGCTGGTGGACATTCGCCCCAGCCGTGGCGATGCACTGCTCGTCGGCGGCGACCGCAACGCCGCGCGCGATGCCTTGCAGATCGAAGTCAGCCTGGCCCGCGCTGCCGCCGAACGCGGCGATGTCGATGGCTTCGCCCAATCGCTGCGGCGCGTGGACACCTGGACCACCCGGCTGTGGCCGGATTCCCCACAACGTCGCCAGGCCCGCACGCGCCTGCGCACCTTGCAACAAGCGCCACTGCGTCCGCGCCTGCCGGAACTGGGCACCACCCTGCTGCAACTGCAGGCCATGCGTGAAGGGAGATCCACCCAATGAAAGTGTTGCGTACCGTCTTGATCCTGTTGGTTGCCGTGGCGCTGGGCGTGCTCGGTGCGCAATGGTTGTCGCATCAAAACAGTTACGACCTGGGCAATGTGGTGGTCAGCGCCGGCGGCAACGACTACCGCGCGGCGATGCCGCAGGCGCTGCTGATCCTGATCATCGCGCTGCTGGTGTTGTGGTTGGCGTGGACGCTGATCAGCCTGCCGTTCCGGGTCTGGGGCAAGTACCGCCGCAAGAAGGGCCGCGCCCGCCTGATCGAAGGCCTGCGCGCGGCCGATCACGGCCAGTGGCAGCGTGCCGAGCGCCTGCTGGTCACTGCCAGCGAGGACGACGACGTCAGCGGTATCGCACTGGCAAGTGCAGTCCGTGTGGCCGATGCGCGCGGCGATGACGCCTCGGCCACTGCGCTGGCCCAGCAACTGGCCGAGCGCGACCCCACCGCACATGCGCTGCTGCAGGGCGAACGGCATCTGGCGCGGCAACGTCCGGTCGAGGCGATCAATGCGCTCGATAATGCCAACGCGCAACCGCTGCCGGCACGCGGGCTATTGCTGCGCACGCAGGCCCTGGCGCAGATCGGCCGTGCCGACGAGGCCTACGGTCAACTCGGCGCATTGCGTCAGCAGGCGGTGCTGGCCCCCGATGCCTACAACGCGCTGGAGGCCACGCTGGCCGAACAGACGCTGTTGCAGGCCGGCGATGCCAATGCCCTGGCCGAACGCTGGGAAGCGCTGCCCAAGCCGCTGCGCACCTATCCGGCAGTCGTCGGCGCCTATGCACAGCGCGCGGCGATTCTGCATTGGGACGATGCGGCCGTACACAGCCTGGAACAAGCGCTGGATACGCAATGGGACGAATCGCTGGTGCGTCTGTACGGCGTGCTGCCGCTGGAAAAATACGACTCGCGCCGCGCCAGTGCGCAGCGTTGGCTGACCCAGTACCCGGACAGCCCGGGCCTGTTGTTGACGATGGCGCGCCTGGCGCGTCACCAGCAGCAGTGGTCGCAGGCCGAAGAATTCCTGCATCGCGCCGTGGCCAATGGCGCCGGCAGCGAGGCCTGGGAAGAACTCGGGCATGGCTTTGCCGCAGCCGGCGATCTGCTGTCTGCGCAGCACTGCTACGCCAATGCCCTGCGCGCTGCACGCGGCGAACCGGTGCATGAGGGTTTGCCGCAGCAATCGCTGCGTGGACCGATCGTCTCGGCGTATGCAACACCGCCGGCCGACTCGCTCGCGCCGGACGATCGGGTGCTGTAATCGATCACGCTGTCATCGATCACAGCTGATCGATTCTGCGGCGATGTGTGGATTAACTGAAAAGCCCCGGCATGTCCGGGGCTTTTTTGTTTTGTGGATCTGAGCGGGAGTGCCACTCCCAACGTTCACCGGGCCTGCGAAGGTCTGCGAAGATCGCGACACAAGGCCTCGGGATAGGTAATGTCCTGATTCGCAAAATTAAGAGCTTTGCACTTACGAATCCCCAATCCCGAATGCCTAATCCCGCTGCGCAGCAGCGTCAGCGCTCGACGATGGCGACCACGCCCATGCCGCCGGCCGTACAGATCGAAATCAACGCACGCCCGCCGCCGCGTTCTTCCAGCTGTTTGGCGGCGGTTGCCACCACGCGCGCGCCGGTGGCGGCGAACGGGTGGCCGGTCGCCAGCGACGAGCCCAGTGGGTTGATCTTGTCCGGGTCGATACGGCCCAGCGGCGCATCCAGACCAAGGCGATTGCGGCAGTAATCTTCGCTTTCCCAGGCGCGCAGCGTGCACAACACTTGGGCGGCGAACGCCTCGTGGATCTCGTAGATGTCGAAGTCCTGCAAGGTCAGGCCCTGGCGCGCCAGCATCTGCGGCACTGCAATGGTCGGCGCCATCAGCAGGCCTTCGCCATGCACGAAATCCACCGCCGCCACCTGTGCATCGCGCAGATAGGCCATCGGGGTGTGGCCGTGCGCCAGCGCCCAGGCTTCGCTGGACAACAGCACCGCAGCGGCGCCGTCGGTGAGCGGGGTGGAATTGGCTGCGGTCAGCGTGCCGCGGCCGGAAGTCTTGTCGAACGCCGGGCGCAGCGTGGCGAGTTTTTCCAGCGAGGTGTCGGCACGCAAAATATTGTCGCGCGAGACACCGCGGAACGGGGCGATCAACGAATCGAAGAAGCCGCGCTCATACGCTGCCGCCAGCTTGTGATGCGAGGCCACCGCCCACGCGTCCTGCGAATCGCGCGCGATGTTCCATTCCTTGGCCATGTCCTCGCAGTGGTCGCCCATGCTCTTGCCGGTGCGCGGCTCGGCCACGCCGGGGAACTCGGGCTTGAGCTCGCCGAACTTGAAGCCACGCAGCAGCGCCTTGAGCTTGTCGCCGGTGGCTTTGGCCCGGTTGGCGGCCAGCAGCCGCGCGCGCAGCTTCTTGCCGTAGACGATCGGCACTTCGGACGTCGTGTCCGAACCGCCGCCGATGCCCGAATCGATCTGGCCCAGCGCAATCTTGTTGGCGATGGTGATCACCGAATCCAGGCTGGTGCCGCAGGCGCGCTGCAGGGTGATGCCCGGCGTCAGCGGCGACAGGCCGGACGACAGCGCCGCCTCGCGGGCCAGATTCCAGTCCGAGGAGTGCTTGATCACCGCCCCCATCGCCACTTCGCCCAGTTGCTGCCCATGCAGCCCGAAGCGCTCGACCAGCGCGCCCAGCGTGCGCACCGACATGCCCAGGTTGCCCACATCCGCGTATGCGGTGTTCTGACGACAGAACGGGATACGAACGCCGCCCAAGATGGCGACGGGACGGGCTGCTGGCATCGGTTGACCTGGCATGGAGGACTCGGGGACATGGCCTGCACAGGGCCGGCAGGCATAATGGCCGCAGTGTAGCTTCGACCCCGTGATGGGCCAACCGCGAATCATGAGCAAGACCGAACACGGCGTGACCGCCATGGGTGTGATGGCGCTGGAATTGACGGGCGGCAGCGCCCCCGAGCGCGGCGCCTTGGCGCCCGAGCAGGCCGGCATGCTGGCCGAACGTATCGGCCGCGACCTGGCGCAGTGGATCCCGGAGATCCGCGCGCTGGAGCTGAGCGTGGCGATGGCGCATTTCGACCCGGCCGAAGTGCTGCGGCCGGGCTGGCCGCTGCATCGCCGGCTGGAAGAGCTGCAGGCGCGCGCACCAGGACGCGATCAGGGCCCGCGCGTGCTGGCCTTCGGTGCCGATGCGCAGGGCGAGATTCCGTTGCCGTTCCAGGCCGATGCACAACTCACTGGGGGCGGCCTGCGCGTGCTGCCGTTCCTGTTGTCTGGCGATCCGGACATCGTCGCCACCGTGGCCGATGCGATGGAGGAAGTGCTGCTGGCCCAGGGCATGGCGCAGGCCGATACCGCGCTGCTGGCGCAAGAAAGCTTCGGCGCACGCATCGAACACGCGCGGTATCTCACCGCGAACGATCTGGCCGCGATGATTTCGATGCAGTACGACAACCAGGGCCTGGCCCCGTTGTGGCCGCTGATCGAAGCCGCCCTGCTGGCGCCGCATACCGAAGAGTGGCTGGAGCAGACGCCCGAGCCGGTGCTGCGCTATGTCGACGGCGAAGTGCGTATCGCGCTGTTCGACCCGGCCGGCTGGTGCGATTACTACACGCACGATCGCGAAAACTGCGAGCGTCTGCGCGGCGTCTACGAGCAATACCTCTCCCGCCAGCGACAGATGGCCGCCGTGCTGGAGGCGCATGGGCTGCCAGTGCTGTATGTGCATGTGGAACCGGGGCAGGATCCGCGTCAGGCGTTGGCTGCGTAAGCAACGCACCGGTTACTTTGAACGTTGAACTGTTGGCGCGTACTGGAAAACCGGCGTTTTCAGTGACGGACGTGGCACGCGTCTAAGCGCCTTACATCCATGTGCTGAACTGGTCCGTGCACTGAAACCAGCACCAATGCTTGGCAGGTGTGTACCAAACAAATAACGCCGCAGTGATCGATCACTGCGGCGTCTGTTTGTCTGCCCGTTTCTTTGGCTTACTTGGTCGCAGCCGGCGCGTTGTCGGTGGTGATCACGCCGCAGGCCAGACGGCCGCCGGCGTTGCCGGTGGGCTGGGTTTTGTAGTCGTCCGCGTCGGCATGCACGATCACGGCGTGGCCGGCGATATCGAACTGGTCGGCCTTGCCGAGATTGACGTTGCTCGAGACCGGGCCATCGATGCTGGCATTGCCCTGCGCGTCGGCCTTGATGTTGGGCATGTCGCCACCGTGATGCGGGTCGGCGCTGACGGTGCCGTGGTCGGATTGGGCCGGGTTGAAATGCCCGCCGGCACTGCTGCCGTCCGGTGCGCTGCAATCGCCCTTTTCGTGGATGTGGAAGCCGTGCTCGCTGTTGGGCTTGAGGCCGCTCAGTTGGCCGGTGACGCGCAGCGCGCCGTCGACGGTCTTGAAGCTCACCGTGCCCTTGACCTCATTGCCCTTGGTCGGCTTGAGCTCGGCGGTTGCGGTGGTGGTGGCTGCCGCTTCGGTGACCATGGAGGCGGCATGCTCGCCACCATGCGCCGCTTCGGCTGGCGTGCCGGCCTGCGGTGCGGGTGCGGGATCGGCCGGTGCCGGTTCGTCGCGCTTGCACGCGGTCAGCACCAACGCAGTGGCCAGGAACAACGTCGTGGGAAGAATGCGCATGAAAAAACTCCTGTAGAGAGGCCGCAGTTGCGGCCATGGATGCCCCAACTCAGGGCTGCGAAGGGGGTGTGCGCCATTGGGTGACGCGAATGACGCCGCAGGCCAGACGTGCGCCGGCATTGCCACTGGGCTGGCTGCGATAGTCGTCTGGATCGGCATGCACGATCAGCGCCTTGCCGATCACATCGGTGGGCGCGGCATCGCCCAGGGTGATGCCGGCAATGATCATGTCCAGGTGCGCAATGCCTTCGGCATCGGCGCGCAGATTGTCCATGTCGCCCGCGTGGTGGGGATTGCTACCGGCGCGCCCGTGCGGTGCACCGGTCGGATTGAAATGCGCGCCCGCGCTGCTGGCATCGGCGGCACTGCAATCGCCGCGCTCGTGGACATGGAAGCCGGCAACACCGCCCGGGCGCAGGCCACCGACGGTGCCGGTGATGCGGATTCCCTGTAACGCAGGTACCAGCACCACCCGACCGCTGACCAGACTGCCCGAGGCCGAGGCCAGCACCGCTTCGGCCTGTTGCACCGGACGGGTGGGCACGACACGCGCCACTGGCGGTGGCGGTGTCTTCGGCGGGGGTGGCGTGCTGCTGCAGGCGGCCAGCGCCAGAGCGGTGAGGGCGACGATCGTGGACGACCGGTAACGCATCGAGCTGTTCTCCTGATCAGGCTGGAAACCTATGCGGGCACATGTTCACGTGTCATGAAATGCGCTTGCCGGCTGATCGGGAGTTTACGGGGTTGGTGTGGGTGGTCGGGTTGTTTTGAGGTGCGGGTCGACGGATGCGCGGTAGCACCGATGTGCGATTGCGATAAGCCTGGATCGCGTGCGTTGTTTCCTTCTCCCGCCGGGAGAAGGTGGCGCGTAGCGCCGGATGAGGGTGCGGGCGAAGCGCTAATGAAGTTTGGGTGCGTGAGGCATCGCCCCGTACCCTCACCCCAACCCCTCTCCCGGCGGGAGAGGGGCTCAACTCCGCGTGCGGTCTGATGCACGATTGCGGTAAGCCTGTATCGCTTACGCGCCGTTCCTTCTTCCAGCGCAGCGGGCTTTAGCCGGGGCCAGGCGATACATCAGCGGCGTTTGCGCCCTGGGCCGAGTTTGCGGGTGACGGTGTTGCGGCCTAAGCCCAAGCGTGCGGCGGCCTCGGCGCGGCGGCCCTGGGTGAGTTGCAGGGCGGCTTCGAGCAGGGTCTTGTCGAGGCGTTCGCGGGCCTCGGCGTGCAGGCCCTGGGCGCCTTCGCTCAGGCGTTGCGCGGCCCAGCTGGACAGCATCTCGTCCCATTGCCCGTCGCTGCGCCCGGCGCGTTGGCGACGGCCGCCACGCGCCAATGCGGCTTCCACATCGACCACGTCGATGATGTCGGCGGTGGCCAAGGCGGCCAGGCGCCAGCAGACGTTTTCCAGTTCGCGCACGTTGCCGGGCCAGTCGTAGTGGCGCAGGCCTTCCAAGGCGGCCGACGACAGCCGTTTGGGCAGCATGTCGAGCTTGCGACCGGCCATGGCCAGGAAGTTTTCTGCCAGTTGCGCGATGTCGCCGCGGCGTTCGCGCAGCGGCGGTAATTGCAGACGCACCACGTCCAGGCGATGCAACAAGTCGGCACGGAAGCGGCCTTGTTCGACCAGCGCTTCCAGGTCCTGGTGGGTGGCGGCGATCACGCGCACGTCGACACGGATGAGTTCGCGCCCACCGACACGGAAGAATTCGTTCTCTGCCAGCACGCGCAGCAAACGGGTCTGCAGCGGCAGCGGCATGTCGCCGATTTCGTCCAGAAACAGCGTGCCGCCATCGGCTTGTTCGAAGCGGCCGATGTGCCGTTTGGTGGCACCGGTGAAAGCGCCGGTTTCGTGGCCGAACAATTCGCTTTCCAGCAGCTCTGCGGGGATGGCGGCGGTATTGAGTGCGACGAAGGATTTGCGCGCGCGCGGCGATTCGTTGTGCAGGGCGCGTGCGACCAGTTCCTTGCCGGTGCCGGTTTCGCCGTTGATCAGCACCGACAGCGGTGCCTGCGCGAGCCGGCCGATGGCGCGAAACAATGCCTGCATCGCGGGGGTGTCGCCGATCAGCGCGGCCGAGCCTTGCGCCACCGGCACGCCGACCAATGCGTCGACGCCGGCATCGGCATCCGGCAGCGCACGTGCGGCCAGGGCCACCGCGTCATCCAGGTCGAACGGCTTGGAGAGGAACTCGTGCGCGCCGCCGCGAAACGCGCCGGCAGTGCTGGCCACATCGGTGTACGCCGACATCACGATCACCGGCAATTGCGGGTGCTTGGACTTGAGTTTGTCGAGCAGGGTCAGGCCGTCTTCGCCGGGCATGCGCACATCGGTAAACAGCAAATCGGGCGTGGGCCGCATGGCCAGTGCCTGCAGCGCAGCGGCGGCACTCTCGAAGCCATCCACGGCGTAGCCCGCATCGCGCAAAGCAGTGGACAGCACGAAGCGGACCGAACGGTCGTCGTCGACCACCCAGATATGGTGGGATGCGGCGGCGGCCTCAGCCATGCAGATGCTCCTTGTCGTGATCGCCGGCCAGCTCGGGCAGCAGCAGGGTGAAAACGGTATGGCCGGCACGCGAGCGGTAGGTCAGGGTGCCGTGGTGTTCACGCGAGACCTGCTGGGCCAGCGCCAGGCCCAGGCCACTGCCTTCGGCGCGCCCGCTGACCAGCGGCAGGAACAGGTGTTCGGCCAGTTCTTCGGGCACACCGCCGCCGTCGTCAATGATCTCCAGCCGCAGCGACATCGCATGCACGCGGTCGCGGATGCGCTGGCCATGTTCGACGCGGGTGCGCAACGTCACCCGGGTGGCGCCGGCCTGGAACGCGTTGCGCACCAGATTCCAGACCGCCTGGGTGAGGCGATCGCCATCGCCAAGGATGTCGGGAATGCTGGGGTCGTAATCGCGTTGCACCTGCACCGACCACCCCCCCTCGGCCTCGGCCAGGCGCAATACTCGCTCGAGCACGACGTGGATGTTGAGGCGGTCGTGCGGGCGCGCCGGCGTGGGCGAGAGCAAGCGTTCGAGCAAGGTGTTGAGGCGTTCGATCTCGGTGCCGATCAACTCGATCAGCTCGCGCTCGTCCTCGTCGCGCCCGGCCGAACGGCGTGCCAGCAGCTGTGCGGCGCCCTTTAACCCGGCCAGCGGATTACGCAGCTCGTGCGCCAGACCCTTGAGCGCAGCGCTGAGGGCGTTAGGCAGTGCATGGGTGGGATCCAGCGCGGGGAATTCGTCGACCGGGTGGGTTTCCAGCAGCCAACCGCCGTCGTCCAGCCGCGACAGCCAGCCTTCGGCAAAGCGCGGTGCGTCGTTGGGCAGGCCCAGGGCCAGCCGATGAAGACGCAGCACATCGCGTTCGTCGTTGAGCAGGAAGCGGGCGAGCGCATCGCCCTGTACTTCCAGCGCGGCCAGCGGTTGATCGACCAGTCGCCGTGCGCTGACGCCAAGCCAGCGCGCGAAGGCTGGATTGACGCCCAGCACACGGCCCTCGCGGTCGGCCCAGGCCACCGGGGTGCCCAGGCTGTCCAGCGATGGCATCGAAGAAGAAATCACCATTGCACCAATTTAGTGCAAGCAGAATCGACGTGCGCGGATGTCGCGCTTGACGAAGCATGCAGAGAAGAATTCGGGGCAGAAGCGCGGTGGCGTGCATCGATCCAGCGCACATCCGCGCCGACAGGGACAGGCGTGGGGCTGGTCATGCAGACACCTCGGCAGTTGACCCGCGCCAACCAGCGCCGCGGGAAAAAACGGACCCGGCGGGCAGTCCCGGCCGGGTCGTCGTGCCACCCGCAGCGGCATGGCTGCGGGTGTTCATGCTCAAGACTCGTATGCGGCTTCGCCGTGCGAGGTGATGTCCAACCCCTCACGCTCGGCTTCTTCGGTGACGCGCAGGCCGAATACCAGCTTGGCCACCAGGAACCCCACCACCGAGACCACGCCGATCCACACCAGGGTGATGCCTACGCCCAGTGCCTGGATGCCGACCTGATGCACGATGTCGTAATCACCGCCCTTCTGGCCGCCCAGCGAGGCCGCCGAAAACACGCCGGTCAGGATCGCGCCGATGATGCCGCCCAGGCCATGCACGCCGAACACGTCCAGGCTGTCGTCGGCACCGAGCAGGCGCTTGAGACCGGTGACACCCCACACGCACAGCACGCCGGCGGCCAGGCCAATCACGATCGCGCCGAACGGACCCACCGTGCCGCAGGCCGGGGTGATGCCGACCAGGCCGGCAACCATGCCCGAAGCCACACCCAGAGCGGAGGACTTGCCCTTGATGATCTTTTCGGTCAACGACCAGCCCAGCACCGCTGCAGCAGTAGCCAGCAAGGTGTTGAGGAAGGCCAGCGCCGCACCGGCATTGGCTTCCAGGTTGGAGCCGGCATTGAAGCCGAACCAGCCCACCCACAGCAGCGAGGCGCCGACGAAGGTCAGGGTCACGTTGTGCGGCTTGATCGCCTCACGCCCCAACCCGGCACGCTTGCCGACGAAGTAGGCGCCGACCAGACCGGCGATACCGGCGTTGATGTGCACCACCGTGCCACCGGCAAAATCCAGCGCACCCAGCCCGAACAGATAGCCACCGGTGGCCCAGACCATGTGCGCCAGCGGCAGATAGCCGAAGGTGAACCAGATCACCGAGAACAGCAGCACCGCGGCGAACTTGGCGCGTTCGGCAAAGGCACCGACGATCAGCGCGCCAGTGATGCCGGCAAAGGTCGCCTGGAACGCCACGAACACGTATTCCGGCAGGCTGACACCCTTGGTGAAGGTGGCCGACAGGGTTTCGATGGTCACGCCCTTGAGCAGTGCCTTGTCCAGATTGCCGATCCACGGACCTTCGCCGGAGAACGCCAGGCTATAGCCGTAGAGCACCCACAGGATGGTCAGCAGTGAAAACACCACAGCGACCTGGATCAGCACCGACAGCACGTTCTTGGCGCGCACCATGCCGCCATAGAACAGCGCCAGACCCGGCACCACCATCAGCAATACCAACAACGTGGAAGTCAGCATCCAGGCGACATCGCCCTTCTCGACCACGGGTGCAGCCTCGGCGGCCGCCACGGGAGCGGCTTCCGGCTGCGCGGACGGCAGCGGTTCGGTGGTGACCGGCTCGGTCGGCAACGGGGTGACCTGCGGGGTGGATTGCGCATGCGCGCTACTCATGCCGCCCACCACCAGCGCACTGAACAGCATCAGCATGCAGACGCTGTAGAACCGGGCTTTCCACCCGGCGAAAAGACCTGTCTTCATAAGGACTCCTGGGGTGGGGGATTCAGAGCGCATCGGCGCCGATCTCGCCGGTACGGATGCGCACGACTTGCTCGATCGCGGTCACGAAGATCTTGCCGTCGCCGATCTTGCCGGTGCCGGCGGCGTTCTGGATCGCCTCGACCACCGCATCCAGCCGGTCGTCGGTCACCACCGTCTCGATTTTGATCTTGGGCAGGAAGTCGACGACGTACTCGGCGCCGCGGTACAGCTCGGTGTGGCCTTTCTGGCGTCCGAAACCCTTGACCTCGGTCACGGTGATGCCCGACACGCCCGCTGCGGACAAGGCCTCACGGACCTCGTCGAGCTTGAACGGCCGGATGATGGCGGTGATCAATTTCATGCGCATACCCCGAATGGTGGAAAAAACCGGCCGGCATTGCGCCGCCCGGCGGTGTCATTCCCCTGGATGCCAACCCCGGCATCCGCTCGTTCGCGAGCACGCAGACCCCAGCGGATGCCAGTGCATCCGCCTCGTGGGAGAGGTCAGGCCCGCGCGTCGCGATCCAGTGCTCTCTCAATACCCTTATCAAGACCCCTGCAAGTCCACGGCATGGACCATGGACCTATCGAACATGGGCGGCGATGGCGGAGGTGGGAGGGGGGGCCTCCGCCATCACCGCGGTGGAACTCAGTTGCCGTAGTACAGCTGGTACTCCAACGGATGGGTCGCAGCACGGAACTTGGTGACTTCCTGCATCTTCAGCGCGATGTAGCCGTCGATGAAGTCGTCGCTCATGACGCCGCCGGCCTTGAGGAACTCGCGGTCCTTGTCCAGCGCTTCCAGCGCCTGGTCCAGGCTGGAACAGACCTGCGGGATCAGCTTTTCTTCTTCCGGCGGCAGGTCGTACAGATCCTTGTCGCTCGGCGCGCCCGGGTCGATCTGGTTCTTGATGCCGTCCAGGCCGGCCATCATCAGCGCGGTGAAGGTCAGGTAGCCGGACTGCAACGGATCGGGGAAGCGCATCTCGATGCGGCGTGCCTTCGGGTTGGTGACCCACGGAATGCGGCACGAGGCCGAGCGGTTGCGGGCCGAATAGGCCAGCATCACCGGCGCTTCGTAACCCGGGACCAGACGCTTGTAGCTGTTGGTGCCGGAGTTGGAGAAGGCGTTGATCGCACGGGCGTGCTTGAAGATGCCGCCGATGTACCACAGCGCCATCTGCGACAGGCCGCCGTAGCCGTCGCCGGAGAACAGGTTGACGCCGCCCTTGGTCAACGACTGGTGCACGTGCATGCCCGAGCCGTTGTCGCCCACGATGGGCTTGGGCATGAAGGTCGCGGTCTTGCCGTTACGATAGGCGACGTTCTTGATGATGTACTTCATCGTCAGCAGTTCGTCGGCCTTTTGCACCAGCGAGCTGAACTTGGTGCCGATCTCGCACTGGCCGGCGGTGGCCACTTCGTGGTGGTGCACTTCGGTCTCGATGCCGACCTGTTCCAGCGTCTTGATCATTTCCGCACGCAGGTCGTGCAGCGTGTCGGTCGGCGGAACCGGGAAGTAGCCGCCCTTCACGCCGGGCCGGTAGCCGCTGTTGCCGCCGTCGTACTTGGCGCCGGTGTTCCAGGCGGCCTCTTCCGAGCCGACCTGGAAGAAGGTGTGGCCCATGTCGTTGGCGAAGCGCACCGAATCGAAGATGAAGAATTCCGGCTCCGGGCCGAAGAACGCCTGGTCGGCGGTGCCGGAGGACTTCAGGTAGGCCTCGGCACGCTTGGCGATGCCGCGCGGGTCGCGCTCATAGCTCTGCATGGTGGCCGGATCGAGGATGTCGCAGGTCAGCACGATGGTCGGATCGGCGAAGAACGGATCCAGATAAGCGGTGCCTGCGTCCGGGAGCAGGACCATGTCCGACTCGTTGATGCCCTTCCAACCCGCGATGGAGCTGCCATCGAACATCTTGCCTTCTTCGAACAACGCCGGCTCGATGATATTGGCCGGAAAGGTGATGTGCTGCTGTACACCACGCATATCGACGAAGCGCAGGTCGACGAACTCGACCTTGTTGTCCTTGATCAGCTTTTCAACATTTTCCACGGACATCGGAAGAAACCTCAGGGGAAGTTAAGTGGCTCGTGGGCGGTACTACAGCAGGGACCGTGCCAAGCGTCATACTTTCACAAGTCGTTGATTTTGCTTGCATCGCTAGAGGTCGCTCAGGCTTCAATAGCACCCTGGTGGTGCTAATTGATCGCAATGCGCACCGATATGGTGCATGCCGCAATGCACTATCCTGACGCCTCCCCCACCCTCTCCCCAGTCCGATGTCCGATCTGATCTCCGCCCTGCTGTTGGGCATTCTCGAAGGCTTGACCGAATTCCTGCCGATCTCCAGCACCGGCCACCTGCTGATCGCCGAACAATGGCTCGGCCGCCGTTCTGACTTCTTCAATATCGTCATCCAGGCCGGCGCGATCCTGGCGATCTGCCTGGCGCTGCGGCAGAAGCTGTGGACCCTGGCCACCGGCCTGGGCCAACGCGACAATCGCGACTACGTGCTCAAGATCGGCGTGGCCTTCCTGGTCACTGCAGTAGTCGGGCTGATCGTGCGCAAGGCCGGCTGGCAGCTGCCGGAAACCGTACATCCGGTGGCCTGGGCGCTGCTGATCGGCGGGCTGTGGATGCTGGTGGCCGAGCACTTTGCCGGCAAATTGCCCGAGCGCGACGTGGTGACCTGGAAGGTGGCCATCGCAGTCGGCCTGGCGCAGGTGGTGGCCGGCGTGTTTCCCGGTACCTCGCGCTCGGCCTCGGCGATCTTCCTGGCCATGCTGCTGGGCCTGAGCAAGCGCTCGGCGGCGGCGGATTTCGTGTTCATGGTGGGCATCCCGACCATGTTCGCGGCCAGTGGCTATGCGCTGCTGGAGATGTACAAGGAAGGCGGCTTCGGCAGCGAGAACTGGGCCGATGTGGCGGTGGCCTTCGTGGCGGCGACCATTACCGGTTTTGTGGTGGTGAAGTGGCTGCTGGGCTACATCAAGAAGCATCGCTTCACGGTGTTTGCGGTTTATCGCATCGTGCTTGGCGCAGCCTTGCTGTTGTGGCTGCCGGCTGCGGCCTGACGCCTCAACTGCCGCCGCGCGGCAAGCCTGTTCAAGCGAGCGCGACAGGCGTGGCACGCTCCAGGCAGTGACGCCCGTCATTGCCCTGGCCGCGCGGTGGCGGTATCACTGAGGCATTGATCACCGGGAGCCGCCCATGCGTGCCGTGTTCTTCGCCCCTGCACTGCTGGCGGCGGGCGTGACGGCCTGCGGGTCGGGCGCTTCGCCGGATGCACCCGGCTCCTCCCCCAGCGCTGCCGCGCAGGCCGATGCGGTAGCCGCACCGGCCGCCGACAATGCCCCGCTGCGGGCCGCCCTGCGCGCACAGCACTGGCAGTTGCAGCAGGCCAGCGATGCGCACGGCACCGCGTTGCGCAGCCTGTTTGTCGAGGGCACTGCGCCACTGCAACTGGATTTCAGCGATGAACGCATCCAGGTCAGCCAGACCTGCAATGCGCTGGGCGCCAATTACAGCGTGGCCGAGGCGCAGTTGCAGATCGGCCGGGTGGTGTCGAGCAAACGTCTGTGTGCCGAATCACGGCGGATGGCGCAGGAACGCGCCGCCAGCGAGCTGCTGTCCGGCCGCTTCGCGGTGGCGTTGAATAGCGCGCAGACCGCGCCGCGACTGACCCTGACCCGCAGCGATGGCACCCGCCTGGTCTTCGGTGGCATCGCCACCGCAGACACCCGCTATGGCGGCCCCGGCCAGACGGTGTTGATCGAAGTGGCCGCCGAGACGGTGGCGTGCGCCTCCGACCCGTCGCGCCAATGCCTGCAGCTACGCGAGCAGGATGCAACGGGACAGCCCGTCACCCAGCGCTGGCAAACCTTCGAGGGCAAGATCGAAGGCTTCGAGCACGAAACCGGCATCCGCACCTTGCTGCGGGTCACGCGTTATCCCGCTGCTGCAGGCGCAGACGGCGCACCGGTATATGTGCTCAATCAGATGATCGAAGCCAGCGGTTAGCAGTCGAGTTTTGACTGCGTGGCGTAATCGCGTGATCGCCGATGCGATCAACGCGCGCAGATGCGACGTGCAGATGCAGGCTACTGACAGTAACTACCAACAGATAGCGAGCGGTCGTCAGGTCGGACGCGGACGTCATGCAGGAGTGAAGTGATCGATTGATGGATGCCGCGACCGAGCCGCCGGGCAACGTGTGAACCGGCAGCTCTCCTCGGCAGCGACGGCGCCCGCATGACGACGGCACAGCCGTTGTTAGGCGCTCTTAGCGCAGCGACGGATTCAACGTATAGGTGCCATGCAACGCCGCTTCGGCCAGCACGTGGCCCTGGATCGCCGACAGCACATCGGCCGCGGTGAAGGTCTCGGGCAGGCTGAGCTGCGCAACATCCAGCGCGAAGACGCGGAAAAAATAGCGGTGCACGCGCAAGTCGTTGAACGGCGGATACGGCCCGTCGTAGCCCAGGTAGTTGCCGGCCATGTCGGCACTGCCGGCAAACCATTCGGTGTACGAATTCAGACCCTGACGCGCCCCGGCCGGGCCGGCCGGCTGCGGCTTGCCCTTGGGCACGAAGCCGTCGCTGCAACTGGCTGCGGCGATCTCGTGCACTTCAGCGGGGATGTCGGCCATGGCCCAATGCACAAAATCGGTGCGTGGCTGGTCGACCGGAATCTGCACATCGTCGCGGCCCACGGTTTCCGGCACGGTCGGTACATCCGGGTCCAGGCACAGCAGCGCGAACGAACGCGTGCCTTCGGGCACCTCGCTCCAGGCCAGATGCGGGTTGCGGTTGGGCGCAAAGCCCTCCGGCGTGCCGGCCGCAAACTCCACCGCGATGGGCTTGCCGTTTTCGATGCTGTTGCTGGTCAGGCGCATGCAGGGTCTCCGTGGGAATCGATGCAGCTCAGGGTGCCCGCATCCGCGCAGCAGTGGAAGCCATCGCAATGGAACCCTCTGATGCGCTCGGTTGGGTGTATCGCTGCCGGTTCATCACGCCAGCGAACAATGCCGCGCCCACCCGACAGTGAGCGCAGCCATTTCGGTCGCCGCTCAGTCCTGCGGATAACCGAAGCGCACTGCAATCAGGGTGAGCAGATCGAATTGCGCGCCCAGCACGCTGCGATAGTTGCGCCAGCGGCCCGATGCCAGACGTGCGGGGCCGCGCGGCTCGATCAGCGGGAAGCTCAGCCCGAAGGCCTGTTCCAGCGCGGTGGAAATACCCTGCGGGTCGCTCTCGATGCCGTCCAGGCGGATGATCCGGTGCGGATACAGATCGCGCTCGTGCAGCACGGCGAGCTGCTCCAGCGCCGCCAGCAACCAGTCGGTGGCCTGCTGCGGCGATTGCACGGCCAACGGCGCAGGCGCACCGGCCGACAACCAGTCCAGCAGCATGTCGCGCGGGTCGCGCAGCGCGATTGCCAGCCGGCCTTCGGGCAGGTGCGGGCGCAGTGCAGTGAGTAAGGTGTTGTCCCACCACAGCAGCCAGTCGATGACGTTGCCGTCGTCGATACCGCGCCGCGGCAACTGCGCCTTCCAGCCTTCCACCAGCGCCAGCGGCGCCAGTTCGCCGGAGGCCAGCTGTTCGACGCTGCGATAGCTCTGCAGCGCGTCGGACGGCGGAGTGGTGCCGTAACGGTCGTCGCGCACCAGCGGGGTGGCCGCGCCCATCACTGCGATCAGGCGTTCGACATGCGAGCCGGGCACGCCCCAGACGAACAGCGGGCGCGCGGTGACGGTGTCGGGAATGGTGCCCAGCGCCGGCCACTGCATCGGCTGCTTCGCGGCCTGCGGCGGCAACGGCAGACGGTGCTGGGCCTGCTCGCGCTGGAACTGCATCCAGGTGGCCAGCGCCGCATCGGGCTGGCCGGCGCGGTCCTGCACATTGCCCAGCCACGGCCGCAGCACGGTCTGCTGGTTTTCGGGCAGCGAGTCGATCAGGGATTGGACGCAGGCGATCGCTGCCGGCGGGTCGCGCTCCAGCAGGGCTTCAACGATGCGCTGCTCGCCGCTGATACGACCCGGCTCCACCGCCACGATCTGCCGCGCCACCATTTCGGCTTCTTCGGCATGGCCTTGCATGTCGTGCACACGCATCAGCGCTTCCAGCGCCGGCAGATGCTCGGGCATGCCCAGCAGCCAGCGCTCGATCACCGCCTGCGCCTGCGGTCCGCCGACCGGCTCCACCGCCAGCCGCGCCAGCCATAGATCATGCGCACCGACCGAGGTGGCCAACGCCGCGTCCAGGGTGTCGCGTGCGTCGTCGACCGCGCCCAATCGCTCCCAGGCGGTCAGTAGCGCGTGCAGCGTGCGCCGGTCGGCCGGCCAGTGCGCAAGCGCCAGGCGCAAATGCGCCACGGCCTGGTCGGGGCGACCGGCCTGCAATTCCATTTCGCCCGCGAGCCGGCGCATCGCCGGGATGTCGCCACCGGGCTGGGCGAACACACCCTGCATCGCGGCCAGCGCATCGTCCAGGCGACCCTGCCGCTGGGCCAGCTGGGCGATGAAGGCGCGCAGCGCGGTGCCCGGCGGATTGAGCTCGACCACGCGCTCGAAGGCGCGCTCGGCGAACGCGAAGTGTTCTTTCTGCAGGTACGCAAAGCCCAGCGCGAACAGCACCCGCGGGTCGTCCGGCAACTGCTCGGCGGCACGGGTGAGCAGCGACAGCGCGTGGTCGCTCTGGCCGCGGCGCAGCTCCACCACACCATCGACGGCCAGCAGCTGCGGATGCTCCGGCGCCAACCGCGCTGCGGTGCGGCTCAGCCGCTGCGCATCATCCAGATCGCCGCGCGCCACCGCCAGATGCGCCTGCACCACGTAGGCGTTGAACTGGTTCGGGTCGAGTGCGGTGGTGCGCGACAACGCGGCATCGGCCGCAGACAGATCGCGCGTGGCCAATAGCAAGCCGGCGCGCAGCAGATGCAGGTCGGCATCTTCCGGCGTCAGCGTCAACGCGGTTTCGATACTGGCCAGCGCCAGCGCTGGCTGACCCTGCTGCTGCAGGGCCAGGCCAAGCCAGCGATGGGTGGCGGCATTATCCGGCGCGCTGATGACCCACTCGCGGGCCAGCGCCACCGCATCGTCGGCCGCATTGCGGCGCAGGGCTTGAAGAATGGCGTCTTGCATGGCGGCGGCGTGTCCAGGACAAACGCCTATTGTAACGATGCGCGGCGGGACGCCGACTCGAAGCGGCTATCAACACTGCTGCGCAGCCGCCAGGCGCGCGCGGCCGATGCCCGTTGGCAGGTGCCGCTCGTACACTGCAGTTCGGAGTGCGCCATCCGCGTCCACCTGACGGCTGCTCGCGACGGTTGTCGCCGCTCTCAGGCCTGCGCGGTCAGCCGCTCGGCCACCCAACGTTCGGCGAAGCCATCGCCACGGGCATTTTCCAGAAAGCCGCAGTGGCCGCCCCAACGCGCGATTTCCAGCTGCGCGTGCGCGGGCAGATGCCAACCGGCGAAATCGGCGAACGGAATCACCGGGTCGTCTTCGGCCATCAGGATATGGACCGGCACCTGCAAGCCGGCCAGGCGTTCGCCGGCAATCGAATAACTGTCGAAATACGCCTGCAGCGAGCCGTGCCCGGTGTGCTGCTCGGCCAACCAGGCCATCAAGCCGCGCATGTCCAGCGCCAGGGTGGCATCGTCGTAGCCGTGCTGATCGGGAAACAGCTTGCGTTTGCGCAGCAGCGATTCGCGCCAGCGCCGGCGGAAATACCAATCGTAGAACTGCGGGCCTTTTTCCAGCTGCAGCATGGTGGCGGCCGGATCCAGCAGCGGACACACCGCTGCGACCCGCGCCACCGGCAGGCCGGCCGCCGGCGCGCGCAAGGCGAGCCGCAGTGCGAAATTGCCGCCCAGCGAGTAACCGGCCACCAATAACTGCGGTGCGGGAAAGCGCCGCCACAGATCGCCTGCAGCATTGACCACTTCATCGATGCGATCGGAGTGAAACAGATCCACATTGAGGTGATGGGTGCCGCCGTGGTCGCGGAAATTCAGCCGGAACACCTGATAGCCCAGGCCCAGCAGGCGCGCAGCGGTGAGCCGCATGTAATTGGAATCGGCGCTGCCTTCCCAGCCGTGCAGCAGCAGCACGGTGGCGCGCACCGGTGTATCGCCGGGCGGGATACTCATCCAGCCCTGCAGGCGTACGCCGTCGCCGCCGTCGAGAATATGTTCGCTGGTCACCGCGCCGCTGGCGGCCAGCAACTGGCGGCTACGGATCCGGCGCAACGCACTGCTGCCCAGCAGCGATTGCACATGCGGATTGCGCAACCAGCGGGGCGGCGAATAGTCGGAGACGTTCATGCGCTCATCGGGCCAGGCACTGTCGCGTCGGCCGCAGGAGTGATGAGCATACGCATCGCGGGCTAGGACTCCATGGCCGCAATGATGCGTTGACGCGAGGTGTCGGCCAGGCGGCGACGTCCGTCGATATCCAGCGCGCGGATCGGCTCGAGAAAATGCACTTCGGCCAGCCGCGCCGGCTCGCCGAGCAGACGCACGATGTTGTCGAAGAAGCTCTCGCGCTCGCCGAACGCCACCACCGCCTGCGCATTGCCGCGCTCGCCGTAACGCAACGCCACCGGTTGTACCGGCACGCCGGCCTCGACCGCGGCCTGGAAGATGCGCGCATGGAACGGGCCGACCTCGGTGCCGCCGCGGGTGCGCCCTTCCGGAAACACGCCCACCGGCTTGCCGCTTCGCAGCCGCGCCAGCATTTCCTGCAGCACGCCGCCCAGCGATTCGGTATTGCCGCGCTGATGGAAGATGGTCTGGCCCTTGGCCGCGAGCCAGCCCACCAGCGGCCAGCCGGCGATCTCGCGCTTGGCCACAAAGCCCATCACGCGTTGGCTGTGCAGCATCGAGATGTCGATCCAGCTGACGTGATTGGCGACGAACAGCGCAGCGCCCGGCAGCGGAGTGCCGAAATGACGCAAACGAAATCCGAAGATGCGCATCAGATTGCCCTGCCACCAGCGGATCATCCACTCGTCCAGGGTGTCGTCGTGGCCGGTACGGATGCGCGCCAGCGGCGGCGCCACCACGCACAGCATGGTGATCGGCAGACAGATGCTCAGGTGCACCAGCAGTAGCGGTACCCGATACAGGTACCGGAACCAACGCACGCCGCCAGCATCGCGCGTGGCGTCCAGGGATGACTCGCTCATTGCAGGAACGGGACCGGTACCAGGGGAAGGAAGCGCGACTATTGTGACAGCAGCTTGGCACGCGCGCAGTGCCGGCAGCGGGTGGCGCTGTTCCACCCATGTGCTTGCACGGCGGGCTCAGCCATTGCTGCGCGGGACCACGGCCAAGGTGAGCCGCGAGACGCACACGCGCTTGCCGGCCGGGTTTTCGATGGTGATGTCCCACACCTGCGTACTGCGCCCGATATGTACGGCGCGCGCGGTGCCAGTGACCACGTCCTGATACGCCGCACGCAGATGGTTGGCGTTGATCTCCAACCCCACGCACATCTGGGTGGTCATATCCACGCACAGATTGCCGGCGCTACTGCCCAGGGTTTCGGCCAGCACCACCGACGCACCGCCGTGCAGCAAGCCGTACGGCTGCTTGGTGCGCGAATCCACCGGCATGGTGGCGCGCAACCAATCCTCGCCGGCGTCTGTGAACACGATGCCCAGATGTTCGATCAAGGTGTCGCGGCTGGAGGCGTTGAGGGCGGCTAGATCGACGGGTTCGCGGAAGGTCATAGGCTGGGGATTGGGGATTGGGGATTGGGGATTGGGGATTGGGGATTGGGGATTGGGGATTGGGGATTGGGGATTGGGGATTGGGGATTGGGGATTGGGGATTGGGGATTGGGAATCGGGAATCGGGAATCGGGAATCGGGAATCGGGAATCGGGAATCGGGAATCGGGAATCGCAACAGCATCTGCGCCCGGAGGATCTGGTTCAACTGTCGCTGACTGCCCTGATTGATCCAGGCGCAGTTCCGTCTCCGCGCCAGAGACATATCGTCACGATAGCGGCCAGTGAGCGGCGCGCCTATGCGATCACAGAATCGGCACCAGGCCGGCACCGAAGGCGGTCAGCATCCGCACCAGCAACCACTTCGGGCCGACGTTGACCTCGGGGAAGTCGCCCACCGCCACATAGCACTGCCGGAACTGCGGGTCCTGGCGCTTGAGTGGAAACGGGCAGCCGGGGCCAGGCTGGAATTCGTAATTGGTGGCATAGCGCCAGGGCCAGAAATCCAGCACCGGCAACGATTCGGACACCTTGCCCACGCTGTAGTTCAGTCCGCTCAGCACCGGCGGCTTTTCGCGCGAGGCCACGGTCCAGGCATTTTCCGGGGCGATGTCGCGCTCGATGCTGGCGGCCAGCGCCTGCGCAAAGCGCGCATCGTCGATCACCACCGCCGCTTCGGTGTTGTAGTTCTCGCTGCGCGGGTCGAAGTTGTGCGTGCCGATCACGCCGATGCGCCGGTCCACCACCAACGACTTGGCATGCAGGCCCATGCGCGCGCCGGCGCGGGTGACCGGCAGCGGCTTGTTGACCGCACGTGTGCCCAGGAACGAGGGCCGCGTTTCGGTACGCAGCACACGCCGGTCGACCTCGCTGCCGCCGGGCGCACGCCCCGCGCCACCACCGCTGCCGCGAATGGCACTCCCCGGTGTTCCGCCGCCACTGTTGCTATTGCTGCCACCGCTGCCACGCACCGCGTTGCCAGCCGCACTGCCGCTGATCACGCGATTGATGCTGCTGTCGCCCTCGACCGGCTCGGCGGCCTGCGGATTGAGCGGGTCGGGCACCAGATTGGCGTAGTCCACCGGTGCATTCAGCGGAAATGGCTTGAATTCGTAGATGTTGAAGCCCAGCTCGCGCAGGTTGCGGCGTTTGAACTTGTACGACAGCGCATACACGATCGGGTTGTCGGTAGCCGCCAGGCTATTGCTCGAGACCACGATGCGTGGCGGCTGCGGGCGCGTGCGCAGTGCGCGGAAGATCGCCTGTGCCTCATCGGACAACACCAGATACGGCGTCTGCAGCAGCACTTCCTGCTGCGCACCGGCAATCAGACCGTCCAGCTCCGGCGCGGTGGACACCGCCTTGGCGGCATGTTCCTTGCGGTGTTTCTGCGGCAGATCGGCCACATACAGCACGCGCTGCACTGGCATGGCCGGGGTCACGAACGCATCGCGGATGAATTGCGCATCGCGCGCCTCACGGTCGACGCGCGCCACCCGCTCCGGTCGGCGGATGTCGGCCGGCGGCATTTTCGGCGCGCCTTGCTCCAGCAGCAGGCGGCCGACATCGTTCAAGCGCTCGGCCGGCACGCTGCGCTGCGCGCGCCAGAACGCGTCGAAATTGGCCGCCATCGCACGCACTTCCGGGCCGGCCAGAATCACGTCGCGGTCGCGGAAGTTGTATTCGCTGTCCCAGTCGAAATAGTCGTCCTGGTAGTTGCGGCCGCCGACTACGCCGAGTACATCGTCCACCACCAGCAACTTGTTGTGCATGCGCTGGTTGAAGCGACGGAAACAGCACACCACGCTGCCGGCATAGTCGAAGTAATTGAGTTTGACCTTGCCGAAGGTGGGGTTGTAGATGCGCAGCTGCAGATTTTCATGGGTGCTGGACAGCGCGCCGAGAATCTGCAGATCGGCGATCGCCGACAGCTGGTCGATCAGGATGCGCACCTTGACCCCGCGCTGCGCCGCGTCGATCAGTGCATCCAGCACCATGCGCGCGCTGTCATCCTTGTCGAAGATATAGGTCTGCAGATCGATGCTGCGGGTGGCGCTGCGGATCAGATTCAGCCGCGCGACCAACGACTCTTCGCCACGATCGACGATGGTGGCGTAGTGCCGCGGCGCAGCCGCAGTGGAGCTGGTGATCGCCTCGCCACCCAGCGCGCGCAGCGGCGAGGACAGTGCACAGCGATTGGCCTGGGGGCAGCTCACCAGCGTGCTGCGCGCGGCAGAAGCCACGCCTGCTGCACGGTTGCGCTCGATTTGCGACAGGCCGGCGCATCCGGTGCCGAGCAACAGCGTTGCCAGCACAAGCACCCTCAACAGGAAACTCACGGGCGCCGCGCCTCCTGCAACCGCCCACGCAGAACGAACGTCACCCTGTCGCCCAGGGCCATCTGCCACGCATTCATTCCGTAACGTCCACGCAGCACCGTCCCACGACTGATCACGTCGCAATCATAGCCCGGCCGCGCGCATTCAGCTGGCGCCACATGCAGGGTCTCGATGTGCGTGATTCCGCGAATGGTCAGGTTGCCGGTGATGTCGCCCCCCTGCTTCACGACCGCTTCGGTGTAGGGAAGCGACTCGAATTCCACCACCGGGTACTGGGCGACATCGAAGAAATCCTCGCCGCGCATCCACGCGGTGTAGCGGTCCTTGCCGGGGATTTCCACCTGGGTGGCGTCCAGACGGAAGCGCACCTGCTGGCGTTTGTCGGGCAACTCCACCAGTTCACCGCGAAAACGCGGGAAGAACCCCTCGATCTTCATGCCGAAGCGCGTTCTGATCTCGAACCCGAAGCGCGATTGCACCGGGTCGATGGAATGCACCTTCTGCTGCGCCATACAGGGCAGAGCGACCCAGAGCGCGAGCCAGGCGTACCAGCGCAGCGACGATGACACGGATCAAGGCCACCAGAAGGCGGTCAGGCGGGCGATTCCCGGTTCGATGGCGGCCTCCAGCGGCAGCGCCAGCAAAGCGATCGCGGCGGTGGGCATGCCACGGTAGTCGCCGGTCTGGCCGCTGTGCATCAGCGCTGCCAACCGCTCCAGCCCGGGGTTGTGGCCCACCAGCAATAAGCGCTCAGCGTCGCGGTGTTCGTCCACCAGGCTGGCCAGGGTGCCGGGCGTCGCTTCGTAGATGCGCTCGTCCAGGCGTTGTTCGATATAGCCGGTGAGCTCCAATACCGCTTCCAGCGTCTCGCGGGCGCGCCGGGCCGGCGAGCACAGCACGCGGTCGGGCACCAGGCGCTGCTCGCGCAGCCAGCGGCCGGCCGATTCCGCCTCGGCAATGCCGTGCGGGGACAGCGGGCGGTCCAGATCGGCCTGGCCAGTATCGGCCGGCTCGGCGTGGGCGTGTCGCAACAAGATCAATTCGCGCATAGAAACTATCCGGTTTAGGCCTTCTTGAGCCACTTGAACAGCGGCTCCCAGTCCTGTTGATGGTCGCGCACCTGCGCCGAGCGGTAATCGAACAAGCTGCGCCCCAGCCCGGCCATGACCACGTAGGCCTGGGTGTCGCGCAGCTGGGTCACCAGCGGATACGGCCAGGTGCCGATCATCTCGGCAGCCTGTTGCGAGGTCTGGGTCCACGGACGGGCGCGATTGAGCACCAGGCCCACCGGCAATTTGCGCTGGTGCACGCGCGGCACCTTGGCCAGCGTGTTGAGAAAGCCCACCACCGCTTCGATATCCAGTGCCGAGGACAGCACCGGCACCACGATGGCATCGACGTGGTCCAGAAATCCGCTCAGGTCGTCGGCCATTGCCCCGGCCGGGGCATCGATGATCAGCTGATCGGTGCCATCGGGCACTGCGGCCTGCCAGTTGCGACGGCGGGTGGCGTCGATCGGCAGCACCGCACTTTCCAGACTGGCGCGACGCTGCGCCCAGCGCGTGGACGAGCCCTGCGGATCGGCATCTGCCAGCACGGTGCGCTGGCCCTGCAAGGCCGCATGTGCGGCCAGATTGGTGGCGATCGTGGTCTTGCCTACGCCGCCTTTGGAGCCGGCCACCAGGACTGTCTTCATGCACGCCTCGCTTCCGGGAGCAAGCCGGCAGCGTACACCGCGACACGGTGAGGAAGTAGTCGAAAGACGTTAAACCGCTCGACTGCCAGCCGGGCGATCTTCCAACAGCCGTGATCCATGCTCGGAA
Source organism: Xanthomonas hortorum (assembly GCF_040279205.1). Classification (GTDB taxonomy): domain Bacteria; phylum Pseudomonadota; class Gammaproteobacteria; order Xanthomonadales; family Xanthomonadaceae; genus Xanthomonas; species Xanthomonas hortorum_F. The sequence continues at coordinate 69,691 of NZ_JBEOLS010000010.1, forward strand.
AATCCCTGTGCTGCGCGCGCGTGCAGCAGCTTCTGCACGCCCTGCGCCTGCGTCATGACCTCGCGCGCTGTGGTGTCGATTGGCGGCTCTGCATGCAGCGCATTGTCATCGCACTGCAGCATTGGCTGCGAGGCTAACGCGGGTGCGCGTTGAACCTGCGATGCGGCAGTGCCGCAGTGGCAGCGCGAGTTCGCGCCTGGCATCACGCCACCAGACGTGCCAGCAACCAGGCCCAGGCAGGCAATGTCAGCAGCGACAGCAGGATGCTATAGCCGACCATCGCTGCGGCCAGGCGCGGTGCCAGCCGATGCGAGATGGCCAATGCGGCGGCAGTGATCATGGTGGGCATGGCCGATTCGAGGACGTTGGTCTGCAACATCGCCCCATGCAAGCCGAGCGCCCAGGACAATGGCAGCGCCAGGACCGGCATCAACGCAAGTTTGAAGACCAGCCCCACTGCCAGCGGTTTTAACTCGTCCGCAGGCAAGCGCAACTGCAGCGAAAAGCCGACCGCCAGCATCACCAGCGGCAGCATCGCATCGGCCAGACTCTTCAATCCCGAACCGATCCAGGTCGGCGGCTGCTCCGGCATCAACGTCAGTGCGAACAGCAGCGCCCACAGCGGCGGAAACCGCAGCACCCGCAGCAGGATCATCCGCGCGGTAGGCGGGGTGTCGCCGCTGTAGCGCGCCAGCACATACAACCCAAACGTGGACAGCAGCACGAAAGTACCGAACTGGTCGTAGACCACCGCATACGGCAGCGCGTGATCGCCGATCAACGCGCGCACCATCGGAAAGCCGATGAAGCTGGAGTTGGTGAAGACCACGCACATCAGCAGCGCGGCATATTCCTCGCGTTTGAATCCAAACACACGGCTACAGCCCCACAGCAGCGGCACGATGATCGCGGTCAACACCCACGGCGTGGCGATCACCCCACCCAGCGAGGCATCCAGATGCAGGCGCGGCACATAGGTCAGCACCGAGGCCGGCAGGCAGATATACAACACGATGCGATTGAGCACGTCGGCGCTGTTGTCCGGCAGCACCCGCAAGCGGGCGAACAGCAGACCCAGCCCCAGCATCGCCAGAATCAACGCAAATGCATCCACCGCCATGGCGTGATCGTGTCCGTTGGAAAGCGATGCACAGGATCGCATAGCGCGCAGCACAGGCATCGGCGGAGGGCTGGCTTGGCATCGCGCTAACCCGAAGCAGCGAAACTTCCATCGTTTGCCTATCCGAAACCAGTGTGTCGAGTGCGCGGTGTCCTCGCCAGAAATTTTGCCGGCTGTTTTATTGAAAACCATGCACACCAGCCCACTCGACTGGTCCTTGCCCGCTCACCGTCGCGGGACCTTACGCGGCATGGATGCCGCGTAAGAGCTTACAAGGACGTACTTGCAGCGTGTCCCGCGATGGTGAGCGGGCAAGGGCCCTGCAACCAAGCCACAGATCAGCAGAACAGCCGCACTACACCTGATCTATCCGCACTGTTCAAGCCCTCGAAGACAAGCAAAACTTCGCGTCATAGCGCTGTTTCGATGCAGTCGAAAACCTGGTCAGTCGAGCACGGGCTGCTTCTATGCAAATGCAGCCATCACCAGCGATGGCCTGTCGCAGATTCGGCTAATGCAGGGCATCGTGCTGCGGCGGTTAACTGCAGCGCGATGCCAAGACTCACGGAAACGCCGGCGGGTTCGCCTGCCAGGCGGCGAAAACCTCGGCCAGGCTGGCACGCTCTGCTTCGCGCCAGTCCGGCAGCAGGCTGGCGTAGTTGGCGGTGCTGCTCCAGCGTTCAGGCCAGGTGCGCACGGCGGCGGCATACCACTCGACCGCTTCCTGCTTGCGCCCGGCACGCCACAGCGCCAGCGCCGCCGTCGTGGGCAGCCATTGCGGCGCGGCCGGACGGCCGTTGGCCAGGTTGGCCCACAGCTGCAAGGCCTTGTCGGCCTTGTCGGCACGCAACAGATCCCAGCCGTAGTTCCAGGTGATGGCGCGATATTGCTGGCTACCACTGGAAACCAGGCCCAACGCCCCCTGGTAAAGCTCGTCGCCTAACTGGGTGCGCCCACCGGCATAGGCCAGCGAGGCCAGTTGCGCGCGCGGCTCGGCGGCACGTGCGTCACGCTGCACCATCGCGGCCAGACGGTCGACCACCGCATCGCCCTGCCCCTGCACGGCGACCACGGCTTTGGTGGTGCCGCGGTCTTCGTCGAAATAGAACTCCTTGGGCTTGGGCAGGCTCTGCGCTTGCGCCAACGACCACACGCTCCCGAGCAGGGCCAACGCAATGGCCCATGCGAACTTCGTTCTCACTGGTTTTTCCCCTTGCGACACACGACAAACCCCAACCCTGTCCCATCCTAACCTCAGTGTCGCTGCGATGCACACCCGGTGTGCCAAGCATGTGAATAGCGGCTGTTACAATTATTAGGCCGTTTTGGAGCCCTGGGTTCCAGCCACCCTTTCCGGGCAAGCCATGACCAGTACTGCTGCACTCTCTTCCCCCGACTCTGCCAACACGCCGGAGCTCGGCCAGGTGGATGCGGATTACACGCTGGAGCACAAGTACACGCGCGCCGATGGCCGCATCTACTTGTCAGGCGTGCAGGCGCTGGTGCGGCTGCCGTTGATGCAACGCCTGCGCGATGACGCCGCCGGCCTTGCGACTGCCGGCTTCATCAGCGGCTATCGCGGCAGCCCGCTGGGCGGTTTCGATCTGGAGCTGTGGCGCGCGCGCAAGCATCTGGACGCGGCCAAGGTGACCTTCACCCCCGGCCTCAATGAAGACCTGGCCGCCACCATGGTCTGGGGCACCCAGCAGACCAATCTGTTCCCCGGTGCCAAGGTGCAGGGCGTGTACGGCATGTGGTACGGCAAGGGCCCGGGCGTAGACCGCAGCGGCGACGTGTTCAAGCACGGCAACGCCGCCGGAACTTCGCCATTTGGCGGCGTGCTGGCGCTGGCCGCCGACGACCATGCCTGCCGCAGCTCGACCCTGCCGCACGGTTCGGAAGAAGAATTCGTCAGCGCGATGATGCCGATCCTCAACCCGGCCGGGGTGCAGGACATCCTGGACATGGGCCTGCTCGGCTGGGCGATGAGCCGCTATACCGGGCGCTGGATCGGCTTCAAGACCATTGCCGAGACGGTGGAGTCTTCCGCCTCGGTGGATGTGGATCCGTTCGCACGCACCATCGTGCTGCCAGAGGACTTCGCGTTGCCGCCAGGGGGGTTGAGCATCCGCTGGCCTGATCCGCCGGTGGATCAGGAAATGCGTCTGCACCGCTACGCGATCGCCGCCGCGCAGGCATTCGCGCGCGCCAATCACATCGACCGCGTCGTGCTGAATTCGCCGCACGCACGCTTGGGTATCGTCACGACCGGCAAGAGCTATCTGGACGTGCTGCAGGCGCTGGAATACCTGGGCCTGGATGCGCAGGCGTGCGCGCAGATCGGCATCCGCGTCTACAAGGTCGGCATGATCTGGCCGCTGGAGCCGGTGGGCATCAGCGCGTTTGCGCAGGGGCTCGAAGACATCTTGGTGGTGGAGGAGAAGAAAGCCTTCATCGAGCGCCAGATGAAAGAGTTGTTCTACAACTGGCCGGCCAGCGCCGGTGCGCGGCCGAGCATCGTCGGCAAATACGACGAGCACGGCGCGTGGATTTTGCCCTCCACCGGCGAGCTGACGCCGGCCACGATTGCGGCGGTGATCGGCAAGCGTATCCAGCGATTTGCGCTTCCATCCAGCGCGATGACCGACTCGATCGAACAGCGGCTGCGCTGGATGGACAGCAAGGAAGCCGAAATGGCCTTGCCGCGCGCGCTGTTTCCGCGCGTGCCGCATTACTGCTCCGGCTGCCCGCACAACACCTCCACGGCGGTGCCGGAAGGCTCGCGTGCGCTGGGCGGCATCGGTTGCCATTACATGGTGACCTGGATGAACCGCTCCACCGACACCTTCACCCACATGGGCGGCGAAGGCGTGACCTGGTCGGGGCAGGCGCCGTTCACCGAGACGCCGCATGTGTTCCAGAACCTGGGCGATGGCACGTATTTCCACAGCGGCTCATTGGCGATCCGCCAATCGGTCGCCACCGGCGTCAACATCACATACAAGATCCTCTACAACGATGCGGTGGCGATGACCGGCGGCCAGCCGGTGGACGGCACGCTCACCGTGCCGGACATCGCCCATCAACTGCGCGCCGAAGGTATCCACGCCATTGCGGTGGTCAGCGACGACATCGGCAAGTGGACGCGGCGACGCGATCTGTTTCCTGCCGATGTCGCCTTTCATGACCGTGGCGAACTGGACGCGGTGCAGCAGCAGTTGCGCACCATCAAGGGCGTATCGATCCTGATCTTCGATCAGACCTGCGCCACCGAAAAACGCCGCCGGCGCAAGCGCGGCAAGCTGGTCGACCCACCCAAGCGCGTCATGATCAATTCGCTGGTCTGCGAAGGTTGCGGCGATTGCGGCGAAAAGAGCTTCTGCGTGTCGGTGCTGCCCAAGGAAACCGAATTCGGACGCAAGCGGCAGATCGACCAATCCAACTGCAACAAGGATTATTCCTGCGTGTCGGGCTTTTGCCCGAGCTTTGTCACCGTGCATGGCGGCAAGCCGCGCAAGGGCAAACAACGCGATGCCACCGCGCTGTTCGACACGCTGCCCGCGCCGCCACAACGCACCACGCTTGAACAGCCCTGGAACATTCTGATCACCGGCGTCGGCGGCACCGGCGTGGTGACCATCGGTGCGTTGCTTGGCATGGCCGGGCACCTGGAAGGTAAAGGCGCCACCGTGCTGGATCAGACCGGCCTGGCGCAGAAGGGCGGCGCGGTGACCACGCATATCCGCATCGCACGCCAGCCCGGCGATATCCACGCGGTGCGCATCGCTGCCGGCGAAGCGGATCTGGTGCTGGGCTGCGACATGGTGGTGGTCAACGATTACTGGGCCTTGTCCAAGGTGCGCGATGGCCGCACCCAGGTGGTGCTCAACACCTATGAGGCAATGCCGGGCAACTTCACCACCCAGCCGGACCTGCAATTCCCCGCCGCCGAGATCATCGCCGGCGTGCGTACCGCATTGGGCGGCCAGGAGCCGTTACTGCTGGATGCCACGCAACTGGCCACCGCGCTGCTGGGCGATGCGATCGCCAGCAACCTGTTCGTGCTCGGCTATGCCTGGCAACACGGGCTGGTGCCGTTGTCGCATGCGGCGCTGATGCGCGCGATCGAGCTCAACGGTGCGGCTGTGGCGATGAATCAGCAGGCGTTCGCGTGGGGGCGATTGGCCGCGGTCGATCTGCCGGCAGTGCGGCGTGCTTCGGGCTTGCCGAGCGTGGGCGACTCGGCCATCGCGCATGGCGATGCGCCGCAAGCGCGTGCGCCCGGCAATTGGGAAGACCACGATCTCAGCGGTCAGAGCGCGCCACGTGCGTTGGCGCAAAGCACGGGCAATACGCTGCATGGCGATGTCGATGCGCCGACGCATCCGCTTGACGACGAGCAGCTGGCGCAGTCGCTGGATGAAGCCATCGCGCGCCGCGTCGGCTTTCTGACCGACTATCAGGATGCCGCCTACGCGCAGCGCTATCGCGCCCTGGTCGAACGCGTACGCACGCACGAGGCGCAACGTGCGCCAGGCAGCAGCGCATTGAGCGAAGCGGTTGCGCGTTATTTCTTCAAGCTGATGGCCTACAAGGACGAATACGAAGTGGCGCGGCTGTACACGCGCGGCGACTTCCAGCGCCGGCTGCAGCAACAGTTCGAAGGCGACTACACGCTGCGCTTCCACCTGGCGCCGCCGTTGCTGGCAAAGAAGGACGCGCACGGCAACCCGATCAAGCGCGAATACGGGCCGTGGATGTTCAACGCCTTCAAGCTGCTGGCGCGGTTGAAGTTCCTGCGTGGCGGCACGCTCGATGTGTTCGGCTACAGCGCCGAACGGCGCGGCGAACGTCAGCTGATTGCCGACTACGTAGCGACAGTGGACACGCTGCTGCAACGGCTGGATGCCGACAACGTCGGCCTGGCCGCGCAGATCGCCAGCATTCCCGAACATATCCGCGGCTATGGCCATATCAAGCACGCGCATCTGCACGAGGCCAAGGCACGCGAGGCTGCACTGCTGGTGCAGTGGCGCAATCCCAAGGCGCTGCATGTGGTGCAGGCGGCTTGATCAGACGCAGAGCCTGGTCTGTGCCTCTCCAGACAGGCAACTCATAGGTTGCTTTTATAAAAAGCAACTTATAGATTGCGCTTTCATAAAGAAAGCCATAGATTGCTTAATCCGACGATCAATACGCCAGCAACGATGGCTACCACTGTTTTTCCCATCCAGACGACGCAGCAACTGGGTCCTCTGCTCAAGGCGCTACGCAAGCAGCAAGGCCTAACCCAGGATCAGTTGGCCGAGCAGTTGGGCATCACCCGCCAAGCGGTCAGCGCACTGGAGCGCAAGCCTGAGGTCGCCACATTCGAACGCTTGATGCGGGTATGGGCGATTCTAAACGTTGAGGTTTCGCTGAACCTGCGCAACGACGGCACCGCGAATGCTTCCGAAGAGGCTTGGTGAGCCATGGCCGAACTGTGCGTATGGATGAATGGTTTGCGCGTCGCTCTTTGGCGAGAGGATATGCAGGGAGCGCGGCTGACCTACCTCTCCGAATGGCTCCACTCGCCCCAGGCGCGGCCACTGTCCCTATCACTTCCCTTGTTGCCCGAAGGGCAATCGCATCGCGGCGATGTAGTCACCCATTATTTCGACAATCTGCTGCCCGATAGCTCGGACATCCGTCGTCGTATGCGGGAACGTTTCAAAACCGACTCGGCCAGCACGTTTGACCTGCTTCAGGCTGTCGGCCGCGATTGCGTCGGCGCAATCCAGTTGCTTGCAATTGATGCCGAACCCGAGCATCTGCGCAGCATTCAGAACAGAGCACTGACCGATAACGAGGTTGCCGATGTGCTGCGCGGCGTCACCGCGCCCCTGCTACCCGGCCAGCATGGCGATAACGACAACTTTCGGCTGTCATTGGCAGGCGCTCAGGAAAAAACCGCGCTATTACATCATCAGCATCAGTGGTGCGTACCCATGGGGAGCACCCCGAGTACTCACATTTTCAAGCTACCGCTGGGGCTGGTCGGCAACATGCGCGCGGACATGCAGGCTTCAGTAGAAAACGAATGGCTGTGTGCGCAACTGCTCGCCGCATTTGGTATTCCCGTGGCTGTCACCACAATGGGAAGATTCCAAGAGCAGCGCGCCCTGATTGTTGAACGTTTCGATCGGCGTCTATCGCCGGACGGACAGTGGTGGATGCGCCTTCCCCAGGAAGACCTGTGCCAAGCATTCGGTGTGTCTTCGTCGAAAAAGTACGAGAGCGACGGCGGCCCCGGCATCGTGGCGATCATGGAGCTACTAAGGCAGTCGAGCCAGCCTTCCGACCGCGAAATCTTCTTCAAGACGCAGATCCTGTTCTGGCTGATCGCCGCGACTGACGGACATGCCAAGAATTTCAGTTTGATGATTGAGCCCGGCGGACGTTTCCGCATGACGCCGCTCTACGAGCGTTTTATCTGTTTATCCCATCCTTGGGCGCGGCGCACAGCAGCTGGATCCACATCGCGCGGCACTGGCGATGGCCGTGGTTGGCAAAAATCGGCATCGTCGCTTGAAAGATATTCGCCGCCGCCATTGGAACGACACTGCGCGTGCCTGTGGGGTACGTGCTGGTGCCGAACCCTGGATCGAAGAATTATTGGAACAGCTGGAAAGCGCATTGGATTTTGTTGCAAACACGCTTCCAGCAGAGTTCCCGATGTCCCTGGCAGATACCGTCTTCAGCGGCATGAGACAAGCGGCCAAGCATCTGCGTGAGATGCCACCGGATCGCTGATCGCAGCCGAACACGCCTTTGGTTGTTCAGACCTTGCGCTGCAACCTTACAACGGCCGCAACAAGCGAAGCCCGAACCAGTCCTTCGCATCGTTCCAACCATGCGTAACTTTCAATCCGGCCGCCGCAGCAAGTTCAGCGAAGCGGGCGTCGGTGTATTTGTAGCTGTATTCGACCTGCATCGCTTCGCCTTCGGCGAAGTCGAAGTGTTTGCCGCCAACGTGTACGCGCTGTGTGCGTTGGCTGATCAGGAAGGTTTCAATGCGGCCACGTTCACGCGCATAGACCGCGTGGTGGTGGAAGCCATCCAGATCGAAATCGCTACTGATCTCGCGATTTAACCGCGCCAGCAGGTTCAAGGTGAATTCGGCAGTGACACCGGCTGCATCGTTATAGGCAGCCTCGATCAAGGCAGCATCCTTGTCCAGGTCGATACCAATCAACGCGCAACCATCGCTACCCATGGTCTGGCGCATCGCGTCCATGAGTTCGATGGCAGCGGCGTCGGTGAAGTTACCCAGCGTGGAACCGGGGAAGAACACCAGATGCCGACGCGCCGGGCGCTGCGCATCGGGCAACCGCAATGGCTTGGTGAAGTCGGTGCACACCGGCAACATCTGAATCTGCGGAAATTGCTGGGCCAGCCGCGCGGTGCTGTCGAGCAAGGCGCTGCGCGAGATTTCCAGCGGGGTATAGGCCACCACATCGCGCAGGCCCTGCAGCAGCAACTCGGTCTTGCGGCCACTGCCGCTACCGTATTCGACCACATGCACCTCGGGGCCGATCGCCTGCGCGATCGCCGGCATGCTGGCTTCCAGCAGACGCAATTCTGTGCCGGTGAGGTAATACTCCGGCTGCTGAGTGATGGCTTCGAACAACTGCGAACCGCGCGCGTCGTAAAAATACTTGGACGGCAGCGTCTTGGGCGTCTGGGCCAAACCCGCCAGCGCATCGGCGGTGATGTCGTCCGGTTGCGGTTGCAGATCGGTCAGCGCGGCGTGGGCGCGTTGGGTGGCGTGGGCGGCGGCGTTCAAGGCAGATCCTTGGCAAGGCGCACGCCGGCAAACTGCCAACGCGCATCGGATGGGAAAAAGTTGCGGTAACTGGCGCGAATATGGCTGGCCGGTGTGGCACAACTGCCACCGCGCAGCACCCATTGCGCATTCATGAATTTGCCGTTGTATTCGCCCAGCGATCCGGGCCACGGCGCGAAACCCGGATACGGCAGATACGCACTGCCGGTCCATTCCCAGACATCGCCGAACAACTGCTGCAGGCCGGTATCCACCGCTTCGGCGCCACGTGGATGCAGCGCGTCGGTATCGACGAAGTTGCCTTGCACCGGCACACCGGTGGCGGCTTGCTCCCACTCGGCCTCGGTGGGCAGACGCGCGCCGGCCCAACGTGCAAAGGCATCGGCTTCGAAGAGACTCAGATGGCACACCGGTGCATGTGCATCGCGCGCGCGCCAGCCATCAAGCGTGAACTCGCGTCCATCTGCATCCCAGTACAACGGACGCTGCCAGCCCTGCGCCTGCACCATCGCCCAGCCATCGCTGAGCCAGGCGCCGGCGCTGCGATAACCACCGGCGTCGATGAATTCCTGAAATTCGGCGTTGCTGACCACGCGATTGGCCAGCGCATGCGCGCCGACCAGAACACGGTGACGCGGCGATTCGTTGTCGTAGGCAAACGCTTCGGATTGCGGCCACGCGGCTGCACCGATCTCCACGATCTGCTCGTCGCGCGCATGCCAGCGCAGCGTGCTGGCAATGGCGGCGGGCGGTGCGGGCGCATCGCGATAGGCCGGCTGCAACGGATTGCTCCACAGCGCATGCTTGATGTCGGTGAGCAGCAACTCCTGATGCTGCTGCTCATGCTGGATCCCGAGTTGCACGATGGTGCAGGCCTGGGCGTCTAATTGCCCATCGCGCAAGCGCTGCTGCATCTGTGCATCGACCGCAGCGCGGTAATCGCGCACCTGCTGCAATGAGGGCCGCGACAGCACACCGCGGCGTGCGCGCGCATGCATCGGGCCCACACTTTGGTAGTAGCTGTTGAACAAGAAATCCCAGGACGGATCGAACACGCGGTACGCAGGATCTGTCTGCAACACGAAGCGTTCGAAGAACCAAGTGGTATGCGCCAGATGCCATTTGCTGGGGCTGGCGTCGGGCATGCTCTGCACCATCGCGTCTTCGGCGCTCAGCGGTGCGGCGAGGCGATCGCTCAACGCGCGGGTCTGCGCGAAGCGTTCCAGCAGGGTCAGCTGCTGTTGCTGGTGGTCGACCAGCACGGGGGAGATTGCAGACATGGGCATATGCTTGAGGAGCGACCGTGAACGCGCCGTGTCGGCAGCGTGGCAGCCAGCGGTAAGCTGTAGTCATGTCCACGTCTTCCCTGTCCAGCCTGCTCCCCGCCCCCATCGATTGGGCACATCGGCAGCAGGCATTCGCGTTGCCTATCGACATCACGTATCTGGATGCCGCCTCGCGCGGGCCGCTATTGCGCGCCGTGCAAACGGTGGCGCATCAGGCCATCGACGCAATGGCCACACCCTGGCAGCTGCCGTTCGATGCGTGGCTGCACGACATCGAATGTTTGCGCGTGCTTGCCGCTGGCTTGTTCGACCACGACACCGATGGCGTGGCGATGCTGCCCTCGGCCGCGCATGGGCTGGCCACTGCCGCACGCAACCTGCCGCTGCAACGCGGCGAGGCGGTGTTGCTGCTGGAGGGACAATTCCCGTCCAACTTGCTGATCTGGCAACGGCGCTGTGTGGAAGTCGGTGCGCATATCGTGGCGGTGCCGACGGCTAGCGGCGACGCACTCACCGACGCGGTATTGCAGGCGATTGCCGACACCCCTGCATTACGCATCGTGACGCTGCCGCATGCGTACTGGCTGGATGGGCGGCAACTGGACCTGGACCGGATCAGCGCAGCGGTGCATGCATGCGGCGCGGCATTGGTGCTGGATCTGAGCCAGAGCCTGGGCGTGCTGCCGACCGATCTACCGCGCTGGCAACCGGATTTTGTGGTCAGTGTCGGCCACAAATGGCTGCTCGGGCCGATGGGATTGGCCTGGCTGTGGGTGGCACCGCAGTGGCGTGCGCACGGCGTGCCGATCGAAGAACACTGGATCGGCCGCGATGCGGGCAGCAGTTGGGACTTTCCGGTCGCCAAAGCGCCACCGTACCGCAGCGGTGCACGACGGTTCGATGCCGGCGGCGTTACCGATCCCTTGCGGATCGCGATGGCGACGGCGGCATTGCAGCAGGTTGCTGCATGGCAACCGGCACGTATTGGGCAGGCGCTTGGTGCGCTCACTGCGCAGTGGGACGCGGCCTTGCACGCACGTGGTCTGGGCGGCTGGTGCACGCCTGGGCATGCACCGCATCTCACGGCCTTGCAGCCGCCAGCAGATCAGCTGGATGCAGTGGCGGCAACGTTCAGCAAACTTGGGGCGATCTGCACACGGCGGCATGGACGTTTACGTATCGCACCGCACATGAGCGCCACCGAGAATGCGCTTTCACGCTTGATTGCGGCGCTGCCGGATGAGGCGGTAAGCCAGCGCTTGTAGGAGCGGACCTGGCCGCGAAGGGGCGTTACCGGGGTAATGCCTCATCGCGGCCAGGTCCGCTCCTAAGCGCTCAACCGCGCTGGCTGAGCCGCAACCCACGCGGCGTGACCCAGCGCTCCAGGCCTTCGAACGCCGCCTGCACCAGCAGTGCAAGCACCGCCGCAGGAATCGCGCCTTCCAGAATCAAGCCGATGTCGTCCAGGCGAATACCGGTGAGGATCGGCTGGCCGTAACCGCCAGCACCGATCAATGCGCCCAGCGTGGCGGTGCCGACGTTGATCACCGCTGCGGTCTGGATACCTGCCACGATCGTGCGGCGCGCCAGCGGCAACTCCACGCGCCACAAGCGCGTCCACGCTGGTAGCCCGATTGCCTGAGCGGTCTGGCGCAGCTCGCGTGGGATCGAGGTCAGCCCGGCGTGGGTGTTGCGCACGATCGGCAGCAGGCTGTAGAGAAACAACGCGGCAATCGCCGGTTTGGCACCGATGCCGAACAGCGGAATCATGAAGACGAACACCGCCAGCGATGGCAGTGTCTGCAACACGCCGGTCAACGACAGCACCACCTGACCGAGCCGTGGCCGCCGTGCCGCCAGCACGCCCAGCGGCAACGCAATCACCAACGCAAAGCCCAACGAGATGCCGACCAGGGCCAGATGTTCGCGCGTGTGCCGCAGCAGGCGCTTAATACGCGAATCGGCTTCGGATGCAGGCGTGACGCCCAGCCATTGCGCGGCCACCGCCGCCTCGGACTGACGCTCCAGCTTCACCTGCGCGTTGAGCCGCTGCATGGTCGCCTCGTCGATGCGGCCTTGCAGCCCCTGCAATGTCTTCAACATCGCCGGTGCGCGTTGCGCCAGGTCCTTGCGATACAGAAACACGGCCTGGTACTCGGGGAAATACCGGCGGTCGTCGCGCAGCACCTGCAACTGGTAATACGGAATTTCCGCATCGGTGCTGTACAGATCGGTGACTTCGATCGCCCCGCTCTGCAGCGCGCGATAGGCCAGATCGTGATCCAGCCCGATTGCGGTCTGCGGCAGCGCATACGCCGCGCGCACGCCCGGCCAGCCATCGGCGCGTTGCATGAATTCGTTGCTCAGGCCGATGGTGAGCGTTGGATGCCGGGCCAGATCCGACATCGTCGCGATACCGAGCGCCTGTGCGCGTTCGGCACGCATGCCGAAGGCATAGGTGTTCTGGAAGCCGAGCGAGTCGGTCATCGCCAGGCCGCGTGCATCGAGTGCGGCGCGCAATTCGGCCTGGCTGGCCTTGGGCAGCTGCAGCAGTTCCTGCGCCAGCGTGCCGGTGTATTCGGCATAGGCATCGATCTGCCCGGTCTCCAGCGCGCGCCACAGGATGCGGGTGCCACCGAGCTGCGCGCGGTGCTGCACCTCCACACCATCTCTCTGGCCGGCGGCAGTGGCGATCTCGCCCAGCAGGACCGCCTCGGTGAAGTTCTTCGAGCCGATCGTCACCTGCGCGGCATGCGCGCCGGCACTGCAGATCAGCACACATAGTGCGAGCAACACGCGCGCGATCATGCCGCCTCGCCGATGCTGCGTTGCGCAGTGAGAAAGCGTTGCACGAACGGATCGGCCGGATGTTCGAGCAAGCTGCGTGCACTGCCCTGCTGCACCACGCGGCCGGCGCGCATCAGCACCAGGGTGTCAGCCAGATACGCCGCTTCGGCCACGTCATGCGTCACCAGCACCACGGTCTTGCCGAGCTGGGCGAACAGTTCGCGCATCTGCGCTTGCAGGTCGTAGCGCACGATGGGGTCGAGCGCGCCGAGCGGTTCGTCCAGCAGCAAGGCCGGTGGATCCAGCATCAAGGCGCGGATCAAGCCCACGCGCTGGCGCTGTCCGCCGGACAGCTCGGCCGGATAGCGCTTCAATAATTCAGGCGGCAACTGGCACAGCGCGCACAAGATCTCCAGGCGCTCATCGATGCGTTGCCGCGTCCAGCCCAGCGTCTGCGCCAGCAACACCACATTGCTGCGCGCATCCAGATGCGGAAACAACCCGCCTTCCTGGATCACATAACCGATGCGTTGCCGCTGCGCCTGCAGGCTGGCGCGTTGCAGCGGCGTGCCGTCGAAGGCGACCGTGCCGCTGTCGGGCCATTCCAGCCCCACCAGCATGCGCAGCACGGTGGACTTGCCGGCGCCACTGGGGCCGATCAAGGCGGTGGTGATCCCGCTGGCGAATGTCAGCGTGACTGCATCGAGGGCAATGGCCTGGCCGTAGCGGCGGCTGACCTGGTCGAGAGTGAACATGTGCGCGAGCTTGCCGGGCCTGGCGTCAGGCGAGCGCGAAGGCAAGCGTGCCGGCGCACATCAGCGCGGCGGTGCCAGCAACTCACGCGCGCTCAGAGAGCCATCGCTGTTGGCATCCTGCCGTGCGAAGCGCTCGATCAGCGTGGCGCGATGGGCCGCGCGGGTGATCGGCTTGCCGCGACGACCCGGCAGTTCATCGCCCTGCAGCACGCCGTCGTGATCCAGATCGCGTTGGTCGAAGGCGTAACTCATCCAGACCAGATATTCGTCGCGACTGACCCGCCCATCGCCATCGGTGTCCATGCGTTGCAGATACTGCTGGCTGTCCTGTACCTGGGCCTGCGCGACAACCGCCGGAATGCACACACCACATGCCATCAGCATGCTGCGCATAATCGAACCATGCGATCCACGCGTACGCACATCGGCACGCGTGCCACTACGCTTAAGACCCACTCAGCGCATAACCCTTGAGCCTTGCCGCATACGCCTGCAAAGCGGCATTGCCGCTGGCTTCGGCCTCGTGACACCACTGCTGCAAGTGCTTGAGCCGTTCGGAGGCATCATGGCTGCGCGCCTCCAGCACGGCGGTCAAGCGCGCGCGGTACTCGACCAGCGTGCGCATGCGCGGGCGCTCGGCCACCCAGCGCTGCAACTGTTCGCGCGCGTCGGGCTTGAGCCAGCGCCCGTCGTCGACCAGGCCCTTGCGCAGGCGCCGTGGCAGCAACTGCCGCAACTTCGCGCCGGTGGCGGCAGCTTCTTCGCGCAATGCCGGCTTGAGCACGTTGCGCTGGTAGTCGGTCATGGCCTGGAAGCGATGCGACAGCAATGCCTTGAGTGTGTCGGCATCGGGCACGGCGATGTTGGGGCGGATATCCAGCGACGGCGCCACGCGCAGCACCTTGGCCAGGCCCAAGGCCTGCAAACCGCGAATGGCGACCCAGCCGATATCCAGCTCCCAGCGCCGCATCGAAAACCGCGCCGAGCTGGGGAACGCATGATGGTTGTTGTGCAGTTCTTCGCCACCGATCCACAACGCCCACGGCGTGAGGTTGGTGGAGGTGTCGGCGGATTCGAAATTGCGATAGCCCCACCAGTGGCCAAGACCATTGACCACGCCAGCGGCCCAGAACGGGATCCACGCCATCTGGATCGCCCACAACGCAATGCCCGGCAGACCGAACAGCACTGAATTGATGACCAGCAACGCGATCGGGCCGGCATTGGCATGCGGGGTGTACAGGTGACGCTCGATCCAGTCGGTGGGTGCGCCCTTGCCGTACTGCTCGATATCGGCACGCTGCGCGCGCGCTTCGCGGTACAGCTCCACGCCGCGCCAGAACACCTGGCCGATGCCCTTGGTCTGCGGGCTGTGCGGGTCTTCCTCGGTCTCGACCTTGGCGTGATGCTTGCGATGGATCGCCACCCATTCACGGGTGATCATCGAGGTGGTCAGCCAGGTCCAGAAACGGAAGACGTGCGCAACGAGCGGATGAAAATCCACACCCCGGTGCGCCTGGCTGCGATGCAGGTACAAGGTCACCGCAAAGATGGTGAGCTGGGTGAACACCAGCAGCACTGCCAGCATGCCCCACACGCCCAACCCGGCCACGCCGGAGGTCAGGAAGTCGATGATCGGATCAGACAACATCGGCAGTTCCACAGCGGCGCCATTTCTTTGGTCGATGCAGACATGATGGGGGCGATGGCGGCAAACTTCACCCTTCGGATGCGTAGGGTGCGCCCTGCATTCCTAAAGCGGTTCACACGTCTCCTTTCCCCACCTGGTTGATGTCATCCGTATGACTGTTGCTGCCGGTTTTTCTGCGACTTCTGCTATTGAAAATGCCGTCCCGTTGATCGAACTCGACCATGCCAGCGTGATGCGTGGCCAGGTGCGCGTGCTGCACGCCTTGAGCCTGCGCATTGCACTGGGGCAACACACCGCCATCCTGGGACCCAATGGCTGCGGCAAATCCTCCTTCATCAAACTGATCACGCGCGAGCTGTACCCGCTGGTGCGTGCCGACGGCCAACCGGCGGTGAAAGTGCTGGGCCAGACGCGCTGGCAAGTGGATCGGTTGCGCTCGCAGCTGGGCATCGTCACCGGCGATCTGAGCGTCAACCTGGCCGACATGCCGGGGCTGGATGTGGAAAGCGCGGTGCTGTCCGGCTTCTTCGCCAGCTACGTAGTGTCGCCGCATCGCGACGTCAGCGACGACATGCGCGCGCGGGCACGTGAGGCGCTTGCACTAGCGCGCGCACTGCCGCTGCTGGATCGGCAATTTGCCGAGTTGTCGGCAGGCGAAACCCGCCGCGTGCTGATCGCGCGGGCGTTGGTGAACCGGCCGCAGGCGCTGCTGCTGGACGAGCCCTCCACCGGTCTGGATCTGGTCGCGCGGCAGCATCTGCTCGACACCATGCGTCACCTCGCCCAGCAAGGCATCACGCTGGTGCTGGTGACCCACCACATCGAAGAGATCGTGCCGGAGATCGCACGAGTGATCCTGCTACGCGGCGGCAGCGTGGTGGCCGATGGCACGCGCGATGCGCTGCTCACCGACGCCAGCCTGTCGGCGGTGTTCGACGGCCCGGTGCGGGTGCAGCGCGACGGCGAGCGTTATTGGGCGACGGTTGGGGAAGGCTGAGTTGCGGGCACGTGTGGGCTTGGCTAGGGACATATATCGGGGAGACGTGCTCGAACCTTCATGAGATCAAGCACCTCTCCTTGCGGGAGAGGGGTTGGGGTGAGGGTACGGGGCGAAGCCACACTTGGAACGAGATGACGCGCGGCTTCGTCCGTACCCTCATCCGCCCCTGTGGGGCACCTTCTCCCGTGGGGAGAAGGAACAGCGGTTGATCGCGCGACGCGTGTATTCTCCCTCGCCATCCATCCAACATCCCGTCGCCATGACCGCGCTCCGCCGCCCACGCTTTCTCGCCCTGATGTCGTTGCTCGGTCTGCTTTCGGCCTGCGGCGGTGAACCGCGTCCTGCCATGCCGGCACCTGTCGTGCAGGCGCCATCTGCCAGCACTGCCAAGCCGGTGAAAATCGGCGTTGCGCTCGGTGGCGGTGCGGCCAAGGGCTTTGCGCATATTGGTGTAATCAAGATGCTCGAAGCCAACGGCTTTGCGCCGGTGGTGGTGTCGGGCACCAGCGCCGGCAGCGTGGTCGGGGCGCTGTATGCCAGCGGCATGGATGCGTTCCAGATGCAGGAAAAGGCCGTCGCGCTCGACCAGACCAGCATCCGCGATGTGCGGATCTTCTCCGGCGGCCTGGTGCAGGGCCAGAAGCTGCAGGACTACGTCAACGAGCAGCTAGGCGGCAAACCGATCGACAAATTGCGCAAGCCCTTCGCCGCAGTCGCCACGCGCCTGGAAGACGGCGAACGCACGGTATTCGTGCGCGGCAATGCCGGCCAGGCGGTACGCGCATCCAGCAGTATTCCCGGCGTGTTCGAGCCGGTGACCATCGGCCAATACCACTATGTGGACGGCGGCGTGGTCAGCCCGGTGCCGGTGGATGCGGCGCGCCAGCTCGGTGCGGAATTCGTGGTGGCGGTGGATATTTCCAGCAAGGCCAGCGGCAAGAATCCTGGCGATCTGCTGGGCACCGTCAATCAATCGATCTCGATCATGGGCCAGCGCCTGGGCGAGGCCGAACTCAAACGTGCCGATGTGGTGATCCGCCCCAAGGTCAGCGACATCGGTTCGGCCGATTTCAACCAGCGTGGCGCGGCCATCCTGGAAGGCGAGCGCGCCGCGATGGCGGCGATGCCGCAGATCCGCGCCAAGATCGCGCAGTTGCAGGCGCAGCGTAGTAGCGCTACCCGC
Organism: Xanthomonas hortorum; assembly: GCF_040279205.1. Classification (GTDB taxonomy): domain Bacteria; phylum Pseudomonadota; class Gammaproteobacteria; order Xanthomonadales; family Xanthomonadaceae; genus Xanthomonas; species Xanthomonas hortorum_F. The sequence continues at coordinate 87,298 of NZ_JBEOLS010000010.1, forward strand.
ACCGCCGCCGATCAGGCTGCCGCAGCGAAAGCAGAAGCGTATCGGCGCTGTCTGGAAGAGCGCTCGCGCTGGGAGAAATTGCGCGGCAAGGACGAGGCCTGCGTGGCGCCGTGATGCGGACAAGACCGCTCTTGTAGGAGCGGCCTTGGCCGCGATGCGTTACCTGTAACGCATCAGCATCATCGGCAACGCCTCAATACCGCCAACGCAACGACACGCTGACAAACCGCGGCTCGCCGTAATTCTGGTAATCCAGATTGGCCCAATAGGTTTTATCGAAGGCGTTGCGTACCGCCAGCGTGGCAGTCCACTGATCGCTGATGCGGTAGTTGGCGTTGAAGTGCACCAAGGCGTATGCGTTCTGCACCACGGTGACCGGTGTGGTGGCACCGCTGCCGTCGCCGGTGGGGCGCTCGATATTGAAACCGCGTACTGCGCTCTGCCAACTGACGCCACCGCCGATACTCAGGCGCTCCCAGGCGCCGGGCAAGCGCAGCTGCGTGGACAGCTGCAGATAATCCTCGGGCAGGTTGGCGTAGATCGCATCGGTGGGCGGGCGCGTCACCTTGACGTGGGTAAAGCCGGCATTGACGGTCCAGCCGGGCAGGATCTCGCCGTTGATATCCATTTCCCAACCACGGCTCTTGGTGCCGTTGATGCCGATGTAGGCCGAATTGCCGTCCGGCAGCGAGGATTCCGGCTGGGTCATGTCGCGCACGGCGAAGTTGTCCTGCTTGGCCTCGAACACGGCGGCGGTGGCCATCGCATGGCCGTCGAACAACTGCGCCTTGATGCCGGCTTCCAGGTTGGAGCCTTCCACCGGGGCGAGCAGGTTATTGTCCTTGTCGCGGTAGTTCTGCGGATTGAAGATTTCGGTGTAGCTGGCGTAGAGCGACACATCCGGCACGATGTCGTAGACCAGGCCCACGTACGGGGTGACTTCGTCGCTCACTTCATAGCGGCCGCTGGTGCCGGTATAGGTGCCGCTGGCGTCGAAGGCCTGGGTGCGGGTTTCCCAGGAACTCAGGCGTGCGCCGGCGATCACCGACAGCGGATCGGCCAGACGAAACCGGGTGGAGGCATACACGCCGCGCTGGGTGGTGCGCGCTTCGCTGCGCCGGCCGGTGCGCGCATAGGTCACTTCGGACGCATTGCCATCCCAGTTGCGGATGTTGGGAATGAAATAGCAGCGCTCGGGTGGGCCAAAGTCGTTGGGGCAGGTCGCCCAGTCGTCGGGATAGGTCTGCGCCACGCCATACGAGGTGGATTGCAGATCCTGCCAGCTGCCGCCAACCACCACATCGTGCTGGCGGCCGAACAGCGAGAAACCACCGGACAGATACACATCCACGCTGTCGCGGGTGTCTTCGGTGTCGCCAGCGCCGGTGCGCAGAAACATGCCGCTGCCATCGGCGGCCGGATAGCCGGTGCCGTACACGCGCAGGCTCTGCACATTGCCCTTGGTGTGCGCGGTGTTGACGCGCAACAGCCAGTCCTCGCCGAAGCGTTGTTCCAGGTTGGCGAAGGCGGTACTGGTTTCGCGCTGCCAGCGGGTCCACTCCGGCGCCAGGTTGGTGGAGCGCGACAGGTTGGCCAGCGAGCCATCGGCGGCGAAGAACGGCACTGTGCCCCAGGTCGAGCCGACCGGGCTGTTGTCCTGGCGCTGGTAACCGACGGTGAGCGTGGTGCTGTCGGTCAGATCGCCTTCCAGCACCGCCATGCCCGACATCTTGTTGTCGTGGTAGCGGTCGTAGTAGTAATCGCGATCCTGCCAGGCCGCCACCACGCGGCTGCGCCAGCGCCCATCTTCGGTCAGCGGTGCGTTGACGTCGGCCTGCATGCGGCGGAAATCCCAGGTGCCCGCGCTCACCGCGAACGAGGCATCGAACTCCTTACCGGGCCGCTTGCGCAGCAGATTGACCGTGGCCGAGGGAATGCCCGCGCCGGTGAGCAGGCCATTGGCGCCGCGGATCACTTCGATGCGGTCGTAAAAGACCGTGTCGTATTCCTGGTTGGTGGAACCGCTGTAGGTGGGCAAGCCGTCGACCTGGAAGTCGGTGATCTGGAAGCCGCGCGCGAAGTACAGCGGACGCTGGGTGTCGTAGAACGACACGTTGACGCCGGTGACGTTGCGCATCACATCGTCGATGCTGAAAAGCGACTCGTCTTCCAGCCGCTGCAGCCCGATCACGCTCACCGACTGCGGCGTTTCCTGCAAGGTCAGCGGCAGGCGCGTGGTGGTGGCCGGCTGCGCGCGGCTCACCGCACCGTTGACGTTGACCTGGTCCAGCGTCTTGGCGTTGCTTGCATCGGCGGCGGCACTGTCGGCACGGGCAGCGCAGGGCGTCAGCGCCAACGCGCATAGCAAGGCAGCGGACAACGTGGCCAGGGGGGCGGAAATCGCGGGCATTGGAGGGTTCTCGTCGATCGGTGCGGGACGCGCGGCGTCACCGGGCAAAAAAAGCGCAGGCATGCGCGGCGCGTCCCACTCGGGCGACGAGCTGGCTGGCCCTGCCGGGCTGGCGGATCGACGAGGAGACATGCCGGACGCGGCCGGATGTTACGCAAATGTAAATCGTTATCGTTTGAGAGGCAAGTCACAGCGCACGCGTGCCTGCCTCACAGCCCGCCGGATCAGCCCAGATGCGAGAGCGGCAAGCCTTCCGGCGCCTTCACCGTGCGCAGCACGAAGCTGGAATTGACGTCGGACACGCCGGTGGCGTTGAGCAGGCGGTCGAGCAGAAACCGCGAGAAATGCTCCAGATCGCGCACCTGGACCTGCAGCAGGTAATCCATGTCGCCGGTGAGCGCCCAGCAAGCCACCACCTCGTCCCAGCCGCGCACGCCCTCGGCGAAATGCTCGATATCGGCCTGGCCGTGCTGTTCCAACTGCACGCGCACGAACGCCTGCAGTCCCAGTCCCAGCGCCTTGGCATCCAGGCGCGCGCCGTAGCCGGCGATGATGCCGGCCGCCTCCAACCGTTGGGTGCGGCGCAAGCAGGCCGATGCCGACAGATTGACCTGCACCGCCAACTCCGCATTGCTGCTGCGCCCCTGCGTCTGCAGCAGGGCGAGCAGGCGCAGATCGGTGCGGTCCAGGGCGATGGGCTGATCCATATATTGCGCAGCAGCAGAAGATGACGCACGAATCTTGCGCCATCTGGCATTGACCGCGCAAGATTCGCAATCCCGTTGCGCGGCCATCGAGCTAAGGTGAGCGCTGATCATCGGGAACTGCCGCCGCATGAACATCGCACCGCAACGCGTCGAGAATCAGCTCACCGACAAGGGTTATGTGCCGGTCTACACCACCGCCGTGGTCGAGCAGCCGTGGGACAGCTACAGCGCCGACGACCATGCCACCTGGGGCAGCTTGTATCGGCGCCAGCGCGAGCTGCTGGTCGGGCGCGCCTGCGACGAATTCCTGCAGGCGCAGGATGCGATGGGCATGGGCGATACCCACATCCCGCGGTTCGATGCGCTCAACGCCGTGCTGCAGTCGGCTACCGGCTGGACCCTGGTCGGCGTACAAGGCCTGCTGCCGGAGCTGGATTTCTTCGAGCATCTGGCCAACAAGCGCTTCCCGGTGACGTGGTGGATCCGCCGCCCCGAGCAGATCGATTACATCGCCGAACCGGATTTGTTCCATGACCTGTTCGGGCACGTGCCGCTGCTGATGAACCCGCTGTTTGCCGACTTCATGCAGGCCTACGGCCGTGGGGGGGTCAAGGCGCACGGCATCGGGCCGGACGCGCTGCAGAATCTCACCCGCCTGTACTGGTACACGGTGGAATTCGGCCTGATCGCAACGCCGCAAGGGTTGCGCATCTTCGGTGCCGGCATCGTGTCGTCGAAGGGCGAATCGCTGCATTCGCTGGAATCGCCAGCGCCCAACCGGATCGGCTTCGACCTGCAACGCATCATGCGCACGCGCTACCGCATCGACAGCTTTCAAAAGACCTATTTCGTCATCGACAGCTTCGCGCAATTGATGGACGCCACCGCGCCGGATTTCACCCCGATCTATGCCGATCTTGCGCAGCAGGCGCAGGTGCCTGCCGGCGATGTACTTGTGACAGATCGAGTACTCCAGCGCGGTACCGGCGAAGGTTGGAGTTGCGAGGGCGATGTGTGAGCGGTGCCGGGGTGGCGCGAGATCGCTGCAACGACTCGACAGCACTGCCCACGCGGACTAAGGTCAAACCTCCCCACACCGCCTTCGCTCAATGGACCTGACGCAGCTACGCATCCGGCGCTTGGAGCTGGACGACACCCGCCTGCTGTTCACCCTGGCCAATGGCATCCGTATCGATGAGCCCATCAAGGCGCATCGGCTGTTGTTCAAGGCGGCGCCGCCGCAGCGCGCGCAGTGGCAGATTACCGAAGACGGTTTTGGGGTGAACTGGCCCGCCGTCGCGCCGCCTACCCCGGAGGGCCTGCTCAACATGCCCGAGCTGTTGTGGCGCCGCCGCAGTGCGCGCGCGCAGACCAAACTGACCACGCTGCGTGGCCACCTGGATGCGCTGACACCCGGCGAGCGCGAGCTGGTTGCACTGGCACGGCTGGACGCGGACATGGTCGAAAGCGGCTACGCGCGCTATTTCGACCGCTGGGACGCCAGCACGCGCACTTACGCGCTGCAGGCGCTGGCGGCGATGGGTGCGGCGCAGACACGCCAGGCGATCGAAGGCCTGGGCGCCGTGTTCGAACGCCTGGAAGAAGACCCGAATCTGCTCAGCATCGAAGACATCCTCGACGCCATGAACGAGACCGACCGCCAGCGCGTGGATGGCTGGGAAGAAGTCTATTACCGCCGCTCCGGCGAACTGGCGCGATTGGGGCTGACTCACTACGGGGTGGACAAGGCCTGAGGGGTGCAGGTACCAGCGCTTACGACAAGGCATAAAACCCTAACAAGCAGACCAGCCGAATACAAAATTAAGTTGCTTTTATACTGCTAAAGAGTAATTTAATTTGTTATGGCTAAACGCGTCCCTCCCACCATGCCGCGTGCCCAGCGCCAGATCGAGGCGCTGGGAGAACGCTTGCGCACCGCACGACTGCGTCGCGAGATGACCCAGCGCGAGCTGGCAACCCGCGTCGGCGTCAGCGTGCCGACCCTGGCAAAGCTGGAAAATGGCGACCCCTCGACCAGTTTGGCGACCGTTCTCCGCGTGCTGACGGTGCTTGGCCTGGACAAGGACATCGATCTCCTGGCGCAGGCAGATCCGCTGGGAAGGGAGCTGCAGGACAGCCGCCTGCGGAAGCCGGGGCCCTCTTCCATCAGGGGCGAGCCATGAGTTCGCCCTCCCCCGCGCGTGACATCAACAAGGTCGAGGTATGGCTGGAAGATCGATCACTGGGTGATAACGCGTTGGTTGGGTATCTGACACGCCAACACAGCCGCCGTGGCGAGACACTACAGTTCGAATACGCCGCCGGCTGGTTGGCAAGCGAGACAACTGTTCGCGCGTTCGCACTCGACCCGCAGCTACCGCTCTATGCGGGCGCATCGATTGCACGCGCCGGAGCGTCCGAGTTGACCGGTGCCTTTCTGGATTGTTCGCCCGATCGCTGGGGCAAACTGCTGATGAAGCGCAGAGAAGTGATCATGGCGCGCGAACAAGGCCGAAAGGTTCGTGCACTGCGTCCCTGGGATTATCTGATGGGCGTCAACGATGCGTCCCGCATGGGCGCGCTGAGGTTGCGCGACAGCACGACCGGCCGATACCTCGACGACCATGCATTGAGCGCGCCGCCCATGACCGAATTGCGCGAATTGGAAGCGATTGCTCGCCGCCTTGAGCGCGATGACATGGATGACAGCGACACGGACCTCACGTGGGTCAAGCAACTGATCGCGCCTGGCGCCTCGCTTGGTGGCGCCAGACCCAAGGCCAGTGTCCAAGAGTCTGACGGTTCTCTCTGGCTGGCGAAATTTCCTTCCACCGACGACCTCTACGACGTGGGCCGATGGGAATACATCACCTACCGTCTGTCGCTGGCGGCAGGCATCAGCATGCCTGCCGCCAAGCCACTGCAGCTTTCCAAGCATGGCACCACGTTCGCAGTACAACGCTTTGATCGCACTGCGCATAGCCGTCGTGCGTATGCCTCGGCATTTACGCTGCTGGATGTGGAACACAGCGAAGCATCGTCCTACGTCGATATTGCACATGCCATCGAAGTCGTCGGCGCAGCACATGCCATTCAACAGGATCTGCATCAGTTATTCCGCCGCGTCGCCTTCAACGTGCTGATCGGCAACCGCGACGATCACTTGCGCAATCATGGATTCCTGCGTGAGCACGACGGCTGGCGTTTGGCACCTGCGTTCGACGTCAATCCAAACCAGGACAAAGACGTGCACGTGCTGACCATCAGTCTTGACGACACCACACCCGATACGGCGCTATTGATGGAAACGCACGATTATTATCGGCTGACCAGAGCGCAGGCATTGGCCATCATCGAAGAAGTACGCACGGCGGTTGCGCGGTGGCAACAGGAAGCTGTGCGATGCAACGCCAGCCGCACCGAGATAGTGGCGATGGAGTCGGTGATTGATCCGATGCGATAGGCTTGATTTCAAGGCTTATCGTGAGCATCGCAACCGGGAGATCGATGATACGTATCAGTGACGTGTGGCTTATCTCTTCGGCGCCACCGTGTATGCCAGCAATACAACCAACGGTTCTTCCCCGGTTTGCTGCAACGCATGCGTGCTTCCCGGTCGCGTCAGTAGCGCATCGCCTGCGTTGACTTCGTATTGCTTGCCATCCAGTGCATACACCCCGCGGCCGCTGACGATGTAGTAGATCTCATCCTTGTCGTGCAGGTGCAGGCCGATGCCGGCACCCTTGTGCAGCACGCGTTTGCGCAGCACGAATTTCAGCTCCGGTGCGTCGGCAAAGAAGGGATACGCCGTGGTGGGTCCGGCGCCGCCGTGCGGGCCGGGTTGCGCGCGGGCGAGGTCGCGTTCGTGCACCACCAGCGAGGGGTGCGCCTGCGCGGCGCGTTGTGCGGCGGTACCGGGGGCTGCGCCGCAATCGGCGTCGCGGCGGAGTTGCGGTTTCAGCGCTGGCTGCAGTTTCACCCAGCCATGCACAACCAGGCAGGCGATTGCGGTGGCACCGGGGCGGCTGAAGTGAGTGCCATCGGCTTTGCCTTGTTCGGGCACGAACAGGAAATACGGTTTGGCTGCTTGTTCGCCGAGTGCGCGAATCCAGTCGCTGGAGCTGGCGTTGAGATCGATGAGGGCAACGTGTTCTTGCGCCGCAAGTTGCTGCATGGCCAGCGTATAGCGGCCGTGGGTGTCGAGCAGCGCGCCGAAGTCGTAGAGCAGTCGCGCGGCGGGAGTGATCAGGATCGGCGTGGCGCCCTTGTCGCGCGCGACGGCGATATAGCGGCGCAAGAACTGCTGATAGTCGCTGTGCGCGTCGGTGTAGCGGGTCGGGTCTTCGTGTTTGGCGTCGTTGTGGCCGAACTGGATCAGCAGAATGTCGCCGCGTTGCAGTTGGTTGGCGATGGCGTCCAGGCGCCCTTCTGCGATGAAACTGCGGGTGCTGCGGCCGCCCTTGGCGTGGTTGCGGACCTGCCATTGCGCAGGGTCGAACCAGTCTTGCAGCAGTTGGCCCCAGCCGGCCTGCGGCGCGCGCTCCGGGCCGTATTCGGCGGCAGTGGAATCGCCGGCGATGAAGATGCGGTGTGGATTGGCGCGGGCGAGGTTTGCGGAGAGCAGCAGCAGCAACGATGCGAACAGAAGCAGACGCATGGTGGCTCCGGGGAAGAGTGTTTAGGACAGCGCGGTGTCCCTTCTCCCATCGGGAGAAGGTGCCCGAAGGGCGGATGAGGGTGCGGCGGCATCGGAAATGTTGGACGGCCGTACTGTCGTCTCAAGCCTTTCAAGCCTTTTCCGTTTAGGCCAGCTGTCTTCCGCCGTACCCTCACCCCAACCCCTCTCCCGGCGGGAGAGGGGCTAAAACGCATTGGCTAATCACGCAGCTGCGGCAGCAGCGGCTTCCGGCTTGCCCAGTACGCCGGCGACGAAGGCGCGGATCTCGGCGTCCTGGGCGTTGTCGAAGAAGCACTGCTGGAAGCGCTCGCCGCCCACGGCCTGCTTGATCAGTTCCGGGTCGATGGCGCGCAGGCCGTCGATGTACGACTTGGCGGTGGCCTGCTTGAGCTGGGTGAGGATGCCGGCGTTGGCGGCCTGCGATTCGCGACGCTCGGCCGGGTAGCCCAAGCCACGCTCGCCGCTGAAGGCCTTTTCGAAGATGTAGCGCACGTTGATTTCCGCGCCCCAGCCGTAACCCTTGGCGAATGCCAGCGACAACGCATTGCCATTGTTGACCTGGGCGAACAGGTAAGCGTCGGTCGGCTCGATGCAATAGCCGCAGAACACGCCAGGGTGTGCGTTGAGCGACATCATGGCGCCCTGGCCGGTGCCGCAGCCGGCGACGACGAAGTCGACCGCCTTGGAGTTCAACAGCAGGCTGGCGACGATGCCCAGGTGGATGTAGGTCAGGCGGTGGTCGTTGTCGCCGTTCATGCCGACGTTGAACACGCTGTGGCCCTGCTCGCTGGCGACGTCGTTGAGCTGCTGCAGGATCACCGGGTTCTTGCCGGCCTGACTGAACTCATTCATGAGTGCGATTTTCATGGGGTGCTCCGATTGGTTTGGGGAAGTGGTTTGGAATGTGGTTGATGCGTGCTTGAGTGGCGGACGTCATGAATCTCGGGTTTTGTGCGCGTGCATACCGACCCTCATCCGCCCTTCGGGCACCTTCTCCCGGAGGAAGAAGGGAACGACGCGTTTTTCTCAGCGTGCCAGCCAGCCGCCGTCGACCGGGATGATGGCGCCGTTGACGTAATCCGAGGCGCTGCTGGCCAGAAACACCGCTGTGCCGCCGAGGTCGGCCGGTACGCCCCACCGCGCGGCCGGGATGCGGTCCAGGATGGACTTGTTGCGCGCTTCGTCGGCACGCAGCTGGGCGGTGTTGTCGGTGGCCATGTAGCCGGGCGCAATGGCGTTGGTGGTCACGCCCTTGCTGCCCCACTCGTTGGCCAGCAGGCGGGTGATGCCGGCGATGCCGGACTTGCTGGCGGTGTACGACGGCACGCGGATACCACCCTGGAACGACAGCATCGAGGCGATGTTGATGATCTTTCCGCTGCCCTGGGCGATGAAATGACGGCCGGCGGCCTGGGCCATGAAGAAGGCCGATTTCAGATTGACGTTCATCACGTCGTCCCAATCCTGCTCGCTGAAATCCACCGCGTCGGTGCGGCGGATCAGGCCGGCATTGTTGACCAGGATATCCAGGCGCCCCAGGCCGTCCAGGGTTTCCTTGAGGATGCGCTCGACTGGCTCGAGGCTGATCAGGTTGGCCTGGATGGCGATGAAGCGGCGGCCCAGGCCCTTGACCAGTTCTTCGGTCTCGGTCGGCGCCTGGATGCCGGCGGCGGCGATGTCGGCGCCGGCCTGCGCCAGTGCCAGCGCGATGCCCTGGCCCAGGCCAGTATTGGCACCGGTGACCAGTGCGACCTTGCCTTCGAGACTGAACGGATTGCTCATTACCTTATCGCTCCTGCTGGGTGATGTGATGCCACGTTGGATGAGTGCGTTGCGTCCGCGCGCTGCGCGGCCACGCATTGATGGAGCTATCGCATTAACTTGGCTGGTGAATCGCATTAACCGAGTTATTGCGCGGATTAAGTATTGCCTTGCAAGCGCCAGCGTCATTTGAGCTGGCAGATGTCCAGCACGTGCATGTCGGTGTAATCCAGGTTTTCGCCGCCCATCGCCCAGATGAAGGCGTAATTGCTGGTGCCGGCACCCATGTGGATCGACCACGGCGGCGACACCACCGCTTCGTTGTTCTGGATCACGATGTGGCGCTGCGCGTCCGGCTCGCCCATGAAGTGATAGACGCGGTCGTTGGCGCCAAGATCGAAGTAGAAATACACCTCGCTGCGGCGGTCGTGCAGATGCGGCGGCATGGTGTTCCAGACGCTGCCCGGCTTGAGCACGGTCAGGCCCAACAGCAACTGCGAGGACTGGCAGGTGGCCGGCACGATGTACTGGTAGATGGTGCGCTCGTTGCTGGTTTCCAGCGCGCCACGCTCCAGTGCCACCGCATCCTTGATCGAGAGTTGCTTGGTCTCGAAGCGCGCGTGCGCCGGCGTGGAGGCCAGGTAGAACTTGGCCGGGTTGGCGGCATCGTCCGAGGCAAAGCTGACATCGGTACTGCCCATGGCCACGTACAGGCCGTCCTTCTGCCCAAGCGTGTAGGCGGTGCCGTCCACGGTCACGGTGCCAGGACCGGCGCCGACGTTGAGGATGCCCAGCTCACGGCGCTCCAGGAACGGATGGCCGGCAGCGGAAGCAGGTTCGGTCTGCTTGGGCAGCTCCAGCGTTTTGCCGAGCGGAGCGGCGCCACCGAGCACGAAGCGCTCGTAGTGGGTGTATTTGAGGGTCACCGCATCGTCGATAAACAAGCCGTCGAGCAGATAGAGCTCGCGCAGGTCGTCGTTGCTGGCGCCCTTGATGGCGTCGGGATGGGTGGCGTAGTGGGTCTTGCAGTACAGGGACATGCGCGATCTCCGGTAGCAAGCAAGGGGGATATTGGCTTGCACCGGCATAGTCTACCGGCTCTGGTTAACCGGTGTCATTGCGCAGTGCACGAATTTTCTGATGCACTCTGTCCGGCGGAATCATGCGCCGCCGTACTCCTGAGATTCGATTGTCATGGGTACTGGATCGCGGGCGGGAGCTAAAGGCGTGGCTCAGCGGGCCGCGACGAGCGAACGGGTCGCCGCGATGATCTGCTGCGCCTGAACCGTGCGGGCGGTGCCAGCGACACCCAACTCATCGGCGATCCGTTCTGCCCGCGTGAGCAGGTCGGCACTGGCCGGAGACGTGTCGAGTTGCGCGCGGACGCGGCCGGCAAAGGCATCGTTCAGTACATGCTGTTCGCACCAATCTCCGATGCCGGACGGCAGGAGCGAATCGATGAACGCGACAAAGCGCGCACTGAAAGTCACGCCCTGATTGATCCGCCGCTGCACTTCGGCGGGACCCTTGGCACGCATCTCAAGGATAACGTCGTTGGTTGCGATGCGGGCATCGCGTCCATTGGCTGCATCTAGTTGCACATGACTCCGCAACTGCTCGCGCCTGGCTGCGAATCTCGAATCGGGCGCAAGAACGGCCGGCCCCGTAGACCACCCGTCCATCACGATGGTGCTTGAGCCTGTCGCATCTTCGGCCGGCAAGCGCGCTTCGGCCCAGGAATGGTTTCTTCCACTAACGTAATGCACCGTCTCCTGGGCACCCAGCCGACTGCTGTGATACACGCTTGTGGTGCTCGCATATTCACCGCAGTTACCTGAGCCGAACACGACAGCGGCCGCAGCCGAGTGGCGCATTTGCTCGGCGTGTTCAACGAACCGTCCGCCGCTGCGCATGTAGAGTTCATCCTTGAGCTGGCGCGCAGCTTTCGTGCGCCAGCCGCTTTCGTTGTGGGTGTCGCGCAAATCGGTGTCGACATTGCCGCGCCCGAACCGGAGCAACTGCCGCGTATTGCCGATGCTGTCATTCGCCTTACGCAAGCGGCTCACATCCGCTGTGGGAACGCGGCGCCCATCCATATCGCGGGCAAGTAGGTATGCGGCAAGAGCAAGGTCGTTGCTGGACAAAGCCGCGTTGGATGCAACAGATGCTGATGACGAGGCGGAGCTGGCCCGGTTCGGACGCGGCCGGCGCAATCCATCGAGCAGGCTCGTATCGGAGGGCCGCACATCGACGTCGACCTGCCGCGTGGATGCCTGTCGGGAGGATGTCGACGTTACAGTTGATGGAGCGGACGGCGAGCTGCGATTGAGTTTGGGAAACATACGGAACTCCCATTTGATCCGCTGCGTGATGCGTTGTTCTCAAGCAAAGCCTCAGCACGTCATTTCCAGTGATCGGTGTTTGGGTCTCTCTCCGATCAGCGACAGGACGCTGGACTTGATCGGCAACAGCGTGTGAAGGTCCTCACGACCGTTGCGTCATGCCTATCGTCGGCCATTCTGTCCTCGGCCACAGCAGCAGGGCGAAGAGCACGCACGCATCTGCGAAGCCAAGCATGGGAGAGCTTGGCGCGGTCGTTTCACGATCGGCCAATGGTAATCAGCGTCCGACTTGCGGCAAGGCACCATGCACCCTGGTCGAATCAATCTTCCGGCGGCTGGCAGGAATCGCGCACGATCAGGTGCGGGCGCACGCTGGCGGTGGGGAGTTGCGGGGCGTTGTCGGGCTGGATCAGCATCGCGGCGGCGGTGCGGCCGGTGTCGCGGGTGTGGCGGCGCACCGAGGTCAGCGGCGGCCATAGCCGCGAGGCAAGCGAGCTGTCGTCGTAGCCGATCACCGAAAGCTGGCGCGGGATATTGATACCGGCGCGCAGGGCGACCTTGTAGATACCGGCAGCCATTTCGTCGTTACCGGTGAAGATGGCGGTGGGGCGCTTCTTGCCCAGCAGCAGCTTTTCGGCCGCGGCCACGCCCGATTCGAAGGTGTAGCCGGCCTCCACAATCCGCTCGGGCGGCAGTTCGATGCCGCGCCGGGTCAGCGCGTCGGCAAAGCCCGAGGTGCGCTCGATCGAGGAGCGGTAGGCGCTGGGGCCGGTGACCAGGGCGATGTCGCGGTGGCCGAGCGAGAGCAGGTAATCGGCCGCCTCGGCGGCGCCGTCGCGGTCGTGGGTGATCACCGTCTGCGAGGTGGTGTCCAGCGCCACCGAAGCGATACGCGTGTAGCGGCAGCCGATCTCGGCCAGCATGTCGGCCAGCGCCTGGTCCTCGGAGGCGCGCGGCACCAGGATCACCCCGTGCAGCTTCTGCGCCTGGGCGAAGCGGCGCACACCTTCGATGTAGCCGGGGCTGCGGCTGTCGCAGGGGTGCACCACCAGCTCGAAACTGGAGCCGCGCAGCGCGTCTAGCGCGCCGTACTGCATGTCCACGATGTACTGCGCAGTGGGGTTGTCGTAGACCATGCCGATCAGGAACGAACGCCGGAACGCCAGCCCGCGCGCGAGCGGATCGGGCGAGTAGCCGACCTCGCGCATCAGCGCTTCGACCTTCTCGCGGGTGTCCTGGCGGACCAGCGGCGAATTGTTGATGATCCGCGAGACGGTCTTCTTGGACACCCCGGACATCCGGGCGATGTCGTTGATCGTGGCTACCTTGCCCTTCGGCAGGCCGGGCATTCCCTCTTCAGGCATCTTGCGGGCGGGCATAGCGGTCAACCAGTGAAGTTGATTGGATTCTACCGGCCAGCGGGCCGGCAAGCCTTCGCAGGCTTGCCGATGTCCCGAATCCGCCATGACCAGGGCGCCGTGGCGTGATGCGCCACAGCATGCCCGGCAGTGCAGAACGGTCAGTCCAGGGCGCGGTAGCGGAAGTTGCGGAACTCCACCTGGCCTTGGCCGGACGCATATAGCGCCGGTTTCAGTGCCAGGAACTTGCCGGCCACGTTGTGGTGGTAGCCGGACACTTCCATCTGCACCGGGTACTTGGTCCAGGTGGTGCCGTCGGTGCTGCTGTGGATGGTGACGATGTGGCGGTTGTTGGTGACGCGCAGCCATAGCGCGCCGCCCTTGCCGCTGGGCGCCAGCCTGGCCGGGCGTTCTTCGCCGTAGCGGTGCATGACGAAGTTCTCGCCGTTGCTCCCCACCCCGGCGTAGAGCTTGTCGCTGTAGAACAGCAGCGCCCCGCCCTGCCCGCCCGGTGCCACGGTCATCTGCACCTCGAACTGATAGGCCTGGTCGGGCGCGATCAGGGTCAGCGGCGAGGCGTCGCGCGGGGCGCTGCCCTTGCCCTGCAGGCGCAACACGCCATCGCCTACTTGCAGGCGCTTGGCTTCGTCGGCGGCCGGGTTGAAGAACGACCACTGCGGGCCGAGCGTGTTGGCGCGGAAGTCGTCCGACAACCTCAGGCCGTGCGGCAAGACCTGCCCGCTGGGCTTTTTCAACGGCGTGCCCAGGTCGCCGCCCTTGGCGACGAACCAGCCATCCGCGGTCCACTCGATCGGGTCGAGCAAGGCCTGCCGGCCCAGCGTCCAGTAGCCGTGTTCGTAGCCGTGGTAGAGCATCCACCAACGCTGGTCGGTGCCTTCCACCAGGGTGGCATGGCCGCGCGACCACCACGGCTCGTCGGCGCTCTTGGTGCGGGTGATCGGGTTGTTGGGCGCGTTCTGCCAGGGGCCGTGGATCGAGCGCGAGCGCGCGGTGATCACCATATGCCCGGTCGGCGGGCCGGCGGTGCCGCCGACCGCGGTGGTCATGTAGTACCAGCCGTTGTGGCGGGTGATCTTGGGGCCTTCCTGCGCGTAGCCTTCCACGTCCCAGCTTTCCGGGTACTTCCAGCCGTCGTAGACGTGCTTGGGGGTGCCGACCACCTTGAAGCCATCGTCGGAGAGTTGCACGTAATCGCCGCCGCTCAGGAACAGATAGCGCTTGCCGTCTTCGCCCACTGCATGGCCGGGGTCGATGTACTTGCCCAGGCCGATGTCGATCGGCTTGCTCCACGGGCCGGTGATGTCATCGGCCCAGACCACGAAGTTGCTGCGCCCGCCCTGGTCGCCGCGGCGCGCCGGGAAGTAGATGTAATAGCGCTTGCCGTGCTTGATCAGATCCGGCGCCCAGATCGCGCCGACGTTCTGGGTGATCGCATGGCCCAGCGGTTGCCAGTTGACCAGATCGCGCGAATGCCAGATCGGCAGGCCCGGATACGCGTCGAACGAGGACAGCGTGAGGTAGTAGTCGTCGCCATCCTTGAGCACCGACGGATCGGGGTGATCGCCGGCCAGCACCGGGTTGAGGAAGGTGCCGTTGCCCTGGTCGGCAATGCGCTGCTGTTCGATACCGCGCTTCCAGTCGGCTGCGGCAGCGAGGCCGGAACACAGCAGCAGGCCGCCGGCCAGCAACCAACGCAGCGGGGTTGAAGCGATACGCACACGCATGCTTGCTCCTAGTCCCCGCAGGGCGGGGCGATGCGGCGGCCCACGCCTGGAGCGTCGGCCGCCTGGATGAGGGCGGAACTACCTGCCAGCAGCGACGCCGGGCAGAGTGCCGGTAGCGTCGCCAGGCGTTTGTCGGGCGAGGCGCGGCGCGCGGACATCGCATTGCACGCGCTGCGCAGCCCAATGCCACGCACCGACGACGCCCGCCTGACGGACGCAGTCGGGATCGCGGTCGCCTAGGCGCGCAGCGCGCGTGGCAACCACAGCGACAGTTCGGGGAAGAACGCCACGATCAGCAGCACACCCAAGGCCGCCAGCCAGAACGGCCAGATGGTGCGCATGCTTTGGGCCACGGTGATTTCACCGATCGAGGTACCAATGAACAACACCGAGCCGATCGGCGGGGTGATCAAGCCGATACCGCCGGCCAGCACCATCACCAGACCGAAGTGGATCGGGTCGATGCCGTAGGCCTTGACCACCGGCAGGAAGATCGGCGTGCAGATCAGGATCTTCGGTGCCAGGTCCATGAACATGCCCAGCAGCAACAGCATCACCACGATCATCAGCAGCACGGTGTTCTTGCTGTCGGCGATGGCCTGCAGGAACTTCACTGCGGCCGCCGGCACCTGCAGGTACGCAAGCAACCAACCGAACACTGCCGCCGTGGCGATCACGAACAGGATCACGCCGGTGGTGCGCGCGGCATGCGTGACCGCCGCGAAGAACTCGGCCCAACGCAACTGGCGATACAGCAGCGCGGTGACGATCAACGCATACACCACCGCAATCGCGGCGCTCTCCACTGCGGTGAAGATGCCGGCGCGAATACCGATGAAGATCAGCGCCACCAACCCCAGGCCCGGCAATGCGCCAAACAGGCGCAGCGCCACTGCGCGCCAACCGGGGAACGGCTCGGTACCGTAGCCGCGATGGCGCGCCACCGCATAGCCGGTGACCATCATCGCCGCAGTCATCAACAGCGCGGGGAAGATGCCGGCGGCGAACAGATCGGCAATCGAGATACCGCCGCCCGCCGCTGCGGAGAACAGGATCAGGTTATGCGAGGGCGGCACCAGCAGCGCCACCAGCGCGGCGGTCATGCTCACATTGACCGCGTAATCGCGGTCGTAACCGCGCTTGATCATCTGCGGAATCATGGTTCCGCCGACCGCCGAGACGTCGGCAATCGCCGAGCCGGACACGCCGCCGAAGAACAGCGACGACAACACGCTGACCTGGCCCAGGCCGCCACGCACACGCCCCACCAGCGACGAGGCCAACGCGATCAAGCGTTCGGAAATACCACCGCGCAGCATCAACTCGCCAGCGAAGATAAACAGCGGAATGGCGATCAACGAGGCCGAGCCGCTACCGGCGGAAATCTGCTGCACCAGCACCACCGTGGGCAGGTCCAGATACAGCAGCGTGGCCAGCGCGGCCGCGCCCAGCGCATAGGCCACCGGCACGCCGATCAGCAGCAGCACCACGAAGGTTCCCAACAACATGGCGATGCCCATCAGCGCACTCCTCCGGTGTGGATCGGGCGCAGCACACGCCACAGCTTGTACAAGGCGAACACCACCATCAGCGCGCCGCCGATCGACAGCGGCAGGTAGTTGATGCTCTGCGGCATCTGCGCGCCGGCCATCTTGATGTCCAGGCCATCGAGCAGCAGCGCCGCACTCCAGCGCGCCAGCACCGCACCGATGGCGATGATCATCAGCGGGCGGATCAGATCGAACACCTTGCGCACCAGCGGCGGCACGTGTTCGCCCAGCAGATAGAAGCCGAAATGACGGTTGGTGTGCACGCCAGCGGCAGCGCCCAGGCTCAGCGCGGTGCTGAGCAGCAGCAGCGTCACCGGCTCGGTCCAGCTGGGCGAGTCGTTGAGCACGTAGCGGGTGAACACCTGCCAGCCCTGTACGACCACCAGGCCCAGCAAGGCCAGCGATGCCACGCCAACGGCGGTGTCGGAAACGCGGTCCAGCGCGCGCTGCAACGGCGCGACCGGGACGGCGAGAGTCTCGGGTTCGGTCATTGGATCACCTCTATGCGAAATCGCGGATGCGGCGGTACAACGCTTCGATCTCCGGCTGCTTGCGGTATTCGGCCAGCAGCGGGGCGGAGGCGGCGCGGAACGCCGGCATGTCGACCTGATTGAGCTTGACGCCGTAGTCGATCACCTGCTTGCGCGCGATCACCTCCGAGGCATCCCACAGGTTGCGCATTACCGGCACCGAGGCGCGCGCCAGTTCCACCACCAGGCCGCGGTCGGCCGGGCTCAGCGATTCGAAACTCTTGCGCGACATCACCAGGATGTCCGGCGCGTAGGAATGCTCGCTCTGCGACCAGTAGTGCGCCGCTTCGAAATGGCGGCTGGACTGGAAGCTGCGCATGTTGTTTTCCGCACCGTCGATCATGTGCGTTTCCATCGCCGAGAACGTCTCGCCCAGCGACATCGGGGTGGGATTGGCGCCCAGCATGCGCATCAGCTTGAGGAAGATGTCCGACGAGGCCACACGCAATTTCAGGCCCTTGAGATCTTCCGGGCGGTGCAGCGGATGCTTGGTGTTGTAGAAGCAACGTGCACCCGAATCGTAGATCGCCAGGCCCACCAGATCGCGCTGCTCGAAGCTGCGCAGCACGCTGTCGCCCACATGCCCGTCGATGGCGCGGCGCAGATGCGGCACCGAGTCGAACACGTACGGCAGGCACAGCGCTTGTGTGAGCGGAAAGGTGTTGTTCAACGCGCCCGAATACACCCGGGTGATGTCGATGGCACCGAAGCGCGCCATATCGATCGCCTCCGACTCGCGGCCCAGCTGGCCGGAGTGGTACTGGCGCAGCTTGAGCCGGCCATTGGTGCGTGCTTCGAGCTGCTTGCCGAACCACCGCACCGCTTCCACGGTGGGGTAGTCGCCGATATGCACGTCGGTGGCGGTCAACAACTGCCCGCCGGGGATCGGCGTGGTGGCACCGGCGCCCAACCAGGGGCCGGCCGCGGCGGCACCGAGCCCGGCACCGAGGAAATGTCTGCGTGTGATCATTGGCGCCCTCCCAAGCGTCTGGTCACTGGGTCCGAATCAGGTAGCGGACACAGCCGTGCAGGAAATGTCGCCGATGCCGGCGAAGCGAATCAGGGCACGCTGTCCCACTTCGATGTCATGGATACCGGTGGCATTGCCCGTGGCAATGAGATCACCGCGCTTGAGCGGACGCCCGCGCTGGGCCGAACGACTGAGCGCAAACGCGTAGGCGGCGCGCAATCCACCCGGCAACGTGGTGGCTCCACCGGTACCGACAACCTGGTCGTCGATCAGCGTTTCGGCGGTCAGCGCAGACTCGTCGCGCGCCAGCCAATCGGTCACTTCCGGGCCTAGAATCAGGCCGTTATTGTTGCCGAAGTCGGAAATCACCACGCGCGGGCCCAGCTTGTTGATGGTCGCCAACGGGCTGCTGGCGATCTCCACGCCGATGAACAACGTGGCCGGCAGCTGCGCCGCCTGCTCCGGGGTGAAATGGGTCTGCTCGGCGGGAGCGTCCGCTTCCAGGCGCAGCACATACTCGGCCTCTACCGCACCGAAGCCGCCCTGGTAGATCGGGAACTGGGTTGTTCCACCGGTAGCATTCCAGAGCTTGTGCGAGAAGATCGGGCCCAGCAGGCGGTCGTCGCCGGAGGCGTCGCGGCGCTCGGCGGCGATATAACCCACCTTCCAGCCGACCACCTGGTCGTCCCACTGGCTGATGGCGATGTCCTGCACCTGATAGGCAGTGACCAGATCCTCAGGGATCTGCCCGGGAAAGTCGGGCAGCGATGCCCCTGCACGGCGTGCCTCCACAAACTGCTGGGCGATCTGCGACAACATGGATGTGGACGATGGCGGGGTGGCGGCGTCGTTGCTCAAGGGTGTCTCCCTGCTAGTGTTTTTGTTGCACTGCCAATCGACAGTGGCACGGTGTGCTGTATATGGTAAACCGGTGTCATTGGCAATGTGCAGTGCGGCAAAGTTGGCCTTAAAAGCGAAGCAACCCTGGGAGGGGTGGATGAAACAGACAAGCCAAACGCGTGTTTTTACTGCGTTTTCAGGTGCTATGCGGCGGTGCCTGCCGCTGCTGTTGCTGGCGACCTCAGTATTGATCGGGCCAGTGGTTGCGGCCGAGGTGCCCAGTGCCGATACCACGGCCGAGCAAGCCAGCCGGATCGCGCTGTGGCCCAGCGGGATGGCACCGGGAGACAATGCACTGAAGCAGCCGCAGCGCATCATCGAGCGCAGCAGCGACCCTGCCCTGCCCGATCGCTACATCCAGCAGATCAGCACGCCTTACCTGGTGGTCTACCGGCCCAAGCAGCCAAACGGCACTGCCCTGCTGGTCACCCCCGGCGGCGGCTACCAGCGCATCGTGCTGGACAACGAAGGCAGCGCGCTGGTGCCCAGCTTCGTCGACCAGGCCGGGATCACGCTGTTCGTGCTGCGCTACCGCCTGCCCGGCGAAGGCCATCCGCACGCGGCCGACGTGCCATTGGCCGATGCACAGCGCGCGCTGCGGCTGATCCGCGCCAACGCCGCCCGCTACGGCATCGACACGCAGCGCGTTGGGGTGATGGGGTTCTCGGCCGGCGGTCACGTCGCCGCCAGCCTGGGCACCCGCTATGCCTCGCAGGTGTACCCGAAGCTGGATGCGGCCGATGCGCTGAGCGCGCGGCCGGATTTCGAGCTGCTGATCTACCCGGTGATCGACATGGACAGCGCCAACGCGCACGCGGGCTCGCGCGAGCGCCTGCTCGGCAGCAGTCCGAGCGATGCGCAGGTGCGCGCGTACTCGCCGCAATTGCATGTGGATGCACGCACCCCGCCGACCTTTCTGCTGCATGCGCAGGACGACACGGTGGTGTCGGTGCGCAACGGCCTGCTGATGCATGACGCGTTGCTGCGTGCCGGCGTGCCCAGCGAGCTGCATGTGTTTCCACAGGGCGGGCATGGCTTCGGTACCGCCAGCGGCACCGGCTTGACCGTGGCCGCGTGGCCGCAGCTGGCGCAGGCCTGGATTGCGCATGTCAGCAAGGTGCAAACGCCCTCGACTGCATCTGCGACGACTGCGAATGCATCTGTCGCTGCACCTGCACCCGCATCTGTACCGGCGCAGGACGCCGCGCGATGACGTCACCATCCACGCCCGACGCGGGGCGGCGCACGCTGCTGCGTGGTGGCTTGTTAGCCACGGCTGCAGCCGCGCTGCCGGGTTTCGTCGGCGCGGCCGCAACAGCGCCTGCGCGCGACGACAGTACGCCGCTGGCACACGTGCGTGGCGGCGCACTGCGCGGTTATCGCGACCAGGGTGTCTGCGTGTTCAAGGGCATCCCGTACGGCGGCGACACCGCAGCGCGGCGCTTTCAGGCGCCGGTGCCGGAAACGCCCTGGCAGGGCGTGCGCGATGCCAGCGCCTTCGGTGCAGCCGCACCGCAACCCAAAGCCAGCGAACCCACCAGCGAGGAGTGCCTGTTCCTCAACGTGTGGACGCCGGGCCTGCACGATGGCGGCAAGCGACCGATCCTGTTCTATATCCACGGCGGCGGCTACACCACCGGCTCCGGCAGCGACCCGCTCTACGACGGCGTGCGTCTGTGCAAACGCGGCGACGTGGTGGTGATCACCGTCAATCACCGGCTCAACCTGTTCGGCTATCTGTCGCTGGCGCAGCTGGGCGATGCGAGTTTTGCCGACTCCGGCAATGCCGGGCAGCTGGACCTGATCCAGGCACTGCAGTGGGTGCGCCAGCACGCGGCCGAATTCGGCGGCGATGCCGGCAATGTCACCGTGTTCGGCCAGTCCGGTGGCGGCGCCAAGATCGCCACCTTGATGGCGATGCCCGCCGCACGCGGCCTGTTTCATCGCGCGTGGACCATGAGCGGGCAGCAGGTCACTGTGGCCGGCCCGCGCGCGGCCACTCAGCGCGCGCAACTGCTGCTGGATGCATTGAAACTTGCGCCCGGCGCGCTTGCGCGCATCCGCACGCTACCAAGTGAGCAGCTGCTGGCTGCCGCGCAAGTGCGCGATCCCTCGCGGGTGGAAAACAGCGCGTTGTATTTCGGCCCGGTGCTGGATGCGCGCAACGTGCCGGTGCACCCGTTCTGGCCGACCGCCCCGCTGCAATCGGCGAAGATTCCGCTGGTGATCGGCAATACCCGCGATGAAACGCGCGCGTTTCTCGGCAACGATGCGAAGAACTTCGCGCTGAGCTGGGACGAGCTGCCGGCCAGGCTGGAAACCCAGCAATACGTGGATCTGCTGCCGCAGGTGGTGATTGCCGAATACCGCCGGCTGTATCCGCAGTATTCGCCATCGGAGGTGTTCTTCGCGGCCACCACCGCAGGGCGCTCGTGGCGCGGCGCGGTCGAAGAAGCCGAGGCACGCGCACGTCAAGGCGCACCCACCTGGGTCTATCAACTGGATTGGGGCTCGCCACTGGATGGCGGCAAGTTCGGCGCCTTCCACACGCTGGATATTCCGCTGGTCTTCGACACCACTGCGCAACCGGGTTCGCGCACCGGCGATGGCGCCGATGCGCAGCGCATGGCCGAGCAGATGAGCGAGGCGTTGATTGCATTCGCGCGCAGCGGCGACCCGAATCATCGTGGTCTGCCGCGTTGGCGACAGTATTCGTTGCAGCAGCGCGAGACGCTGCTGTTCGATACACCCAGCCGGCTCGACCACGATCCGCGCGGTGGTGAGCGCAAGCTGTATCAGCAAGCGCCTTTCATTCAACGCGGTACGTTTTGACTGACTTTCGTGGTCAAGGTCGAGGTCGAGCGTGGTCGGATTGCACTCCGCGGCGGCACGGCGTGGCGTGCGTGTAGGTGCCCATCAGCGCGCGGCTCGGGTCATCGTGCTTGCGCTCTTCTGCCTGCCTGCGGTCTTCTGATCACCTTTCGCCTTCTGACTACCTTTCGTTTTCTGATTGCTTTCCTCATTGGTGATTCATGCGTTTTTCGTCTCTTGTACCGTTGGTTTTGCTGGCAGCAATTGCTGCACCTGTTGCGTACGCTGCAGATGCCTCACCGGTTGATGCATCAACTGCAAGCGTGCCAGCGTCTAACGTAGCCGCTGGCGGCAAGCACTTTGCCGCCAGCAAGATCGTGCTGGTCGGCGACTCCACCACGGCTGTGCAAGGTGGCTGGGGGCCGAGCTTTTGCGCGCAGCATGTGACCTCGTTCCTGAGCTGCCTCAATCTGGCGCGCGGTGGCCGCAGCACGTCCAACTATCGCGCCGAAGGCTCATGGGAGATCGCACTGAAGGAGCTGCGCAGCGGCGGCTATCGACAGGTGTATGTGTTGATCCAGTTCGGGCACAACGATCAACCCGGCAAACCGGGGCGTTCCACCGAATTGGCGACCGAATTCCCGGCGAATCTTCGCCGTTATGTCGCCGACGCACGTGCCGCCGGTGCGATCCCCGTGTTGGTCACGCCATTGACGCGGCGGCAATTCGAACGCGGCCAATTAATCGACGACTTGGCGCCGTGGGCGGAGACAACACGCGCAGTTGCACGCGCGTTACAGGTGCCGTTGATCGACCTGCATGCGCGCAGCCGTGCGCTGGTGCAGGGCATGGGCCCGGTGTTGGCGATGCGGCTGGCGCAGCGGCCTGCCGATCCGGAACAAGTGATTGCCGCGCAGTCGGGCACCACGATTGGCAAGACACCGGCGCAGGCATTGCATGCGCCGGTGTCGGCGTCGTCAAAGATCGCGGCAGCGGCCAGCGTCCCCGCCGCCGCACAGGACAATGCCAGCGCCGAGCCGATGGGTCAGGCCAAACTCGCATTCGACTACACGCATCTTGGTGCGGACGGCGCAGATCTGTTCGCGGCGATTGTCGCCGACGAGTTGGCACAGCAGGTGCCTGCGTTGCGGCCGCTGTTGATTCCTTGATGCGTCATTGTATCTGATCAACTAGGGCCTGTTAACACATCCGAAGCCCATCAACGACTAGGACGAAGCTGAGGAATCCAAGGAACATGACATCCAGCTTGTCGAAGCGCGAGAAAATCCGGCGGTAGCCTTTCAAGCGACGGAACAGT
>NZ_JBEOLS010000011.1:0-105928 GCF_040279205.1 Xanthomonas hortorum
CTTGCCCGCCCACCATCGCGGGACACGCTGCAAGTACGTCCTTGTAAGCTCTTACGCGGCATCCATGCCGCGTAAGGTCCCGCGACGGTGGGCGGGCAAGGGCCAGTCGAGATGGTCGGTGCGCATGGTTGCAAGCAACGCATGACGTGTGTTGTCGGATAACGCCGCGGCGATCAGCTTCGCAACGCAATACGCAACGCGATCACAGGCAGGCTTTCACCCAATCACCGACCAACTTTAAGGTGCGGTGTCCTCACCGCTTGCGGGACCGTGTGGCGGCATGGATGCCGCCACCGAGCCTACATGGACGTACTTGCGGCGTGTCACGCGAGCAGTGAGGGCACCGCGCCCTCGACCAACCAAGTTTTGGTGCATGGTTGCGAGCAGTGCGCGTTGCGCTGCGGTCTGATCGGCTCTTTTCGATGCGAGCAACGTCACTGCCATTCCCGACATCACTCCACTTGTCAGCCAAGGCGAGTGCGGCCAACACGTTGCAGCCAGCGATACAGCGTTCAAGAGATTTTGTCAGCCGCTCCAAGCGCGCTAACTCGTCCGCGTTGCGCGATCCAGCCAGCACGCCAGGCCCTGCGCGTTGAGTTCGATATCGGTGGCCAGCAGCTGCGCCACGCTCGCATCGTCCAGGCGGCAACCGTGCAAGCGGGCGCGCTCCAGATACAGCTCACTCAACGCCGCCACCATGCAGCGATGGCGGTCCGCACGCTGTGCGCAGCTCAGCGCAATGGCCGTCATCGCATGGATCTGCTCGATCAACGCCTGCGCCAACGGCCCCGGCGATGTGACACGCCCGTAATGGGTCAGATACATCGCGGCCGGCGTCGTCTCCATCAGCCGCGCGATCGACTGCAGCATCGCTTCCGGCTCAAACTGCACCGGCGAAGAGGTCGGCAGGATGAAAGCGCCTTGTGCGCTATCGAGCTGGCGATACGACAAGCCGAAGGTGTCGCCAGTGAACCAACTGCGGCTGCGTGCATCCCACACGCACAGATGATGCCGCGCGTGCCCGGGCGTCTCGATCGTGCGCAGCGCGCGCTCGCCCAGCATCACGGTCTGCCCATCGGCTGCTTCCACCACCCGCTCGGCGGGCACCGGCACGATGGCGCCATAACTGCGCGCCATTTCCGCCTCGCCATACACGGCGGTGGCACCGGCAATCAGCCGGGTGGGATCAATCATGTGCGGCGCGCCGCGCGGATGCACCAGCACGCGCGCATTGGGCAGGTGCTGCAGCAAGGCACCCGCGCCGCCAGCGTGATCCAGATGCACATGGGTCAGGATCAACCACTCCACCTGCGCAGGCGTCAGCCCGGCGGAGTGCAACGCAGCCAGCATGTGCGGCACCGACAGCGAAGTGCCGCAATCGACAAAGGCGCCACGTTGCGCCTCGACGATCAGGTACGCCGCATCGAACTGCACACCGCCAAAGCCGGTATCGATGGTCTGGATGCTGGAATCGGCTATCGCTGTCATTCCCACACCATGCTTGCCCAGGAAACCGCAGTGTAGGCGCAAGGGCTTTGCGCTGGCTGTGTTCGCAGTTCCAGGCAGCGATGCATCAGTCGCCTGGACAGCGCTGCCGTCAGGCTGCGCTTATCGGAATTCGACATCGCGCGGCCAGGCGATCACCTCGTACCGTCAGCCGCGATGCATTGCTGCGCCGATTACCCCTCCCGCAACACACGCATCGCCGCAAGGATCACCTCCGCATCCACCTGCACATGCACGCCCGGCAATTGCAGATCGCTGGCCTGCTCGGCCTGTTTCAAGCGTGCAATCAACTGACCCGCATCGCGCGGTGAGGCGAAGCCATCGCTCTGCAGCAGCAACGCACCGGCGCCATCGTTCAACTTGAAGTAGAACTGCCCGTCGCTCTCGCGATATTGCTTGAACACCGGCGGGGCGACTTTTTCATCTGCGTCCACGGACGTCGTCGCGGCCTGGCTGGAGAGATCGCGCAGACCCACTGCAGCGCGCAGCTCGGCCAGAAACGGCGTGGCGTAGCGCGTGCGCAGACGTGCGCCACCGGCGCGCAGAATCGCCTCGATCTTCGCCGGCTCGGCCATCAGCGCCTCATAGCGCGTGCGCAGCGGCGTAATTTCCTGGTCGATCCGCTCGAACAGCTGTTGCTTGGCATCGCCCCAGCCGATGCCATCGGCAAAGGCCTGGGCAAATGCAGCCGTTTCCTGCGGCGTGGCGAAGGCCTGATACAGCTGGAACAACGCCGAACCCTGCGTGTCCTTGGCTTCGCCGGGCGCGCGCGAATCGGTGAGGATGGAGAACACCAGCTTGCGCAGTTCCTCGCGCGGGGCGAACAGCGGAATCGTATTGCCGTAGCTCTTGCTCATCTTGCGGCCGTCCAGGCCTGGCAACGTGGACACCTGCTCGTCGATCACCGCCTCGGGCAAGGTGAAGAAGTCGCGGCCATACACATGGTTGAAGCGCTGGGCGAAATCGCGCGCCATCTCGATATGCTGGATCTGGTCGCGCCCCACCGGCACCTTGTGCGCGTTGAAGATCAGGATGTCCGCCGCCATCAGCACCGGGTACATGAACAAGCCGGCGCTCACGCCCGCGTCCTCGTCCTCGCCCTCGGCGCGGTTCTTGTCCACCGCCGCCTTGTAGGCATGCGCGCGGTTGAGGATGCCCTTGCCGGCTACGCAGGTGAGCAGCCATAGCAGCTCGGTGGTCTCCGGCACATCGGACTGGCGATAGAACCACACCGTTTCCGGGTCCAGCCCGCAGGCCAGCCAGCTGGCAGCGATTTCCAGTGTGGAGCGCTGCGTACGCGCCGGGTCCTGCGCCTTGATCAAGCTGTGCAGGTCAGCCAGGAAATAGAAGCTCTCCGCATCGGCGCCGGCGCTGGCCTGGATCGCCGGGCGGATCGCACCGACGTAATTGCCCAGGTGCGGGGTGCCGGAGGTGGTGATGCCGGTAAGAACGCGAGTGGTCATCTGCATGAAGGCCAGGAAGTCAGCGCACAAGTTTAGCGGTTCCGTGCGCCGGGCATGGACGCGCCGGTTTTGCATGCGTTATTCCTGACCGCAGACGCAAAACGGGCCGCATCAGGCGGCCCGTCGTGTGCAGGTGTCGCTCACTTCATCGCGTGAGCGACCTTGCGGATGGCTCAGGTGTCGTCGCGCAGCGACTTTTCGAAGGCGCGCACTTCAGTCTGGGCGCGATCGCGATCCCAACCGTAGCGCTCCTGAAGCTTGCCCTGCAGATACTCGGCGTTGCCTTCGGCGATCTTGAAATCGTCGTCGGTCAGGTCGCCCCACTTGGCCTGCGCCTTGCCTTTGAGCTGGGTCCACTTGCCGGAAATGATGTCAGTGTTCATGCGTTGACTCCGCTTGATGCGGCCGCGATTGACCGTGGCATCAGGTTGCCGATGGACGCGTTCGCTGCAGATCAATAGCTGTCAAACCCGGACTCACCGCACTGAATGGTCGCTTACGCGTGCGGTGCACGCGGCGCATGTCGATACACGCAAAACTGGCGCGTCGAACGCAGCAATCCCGCAAACATAGGCGAAAAAAAACGGGCCTTGCGGCCCGTTTTTTTAAGCATGCAGCGCTAGATCACTTGCGCGCAGCGTCTTCCACCTTCTCGCCAGCGCCCTGCACGTCCTTGCCGGCACCTGCGACGGTGTTGCAACCCGCAAGCATACCGACCGAAAACACCGACAGCACCAGCAGCATAATTGCACGCTTCATAACAAACTCCTTCGTGGGTAAACGGCGACGTGCCGCAGATCAATCAATTCGAACAACAAGATCAAACAAAACCTGGAATCAGCACTTACCGTCGCTGCAATTATCGGCCTTCTTTTCGACCTTCTCACCTGCGCCCTGCATGTCCTTGCCGGCGCCGGCCATGGTGTTGCAGCCAGTCATCACGCCAGCCGAAAACAGGCCTAGCACCATCAGTGTCAGCAGTCGCTTCATCGGTCTTCCTCAGTTCTGCATTCGGTGCCAACGCACCGCGCTTGGCGCCAAATCTGACTGCGTGGCCGTGGATTTGATGTGAACGTGGCGTGCCGCGTTCAGCAATCGATCAATCTCGCATCAGCGTGGACTTGCCGAACAGGCTCTCCACCAGATCCACCGCCAGCTCGGCGGTCGCGTTGCGGTTGTCCAGCACCGGATTGAGTTCGACGATGTCCAGCGACCCCATACGCCCGGTGTCGGCAATCATCTCCATCACCAGCTGCGCCTCGCGGTAGTTGGGACCACCGGGCACGGTGGTGCCCACGCCCGGCGCGATGCTGGGGTCGAGGAAGTCCACATCGAAGCTCACGTGCAGATGGGTGTCCGCGCTCATGCCCTGCAAGGCGGTCTCCATGGTGCGCTTCATGCCGGCCTCGTCGATGTAGCGCATGTCGTAGACATCGATGCGGTGCTGCTTGATCAGGCGTTTCTCCTCCGGGTCCACCGAGCGGATGCCGATCTGCCGCACCTGCTCGGGCAGCAGCGCCGGCGCGCTGCCGCCCAGATGGGTCAACGCCTGCGGGCCCAGCCCGCACAGGCAGGCCACCGGCATGCCGTGCACGTTGCCCGATGGCGTCACCTCGCTGGTATTGAAGTCCGAATGCGCATCCAGCCACAGCACCCGTAGCGGGCGCCCCTGTTCGCGGCAGTACTTGGCCACCGCCGTGATCGAACCGATGCCCAGGCAGTGGTCGCCGCCGAGCATGATCGGCATGCGCCCGGCGCATAGTTCAGCGTAGCTGGCGTCCATCAGCGCCTGGTTCCAGGCCACCACTTCGTCCAGATGCCGGTAGCCGGCCTGCGGGGCCAGCCAGGGATTGCGCGGGCCATCCAGATTGCCCAGGTCGCGCACCTCCACTCCGCGGCCGATCAAGGCCTCCTGCAAGCCGGCGATGCGCAGCGCCTCCGGCCCCATCCGCGCGCCGCGGTGGCCGGCACCGATATCGGTGGGAACGCCAATCAGGGAAACCGGCAGGTACTGCGTCGCCATGCATTGCTCCAGCATCGATAAAGCGCTGAAGTCTAGTCGCCGGCCCGCGCACTGACGCGCGGCAGCGCAGCACGGCGCCCGGCCTGCGTCACCAATCACGTAATCGCATCTGCCACTGCAGCAATCCGAACAGCGGCCGATACCCCGTAGCGGGCAAGCGTCGGACGGGTGCGGATGGCATGCGCAAAGGCTGCGGTGTCAGCGTGATCCATCTCGGCCGGAGCATTACCGACCACCAGCCGCGTTCGCTTTTCAGCTGCGTCGAGAGGTTGATCGCTGCTTCACGTGACGTGGTTGGGCAGTTTCTGGCGCATCTGTGCTTTGCGGAATGCGCCTGCCTGCCCGCACAGTTAGACCATGGCTGGAGATGCGGATGTCACTGTCTGCCCGCCAGCGCGGGTCCTCAGTGCCACCGACAGGTTTTTTCATCGCGCAGCGCGTTTTGTACAGGGGGAGAAGTTCATGCCGCACAACGCCGTCAACCAGGTCGTCAAGGCTGCCGTGGGCGAGGTCGCGCGGGCGTCGCATCAGTACGATCTGCAGCGCATCGGTCGCGAGTTCGCGCAGACCATCGAGCGTGAGCCGGGCATCCGTTTGTTGATGCTGTCCACCGCCGACGGGCGCGCCATTACCGAGCAATCCAGTCTGGATGTGGACGGTCGCCGTCTGGCGGCGATGGCCAATTCGTTTCTGACCCTGGGCGAGACCCTGGCGCGCGAATCCAGTCTGAGCGAGGCCGATTACGCCACCGTCAGCACCCGTGGCGGCCAGCTGGTGCTGATCCGCATTCGCGCCGACAAACCGCTGACGCTCACCGCAATTGGCGGCCCGCAGCTCAATGCCGCCGCACTGTTGTTCAACGCGCGCGATTGCGCCGGCCGTCTGGCCAAGGCCATGGCGCAACCAGCGACCTGAGGCTTGGCATTGTTCGTGCTTGCCTTTCGTGCACCCATTACTCACCGCTTGTAAGGACGTCCCGTGGCACAACTCAATCTGGAACACCTGCATTCAATCGCCGGTTTCGTCGGCGCCGCGCTGGTCGATAGCGACAGCGGCATGGCACTGGGCATGACCGGCGGCACCGATCTCAATCTGGAACTGGCCGCCGCCGGCAATACCGAAGTGGTGCGTGCCAAGCGTCGCATCGCCGAGCAGCTCGGTCTGAACGACACCATCGAAGACATCCTGATCACCCTGGCCCGCCAGTACCACCTGCTGCGTCCGCTGGAGAGCAACGGCACGCTGTTCTTGTACGTCGTGCTGGACCGCGCCAAGGCCAATCTGGCGATGGCCCGTCACGAGCTCAAGGCGTTCGAAAAGACCCTCGACTTCGGTTGATGCCAACCTGGCGGCGTACGCGCGTCGCCTGCCCGGCCTGCCGGTCTGCACCGGCAGGCGTCGCACTCCAACGCGCCGATGCGGCGCCATGTCATGACCATACCCATTCACGCCCTGCGGGTCGCCACGGCCGGCCTGGACCTGCTGCACACCACGCGCCTGAAACTGGCGTGCTCGCTGCTGCTGGCCGAGCGCGTCGACGTGCAATTGGGGCAATGGCCGCAACACGCGGCCGACGTGGTGGTACTGGGTCTGGAAAGCGCCGACGGCCTGGCCGCATGGCAGGCGCTGCAAGGCCAGCCGATGCGGGTGCTGGTGGTGTCGCGGACACCGGTCGGTGGCGCATGGATCAAGCACGGCGCCACCGTGCGCGAACTCAACGAACACCTGCGTCTGCTGCTGTCCTCGCCGCATAACGTGCAGATCGCCGAACCGGCGCTGCTGATCCGCCATTGCCGCGGTGAAGTCGGTAACGCTGCAGTGGTGTTGCGCCACGCGCAGCTGCACGTCCGTGTAGATCCGGCCAATGCCTGCGTGCAACTTGCGCCCGGCCTGCCGTTGTCCGAACTGGTCGCCGCACTGGATCGCCCCGGTTGGCAGGTCGCACCAAACACAACCGATGCCGCACTGACGCAACGCATCTCATTCGAAGCGCTGTATTTCGCCCTGCCCGAGCACCAGCGCCCCGCGCTGCCGGCGGTGGAACCCAGCCATGCGCTACAGCTGCGCCAGTGGCCGGAGCTGAGCGCCGAAACCAGCTCGCCGGCACAGTTGCTCGCCATCGCCCACCTGCACGCGCGTCCGTGGCGCGCGCAGGCGCTGGCCAACGCTTGCAAGCTGCCGCTGCAAACGGTGGAATGCCTGTTCGCCGCGGCACTTGCCAGCGGCCTTGCCCAGACTGCGGAGATTGCCGTGCCTGCAACGCAGACTCGTCCGGACAGCAGCAACTCCCGGTTCTTCTCCTGGGTCGCACGTCGGTTTGGCCTCTCTCTCTTTCAGGCGCAGTCATGAGTCTTCCGGCCAACAAGCTGGTGTTCGTTGGCGGCATGGGCGCCGGCAAGACCACGGCAGTGCGCGCCATTTCCGACGTGGAACCGGTCAGCACCGAGATGCCGCTCAGCCAGGATGCCTACGGCGACAAGACCTACACCACGGTCGCGCTGGACTACAGCTCGATCGAGCTGGAAGACGGCGAGTTGCTGCACGTGTACGGCGTGCCAGGCCAGAAATACCTGGATTTCATGTGGCCATTGGTCTGCGACGGCGCACTGGGTGTGATCGTGCTGACCAACGCGCGCGATCCGCAGATGCTCGAGGCCACGCTGGCGTTGCTGCGTGAATTTTCGCAGATCGCACCTGAGGCAAGTATGGCGGTGGGCATCACCATGACCGACGAAATGCAGGATTTTCTGCTGCCGCCGTTCCGCGATGCATTGGTTGCCGAAGGCTTTCGCATCCCGGTCATGCGCGTGGATGCGCGCTCGGCGACCCAGATCACCTTCCTGGTGAAATCGCTGCTGTCCTATCGCTACACCTCGGCTCACAGCTGATCGGCAGCGCGTGGCGCGCGTACCTGCTTGATCGACACGCAAGACAAAACAAGGAATCCGGTCACGACGGTGCCTGAAAGGGCGTCACGCGGGGGATGCCGCCTCTAGGGTGGCGGCGACGCGTCCATCTTCCTTGATGCCAGACACGCGACGCGAACGTCATACATTCGAGCGCTTTGCCTGACTTGTTCAGTATGGCGCGCGATCAAAAGCCAGGACATCGGGACGTTCCCGACATCGCGCAGGACATACCGGTCATACGGCATCAGCGATAGCGCCGTCAGCGAGCAGCCAGTCGCGCCTGCAACCGGCGCTCGTATGCGGTTGTTGTGCGCGCATGGCAATGCGTTGGACAGACCGGTCGTCAAGCCGTCGCGCGCACGCCTCGATACGCTGCGGCAATGTCGCCATCGGTGACGCGCAGCGAATACCCGATGCGCCGGGATCGGCAGCTGCAGGGCGGCTTCCACGCCAATGCCAAGTGCTGATCCAGCACCACGATCGGATAAAGTAGCGCGATGACAATCGAACTGAAGCCCGGCGGCTTGTTGATCGCGATCGAAGGCATCGACGGCGCCGGCAAGACCACCCTCGCCCGCAGCCTGGCCACCACCCTGGAAGCGGCCGGCGCCCGCGTCGTACTGAGCAAGGAGCCGACCAACGGCCCCTGGGGCACCCAGTTGCGCCAGTCCGCCGCCACCGGCCGCCTGAGCGCGGACGAAGAAGCCGAGCTGCTGATCCGCGACCGCCATGAGCATGTGGACACCCTCATCGCACCCGCATTGGCGCGCGGCGAGATCGTGATCCTGGACCGCTACTTTCCGTCGATGGTCGCCTACCAGGGCGCCGCCGGCCTGCCACTGGATGATCTGCTGGAACGCAACGCCTTCGCACCGCGCCCGGACGTACTGCTGCTGCTCGACCTGCCACCACCCACCGGCCTGGCGCGCATCCGCGCCCGCGGCGACGCCCCCAACCACTTCGAAACCCAGGACAACCTGGAACGCTGCCGCGCCATCTTCAATGCCCTGCAATTGCCGGGCAAACACGTGGTGGACGCCAGCGCCGATGCAGACAGCGTGCTACGTCAAGCCCACGCTATCGTCGTTGCCGCACTGGCCGAACGGCTGAGCGGCGACGCTGCGCACACCGACGCAGAAAGGGCCGTCCTGGGACTGCTATCGGCCGGTCGCCCGGCCTGATCTGCTGCGCGCCCTTACGCGCGCGATCACAACACTGCGCGACCCAATTTAGAAGTTACAAGCTACAAGCAACCTACCCGTACACCACCAGCGCAAGCTGATTCAAAGCCCCTCTCCCTGCGGGAGAGGGGTTTGGGGTGAGGGTACGGCCAGCCACAATTCCCGACGAAACCGCTCCTTCACAAAGCGCTTCGCCTCATAAAGGAATTAATGTTCCGATAGAGGATGTCGAGTTGGCCACGCACAACCACCGTGCGTGGCAATCGGCTGCGGTGGAAATTGCAGGCGCAGAAAACGCACCCAAACGACGGCACGGCCAGAACAGGTGTGCGCACAAACTTGTGGATCAAAGATGGTGCCGGCACCCGGATTCGAACTGGGGACCTACCGCTTACAAGGCGGTTGCTCTACCAACTGAGCTATGCCGGCAAAGGCCAAGCGCATTGCGCGCCGGTGCGCATTCTAGCGCAGCGCGGCGCAATCTAGCGATCGTTGACGCGTTGCACCCGCGGCGCCCTGCAACGCAGTGGGTGCCGAGGCACTACGCACATCGATCCACCACCAGCGCGATTGCCCGGTGCCGCTGGGCATCAGCTGCGCGGGAAATCCCGCACTCACCAGGCTCGCCTGACGCCGCTCGGCGCGCTCGCGGCTCTGGTACTGGCCCAGCGCGACGGAGTTGTCCTCGCCTTGCGCAATCACGTAATAGTCGCCGATGCCAGCCGCAGCGATGCGCTTGACCAACGCCTGCGCCGCGGCACGATCGCCCACGCTGGGCAGCATCACCCGGAACGTACTGACCCCGGCGTCCTTGTCTTCGCGCACGCTGCTGCGCGTGGCCTGACCACGAATGCGTGCCAGCGCGGCATCGGCGTCGGCGCGTGCCGGATAGGGGCCCAGGCTGGCGCAGCGCTCTGGAACGGGTACGGGAGTCGGCACCGTTGGCGATGTCTTTGGTGCAGCCGCCACAGCAACCTCGGCCGGTTTCGGAGCGACCTTGCTTGTGGCCGGAATCTCGTACGGTACTGGCGATGTTTCGGCCACTGCGGTGGTAGCCGCAGCTGTCGAAGCGGCCGCCGCCGCTTGTTCCGTTGATGTCTGAGCTGGTGATGTCTGAGCTGGTACTGCTGCCGGTGCCGGTGCCGGTGCAACCGATGTTGCTGCCGGCACAGCGTCTGCAGCTGCTGTTGCTGCCTCTCTCGAGATCGCAGCCACCGCGCCTGTTGCGATGTTCGGCAACACCTCCAACCGTGCCACACCTGCCGGCTGCGCCGGAGCGGCCAACGCGGCCGGTGCCGGCTGCATGGCCCACCACAACGCCACGCCGGCATTGAGGACGATCAAGACAACGATGAGCGCGCGTACATACATGCAGTGGATTCTAAGAGTGGCCGATAACCGCTGGCGAGAGCTCGACGGCTCGGCGCGAGCGGCAGGCAGCCAGTGACCCCAGTGTACGAGCGCGACATCCCGATGCCGAGCACCGGCCGCCCACCTGGCGGCTGCGCGTCGTTTCGATCACCGACCTCAAGGCGTAGGCGCAGACCTCGCCCAAATCGCCAGCCCATCCAGCACCAGCGCAGCACGGAACGTGGCATCGGGCAACAACGGCAGCAACGGTGGCGCGCCGCCGCCGTGCACCAGCAAGCGCACCGATATGCCCAAACTGCGTTGCGCGTGCTGCAGGCTGCGCTCGATCAGCGCCACCGCCGCACCATCGCAACCGGACGCCAGCGCATCGTCGGTGTCGTTGGCCAGCTCCACATAATTGCCGCCGCTGGCCGGCAATTGCACCGCGCGGGCATGCAGCGCTTCGCGCATGGTGGTCGGCGAGGCGGCGATGCGCCCGCCATGATGCTGCCCATCGGCCCCAAGCAGATCGATGGTCAGCGCAGTGCCCACGCCGGCCACCAGCACAGGTGCCTCGCCACGCGCGCCGAGCAGCGCCAGAAAGCGATCCACGCCGAAGCGGCTCGGGTCCGCATATGCAATGCGGATGCCGGCGCATTCGGCCGCGGTGCGCACGATCCGCACCTGTTCGAAGCGCTCGTGCAGGCAGGCGAGCATCCGCTGCGTCAATGCCGGCGCAGCAACGCTGGCCACATGCGCGATGCGCCCGGTCGGCAGCGCCGACAGTGCGGCCGCATCCATCGCCTCGGCGCCATGCGGCCACGCCTGCACATCGCCGGCGCGATCTCCCTGTAGCAGGGCGTACTTGAACCGCGAATTTCCCAGATCGAACAACCACTCGCTCATGCAGGTCTCACGCTCACTTCTCCGGAGTGGAACAGGCGCACCGTCTCGCCCAATTGCACCCGCAACGCGCCGTCGGCAGCCAGGCCAAGCGCAACGCCGTGATGCCGGGTGCCAGCCTCTTCGACCTGTACCGCGCGGCCACACAACACGTCCAAGGCCGCATAGCGACTCAAGAACGGAGCCAGCCCCTGCGCCTCGAACAGATCCAGCGCCGGCAGCAGCCCGGACAACACCGCCGCCACCACGGTATCGCGCGAGACCGCACGGCCGGCCAGCGTATCCAGATCCACCCATGGCTGGTCGATCGCAGCGGCCGCCGCAGCCGGCATGTGCACATTCAAGCCCAGTCCGATCACCGCACGCGCATTGCCGGCCATTTCGCCGCCGCCTTCGATCAACAGGCCGCCCAGCTTGCGCTCGCGCGCCAGCAGATCGTTGGGCCACTTCAGCCCGACATCGGCAAACCCGCAACCGCGCAAGGCTTCTGCCACCGCCACACCCACGGCCAGGCTGAGCCCGGCCAGCTGGCCCAGCCCACCGCTGAAACGGCGCGAGGCCGACAGATAGATATGCGCACCCAGCGGCGAGGTCCATTGCCGGCCCCGACGGCCGCGCCCACCGGTCTGACGCTCGGCCAGCAGCACCGCCACGCCCTGCTCCGGCGCCGCACGCGCCAGCAAGCTGGTGTTGGTGGATTCCAGCGTCCAGGCGATATCGAGTGCAGCCAGGCCTGCCAGCGCATCGCTCGACATGGCCGCACGAATCCGCGCTGCCTCCAGCAGATCCAGCGGCGCGGCCAGCCGGTAGCCGTCGCCAGCCCGCCCCTCGATATCGACCCCGGCTGCGCGCAAATTTTGAATGCGCTTCCACACTGCCGCACGGGTCAACCCGGCATCGCGCGCCAGCGCATCGCCGGATAGCCGGCCGCTCGCAAGTTTGGCCAGCAACGCGCGGTCATCCACGGCAAGGTCCCCAAATCGATCCGTGAAAGTATGCGCCAAGCCCACCCGTGCGCCCAGCACGGCTTGCGTGAGGGAGTGAAAAGCGCGTTATGATCGCCAACTCACGCCGCTTGCCCTGGATGTGGACGATGCGCCGAATCACGGTTTGCCTGCTCCTGTTATTGGCTCCGCTTGCCGCGCTGGCATCGGACCAACTGGTCGATGGCGACCATGAGAGCTGCGTCAGCACCAATTCGGTTGCGCGCGGCAGGACGCCCAATGGCGAGGCCGCTGCACCGGCACGCGCTCCCGCGCACAAGCCCACGCCGGCCACCGGCGGCGGCGGTAGCGATGGCGACGCGCTGTTCCCACGCATGCGCACGATGCCGCGCTGGCACAGTTTTCTGCCGGGCATGTTCCGCTGATCCAGTGGTTGTCGCGCTGGCTGCGCCGGCCGCCCCTCGATATTCCTGATGCGTTGTGGCTACCGGTCTGCACCGGCTGCGCCTGGGTCGCCGCGCTCGATCCGCCCCGCCAGCACCGTCTGCGCACCTTGGCCGCGCAGTTCCTGCAGCAAAAAACCATTTCCCCGGTCGATGGGTTGCAACTGCATGCGCACGATCATGTGCTGCTGGCGGCCACCTGCTGCCTGCCGCTGCTGGAAATCGGTGCAGTGGGCTGGCGCGGCTGGTCGCAACTGATCGTCTATCCGGACGCGTTCCGCGTGCAGCGCACGCATGTGGATGCGGCAGGGGTGATGCATGCCTGGGACGACACCCTGATCGGCGAATCCTGGGAGCAAGGCCCGCTGATCGTCAGCTGGGCCGATGTGCAGGCCGATCTGGACGACCCGCAGGCAGGCTTCAACGTGATCGTGCACGAGATGGCGCACAAGCTCGATGCACTCGATGGCGCCCTCGACGGCACCCCGCCGCTGCCACGCGATGCACAACGCGCCTGGGCACGCGATTTTCAGCAGGCCTTCGATGCGTTCTGCCAACGCGTCGATGCCGGCGAAGACACCGAGATCGATCCGTATGCCGCCGAAGCACCGGAAGAATTCTTCGCGGTCGTGAGCGAATATCACTTCTCCGCACCGCAAGTGATCGCGCGCGTCATGCCGGATGTCGCCGCGCAGTTGACGCGTTTTTACGGGCCTTCGCCGTTTGCTTCTTCAGCGCAGCGCTGAGGGTGTGGTGGCATCGACACGTTGCTTGCGATGGTTGTCATGCAACCGCTTCGCGCGCGTTGTCAGCACACGCTTGGCCGAATTGAAAACAACGCTGCGCAATGTCGTCCAAGTGCCCGCTCGGCACTGCTGATTTCAACAGCACGCTGCAATGCACTCACACCAGCCCAAGATCGCGCGGCCTGGCACCGGGAAACACCCGCTCCAACTGCGCTGGCGACAGCCCCCACAATCGACTCAACAGACCGCCGAACAGACTGCGGTAATTGGTAAGCACCGGGTAATCGCGATTCTGCAGCAGCTGCGTTTGTTCGACCGCGACCTGTTCGCCAGCGATACGACCACCCTGCACGCCGCCACCCAGCACCCAATACGTCGTGCCGTGCCCGTGATCGGTACCCTTACTGCCGTTCTCGCGAAAGGTGCGGCCAAACTCGGAGAGCACCACCACCACGGTGTCCTTCCATGCCGGCCCCAAGGCATCGGCGTATACCGCCAGCCCTTCGCCGAGATTGCGCAGATTGTTCGCCAACCCACCTTCGACACTGCCCTGGTTGGCATGGGTATCCCAGCCGCCGACATCGACGAAACCCAGCCGGTACTGGTGGCGCATCAGGCTCGCCATGCGCCGGGTTTCGTCGGCGAAGGTGCGCGCACTGGCAGCGCCGCGGCCGGCCTGCTCCATCTCTTCGCGCAGCTGCGCGGTCACTTGCTGACGCAACGCCAGACCCTCGCGCGCGGCTGCCGCAAGCGGCGTTGCGTCGTACATCTGCGACAGGATCTGCGCCTGCCGCGCATCCAGACCGCCTTTGCCGATCCCACGCAACGACACATTGGGCAGATCGCCGCCGCCTTGAAACGTCAGCGGCAACGAATCGGTAAACGCAATTGCCGGCACCCCGCTGAGCACGCCCGACAAGCGCGCCATGAAACCGGACCGATAATCGCGGCGCTGCCTGCCGGCCTGGCCGGATTCGATATCGTCCTGGGTTTCGAAGTGGCTGCGCGACAGATCGTCGGTGCCGGCAAATGGCACGAAGGCCAGCTGCTTGCGTTGCCACAGCGGCAACAGCGCATCGCGCATCACCGGGTTGAGACCCCATTGCGCATCCAACGCAACGGCGCTCTTTGGATTGGCAGCATCCGGCCGCGCAATCGCCAGAGTCGGGCGCGCCTGATAATAAAAATCGCTGGCATGCGGTACCAGCAGATTATTGCTGTCGTAGCCGCCACGCAGAAACACCACCAGCATGCGCGCACTGTCGCGTGGCGCGGCAAACAGACGACCGGACCACGGCAGACTCGCAGCCGCGGCGGAGGCAAGCAGAAATTGACGTCGTTGCATGGTGCACTCCTGCGGCGATAACCGTTCGGCGTTTGTTGAATCAGCAGTCGTTGAATCAGCGGCCGCTAGATCAGCGATAGTTGAAGTCCGGCGATGACAGCAAAAACCCGTTCCACTCCGCTGGCGAACGCGCCTGGCCCAACGCCTCACGCGTGCCGCTGGAAAGCGACGGTGCAACCCAGCGATACGATGGACGCGTATCGATCTGCGTCAGCGCAGGAATTGGCGTGTCGTTGTCGCCATCGAAGCGAAACAGTTGCTTGGGTCCTGCGCCCAGCGAACGCGCCACTTCGAAGCGTCGCGCCAGTTGCCCGGAGCTGGTCCACGCCTGCGATTGCAACGACCACCCATCGGGTGTGATGCGCCCGAACACCGGCTCGCCGAGTTGCTGCACCCAGCTCACCATCGGCGCGGCGTTGACCACCGGTTGATCTTCGTACGCCAGCCGCATCGCCGAGACCACAAACCGATTCGGATCCTTGAACTTGCGCGGTTGCGCCTGCGCAAATTCCGGCGCGTCCAGCATGGCCTGCATCACCTTGGCGATATCGCCATCGCTGCGTTGAAAGGTCTTTGCCATGCGCGCGACCAGTGCAGCCGGTGGCTTGTCGCTGACGAAATACTCGGCCAGGCGCTGCGACACAAACTGCGCGCACGCCGGTTGCCGTACCAACAGCTGCACTGCACGTTCGATCTCATCCAGACCGCCAGCGGCGATGCGCTGGCCCAGCAAGGTCTTGTCGCCGGATTGATGCCGCGCAGGGTTGAATTCGAACAGGCCCTTGCGCACGACCTGCGCCTGCCCCGTTGTTGCAGCGGTTGGTACTGGCGGCGCGCCTTCGGCCTTGATCGGCACCAGACCGGCGCCGGTCAGTATCAGCGCCAGTTGCTGCACATCCTGCTGGCTGTAGCCGCCATGCACGCCCAGCGTGTGCAACTCCATCAATTCGCGCGCGTAATTTTCGTTGGCCTTGCCTTTGGCATTCTTGGCGTTATCCAGATATTCCAGCATTGCCGGGCTTTCCAGCGTCGCCATCACCAGGTCGGCGAACTTGCCGGTGGCGTGCGGACGAATCGCGTTTTCCATGTAATCGGCCGCCATCCATTTCACGCGCCCCTTGTCGGCGTACACGCTGAAGTGATTGAGCCAGAACCACACCAACTGCTCGCGCAGCTGCGCCGGCGCATACACCGCACGCAGCAATTGCGCCTGACGCGCCTGGGTCAGCATCTGACCGCCACGCGCCTGCCAGGCCTTGCGCAAGGCAGCCTTCTCATCGCCATCGGGCAGCGTTTGCAGACGGATCTTGTCGGCCTCGTATTGCGTCAGCAAGCTCACCAATGGCGTGTGCAGCGCATCGAACTGCTGCAGTTGTGCACGGATCGGCGCTGGCAATGCGGCATCGTCGCTGGCTTGCAATAGCAGTGCGCCGTAGCGCTTGGGGCCGAGCCGCTGCAGCTGCGCCGCGCTATCGGCATCCACGCCGTAGGTGGCACGCTGCAACCAGCGTGTCTGTGCTGGCGTCAATGGCGCTTCGGCGGCACTGCACGACAGCACGACGACGCAGCCCGCCAACAGCAACGGCACGCGCCATCTGCGCTGTCGACGTGTCCGGACGGAAAGTGCAGTGACCCACCGTGCCTGTGCAACGCGCTCGAACATGCAGCTCTCCATCGCAACGGCCTGCAACCGGCCCAGTATGGTCAAGCCAACGCGTGAGGCGTTAAACGGTTGTCGGAGCGTGGCGCGACATTGGCCACGGGTTCATCCCGCAACGCATGCCGGTCACAGTCCCGGCGGCAAGGTCACATCGAAGCGGGCGCCGCCCAGTTCCTGCGAGCGCACCACCTGCAATTCGCCGCGGTAGGCCTTGATCAGGTCCTGCACGATCGACATGCCGATGCCGTGACCCTGCACGCGTTCGTCGCCGCGCACGCCACGCTGCAGAATCTTGGCCACATCTTCCGGCGCGATGCCGGGGCCATCGTCTTCCACCGACAGGATCAATCCGGCGCGGCGGCTCCCGGTGGTGGGACCTGGCTGCGCAGTCAACAGCACGCGGCTGCGCGCCCACTTGAAGCCGTTTTCCAGCAGATTGCCAAGCAGCTCCTGCAGATCGCCCGGCTCACCATGAAAACGCGCTTCGGGCGAAATATCGAATTCGCACAGCACGCCTTTGACCGAATACACCTTCTCCAGACCGCGCACGATTTCTTCGGCGGTCGACTCGATCGGCAACGGCGCGGCAAACAGCTTGTGCCCGCTGGAAGCCGCACGTGCGAGTTGGTAAGACACCAGGTCGTTCATGCGCCGCAGCTGCACGTCCATTTCCTCGTGCAGATCGCGCTCGGACTGACCGCTGTCCAGTTGGGTGCGCAACACGGCAATCGGCGTCTTGAGGCTGTGTGCCAGATCGGCAAGCGTATTGCGCTGACGATCCAGGTTGTCGCGCTCGCTTTCGATAAAAGCGTTGATGCTTTCGGTCAGCGGCTCCAGTTCGCGCGGATGCTGCTCGCTCATGCGCTGGATTTCGCCGCGCTGCACCTTGGTCAGCTCGTTGATGACCCGCCGCAGCGGTCGCAGGCTCCACTGCAGAATGAAGGCCTGCAGCACCAATAGCACCACGCCGGCACTGCCGAGATAGAACCACACCGCGCCCCGGAACACGCGCAATTGCGCGCCCATCGAGCGCGCATCTTCCATCACGTAGATGGTGTACGGAATCTCGCCGCCGTGTTCGCGTTCGACATAGCTCACGCCTAGGCCATAGCGGTATAGCTCGCCCAGACTGCCGTCGATCTGGGTCATCTCCAGCGGGCCGATGAACTCTTCCTGGCGCGGCTCGAGCATGCGCCCGTGCGGAATGTTGGGGCCCTCGGCCGACATCGACGTCCAGCTCTCATCCGGGCGCACGACTTCGACATACAGCCCGCCGCCGGGCACGTCGAAACGCGGATCAGGCGGTTGGCCGCCGATGTACAGCGAGCCATCGCGGACGAAATCGATATTGGCGGCATACGCCGAGGCGTAGTTCTTCAGCCGCTCGCGCAGATTCTTTTCGGCAGTGTCGGCGAACGCCACATCCAGCGCATAGCCTGCCAGGGCCAGGAAGGCCACCAGACTGAGGCTGGCAGCCAACAGCTGGCGGGCCTGCAGGGAGCGCGGCCGCCAGCGTTTGTACCACTTGGAGCGCACCGACACCCTATCTTCCTGTTTGCCGACGCGCGGACTCAGCCTTCGGTACGCGGGATGGCGAAGCGGTAGCCACGACCACGCACGGTCTCGATCGGTTTGAGCTCACCGTCGGGATCGAGCTTCTTGCGCAGGCGACCGATAAACACTTCCAGCACGTTCGAATCGCGATCGAAATCCTGCTGATAGATGTGTTCGGTCAGGTCGGCCTTGGAGACCAGTTCGCCGGCATGCATCATCAGGTACTCAAGCACCTTGTACTCGTAGCTGGTCAGGTCGACATTGGCGCCATTGACGCTCACCGTCTGCGCTGCCAGATCCAAAGCGACCGGGCCGCACTCCAGGGTCGGCTTGCTCCAGCCTGCCGCGCGCCGCAGCAATGCATTGACGCGCGCCAGCAGCTCTTCGACATGGAACGGCTTGACCAGGTAATCGTCGGCGCCCTGCTTGAGACCTTCGACCTTGTCCTGCCAGCTCGAACGCGCGGTCAGGATCAGTACCGGGAATTTCTTGCCCTCGTCGCGCAGCGCCTTGATCAGCTCCATGCCCGACATCTTGGGCAGGCCAAGGTCGATGATGCCGACGTCGAACGGCACTTCGCGGCCCATGTACAGACCTTCTTCGCCATCTTGTGCAGCGTCGACAGCAAAGCCTTCACGCTTCAGGCGCGCGGCAAGTGTCTCGCGCAGCGGAGCTTCGTCTTCGACCAAAAGGATACGCATGCACTCTCCCTAGTTACGTTGTCGGCGGGTGCCGGGGAATTTATGAGACTGAACGCAGAACTATCTACGTTTACTGGTTATCGTCGCGTGGTGGCGCATCTGGCGGCGCCGGGCGACGCGGCGGGGGCTGCATCTGTTCCGATTCGTACACGGTGTGCACGCGCCCATCCAACATGTACTTGACCCGGTTGAGATTGCCCCCGTCGAACGGCACACGTTCGGCGCTGAGGATCTGTCCACCGGTGGACCGCTGCACCTGCCGAATGGTGTCCGACAGCGTGCGCCCGTTGCCGCGGGCTGAGGGCGGTAACGCCTCACGGCCCGAATGCCCCATCGGATATCCCTGACACCATGCCGACGGCGCCGCCATGGCGACCCAAAGGGCAACCAGGACAACATGGCTAGCGCGGCAGAACGGCTGGGTCACAAACGAATCCTAGCGGGTTGTTCAGGAACATTCAAAATTCGTGAAACCGGCCATGCGTCACAGCGTGGTCGAGCCCGAGAATAGACCCAAATTCTTGATTTTGGGGGGTGAATCCGATCTGAACTTTTTAGCTTCGTGTTAACGCGGTTCAGTTAAATGAACGCTGTTTGAGGCCAAAAGCCTTGCCTGCGCTCGCTTTCGCGGTTGTGGCTGCCGCGCTGTGAGCTAACAAATGCGGCCGTTCAAGCGCTGGTTCAGGCTATGCAAGTGCCGGACCACTCTCAGGCGACAACGCGCCAGGCGTGCGTATCGGTGCGCTGCAATGCCTGCTCGACCAGGTCCCACCCGGCGCCAGGGCGGTGTGCGCCCTCACTGAGCACCTGGCGGAATACGCGTCCGCCGGGCTGCCCATGGAAGAGTCCCAGGACATGTCGGGTGATGTGCTTCAGCGCCAGCCCTTGCTCCAATTGGAACTCTACATAGGGCTGCAGCGCGCGTAGCAATGCCTCGCGCGATTGTTCCGGGCGCTGATTCAGCGCCGCGTCCAGGCAGTGCAGCACGTAAGGGTCGTGGTAGGCCGCGCGACCGAGCATGACGCCGTCGGTGTGTTGCAGGTGTTCCAGCGCGGTGTCCACCGCAGCGATGCCACCGTTGATAACCACCGGCAGTTGGGGGCGCTCCTGCTTGAGGCGATAGGCCCAGTCGTAGCGCAGCGGCGGCACCTCGCGGTTTTCCTTGGGCGACAAGCCCTTGAGCCAGGCGTTGCGCGCATGCACCACCACCATGGCAGCGCCGGCCGCGACGACTTGATCGACAAAACTGGCGAACACCAGATAGTCGTCATCGTCGTCCACGCCCAGGCGGCACTTGATCGTGACCGGCAGCGTCGTTGCCGCGCACATGGCGGCAACGCACTCGGCCACCAGCGCCGGCTCGCGCATCAGGCAGGCGCCAAAACGCCCGGCCTGCACGCGATCGGAGGGGCAGCCGCAATTGAGGTTGATTTCGTCATAGCCCCACTCCTGCGCGATCGCTGCAGCCTGCGCAAGCAGGGCCGGTTCACTGCCGCCCAGTTGCAGCGCAAGTGGATG
The DNA here is from genome assembly GCF_040279205.1 of Xanthomonas hortorum. Classification (GTDB taxonomy): domain Bacteria; phylum Pseudomonadota; class Gammaproteobacteria; order Xanthomonadales; family Xanthomonadaceae; genus Xanthomonas; species Xanthomonas hortorum_F. The sequence goes on from NZ_JBEOLS010000011.1 coordinate 20,247, forward strand.
CTCAACCGGATCGAAGCCGATCAGCCGCGTGCGATCTCCATGGATCACCGCGTTGGCGTGCACCATCTCGGTATACAGCCGTGCGGAGGGCGCCAGCAGGCGATGGAAGACCCGGCAATGGCGGTCGGTCCAATCCATCATCGGGGCGACGGACAGACGCAAGGAGGCGGCGTAACGATCGGCGGAAGCGGTCATCGACAAGTTGGCCGCCGTGAGCGGCCATCGGAATGCAGAGCAGGATCAACAGCTTACACGGGCACCGATGAATCTGCCGCAGCGCATGAGCCATGCCGAAGCTCTTGGCTGTCAGATCTTCTGGAGGATCAGCTGTTCGCAGCGTCATGCGATCGACAGCGTATCGACAGGCAGAATTCGAGATGATGTGAGCGTTATGGATTGCGTTGGATGCGCGCTCTGGCGCCCAGCATCACGACCACATCTGCTGTCGGAGCGGAGAACGACATCGCGCTAGCGCTGTTTTTTTGCTCCAGCTCGCCAAATTCTAGCGCTGTCGAGCGGCATCGCTATTTGCCGGCATCGTGCCATCTCAACGGTGACGTGGGCCAGTTTGGCCGGCAGAGTCTGGCCGTGGGTGTAGCGTTGGCCGAGCAGGATGCTGCTGTCCCTGGCGGCGCCCGCCCCTGTCGAGCGAACGCGCTACATCATTGCTTACAAGCGGGATTTCTTGCGTCCACTGCTGGCGTCAGCGCGATTGCGCGCTTCGCCTGGACGTGAGCAACACTTACGGGTTGCGGAAACCGACGCGCTCTTCGGCAGTCAGCGGCTTGCCGAGTGCGTGGTAGGAGGCGACCAGCGTGATCAGGGCGGTGCCCAGCACGGTGTAGAAGCTCCACGAGGTGGCGAGGACATGCACCTGGCCAAACACCAGCGCCACGACGGCGGTGGCGGTGCACAGCACCATGGCGAGCAGGGACATCAGGAAAGGGATGGAAGGATCGAGCTTCATGGTCCGGGGGTTCCAAGGTGCGATAGCTTCAGCATCGGCGTTGCCAGCGCTTTCTTGAACTGTTTTCTGCGTTTTTTTCCAATGAATTTCAAGCAAGTCAGCGCGCGCTCAGATTTATGTCAAAGCCTTGGCGCACAAAGGTTTCAACGTCGGAAAACTCCTGACGTACTGGCAGAAAAATCACCACCTCCGCCAGAGTTCCAACGCACGCGCGGCAGAAAACCGGCGGGGCGACATGAAGCGGATGGTGTCGCCAAAGGGCGGCTTCGGCAGCTGCGATTGATGTGCGGATTCTTCAGCCGAACATCCTGTCCATGGCCGAGTGCAGGCAACCGACGTGACAGATGTCGGACGACCGCGAGGAGCCAGCTAGCAGGTTGCCGCTCACCGCGCTTGTCACGGCACGTCGAGGTGCTGACTGGGGTAGGACCCGACCGGCAAGCAGGAAAGGCGCGCTCAGCGCGCCGGCGCGGTGGCGAACTCGCCGCGTTGCAGCTTGGTCACATCGTTGCCCTGCCCGTCCTTGAGGCTGAGGTCTGCGCCTTTGGCAGCCAGATCCTTGAGGACATCGGTGCGTTGAAACAGCGCCGCGTACATGGCCGCGGTCTGGCCGGCATTGTTGCGCTGGTCCGGGGCGCAATCAGCCTGCATCAACCGTTTGGCGATGCCCAGCTCGCCCTTGAAGATGGCGCCCATCAGCGCAGTGTTGCCGCGTTTGTCCTGCGCACAGGGGTCGGCGCCGGCATTGAGCAACTGCTCCACCGCCGGGCGCTGGCCGTGATAGGCGGCCAGGATCAAGGCGGTGTAGCCCTTCTCGTCGCGAGTGTTGAGGTCGTAGTGCGAGCGGATGAACTCGGCGAGCATGTCCTGCCGACCTTCGCGTGCCGCATCGAAAAAATACTCGCGCAACTGCTGCTTGATCTGCGCAGGGTTGGTGGTCGCATTCGTGGTACTGGCAGGGACAGACGCGGGTGAAGCAGCGTTGGCAACCGCAGACAAGGTGCCGAGCATCAGGAATAGCAGGGTGCGCATGTGGCTCTCCCGAAAACGAGGACGGCACCGCGGCACAGGCCGCGATGCCGTCGGGTGGATCAGTCCTGCAGGCTGGAGGCCAACTGCTTGACGCGGGCCAGGTCACCCTTGGCAACGCGGGTCACGCCGGTGCCGTACTCGGGGTCGGCCTTGTACAGGAACGACAGCATCAGATGCTTGCTCTCGGTGTCGGTGGTGGCCAGCGACTCACCAAAACTCTGCACCAGGTCGGCACGATCCTTCTTGCTGTAGGACCGATACAACTCGCCAGCCTGCTTGAAGTTCTGCTCGCGGGTGATCTTGGCCTGCTGGGTGGTGCCCGACAGCGGCAACTCGCTGTAACGCGCAGCGGTGTCCTGCGGACGCGGTTCAAGGCGGCTCGGCTCATAGTTCACGCCGCTGGTGGTGTGCCCGGTATTGGCTTCGCCGTCCTGGTTGCCGTTATTGACGGCCACACGCGGGCGGTTGACCGGCAGGCTCAGGCCGTTGGTACCGATGCGATACAGCTGCGTGTCGGCGTAGGAGAAGATACGGCCCTGCAGCAGACGGTCTTCAGACGGCTCGATACCCGGCACAAGGTTGGCCGGCGCCATCGCCACCTGCTCGGCTTCCTGGAAGAAGTTGTCCACGTTCTTGTTCAACACCATCTGGCCGACCTTCTGCTCCGGCACATCCGGCCAGATCTTGGTGGCATCCAGCGGATCGAAATCGAACTTGGCCAGGTCTTCCGGCTTGAGCACCTGCACGTACAGGTCCCACTTCGGGAAGTCGCCCTTCTTGATCGCACCGACCAGATCGTTGGTCAGGTGGCTGTAGTCCTTGGACTGGACTGCGGCAACCTGCTTGGGATCGAGGTTCTTGATGCCTTGCAGCGTCTTCCAGTGGAACTTGACGTAATGCACTTCGCCTTGGGCATTGACCAGCTTGTAGGCGTGCACGCCGTTGCCGTCCATGAAGCGATAGCCGGCGGGCGTGCCTTCGTTGGAATACAGCAGCGTCAGCGTGCGCGTGCTTTCGGGCACGTGCGAGAAGAAATCGAAACGACGCGAATCGTCATCCAGATTGGTGCGCGGGTCCGGCTTGAACGCGTGGACCATGTCGGGGAACTTGATCGCATCGCGAATGAAGAAGGTGGGGAAGTTGTTGCCGACCAGATCCCAGTTGCCTTCGCTGGTATAGAACTTGGTGGCGAAGCCGTGCGGGTCGCGCAACGTTTCAGGCGAATGATTGCCATGCACCACCGAGGAGAAGCGCACGAACACCGGGGTCTTTTCGCCGGCACTGAACACCTTGGCCTTGGTCAGGCTGGACAGATCGGCAGTGGCGGTGAACTCGCCTTTGACGCCGGTGCCGCGGGCATGCACCACACGCTCCGGGATGCGCTCGCGATCGAAGCGCTGCAGCTTCTGGATCAGCTGCACGTCCTGCAGCAAGACCGGGCCGGTCGGGCCGGCAGTCTGGGAATTCTGGTTGTCACCGACCTTGGCGCCATTGTCGCGGGTCAGAACGGATTGGGCGAAGACCGGTGGGGCGATCAGCGTCGGGGCTAGCAGGGCTAGCACCATGAGGGATCCAGGGCGCATGGCGTCAGCTCGTTTGAAGGAACTGAATCATGGCCAGCAGGCCGAAGTGTGAGAAGTCGTTAGTTATGATCGCAGCGATAGGCGAACATGATGATGACTGTGTAGCGTGATATGCATCGCCAAATATGCGGGCACTATGTTGCAGATAACGGCATTGCCAATCTGATGCGTGAACTGACGAACTTCGTATTGCGTCACGCAAGCGCGCATGACGCTTCCAGCAATGCTGCGTCGCAAGGTTCGATCAGCCAATCAACCGATCACCCGCTTGAACGGCGGCAGCGCGTCGATAATGCGTTTCCCGTAGCGACGCGTGAGCAGGCGTGAGTCGAGGATGATCACGCGGCCGTGGTCGTTGGAACTGCGAATCAGGCGGCCGGCGAATTGCGTGAGTGTGCGCAGCGCGTGCGGGATGGCGATCAGGTTGAAGGCGTTGTGACCGCGGCTTTCCAGCCATTCGCTCAGGGTGGAGGTCTGCGGGTCGGTCGGCACCGCGAACGGCACCTGGGTGATGACCACGGTGGTGCAGGCGTCGCCTGGTAGATCCAACCCTTCGCCAAAAGAATTCAAACCGAACAGCACCGAGCCCTCGCCGGCAGCAATGCGGCGCATGTGTTCGGTGATCAGTTGCGACTTGTTGCCCTCGCCCTGCACCAGCACGCGGTTGCGCTGCGCCAGCGGCATCAGGTCGGCGACCTTTTCCATCTTCCAGCGCGAGGTGAACAGCACGATGCTGCCTTTGGCATTCCAATCGAGTTCGCGCACCAGATAACGCGCGACTTCTTTCGGGTGGCCTTCGCGATCGTCTGGGGTGACCGGGAAATTGGGCACGATCAATTCGGCCTGATTGGGCAGGTCGAACGGCGAGGCCAGCGAGGCCATTTCGGCGTGATCGGGCAAGCCGTTGTCGATGGCGAAAGATTGAAAATCGCCGCCGCCGGTGAGCGTGGCCGAAGTCATCACCACCGAATCCACATCGTTCCAGATCATCGTGCGCAACACCTGCGCGGCCGACACCGGCGAGCAATGGCAGATCAGATCGCCATCGCGCGATAAGGTGATCCAACGCGCCATCGGCGGCTGGCCTTCCTTGTCTTCGCGTCGCCAACCGCTCCAGAGATTGTGTTGCTGCTCGGCCATTTCCAAGGCCATGCCGAGACTGCGCTGCAGGCGTTCGCGCGCCGAATCGTCCTGCTTGCCCTTGGCGATCGCACTGTGTGCGGCATGCACCCAGTTGAACAGCGCGCGGGTTTCTTCGCCGAGTTCTTCGATCGCCGGACCCCACTGCGGCGGCAACTTGCCGTTGGCCGCGCGCCACAACGGATCGCGCTCGCCGGGTTCGGGCTTCCACACGTGTTCGACTTCGGTGTGGAAGGCCTTGAGCAATTTGGAAACGCGCGCGGCGACCTCGATCGCTTCGTTGGGCAGCAGGTTGCCGATCTTGTCCTTGTCCACCGCGCGGTATGCGGCAGCGATGAGAATCTGCAACCGGCCGGTACGCCTGGCCATTTCGTCCAATGGCAGATTGGCCGCACCCTGGTCGATTGCCACGCCGGCGATGTGATGGCCTTCGTCGAGTACCAGCAGCATATCGGCGGGCGGGGCGATCAACGGCTGGCCGTTTTCGGCATCGCCCAGCGACAGCGAAGACAGCAGCAAGGCATGGTTGGTGACCACGATCTGCGCCTCGCGCACGTCGGTGCGCGCCTTGAGCACCGGGCACTGCGCGGCGTAGCTGCAGCGGCGGCCCGCACAACCGGAGGCAGGCGTAGTGATGCGCATGCGCAGCGGTACCGAGACCTGCTCGGGCGCGTCATCCAGGTCGCCGTTCCAGCTGCGCGCGGCGTAGGCCTTGGCCAGACGTTTGGCCAGGTCGGCATCGACAGGACTGAGCGGGCGGTCGTAGAGCGCCTGCTCGTCTTCGAACATGGCGTTCTGGCTGGTGTCGCCCTCGAGTTCGGCCGCATTCCGGGTGCACAGATAGCGCGTGCGGCCCTTGGCCAGTGCCACGGTCGCTTCCAGGCCGGTGGCCTTGAGGAAGGCGGGGATATCGCGCTCCACCAGCTGCGATTGCAAGGCCACGGTGCCGGTGCTGATCACCAGCTTTTTCTTCGTGGCCAGGGCGATGGGCACCCCCGCAGTGAGATAGCCAAGACTCTTGCCGACGCCGGTGGGCGCCTCGGCAATGCCGATGCCGCCGGAGGTGGCAAGTGCGCGCGAGACCAGGCCGATCATCTGGCTCTGCGCCCGCCGCGTGGCGAAGCCGGGCGTGTTGGCCTGCAGCTTGGCGTAAGCCTCGCGGATGCTGGCCTTGACCGGATCGGTCAGGCTGCGCTGGGGAGGAACGGGCGCCGACGGCGCGGCCGGTGGGGCGACTTCACTCATCGCGCTATTTTCGCACGGACCGGCGCAGCGGCTGCGACCGGCGTGCGGAACAACTGAACGCGGTTGTCTTTACCTAAGAGCGGCCATCAAAACTACTGCGCAGTTTTGTTCGCCACTCTAGGTACGTCGCGGCCAGGCGTAGCGCGCCCACACCACGCCGATCACCACCATCGCCAGGCCCATGACCAGCATGCCGGCGCCCACACCGGTCGGCCCGAAGCGTTCGTACAAGCTGCCGCCCCGGTTGGCCGCCGCCAGGTTGTCCGGATACAGCAGCGTCCAGATGCCTTGGCCACTGCTGACCAGGCCGACCACGGTCAGCCCCAGGGCCTTGATCGGAATCATGGCCGCTCGCTGGCTGCGGGCGGTGAGCGTTGCAGACTGAGCGCCAGCGTCCACACCAGCACGCCGATGCCCACGGCCTGCACGGCCATCAGCACGAAATGTGCGACACCGACCACCATGCTGATCTGGCGCACATTGCCTTGTTGCAGCAACAGCATCGGAATGGCCTGAAAGGCGACTTCAGCCAGCAAACAGCCCAGCAGCACCCACAGCGCGGCCAGCCCGGCGCGCCGCAGCGACCCGCGCTGGGCACGCCACAGCAGCACCAGCCCCAACAGCAAGGCGATCAACAGCGGCACGCGCGACAGCAGGCTGGTGACCAGGGTCAGCAGGATATCGGTGACGGTCACGCTGCCCACCTCAGTCGGCGCTGATCAGGACGGCATCGCGTGCGCGCAGCGCGGCGTAGACCGGGTTTGTGTCCGGGCGCACGCCGTGCCATAGCGTGAAGCTTTCGGCAGCCTGCTCGACCAGCATGCCCAGGCCGTCGATGGCGTAGCGGCATTGCGCCGCGCGTGCCCAGGCAAGGAACGCGATGGCGGTTTCGCCATAGTTGAGATCGACCGCGGCGGTGAGGCTGTTGACCAGCCCCAGCGGCAGCGAGAACGCACCAGCGTCGCGATCGCGCCCGGCGGCGGTGGCATTGACGATCAGCTCGAAGTCGCCCAGATCGCGCAGGTCTTCGATATAGCGCGACATCACCCGCGCCGGTTCGCCCAGCGCATCGCACAACGCATCGGCGCGCTCGGGCGAACGATTGACCACCACCATTTCGGTGATGCCCGCTTCCAGCAATGCCGGCGCCACGCCGCGTGCGGCGCCACCGGCGCCCAGCAGCAGCACGCGGCGACCGCGCAGATCCAGCCCGTGGCGGTCGGTGAGATCGCGCACCAGGCCGGCGCCGTCGGTGTTGTCGCCCTGCCACTGGCCGTCGTTGCGCACCAGGGTGTTGACCGCGCCAGCCAGGCGCGCGCGGTCGCTCAGGCTGGCCGACAACGCACAGGCGGCCTCTTTCAGCGGCAGCGTGACGTTGGCGCCCTTGCCGCCTGCCTCGGCGAAGCGCTCCAGCGCGGCGGTGAACTCCTCCGGCGGTGCGTCGATGGCGGTGTAGTCCAGCGCGATGCCGGTCTGCTTCCCGAAGTCGGCATGGATGGCCGGCGACAGCGAATGGGCGACGGGGTGACCGAACACGGCATAACGGGATACGGGCATGAAACGTTCTCTGGTTGACTAGACTGTGCGCGACTTTAGGCAGGAACACCGCATGCAATACCGATGGACGCTGCTCGCGCTGGCGGCAAGTTTACTCTTCGTCCCGGCTGCGTCGGGGCTTGCCGAGTTCGGCATCGAAGGCATGGGCGTGGTCTCCACGCCGGCCAACGAAGCACGTGCCACGTTGAGCCCGGACGGCCAGCGCATCGTCTGGGCCAGCGACCGCGCCGGGGGTGCCGGCGGCTGGGATCTGTGGCAGGCCCAACTGAGCAGCGGGCGTTGGCAGAACGCGCAGCCGCTGCCGATCAACAGCACGCATGACGAGACTTCGCCATTGTTCAGTGCCGATGGCCGCTGGCTGCTGTTCGCCTCCACCCGGCCCGGCGGTGCCGGTGGCGCGGATCTGTATCGCGCGCCGGTGGATGCGCAGGGCGGGATCGGTGCGGTGCAATCGCTGGGCGCGGCGGTCAACAGCCGGGGCAACGAGCGTTCCCCGACCCTGTCGCTGGACGGCACGCGATTGCTGTTCGCCAGCGATGGGCACGGCGGTGCCGGCGGCATGGACATGTTCGTGGCACGTTGGGACGGGCAGGCCTTCGTTGCACCGGTGCCGTTGAGCGACATCAACAGCGCTGACGATGAGCTGGATGCAGCCTGGCTCAGCGATGGGCGCGGGCTGGTGTGGGCGCGCGGGCAGACAGATGGGTCCAGCCAGTTAATGCTGGCGACATGCAAGAACGGGCATTACGGTGCGGGCCAGGCGTTGCCGCTGTCGTTCAACGGTCCGCAGGAACGCACTTTCGGGGCGGTGGTGGATGCGGCCAAGCCGGGCGAGTTGCTGGTGACCGGCAGCGCGCGTGCACCGCGTGCGGGGCAGCTGGATATCTACCGGATGAAGGCGCCGGCGGTGGATGGCGATGCCAGTTGCCGTTGAGGGTGAGTGGATGCGCGAAATCAGACTGAGAGCGGCTGACAAATCTTACGTCACGCCGGTCCGTTGCAGGGCGGATGATCTGGTCTTCGCTGCAGGGTGGCTGAGCTGCGGCTTGGCTACCGATTTGCGGCAGGGTCCTTGCCGACCTGGCATCGCTGGGCACACCGCAAGTAAGGAGCGTTTAGACAATGCAGATGGATCACTTGTAGAGCCGATGATCTTCGACTTGGCTGCAGGGCCCTTGCCCGCCCACCATCGCGGGACACGCTGCAAGTACGTCCTTGTAAGCTCTTACGCGGCATCCATGCCGCGTAAGGTCCCGCGACGGTGGGCGGGCAAGGACCAGTCGAGATGGTCGGTACGCATGGTTGCAAGCAAGGCATGGTGTGTTGTTTGGATAACGCTGCGGCCGATCAGCTTCGCAACGCAAAACGCAACGCGATCAACAGGTAGGCCTTCATCAAACTACCGACCAACTTTCTGGTGCGGTGTCCTCACCGCTTGCGGGACCGTGTGGCGGCATGGATGCCGCCACCGAGCCCCCAGGGATGGGTTTACGGCGTGTCCCGCGAGCGGTGAGGGCACCGCGCTCTCAACCATCCAGGCTTTTGACGTGTTGTCGGCTCCTCCAAGGCTTCGATGCAATAGTCATGACCACGCTCAATACACATCGCGCCGATAACGACCCGCTGCGGTCAACGATTCCAGTCGCTTCTCGCCTAAAATCTCGCGCAGCACGGCATCGACTTCGCGCGCCATGCTGTCCAGGCTGCCGCAGACGTAGATCACTGCGCCGCGATCGATCCAGTGGCGTAGCGCATCGCCGGCTTCGCGCAGTTGATGCTGCACGTAGCGCTTGTGCGCCTGGTCGCGCGAGAACACCCAATCCAGTTGCTGCAGATGACCACTGCGCTGCCAGGCCTGCAGTTCGTCGGCAAATAGCCGGTCGTGCGCGGCATGACGTTCACCGAACAGCAACCAATGCCCGTGCACGCCTGCGAGTTCAGCCTCGCGCAACAAGCCGCGCAGGCCGGCGATGCCGGTGCCGTTACCGATCAACACCATCGGCGCGTGTTCGACACGATGGAAACCGGGATTGGTGCGCAGACGCGCATGCACGGGCGCGCCCACAGGCGCATGGCAGATCAGCCAACCCGAGCCCAGACCGGGGCTGCCATCGGCGCAGGTGGTCAGGCGCACGACGGCAGTCGCGGTGCCATCGGCCGGCACGCTGGCCAGCGAGTAATTGCGGGTGGGGAGCCAGGCGCAGGCATCCAGCCACGTTTGTGGATCGGGCGTGGAGGCCGGCGGCATTGCTGGCGCTTCCGGCAACACACGCTCGGCAGCGGCTTGCTGCAGCGGCAGCAGCTGCGCGTGCACATGCACCAGCGCATCTGGCTGCAGCCCCCACGCAGCTAGACAGGTACCTACCTGCACGTCGGCATGCGCCGGCTGCACTTCGAGGATGTCGCCGGCCTGCCAGTGCGCATCGGCCGGCGGATGCAGATCGATGCGCCAGATCGGCGCGCCTTCGCTGCCCGGGTTGAGGTGGGTGCGCGATGACAGTGTCCAGTGCATCAGCGTCGGCCGCGTCAATGGGGCGGCGGCAACCGGTGCGCCGGCGATCTGCCCCAATTGCGCATGCCACTGCGCCAGGGCCTGCGGATCGGCGTTGTCCATTTCCACCGCGGGGAACAACGGCTGCGCGCCTTGGCTGTTCAACCATTGCTCGATGCGCCGCGAAAACCCGCAAAATTGCGCGTATTGCCGGTCGCCCAGCGCAAGCACCGCATACGCCAGCTGCGGCAACGCCAGCCGCTGACGCAGCAACTCACGCTCGAAACTGCGCGCCGCGTCCGGCGGCTCGCCATCGCCGAAGGTGCTGACCACAAATAGCGCATGTCGGGTGCCTTGCAGGTGCTGCGCGTCCAGCTGCGCCAGCGAGCGCACCTGCACCGGCAGACCGGCGGCCTGCAAATGCCCGGCCGCCTGCCAGGCAAGACGCTCGGCGAATCCGCTCTGACTGGCGAATCCGATCAACCACGGCTCGGCCTGCGAGGCCGCCGGTGCGCTGTGCAATACAACGCGCGCGGCGCGCAGTTCGCGCTTCTTGCGGCGGCGATCCAGGTACAGCATCCAGCCGGTGACGAAGAACACCGACATGCCGACACTGGCCAGCATCACCACAATGCGACCCGGCAGACCGAAGAAACTCCCCGAATGCAGCGGGAACATGCTGACCAGCAACTGCTGCCCGTACGGCAGCAATGCGTAGTCCTGGCGTTTGAGCAGCGTGCCGCTGGCCGGATCGATTTCCAGATTGTCGTAAGCACGATCGTGGTCGGGATTGTCGGGCAGGAATCGCGCGCTCAGCGGTTGCCCGGCGCGGGGGGGAATACGCAGATCCAGCGCAGACGTGCGCGTGGCCGGAACGGAATCCAGAGTGCGCTGCACGGCTGCGAAATCCACCGTCGCCGGCCGATGATCGCGCCCGTCGCCGCGCATCGCCGGCTCGGTGCCGAGCAAGGCCACCATGCCATCGCGATACCAGGTGTAGGACCAGGTCAGCCCGGTCAACGCAACCAGCAGATACACCAGCAGACACCAGGTGCCGAATACCGCGTGCAGGCTCCACAGAAAACTGCGCCCCTGCCGACGCCATTCCACCGCCCACCAGGTGCGCAGACTCCACCAACGTCGCGGCCAACGCAGATACAGGCCCGATGCGCAGAAGAACAGCAGTATCAAGGTGCTTGCACCGGTCACTGCCTGACCGCGCTTGCCGGCAGTCAGGTGGCGATGCAGATCTTCGATAAATGCAAACGCACCGCTCAACCGCGGAGCGGCGACCTTTTCGCCAGTATAAGGATCGAAATACACCCGCCCGCCACCTTTGCCTGCCAGGCGTGCGGTGGACGGACGCGCGCCGGTGGGGTCGATCAGCATGCGCGTGACCGCCTGCTGCTGATCCAGATCGAGCTTGCGCAGCAACGCGTCGATCGGCATCGGCCGCTCGCCCGCCGCATGCCGCTGTGACAATTGCGCGATGGCCGGATTGGCCAGCCGCACGATCTCGTTTTCGAACGACATCAACGCGCCGGTCAGCCCCATCACCGACAGCACCAGCCCGGCGGTGATGCCGAGCAGCCAGTGCAGTTGGAACAGAACGGTCTTGAGCACGCGCGAGCAGCCTGGAGCAGTAGGCTCGCCATTGTAGATGAGAATCGTTATCGCAGTTGGCGCACGGCTGGCGGTGCCGCGGCATTCGAATGCCGGCACGCCACGCTTGATTACAGCTCGATCACCACCGTCATCCGCGTGCGTACTGGCTGCACGGGAATCAGCCCTCGCGCAACCAACGCGCCACTTGCGGGGCGAAATACGTCAGCACGCCATCGGCACCAGCGCGCTTGAACGCCATCAACGCTTCCAGCACGCAGCGGCGCTCGTCCAGCCAGCCGTTGGCCGCCGCCGCCTTGAGCATCGCGTACTCGCCGCTGACCTGATAAGCGAAGGTCGGCACACGGAACTCTTCTTTGACCCGCCGCACCACATCCAGGTACGGCATTCCCGGCTTGACCATCACCATGTCCGCGCCTTCTTCCAGATCCAACGCGATCTCGCGCATGGCCTCGTCGCTGTTGGCAGGGTCCATCTGATAGGTGGTCTTGTCGGCCTTGCCCAGATTGCCGGCGCTGCCCACCGCATCGCGGAACGGGCCGTAGAACGCCGAGGCGTACTTGGCCGAATACGCCATGATGCGCACGTTGAGATGGTCGTCGGCATCCAGCGCGCGGCGGATCGCACCGATGCGCCCGTCCATCATGTCCGAGGGCGAAATGATGTCCACGCCCGCTTCTGCATGCGACAGCGATTGCCTGACCAGCGCCTCGACGGTGATCTCGTTGAGCACATAGCCCTTTGCATCGATGATGCCGTCCTGGCCGTGCGTGGTGTACGGGTCCAGCGCCACGTCGGTCATGATGCCCAGCTCGGGGAAACGCGCTTTCAGCGCACGCACCGCACGCTGCGCCAGGCCGTCTGGGTTCCAGGCTTCGGCGGCGTCCAGGCTCTTGCCGGCCGGGTCGATCACCGGGAACAGATCGATCACCGGGATGCCCAGTTCCAGCGCGTTTTCCGCCTCGCGCAGCAAGTCGTCCAGCGACAGGCGTTCCACGCCCGGCATCGACGCAATCGGCGCACGGCCAGGCAACTCATGCACGAACACCGGCCAGATCAAATCGTCGGTGGTCAGCGTGTTTTCGCGCATCAACCGACGCGAAAACGCGTCATGGCGCATGCGGCGGGGACGGTAGTGGGGATGGGCCATCGTGGGCTCCTGTCAGCAGCCCACAAGTTTACGCCCGCCATCTGTCGCTGGACGCGCTGCGACGCTGTGTCGCAGCGCTGCAACGGGTCAGATCACCCCGCCGCCCAGGCCCAGGCGGATCACCCCGACCACGATCACCACGGCATTGAGCAGCAAGCCGGTCTTGGCACGCCCGCGGTTGCCGGCCGAGGTAAACAGCAGCGCGATCGCCGCGATCAGCGCGCCCACCGCCGCAAACGGAATCAGGAACCAGTTGCCCCAACCCAACAGGGGGATAAAGGCCAGGACCATCCACAGCAACGCCACAATGCCCCACAGCAGGCTGATCAATCCCACGTGTCACCTCGTCATTCATAGAAGGCCTGAGCTTAGCGCCGCGCCCGCCAAGACGCAGTGGGCAGGTGGTCCCCCTGACCAATGGCGGCTTGGCGGCAGCCTCACATGGGCATGGCTAGGGTGCGGCAAAGTCCGGCGCGATTCAGTCCGGGCGCCGGATCATCGCTGTCACTGTCGTTCAACAGGGGACTTCACCATGAACAAGCATGTCGTCATCGCCGCTGGGCTCGCCATGCTCCTGGCCGGCTGCGCCAGCAGCTCCAAGGTCATGCTGGGTCAGGCGCGTGCACCGATCGACCCGGCGCAGGTCCAGGTGTACTCCAACGCCCCGGTCGGCTCGGTGGAGATCGCCCAGCTCGAATCCACCAGCGCGGCCGGTTTCGGCACCCAGGGCCAGACCGATGCCGCCGTGATGCGCCTGAAGCGCGAAGCCGCCAAGCTCGGCGCCAACGGCGTGGTCATCGTCGGCGTAGGTTCCGAACGCTCCGGCGGCGGCTTGTCGGTGGGCGGCGGCAGCTACGGCGGACGCGTCGGTGGTGGGCTGGGGATCGGGATCCCGACTACTCAGAAACGCGCGGCTGGTATGGCGATCTGGGTGCCTGCGGGGACAGGCGATGAGGCGCGACCGGAGCGGCGGCCCGAGCACTGAAGCTCTGGCTGCTTGCGGTGCTTTTAAATCAAGGAAATGGCCAGAGTTAGCTAGACGCTGGTCATTTTTAATCGGTATGTGGCCGACCGCAGACGGTGCGCCAGCCCGTGGTGAAACCCCAAACCGGATGCAGTATCCTCCGCCGACGGACAGGTTGAGCCGGCCAGGCGATGGTTTTGCTAGCGACTTGCAAGACATCACTCGCTTTTGGCAGAGCGCAACCCTTGATCTCAATCACCTAAGGAATAGCCATGAAAAGCTTGATAGGGATGTTGATGTTGGCGGGATGCTTCGCTGGACAGGCGGCAGCGCAGACCAAGGGTGTCACGTTGGTATGCCGCATGAATGATCCTTTCCTTTTCTGCTCAGACGGCTGTGCGGACCCGGACCACCATTGGGCACCGCTGGATCCCATCCAGGCCACGATAAAACCTGTTGTGCCCTATTGCCCGTTTCCGACAACTGCGGATACGAATTACTGCAAGGGCTGGTCACAACGTGCGTTTACGGCTTATTTCCAGTACGTCAATGTCTGCCCGAAGGCGAAAAAGACGGGCGAGTGGAAGGGCAAAAAGCCTGCGGACATGGTGCCGTTCAAGCATTGAATCCAGCCCAGGCGGAATGGAGCGGAAACTTTGCCTCGCTAGTCCAGGGACGGCCTCTTAATAAGATGCGCTAACGGGCATCCGCACATGCGCATCTCTTTCAACGGCTGTCGGTTTGCAGTGCTCAGGCACCGAAGCAGTTGATATCCTGGCTAGCTTGAAGAGCGCACCAGGATATCGAGCAATAGAAGATCAGGGCTTGCTGAATTCTGTAGCGGCCCTGCCTCTACTTGGCCTGCGCAGGAACAAACTGCGTCTCCACCGCCTTGGCCAGCTGATCCGGCGGGAGCAGGCCCTGGTCGAGCAGGAAATTGTTGAAGGCCAGGCGATCGAACTTCTTGCCTAGAGCTAGTTCGGTGCGCATGCGTAGCTCGAGGATGCGGGTGTAGCCGTAGAAGTAGCTGCCGGCCTGGCCGGGGGCGCGGACGGTGTAGCGGTCCAGTTCCTGGCGGGTCATGGCGGGCGAGAGGCCGACGTCATCTTCGAGTACCTGGCGGGCGCGTTCGCGGTCGATCAGGCCGAGGTTGAGCATCGGGTCGAGCATGGCGCGGGCGGCGCGCAGCAGGCGGAACTGCATGGCGATCAGCTGGCCGTCGAGCGGTTCGTACGGGACCATTTCGGCTTCGGCATACAGCGCCCAGCCTTCGACGTTGACCGAGTTGAACGCGAACATGCTGCGCGCCAGCGAGACGCCGCGTTCGACCATGGCGGTGAACTGCAGTTCGTGGCCAGGGCGGCCTTCATGTGCGCTGAGCGTCCAGGCAGCCGAGCCGAAGTTGAAGTCGTCGTACTGCTCCTTCTTGGCGCCATCGGCGGTCGGGTTGCCCAGTGGCAGCACGAACTGGCCCTGCTGACCTGTGTTGCCGATCAGCGGTGCGGGCAGGAAGTGCGGTGCCGGTTGGGCGGCGCTTTCGGCGGCGCTGCCCAGGCGCATCTGCATGGGGCGCTTGGGCACATCGACGATGCGCTGCTGACGGATGATCGGGTCGATCTGGTCGATCACGCCGCGGTAGTGGGTTTCCAGCTGGTCATCGGCGATGGTGTTGCCCTTGAGCGCGCGGATCACCTGCACGTAGTCGCTGCCCTGCACGCCCTTGGCCTTGGCCACCAGCGGTGCGAGCTGTTGCATGACCGAGCGGGTTTCCATGAATTCCAGCTGCGCGCGCTGGATCAACTGCTGCGGGGCGATATCGATGCCCACCTGCTTGAGCTGGAACGCGTACAGCGGCTCGGGCAGGCGGGTGTCCTTGCGTGCCTTGGGCAGCACGCTGGTGCGGGTCCAGTTGGCGTAGTCCTTCAACTGGGTGGACATTGCTTTGAGCGCCTCGTCGGCGCCGGCGATCTTGTACTTGGCGAACAGTTCACCGATGCCCGCGACGTAGGTGTCCACGTTCGCCAGTGCCTGCTCCACTTCGCGTTCGGTAGGCTGCAGCAGGGCTTTGTTGCCTAGTTGTTCTTCATAGCGCTGGCGGGCCAGCGTGGTGGTCGGGGTGCTGCCCGGCACCAGGCCGACGTAACGCTTGAGGCGGTCCAGCGCCTTGGCGCGGCGCTCGGGCACGGTCTGGTCGGACAACAACCCGTTGAGGCCACTGAAGACCAGCTGCGGAGCGTCGTTCCACGGCAACAGGTAGCGCTCGTTGAGCTCGCTGCCTTCGATGTTCTGTTCGGCCGCGCCGATCATGATCTGCAGATCCTGACGCACGTTGGCATCGCGCTCGGTCGCCAGCTTGGCCTGCAACGCGGCACGCGCCTTGCTCATCGCATCGCGATAGCGCGCGGCATTGTCTGGGCCCAGGTCGATGACCTGGTCGTCGTAGCCGGGCACGCCGAAGAAGCTGGCGTATTCGGGCTGAAACGGGGCCTGCGCAGTGAGCAGGATCTGTGCGTAGCCGTTGCTGGTCTGTACCCAGGCCGGCGTCGGGCGTTGGGCCGGCGCGGCCTTGGTCGTCTGGCTCTGGGCCGGGGCTTGGGACACCGGCAACGCGGTGCCCAGAACGAGCGCGACAGCAACGACAAGTGGTTTCATGGAAAGGCATCTGCAAGGAGAAGTAGCGCGACCCTACCCATCTGCGGCGGTGGCGGCAATGCGTCTTAGGTCATGGCTGGCAAGGCGGCGGCGGCGCGGTGGGCAACAGACTGATCGGATCGGCCTGTGCGCTGGCGAATGTCAACGTCTGGTACGTCCAGCGGCCGTGCCTGCGTGTGGCGTCCACTTGCACACTGCCCTGCCCGCGCGGCCCGTGCAGGCCAACACTGAAATGCGCTTCCCCTAGTGGACCGACGTAACTGACGCTGCCGTCGGGCAGAAAAGCCTCGTCGATCGACGTGCCCAGCGCTTGCATCACCCGTATATCGGAGCGCGCGATGTGCAGCGCACCGCAGTACACATCGCTGGATTTCACCGCCCCGGTGATGACGTAGACCAGCGCGCCGACCACCAGCGCCAACACCACAAACAGCGCCAGCCCGATGCCGGGCACGATCCATTTCCAGTTGCGGCTCCAGAACTCGGGTGCTCGCACGCCGCGTTGCGGTGACCCCGGAATCGGTGGCGGGAGTGACATGGCAGATCCTTTGCAGTGCGGTGAGCAACGGTTGAGGGGGGCAGCTGGCCGCAACCACGCGTGCCTGTCAGTTGCACAAGAATGCCGACCCAACGCCGCTGGCGGAAGAACGGCAGACGCTGCGCCGACGCGGTGGCGCTTGTGTGTGATGGCCACAGGTGTAGCGCACCGCATCGATCACGATGAACACCAAGACCTCAGTGAGCTGGCTGCGGCAACCGCGCAGCCAGCCGATGTCTGGATTACGGCATCAAGCAACGCTGGATAAAGGCCTCTGCGGTCTTGTAACGATGCAAGGCTGTAGCGCCTGACAGGCCGTGCTTGGCGCCGGGATAGGTCATCAGTTCGAAGGCGGTTCCGCGCTGCTGCAGGTCGCTCATCAGCGCGGTGGAATTGGTGAACAACACGTTGTCGTCGGCCATGCCGTGGATCAGCAGCAGCTTGGCGCGCAGGCCGTCCAGATGAGTAGCGATGCGTGCGTCGCGGTAGCCGTCGACGTTGCCGGCCGGCAGGTCCATGTAACGCTCGGTGTAGTGGGTGTCGTACAGCCCCCAATCGGTGACTGGTGCGCCGGCCACGCCGCAGGCATACGCATCGCTGTGTTTGGCGAGCAGCATCAAGGTCATGTAGCCGCCGTTGGACCAGCCTTGCACGCCGATGCGTGTGGGATCGACCCAGCGCTGCGCCTTGAGCCAGGCCACACCCTGCAGTTGGTCGTCCACTTCGACAGTGCCCTGCTTGCCGTATAGCGCACCGCCGAAGTCGCGACCGCGCCGCGGGGTGCCGCGGTTATCCAGCGAGAACACCACATAGCCGCGCTGGGCGAGATATTGATCGAACAGCGCATCGCCACGGCTCGGCCAGGCATCGAGCACGGTTTGCGCGGCGGGGCCGCCATACACGTACACCATCACCGGATAGCGCTTGGCCGGGTCGAAGTTGTCCGGCTTGATCAGGCGATACTGCAGCGGAGTCTTGCCATCGGCAGCGGTGAGCGTGCCGAACTCCACCGGGCGCTGCGCGTCGCGGTACCTCGCGTAAGGGTGCTGCGGATCGGCCAGATCGTTCTTGAGCAATGTGGCGATTTTTTCGCCATCGGCGCGGAACAGCTCGATCTGCGGCGGCGTGCTGGTATTGGACCAACTATCGACGTAGACGCTGGCATTGCTGGCAAAGCTGGCTGCGTGCGTGCCATTGGTTTTTGAACGTTTTTCGATCGCACCGCCGGCCAGCGGCACGGCGTAGATGTGGGTCTGGGTCGGAGACTCCTTGCTTGCCGAAAAGTACACCGTGCCGGCTTGCTCATCGACGGCAAGCAGTGCATCGACTACCCAGGCGCCGGAGGTTAGCGGCGTCAGCGTGCGGCCGTCTTCGGAGGCAACGTACAGATGCTCGTAGCCGCTGCGCTCGGAGTTCCAGACAAAGCGGCCGTCCTTGAGAAAACGCAGGTCGTTGTTGAGCGGCACCCAGGTTGGCGAGGTCTCGGTGATGAGCACGCGTTGTTTGCCGCTGGCCAGCGTGGTTTCGATCAGCTCGAGGGTTTTCTGATCGCGCGATTGGCGTTGGAAGGTCAGCCGTTGCGGGTCGCGCCAGTCCACGCGGGCGAGATAGATATCGGAGTTGTTGCCCAGATCGATCCAGCGTGGCGTCGCACTGGCACGCGGTGCGATCACGCCCAGCTGCACAACCACATTCGGCTGCCCTGCTTGCGGATAACGCTGTTCGATCACCTCGGTGTGGTCGGCATAGACTTCCGGGCGCTTTTGCACCGGCACGCCGGATTCGTCGATGCGCGCGAAGGCAATCGCAGAATCGTCCGGCGCCCACCAATAGCCGGTGTGGCGATCCATTTCTTCGTCGGCGACGAACTCGGCCACGCCATTGCCGATGGTCTCGCTGCCATCGCGAGTGAGCTGCAGCTGTTTGCCGCTGGCCAGATCGATCACCCACAGATTGCGTTCACGCACGAAGCTGACAAAGCCGCCTTTGGGCGAGAGCTTGGCGTCGGTGGCGAAGCCTTCGCCGTGGGTGAGTTTGCGCACCGCCGCCGCGCCGGTCTTGCGCAGGTCGTACAGGTACAACTCGCCGCCTAGCGGGAACAGCAGCGCGTGCGCATCCGGCGCCCATTGGTAATCGACGATGCCGGCGAAGGCGGCGATGCGTTGGCGCTCGCGGCGGGCCTTTTCGACATCGCTCAAGACTTCGGTGCCGGGCAACACGACCTTGGAATCGACCAGCAGGCGGGTCTGGCCGCTGCCGATGTCGTACTCCCACAGATCCAGTTGATTGCGGTCATTGTCCTTGCCGCGCAGGAAGGTCACGCGCGAACCATCGGGGGCGACCTTGGGTTTCATCAGCGTCGGGCCGGACAGCGGCAACGGGCCGGTGATGGCGTCGAGGGTGAGTTTTTCGGTGTGGGCGGTGGTAATCGTGCTGAGCATGAGGGCAAGGGCGGCGAACAGGGAACGCATCGAAGATCCTGTCTGAAGACTGCGCACAGGATGCGGGGGTACTACGAATTTGAGAAGCGCGGCGATCCTGGCGTTGCCGCTCAGGCGTGTGCGCGTGGGGATGGGTGGTGCCGGGGGTGTGCATGCATCGCGAGATGTCTGGGGGCGAAGGGGACTAACGCGTCGCTACGCGTGGCGAGGGAGCGCAATTGGGGGTTCGCTGTCAGTCTCCGGCGACGCCGTACCCTCACCCCAACCCCCGCTCCGCGCCCCAGCCCGCGCTTGCGGCGCGGGCGCACCAACGCACGCGCGCCAGTGGCGCGCAAGCCGTGCCTTGGCGCCCCGGGGGGAGAGGGGCTCGAGACGCCCCTTTGATGTGTCGCGTGCGGTTGATGCGCGTGTACTGTTGCGCAACCGCTCCTACGACGTTGCTTCAGCGCTTGCCGAACAGGTGCTTGCGCTCTTCCTCGCCCAGCGGCTTGCCGGCGTTGGGGTTGACCTGGTCCTTGAGCGCATAGGCGCGCTGCGTGGCGGGGCGCGCGGCGATGGCGTCGTGCCAGCGCTTGAGATGCGGGAAGGCGGCGTAGTCCGGCTTGAGGTCGCCATAGACCTCGATCCAGGGGTAGCTGGCCATGTCGGCGATACCGTACTCGGGGCCGGCCAGGAACGCGTACTCGGCCAGGCGCTTGTCGAGCACGCCGTGCAATCTGCGCACTTCGGCGTTGTAGCGCTCGATCGCGTAGGGAATCTTTTCCGGCGCATAGACGTTGAAGTGGCCCATCTGGCCGCTCATCGGCCCCAGCCCGCCCATCTGCCAGAACAGCCACTCCAGTGCGGCGATGCGGCCGCGGGCATCACGTGGCAGGAAGCGGCTGGTCTTCTCGGCCAGGTACAACAGGATCGCGCCGGATTCGAACACGCTCTGCGCGGGGCCGCCGTCGGCCGGTGCGTGGTCGACGATCGCCGGCATCTTGTTGTTGGGCGAGATCTGCAGGAAGGCCGGCTCGAACTGTTCGCCCTTGCCGATGTTGACCGGCTTGAGCGTGTAGTCCAACCCGGCTTCTTCCAGGAACAAGGTGACCTTGTGGCCGTTGGGGGTGGGCCAGTAGTACAGGTCGATCATCGGGTGCTCCAGTTCGCAAGGGGTTTGCACGCAGCCGCGTGCCGTGGCGTTCGATGGTACGACCAAGCCCACTACCAGCGCGTGCGCTCGCCGTGGCGCCGAGTGGAACGATGTGTGACGCGATTGGGTCGCGACCGATGCTGCAGTGCAAATTGACTTCGTTAAGCCTGCGCTAACAAATGCGTGATTGTTTCATCGACCTTTGCCAGTCCTGACTT
Source organism: Xanthomonas hortorum (assembly GCF_040279205.1). Lineage (GTDB taxonomy): Bacteria > Pseudomonadota > Gammaproteobacteria > Xanthomonadales > Xanthomonadaceae > Xanthomonas > Xanthomonas hortorum_F. The sequence continues at coordinate 40,980 of NZ_JBEOLS010000011.1, forward strand.
GGGGCCGGCTTTTTTTCGCTTGGGGAAGAAATCATCGTGAGAGAGCTCCGCACCCTGCCGCGCACACGGCGCTTGACGTCTGCCTTGTTGTTCGCATTGTCGACGCCGCTGGCTGCGCAAACCACGCCGGCACCGCAGTCGGCCTCGACCGTCCCCGGTTCCAGCCAGGCCGACCCCGCCACGCTCGATACCGTGCAGGTCAGCGGTATTCGCGGCAGCCTCACCTCGTCGATGAACGTCAAGCGCGATGCGCAAGGCATCGTCGATGGCATCGTGGCCGAGGACATCGGCAAGTTCCCCGATACCAACCTGGCCGAGTCGCTGCAGCGCATCAGCGGCGTGTCGATCGACCGCTCGCTGGGCGAAGGCTCGCGCGTCACGGTGCGCGGCGTCGGCCCGGACTTCAACCTGGTGTTGTTGAACGGCCGGCAGATGCCGGGCGCCAGCATCGAAGAGTCCAATGCCTCCAACTCGCGCGCGTTCGACTTCGCCAACCTGGCGTCCGAGTCGATCTCCGGCATCGAGGTGTTCAAGACCAGCCGCGCCAGCACGCCCACCGGCGGCATCGGTGCCACCATCAACATCAAGACCGCCCGGCCGCTGGACAACCCGGGCAAGCATGCCAATGTGGGCCTGAAGGGCGTGCACGATGCGTCCAACGAGAACCTGCCGGGCCGCCTGCAGGGCGATGCGCTGACGCCGGAAATCTCCGGCATCTTCAGCAACACCTCGGCCGATGGACGCTTTGGCGTGTCGCTGAGCGGCAGCTACCAGGAGCGCGATTTCGGCTACAGCCAGGTCGGCGTGCCCAACGGCTGGCGTTCGTTCCGTGGCGACTCCACCGCCTACGGCACCATCCCGCAGCCGGGTGCGCCGGGCTCGGAGAACATCGTCAACCGCCCCGGCCCGAACGACATCTACTCGGTGCCGCAGAACCTCAACTATCGCGTGGTCGGCGTCGAACGCCAGCGCACCAACGGGCAGCTGGTGCTGCAGTACAAGCCGCTGGACAACATCACCACTACGCTGGATTACACGTACTCGGAAAACAAGATCCAGCAGCAGCGCAACGAGATGTCGGTGTGGTTCAACTACGGCCCCTCGGCCAGTGCCTGGACCAACGGTCCGGTGGCAGGTCCGATCACCTACTCGGAATTCGTCAATCCGGCCACCAGCGATCTGGCCACCGCCGGTTCCAATGCGGCCACGCGCAACCAGAACAAGTCGCTGGGCTTCAACGTGGACTGGGCGGTGAACGACCAGTTCAAGCTCAACTTCGACATCCACCGCTCCACCGCCGAAGCCGGTGCGGACAGCCCGTACGGCTCGAGCAATTCGCTGGGCGTCTCGGGCTTTTACCGCGGCACCTCGGTGGTGGATTTCAGCAAGGATTTCCCGGTGTTGCAGCAGCAGCTGGGCTTTGGCCTGAACGGGCTGGACCCCTCGCGCACGCTGGTCACCGGCTCGGCGTTCCGCAATAGCTACATGAAGTCAGAGATCGACCAGGCCCAGGTCAACGGCGACTTCACCTTCGAAAATTATTCGCAGTTGAAGTTCGGTATCGGCAGCACCGAGGTCAAGAACCGCTCGGCGTTTTCCAACGTGCAGCGTGATACCTGGGGCGGCAACGGCACCGCGGCCGATTATCCGGACGATCTGTGGATTCCGAGTTCGTTCGCGCAGTATTTCGATGCGATCGACGGCAGCGGCAATCCGGCGCAGTTCAACCAGTTGTTCCTGTTCGACTTCGAGCGCGCCCGTCAAGCCGCCGCGCAAGCTGCGGGCGATGAAGCGCTGTACCGCATCTCGCCGGTGTTCACCACCGACCGCCGCGTGACCGAAAAATCCAAGAACGCCTACCTGCAGTGGAACAACAGCTGGGACGATCTACGCGTGCCGATCAGCCTGGCCGCCGGTGTGCGTTACGAAGAAACCAAGGTGGACGCGCAGGCACTGGTGCCGGTGGCGGTGGGCATCGACTGGGTCGCCAACAACGAGTTGCCGATCCGCCTGGCTGATTCTGCGTTCGCCAGCGGCAGCGGCAAGTACGAATACTGGCTGCCCAGCCTGGACCTGAGCTTCAAGCTCACCGAGGACCTGGTGCTGCGCGGCAGCTACGGCGAAACCATCGGCCGGCCCGGTTGGGGCGACATCCAGGGCGGCCAGACGCTCAACCAGATCGCGCGCCTGGAAGGCGGCACCGGCCAGGAGGGCAACCCCGGCCTGAAGCCGCTGCTCTCGCACAACATCGATTTTTCGCTGGAGTGGTACTACAGCGATGCCAGCTACGCCTCGGTGGGCTTCTTCCGCAAGAACATCGACAACTACATCGGGGTGACCACGCGCAACGACACCTCGCTGGGATTGAACACCCCGGTGGGCGGTGCGTACTGGAACGAAGCGCTGGGCAACGGCTGCGCCTCGGCCGACCTGACCTGTATCCGCAACTACATCTTCCGCAACCGCGGCGGCGCGCCCGGCGTAGTGCGCGGAGCCGACGATGCCAACGGCAACGCCACCGGCGTGATCAGCGGGCAGCCCGGCGACCCAGTGGCCAATTTCGCCATCACCGCGCCGGCCAACCAGCGCTCGGCCTCGCTGGATGGCTGGGAATTCAACCTGCAGCACATGTTCGGCGACAGCGGTTTCGGCGTGTCGGCCAACTACACCATGGTCGACTCCGGGCTGACCTATAACAACGCAGTGATCGGCGAGCAGTTCGCGCTGGAAGGCCTGAGCGATTCGGCCAACGTGGTCGGCTTCTACGACCGGGACAAGTGGCAGGTACGTGCGGCCTACAACTGGCGCGACGAGTTCCTGGCCGCACGTTTCGACGGCAGCGGCCAGCCCAACCCGGTCTATACCGAAGCCTACGGTCAGCTGGATCTGAGCGTCGGTTATCAATGGACCGAGAACCTGTCGTTGAGCCTGGAGGCGATCAACCTCACCGACGAGGTGCAGCGCCAGCATGGCCGTCACCCGAACCAGATCGTCTATGCCACCCAGACCGGCCCGCGCTACATGTTGGGCGTGCGCTACAAGTTCTGGTGAGGCCGCGCTTTGGTCATGCAGTGGTGCGCTTTTAAGCGCTCTCGGCAGCGGGTCTGCCGGAGCGTCTTGCACGACGCTCTCTTTGCGTTTCCCGGATGTTTTGCATCCGGGACTTGCCACGCCGAAGCAACTGTCCAAGCATGGGCCACGCGCCCCGCGTGATGTGTCACTTTCCCCCATGACCAATGCCGTGTTGTTGAACAATCTCGATCACCGCGATCTGCGCGTGATCACCACGCACGGCGCCGCCTTCGGCGATGAGGTGATGTCGGCTGCGACGTTTCCGCAGGAATTTCGCCAGCTGCAGGCGCAGTACCCGATCGTGTTCCATCGCAGTGGCGAACGCAGTTTTCAGCCGCTGGCGTTGCTGGGCCTGCGCCTGGGCGAAAACCTGTTTCTGGACGGCGCACGCTGGGATGCGCCGTACGTGCCGCTGGCGATTCAGCGCCAACCATTCCTGATCGGCGAGCAAGCGGACGGGCCGATGGTGCACGTGGATCTGGACAGCCCGCGCATCAGCCGCACCGACGGCGAGCTGCTGTTTCGCGAACACGGCGGCACCAGCGAGTTTCTCGACCGCATCAGCCAGGTGTTGCGCACCTTGCATGATGGCCTGGCGGCGAGCGAGGCCTTCGTCGCACGCTTGCTCAACTACGATCTGCTGGAACCGTTCGTGTTCGAAGCCACGCTGGAAAACGGCCTGGAATGCCGCCTGGCAGGGCTCTACGCGGTGCACGAAGAACGCCTGCGCGCGCTCGACGATGCGGCCTTGCTCGAGTTGTACCGGCATGGCGATCTGGAGCCGTTGTACATGGCGGTGGCCTCGGTCGCGCAGTTCCGCCATCTGCTCGACCGCATGCAGCGCCGCCATGCTGGCTGAGCCGCGCGCCATCGAAGAACGGCACGGGCTGGACCCGCAGCAGCTGGACCCGGCCGTGCTGCGCTCCACCACGCCGTTGGTGTTGCGCGGGCTGGTCCGAGATTGGCCACTGGCGCAGGCCGGCGCCACTTCTGCGCACGCTGCGGCCACGTATCTGCGTGGTTTCGATCGCGGCGAGGCGGTGGTGGCGCAGGTCGGCCCGCCGGAGATCGGTGGGCGTTTCTTCTACAACGCGGACATGAGCGGCTTCAACTTCCGCCCCGAACGCGTGCCGCTGAGCGTGGTGCTGGAGACCTTACTGCGCGATCTGCATAACGCGCAGCCACCGGCGATCTATGTCGGCTCCACCACGCTGGACACCTACCTGCCCGGCCTGCGCGCGCACAACCCGATCGCCCTGCCGCAAGCCGAGCCGTTGGCCAGTATCTGGATCGGCAACCGCACCCGCATCGCCGCCCATCAGGACCTGCCCGACAACCTGGCCTGCGTGGTCGCCGGGCGCCGCCGCTTCACCCTGTTTCCGCCCACGCAATTGGCCAATCTCTACATCGGCCCGCTCGATCTCACCCCGGCCGGGCAGCCGGTCAGCCTGGTCGATATCGCCGCGCCGGATCTCCAGCGTTTTCCACGCTATGCGCAGGCGCTGGAACACGCATTGGTGGCCGAGTTGGGACCGGGCGATGCGTTGTTCATGCCCAGCATGTGGTGGCATCACATCGAAGCGCTGGAGTCCTTCAACGTGCTGGTGAATTTCTGGTGGCGGCAGAGCCCGGCCTATATGGATTCGCCGATGAACGCGCTGATGCTGGCGCTGCTCACCATCCGCGACCTGCCAGCCGAGCAACGCGCGATCTGGCAGGACGTATTCGAGCATTACGTGTTCGATGCCAACGCGCGCACCGCCGCGCATGTACCGGAGGCGGCGCGCGGCGTGCTGGCGCCGATGGACGAGACCCGTGCCCGCAGCCTGCGCGCACGCTTGCTGCAACGCCTGAATCGCTGAGGATCACTCGCCATGCCCGACACCACGCCTTCCGATCCGCAACAGTGCCCGGTGCGCCACGTTGTCATCGCCGGTGGCGGCACTGCAGGCTGGATGGCCGCTGCGGCGTTGTCGAAAGTGCTGGGCCGGCAACTGCAGATCACCCTGGTGGAATCGGACGAGATCGGCACGGTGGGCGTTGGCGAAGCCACCATCCCCAGCCTGGTCACCTTCCACCGCCTGCTGGAGATCGACGAAGCCGCGTTCATGGCCGTCACGCAAGCCACCATCAAGCTCGGCATCGGTTTCGAGCATTGGCACGATGTGGACCGGCACTACATCCATTCGTTCGGCCATACCGGCACCGATCACTGGAGCGCGGGCTTCCAGCATTTCTGGCTGAAAGGCCGGCAGCGCGGCGTGGCGCGCGACTTCGGCGACTACTGTCTTGAGCTGCGCGCCGCGCAGGAAGGCCGCTTTGCGCATCTGCCCAACGGCGGCATGAATTACGCCTATCACCTGGATGCCGGTCTGTACGCGCGCTTCCTGCGCCGCTTCAGCGAAGGCTTCGGCGTGCAACGCATCGAAGGGCGCATCGGTCACGTGGAGACCGACGCGCATAGCGGCTATCTCACTGCGCTGACGCTGGAAGACGGCACGCGGGTGGAAGGCGATCTGTTTCTGGATTGCACCGGCTTTGCCGGCCTGTTGATCGGCAAGACGCTGGGCGTGGGCGCCGACGATTGGTCGCACTGGTTGTTCGCCGACAGCGCGCTGGCGGTGCAGACCGAATCGGTTGGTGCACCGGTCCCCTACACCCGCTCGCGCGCCGATCTGGCCGGCTGGATGTGGCGCATTCCGCTGCAGCACCGGGTGGGCAACGGCATCGTGTATTCCAGCCGTTACATGGACCAGGACAGCGCCGCGCAGGTCTTGCAGCGCAATCTCACTGGCCGCGCGCTGACCGAACCGCGCGCGTTGCGTTTCACACCCAACCAGCGGCATCGGGTGTGGGAAAAGAACTGCGTGGCGCTGGGCCTGGCCAGCGGGTTTCTGGAGCCGTTGGAATCGACCAACATCCATCTGATCCAGCGCGGCATCATCCGCTTGATGCAAACCTTTCCGCAGGTCATCAACAATGTCGACATCGCCGAATACAACCGCCAGGCCGCTGCCGAAATCACCCATATCCGCGATTTCGTGATCCTGCACTACCACGTCACCGACCGTCGCGACACGCCGTTCTGGCGCGATTGCGCGGCGATGGAGATCCCCGACACGCTGCGGCATCGGGTGGAGTTGTTCCGCCAGAGCGGGCGGGTGTTTCATCAGGCCAACGAACTGTTTGCCGAGAACTCGTGGGTGCAGGTGATGCTGGGCCAGGGCATCACGCCCCGGCAATATCATCCCGTGGCCGACCTGATGGGCGATGCCGAACTCGGTCATTTTCTCGAGAACATCCGCACGCGGGTCGATGCGGCGTTGGTGCGGCTGCCCGCGCATACGGACTTTCTGCGGCGCTACTGCCCCGCTCCGCCATTGCCCGAGCCGGCTACGCGGCTGCCTGCCACTCCGGTGCTCGCCAGCCCGGCGGCATGACATTGCGCCCGACCTCGGCGCACCCCTTGGCTTAGACCGCCCCAGCAATGCTAGATTGCCGCTTTGCCGTCCATTGCGGGAACAGTGGCCGGCGCTCGCCGCAGCAACATTATCTATCGCACTCGGGGTAAGGGGGACGCATGTTGGATCTGACACAGGGCCGTATGGCACGCCGGATCGCGCCAGTCATTTTGCTGGTTGGCCTGGCCGCTTGCTCCAAGCAGGAAGACAAGGCCGCCACCACCGCGCCGGCCACCGGCGCCACGCCTGCGGCACCGGCCGCCGCGCCCACGCCGGCCACTGCGGTGTCGCCGCAGGTGCAGTCGATGGCCGCCGACCAGCTGCGCGCATCGGCCACCAAGGCGCTGCAGGACAACCGCATGTACGCCCCGGCCGGCGACAACGCGGTGGAGTACTACCTGGCACTGCGCGAGAAGCAGCCGCAGGACGCCACCGTCAACAGCGCGCTGACCGATCTGATGCCGTACACGCTGATCGCCGCCGAACAGGGCATCAGCCGCGAAGAATTCCCCGAAGCGCAGCGCCTGATCGCGCTGATCGAAAAGGTCGACCCCAAGGCACCGGCACTGCCGCGCCTGAAGACCGGCCTGGATGCGGGCATGAAGACCGCCGCCAACCGCTCCGAGCAGGATGCCGAGCAAGCCAAGAAGCTGGTCGAAGACAAGGCCAAGCAGGCCGCCGAACAGAAGCGCCTGGCCGAGCAGCAGACCCGCGAGGCGGCCGCTGCGCAGCAGATCGCCGCGCAACAGGAAGCCGCGCGTCAGCAGACCGCCGAAGCCGAGCGCCAGGCCGCCGCACGCCGCCAGGCCGAGAGCCCGGCACCGACCCCGGCCGCCCCGCGCCCGGCACCGGCTGCTGCGCCCGCCGCTGCCGCCGCTCCAAGCGCGCAGTCGTTGCGCCCGATCAGCACGCCGGCACCGCGCTATCCACCTGAAGCGCTGCGCGCCGGCACCTCCGGCGAAGTGCTGGTGGAACTCACGGTCGGCACCGACGGCTCGATCACCGCCTCGCGCGTGCTGCGCGCCAATCCGCCGCGCGTGTTCGACCGCGAAGCCCTCAACGCGGTCAAGCGCTGGCGCTTCGAACCTGTGGCCGCACCGGTGACGACGCGGCGCACGCTGTCGTTCAATCCGGGTGGTTGAGTGAGTGGCTGGATGCTTGCATGGTTTGCTGGCGGCTGACGGAGTGCGTCTGTTAGTCGCTGGTCGCTGGTCGTTGACTGACGATCGTTATTGATGCACTGCACTCCCGGCAAATGCCGGGCGCCAAACAAAAAGCCCGCAGCGATGCGGGCTTTTTGTTTGCTGGTGATCCGTACCCTCATCCGCCCTGCGGGCACCTTCTCCCGAGGGGAGAAGGATTAAAGCCCCTCTCCCCTCGGGAGAGGGGTTGGGGTGAGGGTACGGCGGCGAAGTGCACATCACGAACTCGATAGACAACAGCCACATTGCACACAAATATCAACAATCGTAGCTGCGCATTCGCATCAACAATCCGTACCCTCATCCGGCGCTACGCGCTACCTTCTCTCGGTGGGAGAAGGAACATCACCCGGAAATCGCCAGCCGCTCCTGGTGATACCGCCGCACCGCCGCGTACCACAACACCGCCGCTACACCGAAGCCAGCCAACAGGTACACCGCCCAGGTCTGTGCGTTGATCTGCTCATGGCGTATCACCTTGAGCAGCATCTGGTTCTGTGCCAGAAACGGCACCGCGAAGTGCCACAACTGCGTCTTCAGCGGATACGCCATCAACGCATAGCCCGGCAGCATCGGCAGCAGCAGCAACCAGGTCATGTGCGCCTGCGCTTCCTTCATGCTCTTGGCGGCAGCAGCCAGGTAGGTCAGCAGCGAGGTGCCCACGAACAGCATTGGCACCAGGATGAAGAGCATCTGCAACATCGGCAAAAAACCGACATTGAGCTGGCGCCCCAGGTTCGAGGTGGACAACTGCGCACTCAGCTTGAACGCCAGCAGCGTGAGCAACAACGACACCATGCCGATCACGCAGGCGGCGGCGATCTTGCCGCTCACAATCGCGCTGCGTGGCGCCGGCGTGGCCAGCAACGGCTCCAGCGACTGGCGTTCGCGCTCGCCGGCGGTGGCATCCAGAATCAGCGAGGCGCCGCCCAGAAACGAGGTGATCACCAGCAGCACCGGCAGCAGCATCGCCATCATCTGCCCACGCTTGGCGTCGGCGGTGGCCAGGTCCTGGGCTGCGATTTCCAGCGGCCTGCCCACCTGCGCATCGATACCGCGTGCCAGCAGGCGCAATGCACCGACCTGCTGGCTATAGGCGCTGAGCGCGGCCTGCAGCCGCATGCTCGGCACGTCGGCCTCGCGCCGCGTGCTGTCCTTGATGACCTCCACCAAGGCCGGGCGGCCGGCACGCCAATCCTCGGCGTAGCTGTCACTGATGCGCAGCGCCACATCCACCTCCTGAGTGCGGATTGCGGCGGTCAGATCGGCCGGCGCGGCGACCGCGTTGAGCCCTTGCGCGGCCAGAAAACGCACCAGATTGGGCGCGTTCTCGCGACCGAGCGTGGGGATCTCCAGCGGCTTGTCGATTTGCGTGCGCACGCGGCTTTCGCTCAGTGCACCCATGCCCAGAATCAGGATCGGGTACAGCAATGGCGACAGCAGCAAGGCCAATGCCAGCGTGCGGCGATCGCGGCCGATATCGCGCAACTCCTTGCGCAGTACCGTCCACAGGGTGGACAACAACGATGTGGTGCTCATGCGTGCAGTCCCTCGTCCGAGCCGATCGCCTTGACGAAGGCGTCTTCCAGATTGTCTTCACCGGTGGCAGCGCGCAGTTCGTCGGCGCTGCCGCAGGCCACCACCGTGCCCTTGGCAACGATGACGATGCGATCGCACAGCGCCGCCACCTCCTGCATGATGTGGCTGGAAAAAATCACGCAGCGCCCCTCTGCACGCAATTGCTGCAGAAAGCCGCGCATCGCGCGCGTGGTCATCACGTCCAGGCCGTTGGTGGGCTCGTCGAGAATCACGTTGCGCGGGTCGTGCACCAGCGCGCGCGCAATCGCGGTCTTGGTGCGCTGGCCCTGGCTGAAGCCTTCGGTCTGACGATCGAGAATATCGTCCATGTCCAACGCGGCCGACAGCAGGCGCGTGCGCTCGGCAATCAGCGTGCGCGACATGCCGTGCAACTCACCGAAGTAAGCGATGTTTTCGCGCGCGGTCAGCCGCTTGTACACACCACGCGCATCCGGCAACACGCCAAGTGCGCGGCGCACCGTGACCGGATCGCGGGCGGCGTCCACGCCATCCACGCTCACGCTGCCCTGGTCAGGCGACATCAGCGTATAGAGCATGCGCAAGGTGGTGGTCTTGCCGGCGCCGTTGGGCCCGAGCAGGCCGGTGATCTGGCCATCGGCGGCGCTGAAACTGACTCCATCGACGGCTTTCACCAGCCCGGTCTTGGTCTTGAACGATTTGTGCAGGTTGTCGACGACGATCATGCGAGCGCCTCCGTGGCGTGGTCGGTGCGGCTCATGGTTCCCATCCGTTGAACGAGGTAAACGCGGGCACGTTGTTGAGATCGGCAACGCAGCGCGCATCCAGCGCACCGGCATCGGCGGTTTCCACGAACTGCGCCATCAGCTTGGGGATGCATCCCAGTGCCATGACGCTATGGCCCTGTCCGGGTGCGACCAGATGCCGCCCATTGGGCAGTCCCTTGAGCACGGTGTCGCCATAGCGTGGCGGCGTGACCGGATCCAGCTGACCGGACAACAGCAAGGCCGGCACCTGCGAACGCAGTGGCGCTGTGAAATCGGCGGCGCGCTTGCCGCTGGGCCACACCGGGCATGCGGCAAAGACGCTGCGCGGGACATCCTCGCCCAGCAGCAATGCCTGGTGCGCGGGCACCGGACGATAGCGGTCGGCATCTTCGGCGCACACCACCGACCATTGCATGGGCTGGTTGATCTGCATGTCCATGTGCGACAACGCCATCAACGGCGCGTAGCGACCGGCAGCTGCTTCGTCCAGTACCAGCGGCAGCAGCGCAGCGCTCTGCGGTGCGTAGGAGAAGGTAAAGGCCAGACCGATCACCGCGTCGGCGGTCACCCGATCGCGCTTGATGGCGTTGGTGCGCAGATCGCGGTACTCCACCTCCGGCGATTCGGTCTTCAAGCGGTCCATGACGGTACGCAGCTGCGTGCGCACATCGGTGGGAAAGCGCGCGCGACAGGCCGCGATGGCGCGGCATTGTTCGGATTGCAGGATCAAAGCGTCTTCAAACGTGCGTGCGAACTCACCGCTGATCACCAGATCGCTGGGCGCAACGCCATCGAGCACGATGGCGCGCGTTTGTGCGGGATAGCGTTTGGCATAGTGCTGCGCCACGCGCGTTCCATAAGACACACCGATCAGGTCGATGCGTGGTGCACCCAGGGCGGCTCTGACGGCATCCAGATCGCCGATGGCTTCGGCAGTGGTGTAGTAACGCGGGTCGGTATGGCGTTGCAAGCCTTCGGCACATTGCTGCGCATAGGCCGTCAATTCTTCCGGACTGGACGCCATGCCGGCCTGCAACGGCTTGCCATCGGCTGTCTCGCACCGCAGGGGGTGAGATCCCCCGGTGCCGCGTTGATCGACCAGAAAAATGTCGCGGTTTTTGCGTACCTCGCGTAACGCAGCCGCTGCGATGGCGGCAGCCTCGGTCGCCGATTGCCCCGGCCCACCGGCGATGAAGAACACCGGATCGGGCTTGTTGCCTGCGCCGGCATCGCTTTCCAGCCAGGCGATCTTCAGGTCGATCCTGCGCCCTGTCGGTGCGGCCGGGTTTTCCGGCACGCGCAGGCTTGCGCACTGCGCTTCGATATTGCCTGCCGCGCTGCCGGAACTCAGCGTGCACGGGACGAATTGCAGCGCGCCGTAGCGATTGGCTGTGGCCGTGCCGGTCTGCGTGGTTGCTGCACGTGGCTGCGCGCTGCCGGGTGCAGTTGCGCCAGCCCTGGTTGCAGCAGGCGCATCTTGCGAAGGTGTGTTTTCGGCAGGTTTGTCTGCACGCTGACATCCGGCAGCCAGCATCGCAATCAGCAATGCCGCTACCACTGTGGGTTGCTTCACCATGTTCACCATCTCTCCTGGTATCCCCTATTCCCTGACGCCGCAGCCGGTCGGGTGTGACCACTGCGACTACTGCCCGTCTTCAAACAGAAACACGTGCTCGATCGATTCCCCGAACAAACGCGCGATGCGAAACGCCAACGGCAAACTGGGATCGTACTTGCCGGTCTCCAGCGCATTGATGGTCTGCCGCGACACGCCCAGCCGCTCTCCCAATTCGCCTTGCGACCAACCGCTGGCCTCGCGCAATTCGCGTACGCGGCTGTTCATTGAAAGCGACGTGCGTTGATGCTTTTGGTGATGCCGTAAATTCCGCACAACAGCGGAAACACCCACAGCATCGCCACCGTTGCGGGGATGTCGATCAGCTCGGCGGCCTGCAGAAACCCACCGGTCATATACGCGCCGCTGACCAGGCCGGCGGCAATGGCGATCGACTCCAGTTCGATCCGTCGCTGCATCTCGTCCGAGTCGCGCACGTAGCGCGCCACCGCGCGGATCACCAACGCCACCAACACTGCGGGCAACAACGCAATCAGCACACGCGCCCAGTTCGGGTCCACGTGGGCCAGCAGGTATTTCCAGACCAGCATCACCACCACGTACAACATCATCGGCACGCCGAATTCGCGCTGATAACGCCGCGCCAGCGCCGGGCGCGCACTATCGCCCATGCTGCCGCGCGACATCCACAGCAGCAGTGCCAGCAGCAGGCACGAGATGCCCGCACCCACACACAGCCCGGCACCGTAAGCACTCAGTGGCAGCAGCTGCCATTGACCAAGTGCACCCACGGCGAACAAACCCACGCCCACACAGAACGCGACCAGCGCGTTGCGGTTGTAGTGGGTCATGAACGGCGCCTCTTCTGCGCTGTTGCGCTCAATGGCAGGCTAACGTTTCCCATCTCGGCACTGCCACGCATCCCCCGCTGCGCCGGCCACGCCGGTGCGCAATCCGATTGCTGATGCTGCTGATGCATCCCTTTCACCTGTCAAGTCAACTTGACAGGCACGATGCGCTTGACGTGGCTAGCTGTCAAGCACCCTTTACACGTCCGGCGACGCGAGGGCTGCCGTGTTTGCCGATTCAACGACGGCGAGAGGAGATGCATCCACATCCCGTCTGCAGCGCTGCACCGGAGCTGGGTTACGCTCCCTGATCGAATACTGGTCGGAGCGATGATGCGTCGGAAGATCTTGTTGGCAATCGCATTGAGTGGCTGCATGGCGACCTCGGCAGTGGCGCAAGAGATCGCACCTGCGCCGCGCACGATCCAGGTGGATGTGGCTGCCGCCAGCGGACCGGTCGACCCTTTCTACGCTCTGTCGATCGGCTCGGATTTTCCCGGCACCTTGATCCGCAGCGATACCCAGACACACCTGGTTCCTGCCGTGCAGGAGTTGGGCTTTCGCTACATCCGCTTCCACGACGTCTTCCATGACGTGCTCGGCACGGTGAAAGACGTCGACGGAAAACTCGTCTACGACTGGACCAAGCTGGATCAGCTTTACGACGCGCTGCTGGCCAAGCGCATTCGTCCGTTCGTGGAATTGGGCTTTACCCCGAGCGCGATGAAAACCTCCGAGCAGACGCTCTTCTACTGGAAGGGCAACACCTCGCATCCGGATCCGGGCAAGTGGACGCAGCTGATCGATGCGTACGTGCGCCACATCCGTGCGCGTTACGGTGCCGACGAGGTGCGGCAGTGGTACTTCGAGGTGTGGAACGAACCCAACCTCAAGGACTTCTGGGAAAATGCCGACCAGCAGGCCTACTTCGACCTGTATGCGAACACCGCACGCACGATCAAGGCGATCGACCCGCAACTGCGCGTGGGCGGCCCCTCCACTGCGGGGGCGGACTGGGTGCCGGAACTGCTGGCCTTCGTTGCCAAGAACAAACTGCCGATCGATTTCGTCAGCACGCATACCTACGGCGTGGACGGCGGATTTCTCGATGAAGACGGCAAGCAGGACACCAAGCTGTCTGCATCGCCGGATGCCATCGTTGGCGATGTGCGAAGGGTGCGCGCGCAGATCCAGGCCTCGCCGTTTCCGGATCTGCCGCTGTACTTCACCGAGTGGAGCAGCAGCTACACGCCGCGCGACTTCGTCCACGACAGCTACATCAACGCGCCTTACATCCTGACCAAGCTCAAGCAGGTGCAAGGCCTGGTGCAGGGCATGAGTTACTGGACCTACACCGATCTGTTCGAAGAACCCGGCCCGCCGCCCACGCCCTTCCACGGCGGCTTCGGGCTGATGAATCGCGAGGGCATCCGTAAGCCGGCGTGGTTTGCCTCCAATACTTGAACGCGCTCAAGGGCCGCGATATTCCGCTGCGCGATGCGCACGCATTTGCGGCGGTGGATGGCCAGCGCATCGCCGCATTGGCCTGGGATTGGCAGCAGCCGGTGCAGGCGGTGAGCAATACCCCGTTCTATACCAAACAGGTGCCGAGCACCGACAGCGCAGCGCTGGTATTCCGCTTGGCGCACGTGCCGGCCGGCAACTACCGGCTGCAGGTGCGCAAGACCGGCTACCGACGCAACGATCCGCTATCGCTGTACATCGACATGGGCATGCCCAAGGATCTGGCGCCGCGGCAGCTGGCGCAGTTGCAGCAGGCCACGCGCGACACGCCCGAGCAGGACCGGCGCGTGCGCGTCGGCACCGATGGCGTGGTGGAGATCCGCGTGCCGATGCGCAGCAACGATGTGGTGCTGATGACGCTGGAGCCGTCGGCGCGCTGAGCGCCCGGCACGCCATTGCGCCTGCAATCAGGCGAGGCGTTGGGTGTGGATTCCGTGCGCGCAGCGATGCGCGCAGTTCGGCGCGACGTCCCGACCGTGCATCGTTCGCGACGTCGGGTTCGTCATGCGTGCGTTGCCGCATGTCACGCGCATCGCCGCAGGACATTGCAGGCACGACATCATCGAGGTCCAGCGCGCTGGACCGTCACTCAGTCCGCGCAGCGCACAAGGTGAAAAGCGAATCGGCGTGATCGCATCGACCCGATGTGCAGGACTTGAAGCGGCAAACAAAACGTAGCGCGCAGTGACCAGCGGGTGCAAACATCGCGGAGCAACCGCAGTGCACGGGTGGTACATGACCATTTCAAGCACCGGCCGCGCCCACCTGACGGTGAGCGCAGTCGTTTTGATGGCCGCTCTTACTTGAGATAGGTCTTGAGAATGGCGGTGATGTCGTCGACCGCCAGCTCGCGCTCGCCCAGCGCCTCCGGTGCCGCGACATGGTGCTTCAAGTGCTCGCTGAGCAGCTCGACCATCAGGCCCTGCGCCGCGCCACGAAACGCCGCCACCTGCGTCAGCAACGCGGTGCAGTCCACGTCCTGCGCCAGGGCTTTTTCCAGCCCCTCCACTTGTCCACGGATCCTGCGCACGCGAGCGAGCAGTTTGGATTTGTCCTGATTCAGATGTGCCATTGCCATATACCCCCTGGGGGTATCTGAGATACCATAGGGGGGTATCGTAGCCAGAGCCTCTTCCGATGTCGATCACGCACGCCGCGCCGCACTGCGCGCAGTCGCACACCTTTGCCAGCACCAACCCGCTGGCCGAACACAGCACCCGCAAGGCCGTCATCCTGACCGTGGTCATGATGGTGGTGGAAATCGTCGGCGGCTGGACCCTCAACTCCATGGCCCTGCTCGCCGATGGCTGGCATATGAGCTCACACGCGCTCGCCCTGGGTCTGGCGCTGTTCGCCTACCGTTTCGCGCGACGCAACGCCAACGATGTGCGTTTCACCTTCGGCACCTGGAAGGTCGAAGTGCTGGGTGGCTACACCAGTGCGATTCTGCTGTTGGGCGTTGCCGGCCTGATGGCATTTCAATCAGTGGAGCGGTTGTTTTCGCCCAAGCCGATCCAGTATCAGGAAGCCACGGTCATTGCGGTCATCGGCCTGCTGGTGAACCTGATCTGCGCCTGGTGGTTACGCGATTCGCATAGCCATGCGCATAGCCACGGCCATCACCATGGGCACGGCCATGAACACGCGCATGACGGTCATGGTCACCACGACGGTCACGCCGATCTCAATCTGAGAGCGGCGTATCTGCACGTGGTCGCCGACGCGGCGACTTCGGTCTTGGCGATTGTCGCGCTGGTCGCCGGCATGCATTGGGGCGTGACCTGGCTGGACCCGATCATGGGCATCGTCGGCGCGGTGCTGGTCACCGTGTGGGCGTGGGGACTGCTGCGCAGTACCGGCCGCGTGCTGCTGGATGCGGAGATGGATGCCCCGGTGGTGGAAGAAGTGAAGCAGGTCATCGCCGAGCTGCCGCATGCGATCGACATCGGCGACCTGCATGTCTGGCGCGTCGGCAGCGATCGCTATGCTTGCGTGGTCAGCCTGGTCACTGCGGCAGACATCGATGCGAAGCTGGTTCGCGAGGCGCTGCAGATTCACGAAGAACTGGTGCATATCACCGTCGAGTTGCAGCGCCCGGCACTGCACGCAGCGCGGGCGTAGCACCGCCTATGCGCAACCGCATGCACGTTGCATGCTGCACAGCGTGCATGCAGCTGCCGGCGCTATCGCTGCGCTGCGGAACTGGTTGCTCAGGTCTTCGAAGGCGCCGGGCTGACGTATTTTTCGCGACGGATCTGCGCGTTCGGCAGGCCGGCTGCCTTCAAGGCTTCGATGCAGCTGTCCACCATGTCCGGATTGCCGCACAGGTAGGCAATATCGCCTTCGGCACTGGGCGCGAACTCCGCCAGCTGCTGCTGCACGTAGCCATGCCGCACATCGGCATGCGGCTGCTCGGGCAGCTCGCGCGAGAAGCACGGCACGTAGCGGAACTGCGGGTGCGCATCGGCAAACGCACGGAAGTCGTCGCCGTACAGCAGCTCGGCCGGCGTGCGCGCGCCCTGCAGCAGCAGCACCTGCACGCCGCGGGTGGCGATCGCCTCGGCCAGCAACGGCAGCATCGAGCGGTACGGGGTCACGCCGGTACCGGTGGCGATCAGCACATAGCGCCGGTTGTGGTCGCCCGGCGGCAGGCAGAAACGGCCGTACGGCCCGCTGGCCTGCAACTGGTCGCCGATCTGCAGGCCTTCGAACAGCGCAGTGGCCGAGCCGCCGGGCACGAAGCTCACCGCGATGTCCACCGCCTCGCCCGGTCCGAACGCATGGTCATGGATGGTCGCCAGCGAATAGCTGCGCTTGGTCGGCGTGCCGTCGGCGGCATCGAAATGGATCTGGATGAACTGCCCGGGCTGGAAATCCAGCGGCTGCCCGTCGTCACGCAGGAACTGGCAGTGGGCCACGGTGGGCGCAATCATGCGCCGGTCGACAAGCTTGAGGGGGAATTGAACGGGCACGAACGTATTTGGGACAGTCTGTGATCGGGGCTTGCCCCCGCGGCCTTCTATAATAACGACCTGCAACTCGCTGCGCCGTCACGCTGACGCGAAGGAACATCTTGAATTCCCCATCTCCGATCACCGCACCCGCGCTGCGTGTGTGCGATCTGCGCAAGACCTACGACAACGGCACCCAGGCGCTCAAGGGCGTCTCGCTGGACGTGGCGCCAGGCGATTTCTTCGCCCTGCTCGGCCCCAATGGCGCCGGCAAATCCACCCTGATCGGCATCATCAGCTCACTGGTGAACCTGTCCGCCGGCCAGGTGGAAGTGTTCGGCACCGACCTGGTCGGCCAACGCAGCGATGCGATGCGCCTGATCGGACTGGTCCCGCAGGAGGTCAACTTCAACCTGTTCGAAAAACCCTTCGACATCCTGGTCAACTACGCCGGTTTCTACGGCATGCCGCGCGCCGAGGCCGAGCGCCTGGCCGAAGCCGAGCTGCGCCGCTCGCACCTGTGGGAAAAGGCCCAGGTGATGAGCCGCACGCTGTCCGGCGGCATGAAGCGCCGGCTGATGATCGCTCGCGCCATGATGACCCAGCCGCGGCTGCTGATCCTGGACGAGCCCACCGCCGGCGTGGACATCGAGATCCGCCGCGACATGTGGCGCGTGCTCAAGGAGATCAACGCCGCCGGCACCACCATCATCCTGACCACGCATTACCTGGAAGAAGCCGAGCACCTGTGCCGCAACCTGGCCATCATCAACCACGGCCAGATCGTCACCCAGGGGCCGATGCGCGAACTGCTGGCCAAGCTTGACGTGGAAGGCTTCCTGTTTGATATCGACGGCGACCTGCCGGCCGAACTGCCGGTGATCGAAGGCACCACGCTCACCGCCATCGATGGCCACACGCTGGACCTGGACATGCCGCGCGCGATGGACCTCAACCGCGTGTTCGCCACGCTCGGCAGCGCCGGCATCCGGGTGCGCTCGATGCGCACCAAGAGCAATCGGCTGGAAGAGCTGTTCGTGCGCTTGACCGGTGATGCGCCGGCGCCAGACGCCGCCGCACCCGCGACGCCCATTCCCAACGGCACACCGCCAACGCAGCCGCGCAGCGGAGGCCAGCCATGAACGAGATCCGCACCGTGACCGAACCCACCAACGCACGCCGCAACTGGATTGCGCTGGGCACCATCGTGCGCCGCGAAGTGCAGCGCATCCTGCGTATCTGGGGCCAGACCCTGGTACCGCCGGCCATCACCATGACGCTGTACTTCTTGATCTTCGGCGGGCTGATCGGCTCGCGCGTGGGCGACATGGGCGGCTATACGTACATGCAGTTCATCGTGCCGGGCCTGGTGATGATGAGCGTGATCCAGAACAGCTACGGCAACATCTCATCGAGCTTCTTCGGCGCCAAGTTCGGCCGCCATGTGGAAGAGCTGCTGGTCAGCCCGATGCCCAACTGGGTGATCCTGTGGGGCTACGTCTCCGGCGCGGTGCTGCGCGGGGTCATGGTCGGCGCGCTGGTGCTGATCATCGCGATGTTCTTCACTCCCGTACGCATCCCGCATCCGCTGGTGACGCTGAGCACGGTGGTGCTGGGCGCGATCATCTTTTCGCTGGCCGGCTTCGTCAACGCGGTGTACGCCAAGAAGTTCGACGACGTGGCGATCGTGCCGACCTTCATCCTGACCCCGCTGACCTATCTGGGCGGCGTGTTCTACTCGGTGAAGCTGCTGCCGCCGTGGGCCGAAGCGGCCACCCACGCCAACCCGATCTTCTACATGGTCAACGCGTTCCGCTACGGCCTGCTCGGCAGCTCCGACGTGCCGATCTGGGTCGCCTACGCGCTGATGCTGGGCTTTGTCGCGGTCCTCAGCGCACTGGCGCTGTGGTTGCTGCGCCGTGGTGTGGGCTTGCGGAGCTGATGATGGATAGAAAGCATGTGACGCAAAGCGTGGAAGGTTATTCGCACGCGCTTCTCGCGAACGCAGCGCGTAATTTCCTTGAAAGAAGCGGAGATGCCGCAGAGGAACAACCTAACCAGTTCGCGCTGGGCGCCATGATGATGTGCTGCTTTGCTTTGGAGGCCTACTTCAACCAGCTCGGTCATGCGCTACACGAACGTCGAATGATTCCGCAGCTTGTGGATATCGAGGATTTTGAGCGGACCGCGCCAGATCAGAAATTTCTAGCCTTAGTTGATGCGCTTGATATGTTAATGCAGGCCATCCCGCACGAGTGGGTAGATGAAGCATTCCGCTTCCGCAACAAGGTTGCTCATGCAAAGCCTTACTCGCGCGAAGATGAGAAAGCTACATGGAAGGGGGCGAGTCCACGTACTCCTAGCACCGATCCGCCGTGGGCTAGGCAAGCAAGGCCGCAAGAAGCCAGCCGGTTCGTGGGAAACATGGGAGAAGTTATTAATCAAATGAATAAGGCCAGCTTGAAAAAGCTAGGCACTGACTTCCCAATACATATTGTTGGTAGAGGTAGTCAGATCTACTGACCAAACAAAAAGGCTCCGGCGATTCCGCCAGAGCCTGATGCCGACCGAGAATCCCCGATCCGGCTGAAATAATAGCTGACGCCTGCGCGTTCGAATTAAGTTGAAAGGAATTTTTCATGCGTATTTTGATCCTGGGCGCCGGCGGCACCGGCGGTTATTTCGGCGGACGTCTGGCGCAGGCCGGGGTCGATGTCACCTTCCTGGTGCGCGATGCGCGGGCGGCGCAGCTGCAGGCCGATGGCCTGCGCATCCGCAGCCCGCTGGGCGATGCCGATCTGCCGGTGGCGCATGTCACCGCGCAGGACCTGCCGGCGCTGGTGGCGCAGCGGCCATTCGATCTGGTGATCCTCAGTTGCAAGGCCTACGACCTTGACAGCGCGATCGAGGCGATTGCGCCGGCCGTCGGCGAGCACACCACGGTGCTGCCGATCCTCAACGGTCTGCGGCACTACGCAGCGCTGGACGAGCGCTTCGGTGCAGCGCGGGTGTTGGGCGGGCTGTGTTTCATCAGCGCCACCAAGGGCGAGCATGGCGAGATCCTGCACCTGGGCAAGCCGGCGGCGATGACCTTTGGTGAGCGCAGTGGCAGTGCCAGCTCAGCGCGGGTGCAGGCGTTTGCTGCGGCCTGCGCGCAGGCAGGCATCACCCATGTGGCCAGCGAGCAGATCGCGCAGGAGCAGTGGATCAAGTACAGCTTCCTCACCGCGCTGGCGGCGGCCACCTGCCTGATGCGTGCGCCGGTCGGTGCGATCGTGGCCACCGACGATGGCCGCGCGTTGATCAACGGCTTGTACAACGAATGCCTGTGGGCCGCCGATGCGGCCGGGCAGCCGATTCCGGAAGTCTCGCGCGCCAAGGCGCTGCAGACCTTGTTGCAGGTGGATTCGCCGCTGAAGGCCTCGATGCTGCGCGATCTGGAAGCCGGCCAGGAGGTGGAAGCGGCGCAGATCGTCGGCGACATGTTGAAGCGGGTGCGCGAGACCGGGCGCAATGCGCCGCTGCTGATGGCGGCGAATGTGCATCTGCAGGCGTATCAGGTGTTGCGGTATAGCTGAGGCGATTGGATGTGCGGGGGCGGTAGGTGTACGTGTGAACCGTACCCCCATCCGCCCTGCGGGCACCTTCCCCCGGTGGGGGAAGGGTTGATGTCGATATGTCGAGGTGGCACTGCGCATCGCTGCATGTCATGCGATGCCACGCGCCGCGCGCGATAGAAATCGGCATTGCCACCGCCTTCGCGCTGCAACGACGCGTTGCACACGATGCTCTGCGTCCCCTCGCCTGTGTCGCCTCCGATGAAACTGCTCAGCCACCTGTTCCGTGCCGGTCACTTCGTGATCCTGGCGTTTTTCGTGCTGTGCGCGGCGGGTCTGGTGGCGATGGCCGGGCTGGAGTTGTGGCACGGGTTTACCCCCGGCGGCGACATGGTGGTGCGCGACCGCTTCAACGTGGTGCTGGAGGCGATCGGCCTGCTCACCGTGGCGCTGGTGACACTGGAACTGGGCCAGACCATCTTCGAAGAAGAAATCCTGCGCGATGTCAAAGTCAGCGGGCCCACGCGGGTGCGGCGCTATCTGTCGCGCTTTTTCGTGGTGATCGTGATTGCACTGGCGATCGAAACGCTGGTGTCGATCTTCGAGTTGATGCACGACGACCCGGCCAAGCTGCCGTACGCCGCAGCGGTGGGCCTGTGCGCGGCGCTGCTGCTGATCGCCTGGGGCGTATTCGTCAAACTCAACCGCAGCGCAGAAGAGCTGGAGCCCGAAGCGATGGAAGAAACCAAGCGCGAAGACCGCGAGGTCGAGGAGTAAACAATTCGCGCGCGGCCGCATGGCGTTGCGCTATAGCGGTCGACTGAGCCGTCATTATTTTTGCTCAGGGTCGTGCACTGGCAGGAGCTGCTGATCCCGTAGCACTGAGGCGCATCGCCTCGGCGGATTCTTCAGCGCCGCGCTCCGGATCCGTATCGACCAACGCGATCGCAGGCCGGCGCTCACGGCGCGACAGCAGGGTGATCCATCCGGCCTTGATCGTGGTGATGCTGCCCGCCGGGTCGCCGCGACCGACCTGATGCCCGCTGCTGCGTGGCTGGTCGGCCGCGATGTCCTGCGCGACCTCGGCGACCACACCACGCACCTTGATCCGGTCGCCAGTGCGCACCCGCGTGCCCATGCGCAGCGTGTACTCGCTCTCACCGGGTACACCGATTCCGGTGTCATAGCCCTGATCGAGCACGAACACGGCATCGGAGGTCGCATCCACGCCATCGCCCTCGTCCTGCACAAACCAGCCCACCACCTTGCCGCGATTGCCATCGCCCAGGGTTTCGGCAAGCTCCTGGCCCATCTCGTCGCTATCGCCCGCCAGGCTGCGGGTCACGATGCCTTCGATGGCCACTTTTTTCCCAAGCAGCGGACTGATGTCAGCGCTGCCCTGGATGCGACCGATCAGCACGCGATCCGGATCCATCGACTTGACGGCCTGATCACTCTCGGCCGGCAGCGGCGCGCGGCACGCGCCGAGCAGCGCGGTCATCATCAGCGCCGCCATCCAGCGCGGTGCGCGGATCCTTCGCATCGCATGACTTCCTGTGAGTAAAGAGACCGAGTCTACCGCGCGCACCACTGCCGCCTACCGCAAGCGGTTCAGTCCTGCGGTGCAGGCAACGGCGTCACCGTGGTCGGCTTGCCATCGTCGCCGAGCGCGATCATCACGAAGTGGCCGCGCGTGCACAGCTCGCGCGCGCCGCTGAGCAGATCCTCGGCGATCAGCTCCACTTCCACCTTGATCGAGCTGCGCCCCACCGACACCACGCGCGCGATGGTTTCCACCATCTGGCCCTGGCGGATCGGCAGTTTGAAATCCACCTGATCCGAGCGCGCAGTGACTACCGAACGCCGCGCATAGCGCGAGGCCGCCAGAAACGCGGCCTTGTCCATCCACGCCAGTGCCTGGCCGCCGAACAGCGTGCCCATATGGTTGGTGTGGTTGGGGAACACGATCTCGGCCATGCGGACTTCGATCGGGGGAGGCGTCTGCGGGCTGTCTGACATGCGGGTTTCCAAAGAGGGGGATGTGCGGCCACTGCGTGCCAAAGCGATTGCAGCAGCCGGGCGCGCGCCGGAGATGCCTTCAAGCCGCAGCGGCGTCCGCCGGAACGCAGCGCCGCTGCTGTATCGCTGTCCGTTGTGCCGACGCCGGCGCAGACACGCGTTGGAGGAAATGCTGCTGGCTCAACTGCATCGGTCGATGGCTGGCAGTCTGCGTGGCTCATGCCCGCGAACTGCCTTGCGCGCGATATGTTTTTATCGGGAAGGCGGTCGCGGCCGGGGCCGCTCCTACGAGAGCGCTGAGTTCACGTCATTGTTCGCTTGTCGATACGGCGGCGTGTACCGAGATCTTCGATGACGCACATCGAAGATGGTTTACATCGACGACTCAGAGGCTGCCCTTGACCGCCGTTTCCACCTGCGCCGGCGACTGGAAGCCCGGCAGGCGCGCCACTTCGCTGCCATCGCGGTACAGCGCCAGGGTCGGGGTCTGGCGCAGGCCGAGATCACGGAAGAATTCTTCGCCCACCACTTCCAGCTTTACCTTCAACAAAGCCACACCGTCGGCGGCGTCGCTGGCGGCAAACTTGTCCAGCGACATGTCGAGCATGCGACAGCCGGGGCAATTGTCCTTGTAGAAATCCACCAGCGCGCGTGGATGCGCAGCCAAGGCGGCGGTGTAGTGCTCAGGCGAGGTGACGGTAATGGTCTGCATCATGGAATTGATTCTTGCATTGGGCCAGGACCGCATCGGTCCAGGTAGCGATGGCCTGCGCATCGCGCACGCCGTGGGGCATCTGTTCGATGGTCAAACGTGGAAACGGGCTGGCAAAGAACTGTGCCATGCGGTGCACCGCGCCGCAGAAATAGTCCTCGCCCCACTGCGTTTCGCCGGTGCCGAACACCGCCACCTGCGGTGGCTTGCCCAGCGTTTCGACCAGCTCGACGATGAAGCGTTTCATCTCTGCCGGTGTACGACCACCGTTGTCGGTCCAGCTACCGAGCAGAACCAGTTCGTACTGTCCCGGCGCGTGCGGCACTTGCGCCAGCGTCTGCACATCGGTTTCCACCCAGGTCACCGCATGACCAGCGGCTTCGCAGCGCAAGGCCACACTGCGTGCAACATCACGCGTGTTGCCGCTGAGCGATGCGAGTGCAAGCAGGATGTTCATGGGGCGGGGATTGGGGAGTCGGGATTAGGGATTCGTTGAAGCGCTGAGAGTCGGGATTGGGGATTCGCAAGAGCGCATCAAGTGCTTGTTGCAGACGTCTAAGTCCCAGTCTTCAATCCAGGATCCGTATCGGCGCTTCGATGCTGCCGTGACAAATCCCAAATCTCGAATCCTTGCTTTTTCAACAAATCTCAAATCCCGAATCCCGGCTCCTCACAGATCGTCGAAGCCGTTATCCGAATTGGTCTTCTTGTACGAGGCATTCCGCATTTCGAAGAAGTCGGTCTTGGTCTCGGTGAAGTTGTCGGCGTAGGCCTTGATCCACGGCATCACGTTGTCGTTGGCGCCTTCGTACAGCTTCTCAATGCCGAGCATGCCGGCCATCTTGTTGGCGCGGTACTTCACGTAGCGGATCATCTCGTCCACGTCGATGCCGTCGATGCCGTCCAGCACTTCGGCCGTCCACACCGTTTCCAGGTCGATCGCGTGCTCGAACGCCTTGTGCACGTAATCGGTGAGCTGGTCGCCCTGCAGCGCCTGGTTCTCGCCAATGATGGCGCGAATCAGCTCGCTGATGAACTTGGAATGCGCCAGCTCATCGCGGTTGATGAAGCTGATGATCTTGCCGGTGCCGGTCATGCGGTTCTGGCGGACCAGATTGTAGAAATACGCAAAGCCGGAATAGAAGTTGATGCCTTCCAGGATCGAGGACTGGATCAGCGCGCGGATCAGCGTTTCGGCGGTCTTGTCGCGCAGGAAGTCGTCGTAGGCACCCATGATCGGCGCGTTGCGCTTGATGATGGTCGGATGCGTGCGGGCAAGCTCGAACACGCGGTTCTGGTCGGCCAGGCCGGTGATCGAGGCCAGCACGTAGCTGTAGCTCTCGTTATGGATCACTTCCTGCTGGCCGATGATCGCGGCATTGGCATGCGCGGCCGGGTCGGTGATGTATTCGGCGACGTTGTAGATGAAGCGCGTCTGCGGCGAATCCAGCGTGGCCAGCAAGCCGATGATCGAATCGTAGGCGTTCTTTTCGCGCGCCGACAGCTCGTTGTACTGGCGCGCGTCGCCCTTCATGTCCACCTCGTCGGGGATCCAGAAGTTGGTCGACAGTTCCTTGTAGGCCCGATAGAAGGACGGGTAAGGAATATCGTTCCAGTTGAGGATGCCGGAGGTTTCGCCATTGATGATGGCGGTGGAGCGGTTGGGGTGACGCGGCTCCAGGATCTTGATGCGCTCAAGCGGTGTTGCGGACATGGGTCTCTACTCGTGTTTCAGGCGTCGCCCGCGTGTGCAGCGGGGGCAGCGGCAGCAATCGTTCTGGAGGAAAGCCCCCTGAGTGAGGGGGCGCGCCAAAGGCGCGGGGTGTGGAAGCTGATGAAGCAGGGTCCACGGTTCGCAACGCGAACCGTGGAAGCGAAGCGCGAATGCGCTTAGCTACTGCACCACTCGCATTCGCTGATATCGATATCGTTGGAGCGCACGTAGTACGTAGTCTTCAGGCCTTCGCGCCAGGCGGTCATGTGCAGGTCCAGCAAGGTGCTCGCACGGATGGTGCTGGGCACGTAGAAGTTGAAGCTGATCGACTGGTCGACGTGCCGCTGGCGACGCGCGTTCTGGCGCACGCTGGCGAACTGGTCGACCTTGTAGGCGCCCTTTTCGTAGTACGGCCAGGTTTCCAGCGACAGGCCCGGAGCGGCGACCGGACGACGGAAGTCCTTCTTCTCTTCGTAGTAGAACGCGCTGTAGATCGGGTCGATCGAGGCAGTGGAACCGGCGATCTGCGCGGTGCTCATGTTCGGCGCAACCGCCAGCATCCAGGCATTGCGCACGCCATTGACGGCCACCTGTGCGGACAGCTCCAGCCACTGCGGGCTGTTGTAGTCGCGCGCACGGAAGTACTCGCCGGTGTGCCAGTCGCTGCCGCGGAACACGCTGTAGGTGCCCTTTTCCTTGGCCAGCTCCATGCTCGCCTGGACGGTCAGATAGTTGATGCGCTCGTACAGCTCGTCGCTGTAGTCCTCGGCTTCCTTGGCGTTCCAATGGATGGACTTCTGCGCCAGCAGATGGTGCCAGCCGAAGGTGCCCAGACCGATGGCGCGGTACTTCTGGTTGGTGATGGTGGCCTGCGGCACCGGCAGCTGATTCAGATCGATCACGTTGTCGAGCATGCGCACCTGGATCGGGATCAAGCGCTCCAGCACGTCGGCGCCCAGCAGATCGGCCTGGTCGTCCTGCGCGATGATCGCGCGGCCCAGGTTGATCGAGGACAGGTTGCAAACGACGAAGTCGCCCGCCTTCTTGGTGGTGACGATCTGATTGCCGCTGATGATCTCCTGCATCATCCGCGTCGGGCTCATGTTCTGCAGGATCTCGGTGCACAGGTTGGACGAATAGACCATGCCCTCGTGCTTGTTCGGGTTCTTGCGATTGACTTCATCGCGATAGAACATGAACGGGTTGCCGGTTTCCAGCTGGCTGACCATGATGCGCTTGAAGATCTCGATCGCCTTGACGGTCTTGCGCGTGATGCGCTCGTCGGCGACGACTTCCTCGTACTTGCGACGGAAGCTGCTGTTGGCATCGCCCTTCTTCTCGTCGTAGAAGTCCTGCAGGTACCAGCCCTTGATGCGCTTCACTTCGTGCGGATCGAACAGGTACCAGTCGCCGCGACGCTCGACCGCTTCCATGAACAGGTCGGGGATGCACACCGAGGTGAACACGTCGTGCGCGCGCAGACGCTGGTCGCCGTTGTTCAGGCGCAGATCCAGGAACGACTCGATGTCGCGGTGGAAGATATCCAGATAGACCGCGATGGCACCCTTGCGCTGGCCCAGCTGATCCACCGACACCGCGGTGTTGTTGAGCTGCTTGATCCACGGCACCACGCCGCCGGAGGAATTGGACACGCCACGGATCGCCGAACCGGACGAACGCACATAGCCCAGGTAAGCGCCGACGCCGCCGCCGTGCTTGGACACGCGCGCCACGTCAGTATTGGAGTCGTAGATGCCCTGCAGGCTGTCGTCGACGGTGTCGATGAAGCAGCTCGATAGCTGGCCGCCGACCTTGCCGGCATTGGCCAGCGTCGGGGTGGCCACGGTCATGTACAGGTTGGACAGCGCCCAGTAGGCCTCGCCCACCAGCTGCATGCGGCGCTCGCGGCTGCCCTTGCCGTTGCCGATCTCGTCCTGCATCAGGTACAGCGCAATCGTCAGCCAACGCTCCTGCGGCAGCTCGAACACGCCGCGCGAGTTGTCGGTGGCCAGGTAACGGGTAGCCAGCAGGTACAGGCCGTTGTAAGCGAACAGCTTGTCGCGCTCGGGCTCGATCATCTTGCCGGCTTCGATCAGCTCGTCCTTGGAGTAGCGGCGCAGGATGTCGTTGGAATAGACATTGCGGTCGGCCAGGCTCTCCTGCAGGCCGACGAACGAGCCGTACTTCTGGCTGGCGTCGTAGAAACGGTTGCGGCTGGCGCGCTTGTACAAGCGGCGCAGGTACAGACGCGCAGCGAAATGCTCCCACTCCGGGGTGGTCAGATCGACGCGGGCCTCGGCCTCGCGGATCAGGTGGTCGACCAGGTCGTCGGCGTTGACGCTGTCCTTGCGGTCGACGAAGCCGAACACCGAACGCTTGTAGTCGGCCACGTCCAGCTGCGGGAATTCGGCATGGATCTGGTCGATGGCGCGCTCCAGGCGCTCCGGCTCGAACGGAATCTTGCGGTTGCCGGCCTCCTTGGTGATCCAGGTGGAGACGGTTTGTTCTTCGATGGTCTGTGCGTGCATTGCAATGGCTTGGCGGGGGGGCGGCACGATGTCCGACGGGTCGGTCAATTCCGGCGCGCCGCAACCGGGCGCGCTGACACTGGCGGGAACGCTGGTGGGTGTTGCGGTACCGGCGGCGATCGCGGCAAGGGTGTCGTTGGTGGTCATGCGTCCTCCATGCGTAGGCACACGAACCCGGCTGGGGACGGGTTGCGGCCGGATCCGGATTCCCTGGACAGCGATGGCGGTGCGCGACGACCAGCACGCAAGACCCACGGTCTGCGGCGGCATCGCCTTCACCAGCCATCTCCTTAACCGGAGATTCCACGGCCGCCACCGCGCGGTGTGCTGTCGCGCAGTGGTCGGTGGCGAAACAACCGCGGCGCAACGAGACCACGCCGCCTACTCCAGGCGACGCCCGGATGGCTGTGATCGTTCGTTGCTGCCGCCGCGGAGAGGCGTTTGATTGGCAACCTGCTGCAAATCATGCTCTCACTGGTCCGGACGCCTTGGGGCGACCAACCACCGACTCCCCCAAGATAGTGGGGTCCCCCGGAGGGGTCAACACCAAATGTAGGAAAATCGCGAAAACCCTTACAGCACAAAGCACTGTCTGACGAACGGTCGGCGCAAGGCTGCGAACCCGTCCAATTGGACTGCGCAGTCAAGGCCCAAACCGGCAATTCTGTCGATCAGTTGGGTCCGGTTAGGTTGGCTGCGACACCCATCGAGACTGAAGCTGGTCACAGTTGTGCGATCCCTGCCTCAGGCGGCACCGCACACCTGGGGCGCCTGCCCGGACACCGGCACTGGGAGGAACTCGCCGCTGCCGACGTCGGGTCGAGGGCGCGGCGCCCTCACCGCTTGCGGGACACGCCGTGAACCCGCCCCTGGGGACTCGGTGGCGGCATCCATGCCGCCACACGGTCCCGCAAGCGGTGAGGACACCGCACCAGAAAGTTGGTCAGCGGTCACGTGAAAGCTGCTGTAGCCCATTGCGCATCGGACGCTGAGCCGGCGCGTCATGATCGAACAACGCGCCTCAAGCACGGCTCCTACCGTGCACACCGATCATCCCGACTGGCCCTTGCCCGCTCACCGTCGCGGGACCTTACGCGGCATGGATGCCGCGTAAGAGCCTACATGGACGTACTTGCGGCGTGTCCTGCGATGGTGGGCGGGCAAGGGCCCTGCAGCCAAGCCACAGAACTAGCGACGCCCGCCCGATGGCCATGAAGACGCTGTCAGCCGCTACCAAGTGAACTGCATTACGCCCTGAGCGCGGCCCTGAGCGAGATCAGATCTCGGTCGGGCCGATGTGGTGGCGCTTGCGGTAGCGGATCGACGACCACACCGAGGCGGCGATGAAGGCCACCCCGATCAGGCCGGTCAGCACTTCCGGCACGTGGTACACGGTACCGACCAGCATGATGATCGCCAGCACGCCGATGGCGTAATGGGCGCCGTGCTCCAGGAACACGAACTCGTCCAGCGTGCCCTTGTGCACCAGGTAGACCGTCATCGAGCGCACGAACATCGCGCCGATCGCCAGGCCCAGCATGATGATGACCACATCGCGGGTGATCGCGAACGCGCCGATCACCCCATCGAACGAGAACGAGGCGTCCAGCACTTCCAGGTAAAGGAAGGCGGCAATGCCCGAGCGCTTGGCCGGGCCCATGCCATCTTCGCTCTCTTCGGACTCGAACAAGGCATCCACGCTGCCCACCAGCAAGTAAAGCAGGATGCCGCCCAGGCCGGCGAACAGCACGCTCTGGAAGATCGCCTCGGGCAGGAACAGCTTGGTGCACAGCAGGACCGTCACCGCCACGATCACCGACATCGCATCGGCCTTGCCCAGCTTGCCGACCAACCGCTCCACCGGCCCGAGCCAGTGCAGCTTGCGCTCCTGGTCGAACAGGAAGTTGAGGAACACCAGCAACAGGAACATGCCACCGAAGGCGGCGATGGACGGGTAGTTGTCGGTCAGCACCTGGCTGTAGCGGTCCGGCTCTTTCAGCGCCATCTGCATCACCGGCACCAGGCCCATGCCGGTGGCAACCGACACGATCACGATCGGGAACACCAGGCGCATGCCGAACACCGCGATCAGGATGCCCACGGTCAGGAACAGCTTCTGCCAGAACGCGTTCATGTGCTTGAGCACACCGGCGTTGACCACCGCGTTGTCGAACGACAACGACACTTCCAGCACACTCAGCACCAGACATAGCCACAGCGCCTGCCACAGGCCCATCGAGGTGGTGTGGCCCCACCAGGCTGCAACGCCCAGGCAGACGGCTGTAACCAAGAACGACATTCTGAAATCGCGAAACATTGACACTCCCAGGCGGGCCGAGACGACAGCCGGAGCAACGGGCCAGGGCAAGGCCCGGCAGATCCGGCGTGCGGTGGAGGATGGGGGAACGCGGCGTGACGCAACGTCAGGCCGGGCGCGGCTCGCCCATTATAGGGAGTGTCACCGCCATCAGGGTCGCATCGTCCGGATCCGGGCGTACGCCGAAGCCCAGGCTCTGACACATCGCCAGCATGGTGCGGTTCTCGCGCAGCACCTGGCCTTCGATCTGTTTGAGGCCCAGCCAGCGCGCGTACTCGATCATGATGCGCATCAGCTGCCAGCCGATGCCATGGCCCTTGAGGTCGGAGCGGATCAGGATGCCGTACTCGCCGCCCTCGTAATCGGCGTCGGCATGCAGGCGCACCGCGCCGAGCATGTCGCCGCTCTTGGGGTCGATGGCCACCAGTGCGATCGAACGCGCGTAGTCGAGCTGGGTCAGCCGCGCGATGAATTCGTGGCTGAAATGCTTGACCGACTGGAAGAACCGCAGCCGCAGGTCCTCGTCGGTGACACGCGCGAAGAAGGCGCGGAACAGCGCGTCGTCTTCCGGGCGCACCGGGCGCACCAGCGCATGCGTGCCATCGCCGAGTGCGATCTGGCGCTCCCATTCCTTCGGATACGGAAAAATCGCAAAGCGCGGATGGCCGCGGCCCTTGTGCAGCTTGCGCGCCGGCGCCACCGCCACGCGCGCGTCCAGCGCGATCACGCCATCGCGGTCGGCCAGCAGCGGATTGATATCCAGCTCGGTGATTTCGGGGATGTCGGCCGCCAGCTGCGCCAGCTTGACCAACACCAGCGCCACCGCGCGCTCGTCGGCGGCCGGCACATCGCGGTAGGCCTTGAGGATGCGCGAGACGCGGGTGCGGCCGATCAATTCATGGGCGAGGCGCAGATCCAGCGGCGGCAGCGCCAGCTCGCGGTCGTTGATCACTTCCACCGCGGTGCCGCCGCGGCCGAACACGATCGCCGGGCCGAACACCGGGTCGTCGGCGATGCCGGCGATCAGTTCGCGCGCCTTGGGCCGCAGCACGGTGGGCTGCACGATCACCCCTTCAATGACCGCGTTCGGCAGCGCGGCGCGCGCGCGTGCCAGGATGCCGGCTGCCGCTTCGCGCACCGCCGCCACGCTGGAGAGATTCAGGCGCACGCCGTCGACATCGGACTTGTGCGCGATGTCGTTGGACAGCACCTTCAAGGTCACCGTGCGGCCGACAGCCAGCAGCGGGTCGGCCAGCAATGCAGCTTCGTTGGCGGTGGCGGCCACCTGCAGCGGCACGATCGGGATGCCGTAGGCGGCCAGCAGCCGGTTGGTGGCGACCGGATCCAGCCAACGGCGGCCGGCGGCCAAGGCCTCATCGACCACCGCGCGGGCGATGCCGGCATCCACCACGAAGTCTTCCGGCAGGCTGGGTGGGGTTTCCATCAGCGCCGCCTGCGCCTCGCGGTAGCGCACCAGGTGGGTGAAGCCGCGCACCGCATCCGATTCGGTGGCGTAGGTGGGCACGCGCGCGGCATTGAGCGCGGCGATCGCCGCATCGTCCTGGCCCAGCCATACCGCGAATACCGGCTTTTCGCGCTGATAGCGGTCGCGCTGGTCCAGCGCGCGGGTCAGCGCCTTGGCCGCGTCGGCCGAGGAGGTGAACGCGGTCGGCACATTGACCACCAGCAGTGCGTCGTTCTCGGGGTCGTCCAGCAGCGCTTCGATCGCGGCGGCATAGCGCGGCCCATCGGCGTCGACGATGATGTCCACCGGATTGCTGCGCGACCAGCCTTCGGGCAGCGATTGATCCAGCCGCTCCAGCGTCTTGGCCGACAACTCGGCCAAGGTGCCGCCGCGCAGCACCAGCTGGTCCACCGCCAGCTGCCCCACCCCGCCGCCATTGCTGAGAATGGCCAGGCGCCGGCCGGGAAAACTGCCGAGCCGGCCCAGCGTTTCGGCGGCAGCGAACAACTCGTCCAGCGCGCCCACCCGCAGCAGGCCGGCACGCGCGAATGCGGCGCCATACACCGCATCCGAGCCGGCCAGCGCCTGCGCGTGGGTGTCGGCATTGGGATTGATGCGGAACTGGCGCCCGGACTTGACCACCACCACCGGCTTGGCGCGCGCGGCGGCGCGTGCGGCCGACATGAACTTGCGCGCATCGCCGATGCGTTCGACATACAGCAGGATCGCGCGGGTACGGTAGTCGGTGGCGAAGTAGTCGAGCAGATCGCCGAAATCCACATCCAGCGTATCGCCCAGCGACACCACCGCCGAGAACCCCACCGAGCGCGCCACGCCCCATTCCACCAGCGCGGCGGCAATCGCGCTAGATTCGGAGATCAGCGCCAGGTCGCCGGCCTGCGGGCAATGCGCGGCGATGCTGGCATTGAGCCGCGCATGCGGAGCGATCACACCCAGGCAGTGCGGGCCGAGAATGCGCATGCCCTTGGCCCGCGCAGAGGCTTCCATGCGCGCGGCCGGCGAGCCGGGGCCGCTGCCGAGACCTGCAGTCAGGATGATCGCCGCGGCCACACCGCGCCGTGCGGCAATCGAGACGATGCGCGGCACGATGCGCGCCGGCGCGGTGATCACCACCAGGTCCGGCACCCAGGCCAGATCGGTCAGGC
The DNA here is from genome assembly GCF_040279205.1 of Xanthomonas hortorum. Taxonomy (GTDB): domain Bacteria; phylum Pseudomonadota; class Gammaproteobacteria; order Xanthomonadales; family Xanthomonadaceae; genus Xanthomonas; species Xanthomonas hortorum_F. The sequence continues at coordinate 73,416 of NZ_JBEOLS010000011.1, forward strand.
GTGCCACCGTGCGCACGCCGTCGATCTCGCTGTAACGCGGGCTCACCCAACCGATCTGCCCCGGAAACCCGGCCGCACGCAGGTTGCGCACCACCGCGCGCCCGGCCGAGCGATCGCGCGGACTGCCGCCCACCACCGCCACGGTGGTGGGACGAAAGACCTGCTGCAGGTGATAGGTGCTCATGGCAACGACGACGACGGGGGAAGCGGACACGGTACACGTCGGCCCAAGCCGACGTCATCGACCCGAGGGCTGCAGGATAGCGACGGCGTCCACACACTTGTTGTGAACGATTCGCATTTTCGTTAATATTGCGTGGTCAGCCAGCTTTCAGCGCCGCCTCGCGCCCATGCCGCCAGCGACTCATTCGGAACAGGGCCCCCCATGAAACTGCTGACCTTGTCGGCGCTGCTGCTTGCCGCCTCTGCCTCTGCGCACACGCCTTATCTGGCACCCAACACCTTCGCCCCCCAGCCCGGTCAGACGGTGACCCTGGACGCGGCCTTTGCCGAGACCTTCTTCGTCCCGGAAGCGGCCTTCGACCAGAGCCACTTCAGCATCACCGGGCCCGATGGCCGCGATGTCGCACCGCTCCGCGTGCAGGCGCTCGACACCCGCACCGTCGTCGAACACACCCTGGGCAAGCAGCCCGGCACCTACCGGGTCAGCACCGGCCTGCGCGTGGGCGCGCAGTTCCGCACCTGGGAACTGAACGGCAAGCGCGAGACCGTGCGCGACCCGAAAGTGCCCATGCCCAAGGGCGCCACGCTGATCGCCAGCTTCCAGTCGCGCACCCTGGCGGAAACCTATCTGAGCGTCGGCAAACCCGATCGCAGCGCGCTGGCGCCACGCAACCAGGGTCTGGAACTGGTGCCGGTGACGCATCCCAACGACCTGTATGTCGGCGAGAGCTTCGTCTTCACGGTGCAGTACGACGGCGTGCCGCTGGCCAAGCAGACCGTGGACATCAGCGAGGCGGTGTGGACCTCCGATCGCAAGCCGACGTTGATCAGCGTGACCACCGATGCGGCCGGCCGCGCAACCTTGAAGCTGGACCGCGCCGGCACCTGGCTGGCGCTGAGCCGCCACCGCACCCCGGCTCCGGCCGACGCCCCGGTGCGCGAGTACAGCAACAGCACCACGCTGACGTTTCAGGTGCTCGAACAATAGCGCCGCGCAACCGCTGCGGCGGTTGCCTCGCCCTAGCGGCATGACTCCACCGGCGCGGTCCCTCCGCCCGGCATCGCGATCCACCTGCAGGCCCCGCCAACGCTACGGCCCGGCACCGTTTTCCCCATCAAGAGGCAATCCATGAACACTGGCTCCCTGGCCGGCGCGTGCCTGTGCGCGCTGCTGCTTCCTGCTACCGCACTCGCCCAGTCCGCGCCGCGCCCGCTGCTCGGCGGCCACGGCAACAACGTGCAGGCCTTCATCACCCAGCATGACGACGCTCGCGACGGCCGCATCACCGCCGCCGATTTTGCGAGCTTCCGCCGCAACCGCTTCGATGCCACCGACCGCAACCACGACGGCACGGTCGACGAGGACGAATACGTGAGTGAGTTTCGCGAGCGCCGCCAGCGTGCGCTGGAGCAGGAACGCAGCGCACAGGCCGCACAGGGCAAGACCCGCTTTGCGGCACTGGATGCCGATGGCAACGGGCAAGTCTCCCGTGCCGAATTCGACGCGGCCGGTGCGCAGGACTGGGCGCGCGGACAGGCAGCCGTGTTGGCCGCTGCCAAGGCTGCGTCCGGCGACACAACGGCCGCCTTCGACCGCGATGGCGGCCGCCCCGGCATGCCCGACAGCGGCTCGGCCGAGGGCTTTCTCGCGCTGTACGACGAGAACGGCGATCGCAAGGTGGGCGAGGCGGAATACGCAGACCTGCGCAATGCGCAGTTTGCTGGTGCCGATAGCGACCGCAACGGCGTGCTGTCGCTGGACGAGTACAGAGTCGAATTCGAGGACCGTCTCAACCGCCGCCTCACCGCGCTCGAACTGGCTGACGACCGCCAAGTGCATGTGCGCTTCAAGGTGCTCGACACCGACAAGGACCAGCGCATGAGCTTCGCCGAATACCAGGCCTCGGGCCTGCGCACCTTCGCCCGCGTCGACCGCAATCACGACGGCGTGGTCGATGCCAGCGACGCCGCGTTGCCTGCTCCTGCAACTGCAACTGCAACTGCAATTGCGCCAGCGCCGGCCGCCACACCGGCTCGCGCAGACTGACTTTCCCGCCGCGGGCCTCGCTGCCCGCAGCGCCCGGCCCGCCACTGGCGGGCCCCACCCAGCCACGCGGCTATCCCCTGCCGCCCACAGCCAGGTCCGCGCCCTCCGGCGCCCATTCCTCTTTCCTGACTGTGGATCCCACGATGACCTCGACACCGACCCTGCTGGCCCTGGCGATCGCCGCCGGCCTGGCCTTCCCGCTGCATGCCGAACAGGCACCCGCCGACGCCACCACCTTCGACCCGGTGGAAGTGAAGGCCGCACGCGACAAGCGCGCCTCCACCAACCAGAACGTCACCACCCTCGACACCACGCAACTGCAGCAGGAACAAGCGGAAAGCATGGAAGACCTGGTGCGCTACATCCCCGGCGTGAGCATCGCCGACATGGGCCGCTTCGGCGAAAACGGCTTCAACATCCGTGGCCTGGAAGGCGACCGCGTGGCGATGACCATCGATGGCCTGTCGATGGCCGAAGGCGTGGAGACCGCGCGCGACTACGAGTTCTTCCGCGCCGGGCGCGGCGGCGTGGACGTGGATTCGCTCAAGAGCGTGGACATCGTCAAGGGCGCCGATTCCATCAGTGCCGGCAGCGGCGCGCTCGGCGGCGCGGTGGTGTTCACCACCAAGGATCCGTACGACTACCTCAAGGCGCAGGGCAACGACAGCTATGTCGGCCTGAAGACCGGCTACACCGGCCACAACGACCAACTGCTCGGCAATATCACCGTGGCCAACCGCACCGGCATCGTCGAATCGATGCTGACCTATACCCGCCGCGAGGGCCATGAATCGGAGGGCTGGTATTCCAGCACCGAGATCGACACCGGCAGCGCGCGGCGCACACCCGATCCGATCGACAGCGAAAGCGACAACGTGCTGGCCAAGCTCGACGTGGTGCCCAACGCGCAGCACCGCTTCGGCGTGGTCTACGAACGCAACCGCTCGCAGAACCGGGTCGACAACCTGAGCCGCGTCAGCGCGCCCAGCTACGCCGAACGCATCGGCGACGACAGCAACGACCGCGATCGCTACGGCCTGCGCTACATCTGGAATGCGAACAACACGCTGTTCGACACCCTCGAAGCGCAGCTCGACCGCCAGCAGACCGAGAGCCGCGGCACCACCCGCATCCTCACCCAGAGCGGCAGCTCGAGCACCCCGGCCACGGCCGCCACCACGCGCTGCACGGTGGTGCTGCCATGCCGGCGTGCCGAAGACCGCGACACAGAGCAGACCCTGGACCGCATCGCGCTCGACTTCGACAAGCTGGTGCATGGCAACGGCTGGTCGCAATCACTGCTGTATGGTGCCGCCTGGCAACGCCGCAGCATCGATTTCAGCGCGATCGACTACCGCTGGAACAACGCCGGCACGCTGGACACCGCCACCGTCGACCCGGCGCAGGTGCCCAAGACCGATGCCGATACCTGGAGCGTGTACCTGCGCGACCGCATCGGCCTGCTCGACGACCGCCTGCAGCTCACCCTGGGTGCGCGCTACGACCACTACCGCTACGCGCCGACGCTGTCGCCCACTTTCACCGATACCACCGGCACGGTGCGCGCGGTGACCTTCGCCGCGCCGACCTGGCAGGCGGGCATCAGCTACGCCGTCACCCCGCAGCAGACGCTGTGGTTACAGGCCGGGCGCGGCTTCCGGGCCCCGACCACCGCCGAGATGTACGCCCCCACCAGCATCACCGCACTGACTGAGGTCGCCACCGGCAACACCGTCAACGTGCCGACCGTGGCCGCCAATCCGAACCTAGAAGCCGAACGCAGCCTCAATCTGGAACTGGGCTGGCGCTGGGAGAGCGAGTGGGCGCGCGTGGGCCTGTCGGTGTTCCGCGACCGCTACGACGATTTCATCCAGAGCGAGACCGTCACCGCCAACGCCGGCACGCTCTACCAGACCTGTACCCGCGGCGTGTGCACCACGCGCAACGGCTACGCCTACACCACGCTGCTCAATGTCGGCCAGGTCGAGGTCAAGGGCGTGGAACTGGATGCGCAATTCAAGCTCGGCGACGCTTGGCTGCTGCGCGCGGCATGGACCCACAACCAGGGCGAGCTGGAAGATGGCCGCCCGCTGGACAGCATCAATCCGGATCGCGGCGTGCTCGGCCTGAGCTGGCAGGGGTTGGACGAGCGCCTGCGCATCACTGCCAACATCACCCATGCGCTGGCCAAGAAGGCCAAGGACGTCAACGTGGAGAACGACATCTTCGGTGTCCCGGCCGAGCCGTTCCTCAGCGACGCCTACAGCGTGGTCGATCTATTCGGCAGCTATCGCTTCAACGCGCATGTGCGCGTCAATCTGGGCGTGTACAACCTGTTCGACGAGCGCTATTCGCAATGGGCGCGCATCCGCAACGTCACCCGTGGCGATTTCTATCTGTACGGCTATGCCACCGACGACGGCATCGGCCGCTACAGCGAACCCGGCCGCAATGTGCGTGCCACGTTGTACGTGAACTTCTGACCGGCGCTCGCCGCCCCGCATCGCTGCACGGCCTGCCGTGCAGCGATGCGGAATGGACCAGGCAATACGACCTGGCCATCACCTCTCCGCGCTACAACAACGTGCCGCTGAGAATCGCGGCAGCGATGCTGAAATAGATCACCAAACCGGTGACATCCACCAAGGTGGCCACGAACGGTGCCGAGGCACTTGCCGGGTCGAAGCCCAGCCGTTGCAGCACGAATGGCAGCATCGAGCCGGACAGCGAACCGAAGGTGACGATGCCGATCAAGGCCGCACCGATGGTCAGCGCCACCATCTGCCAGTGCGGGCCGTAGTCGTACAGGCCGGCGGTCTGCCAGATGGTGATGCGCACGATCGCCAGCAGGCCCAGGATCGTGCCCAGGGTGAGGCCGGTGGGCAGCTCGCGCAGCGCCACTTTCCACCAGTCGCCCAGGCGGATTTCGCGCAACGCCAGCGAGCGGATCAGCAGCGAGGTGGCCTGCGAACCGGAGTTGCCGCCCGAGCTCATGATCAGCGGAATGAACAAGGTCAGCACCACCGCCTTGGACAACTCGTCCTCGAAGTGCTGCATCGCGCTGGCGGTGAGCATTTCGCCCAGGAACAGCACGCTCAGCCAACCGGCGCGCTTCTTGATCATCTGGCCAAACCCGATCTGCATGTACGGCTTGTCGAGCGCTTCCATGCCGCCGAACTTGTGCACGTCTTCGGTGGATTCGGCGATCAATGCATCCAGCACATCGTCCACGGTGACGATGCCGAGCATGTGGCCGTGCGCATCCACCACCGGGATGGCGAGCAGGTCGTGGCGACGGATCAGCCGTGCGACTTCTTCCTGGTCCAGCGCCGGGTCCACCGTGACCGGCGGATTGACCTGCGCCACCTCCAGGATCGGTGCGTCGTCTGCGCCGGTGATCAGCCGGCGCATGGTGACCACCTGGGTCAGCACGCGGCTGTGCGGGTCCAGCAGATAGATCGCATACACCGTCTCGCGGCTGCGCTCCACCTCGCGGATGTGCTGCAGGGTGCGGCCCACCGTCCAGTCGGCCGGCACCGCCACGAACTCGGTGGTCATCAGCGCGCCGGCGGTATTGGGCGGGTAGCGCATCAAGGCCTGGATCGACAGTCGCGCCTCGGCACTGAGCAGCCACAGCAGCGGCGCGCGCTGGTCGGCGTCCAGGCCGTGGAAGATGTCGGTGGCGCGGTCATCGGCCATCTGCCCGAGCAAGGAGGCGGCCTGCTCGGCCGGCAGTTGCGCCACCAATGCGCTGGCATCGTGCAGCTCGGGTTGTTCGAGCAGTTTCACCGCACGCGGTTGCGGCAGCGCGGCCAGCACCTGGGCCGCATCGTCGCGGTCAAGGGTGTTGAGATATTCCACCGCATCGGCCGTGTTGCGCTCGGCCAGGGGTGCGATCAAGGCATCGACGCCTGGGGCAAGGCGCAGGGTTTCGTTGTACATGGTGGTTCGCCTGGTGACGACCGTCGTCGATGACAGCCGGCGAACCCAAAGCCTCAGGCACGCGCCAGCTGGGTCATCGACCCGGGTCTAGGGTGACTGTCGCTGGACATGAGAAAGGCTCCGAGAAGTGCGTACCGACCGGTGATCCGGGCGGCGGCGGGGCGCAGTCTGCGCGCCTGAGTCGGCTTGGTCAATGGCTCGCACGAGGCACGTTTAAGCGAGCGTGCAGTCCGCCGATCTTGCCGATGCGCAGCATGCGCAGGAGGGTGCGTCTCATCGAGATGGCAGCGAGCGTGGGCCGACGGTGCAGATGCGTGCGGTGGTTGCGACAACGGTGCGCTGGCCGCGGCCTTGAACACGCTTGCCGGACAGCGCTGCCGAGGGCCACGCTTGGCTCCAGACACGCTGCCACCGACGCGCTGATCGGAAGCAGCAAACCGGCTGTCGCAAACCCGTGGCCGCTGCGCATTGCCGGCGACTCCGGCACGTCGGTGCCAGCTGGTCAGCGGCAGCGCGCGGCATAATGCGCACCTCAACGGAGAGTGCGCATGCATAGCGGCGGTCTGGAACTGGCTCTGGTGCTGATGCTGGCCGCCATCGTGGCGGTGCCGGTGTTCAAGCGCTTCGGGCTGGGTGCGGTGTTGGCCTATCTGGTCGCCGGTGTGGTGCTCGGGCCCGACGGCGTGGGCGTGGTGCAGGATGCCGAACGCATCAGCGGCGCAGCCGAAATCGGTGTGGTGATGCTGCTGTTCGTGATCGGCCTGGAACTGTCGCCGTCGCGTTTGAAGGTGATGCGCCATTCGGTGTTCGGCGCCGGCGCCACCCAGGTGGTGGTGACCACGCTGATCCTGGGCGGCTTGCTGATGCTCGGCAACCTGGGCTGGAAGAGCGCGTTGATCGTCGGCGTGGCGTTGGCGTTGTCGTCCACTGCAGTGGGTCTGCAGCTGCTGGCCGAACGCAAGGCGCTGGGCAGCGACTACGGGCGCCTGGCGTTCGCCATTTTGCTGTTTCAGGATCTGATCGCCATTCCATTGCTGGCGGCGATTCCGCTGCTCGGTGGCAGCAAAAACGCCACGCTGGCATGGCCGGACGTGGCCAAGGCGGTCGCGGCATTGGCGCTGGTGATCCTGTGCGGGCGCTTCGTGCTGCGCTATCTGTTCAACATGGTGGCGCGTACCCGCATGCCGGAAGTGTTCACTGCCAGCGCCTTGCTGGTGGTGCTGGGCACCGCCTGGATCATGCAGGAAGCCGGATTGAGCGCCAGCCTGGGCGCGTTTCTGGCCGGCGTGCTGCTGGCCGATTCGGAATTCCGCCACGAGCTCGAATCGCAGATCGAGCCATTCGAAGGCCTGCTGCTGGGGCTGTTCTTCATCTCGGTGGGCATGGGCATCGATCTGAACCGGGTGGTCGCCGAGCCATGGCTGATCGCCAGCGGCGTGGCGATCCTGCTGGTGGTGAAGTTCTCGCTACTGGTCGGTATCGGCACGGTGGCCAAGCTGCCGCTGCGCAGCAGCCTGATGCTGGGCAGCGTGTTGTGGCTGGGCGGCGAATTCGCCTTTGTGGTGTTCAACGAGGCCGATCGCGTCGGCTTGCTGGAGCGCGCCAACCACGACCGCCTGGTGGCCATTGTCGGCGTGTCGATGGCGCTGACACCGCTGTTGCTGCTCGGCATGCAGCGCATCCTCAACGGGCCGCTGCGGCTGCATGCGCCCAAGTCCGACCGCCCGTTCGACACCATCGATGCGCAAACGCCCAAGGTGCTGGTCGCCGGCATGGGCCGCTTCGGTCAGGTCGTTGCGCGCCTGCTCACCGCACGGCATGTGCCGTTCGTGGCGCTGGAACACAATCCGGACACCGTGGAGGATTTGCGCCGCTTCGGCAGCCAGTTGTACTACGGCGACCCCACCCGCCCGGAACTGCTGCGCGCCGCCGGCGCCGACCGCATCAAGGTGTTCGTGATCGCGGTGGACGATCCGGAGACCAACATCAAGGCGGTGCGGCTGATCCGCCGCCTGTACCCGCAGGCCACGGTGCTGGCGCGTGCACGCAATCGCCAGCACGCCTGGAAACTGATGGATCTCGGCGCAGAGCCGTTCCGCGAAGTATTCGCCTCCAGCCTGGAACTGAGCGAACGCGTGCTCACCTCGCTCGGCCTGGGCGAAGCGGTTGCTAAGGATCACGTCAAACGGTTCCGCCAGCACGACGAAGAGTTGCTGCATCGCCAGCACCTGGTCTATGACGACGAAGCCAAGGTGATCCAGACCTCGCGCGATGCACGCGCGGATCTGATGAATCTGTTCGAAGCCGACGTCAAGGCGGATGTGGATGCCGAACCCGCGCCTGTAACGCCCGATCGCTGAGCTTTGCGTAGGAGCGCGCTTGCGCGCGACGAGGCGTTATCGGTAACGCCTCGTCGCGCGCGAGCGCGCTCCTACAGGGATTTTCTGCACACACAGCCGCCGCACGATCGCAGCGGCTGTGTGTTGATCGCATCACTCAGCTGCGCGATGTGCGCACTGCGGTCTTGCTGGCCGACTTCTTCGCTGCGCTCTTGCCAGCCGCAGCTTTGCCCACGGTCTTCGCTGCGGCTTTTGCGACCTTCTTTGTCGCGCGCTTGGTGACGGATGTCTTTGCCACCTTGCCGGGCGAACCGGCTGCGCCTTGAGCGGATTTTGCAGCAGGTGCGGCGGCACGTTTGGGTGTCGCCTTGCTCGCTTTCTTCGCGGTCTTCTTGGTGGCTTTCTTGACCGGCGTTGCAGCGCTGCTGCGTGCTTCCGGTGCGCGGCGCGGCGGTGGCTTGCGGCCCGGGGTGAGCGCGCGCCAGGCGTGCCCGCCATTCATCGCCAGCAAGGCATCGGCGGCCGACGGGCCGGCACTGCCTGCTGCGTAATTGGGGAAATCGCTTGGCGGTTGTTTCCAGGCATCTAGGATCGGCTGCACGATGCGCCAGGCGGCTTCCACCATGGCTGCATCCTGGAACAGGCCGGCCTCGCCCTTCATGCAGTCCTGCAGCAGGCGCTCGTAGCCCACCGTGTATTCCTTGGGAAACCAGTCGCGGTAGCGGAAGTCCATGCGCACCGGTGCCAGCGCGACCTGCGCGCCCGGACGCTTGACGTCGAATTGCAGCGAGATGCCCTCGTCGGGCTGGATGTGCAGCACCAGCCAGTCGGGTCCATAACCGCCCACTTCGGTACTGCGGAACGGTGCCAGTGGCGCAGGCTTGAAGCGGATTGCGATCTCGGTGGTGCGCTCGCGCAGCCGCTTGCCGGTGCGCAGGTAGAACGGCACGCCGGCCCAGCGCCAGGTGTCGACCTGCAGTTTCATCGCCACATAGGTTTCGGTTTCCGAATCCTCCGGCACGGTGTCTTCTTCGCGATACCCCGGCACCGCGCTGCGGCTCACCGCGCCGGAGGCATATTGGCCGCGTACCACGTCTTCGGGCTTGATCGGGCGCACCGCTTCGATCACTTCGGCGCGGCGGCGGTGCATGGCTTCGGTGGTGAAGGCGGCCGGCGGTTCCATCGCAATCATCGCCAGCAACTGGAACAGGTGATTCGGCACCATGTCGCGCAAACAGCCGGTGGGATCGTAGAAACGTCCACGGCCTTCCACACCGATGGTTTCGGCGGCGGTGATCTGCACATGATCGATGCGGTCGCGATTCCACACCGGCTCGAACAAGCCATTGGCAAATCGGAACGCCAGAATGTTCTGCACGGTTTCCTTGCCGAGGAAATGGTCGATGCGGAACACCTGATCCTCATGCAGCACGCGGGCGACGGTGGCGTTGAGCGCGACGGCGCTGGGCAGATCGTGGCCGAACGGTTTTTCCACGATCACCCGCCGCCAGCCCTGGCCCTCGCGCTGTTTGACCAGCCCGGCTTCGCCCAGGTTGAGCAGCACCGGCTCGAAGAAACGTGCGGCGGTGGCCAGATAGAACAGCACATTGCCCTGGGTGCCGTAGCGCTTGTGCAGTTTCTCCAGCACGCCATCCAGCGCTTGATAGGCACCTAAATCGGTAAAATCGCCGCGCAGATAGTGCATGCGCTCGCGCAGCCACTCCCAGGTGTCGGTGTCGAATTCATCGGTCTGGAATTCGGCATCGCGGCTACTGAGCAGCTCGGTCATCGACTGACCCATCATCGTGCGCCACGAACGCTCGCTGATATCGCCGTGGTCCATGCCGACGATGGCGAACTGCTCGCCCAACGCACCGGCCCGGCGCAGGTTGTACAGCGCCGGCATCACCAGGCGCTTGGTCAGATCGCCGCGTGCGCCCAGCACCACGATGATGCACGGCGGGGTGGTCTCTTGCTCATTCATGGACGTGTTTCCTTTTCGCCCATGCGTCCGTGCAGGCGCAATGCCGCATTGACCAGGGCCACGTGGGAATACCCTTGCGGGAAGTTGCCAAGCATGCGTTTGCTGCGCGGGTCGTACTCTTCGGCGAGCAGGCCCACGTCGTTGCACAATCCGAGCAGGCGCTCGAGCAAGACGCGCGCCTGCTCGGTGCGCCCGAGCAATGCATAGTTTTCCACCAGCCAGAAGCTGCAGGCAAGAAAGGTGCCCTCGCCGGCCGGCAGGCCATCGGCGCTGTCGTCGGCGCGATAGCGCTCGACCAATCCATCGATGGTCAGATCGCGTGCGATCGCATCGGCGGTGGCGGCGATGCGCGGATCCTCCGGCGGCAAGAATCCCACGATCGGAATCAGCAGCAGCGAGGCGTCCAGGCGGTCGGAGCCATAGCTCTGCACGAAGTGGCCATCCGGATGCACGCCGTTTTCCAGCACTTCGGCGCGAATTTCCTCGGCAAGCCGGCCCCAATGTGCGCGTTTTTCTGCATCGGCATTGGTGATGCCATCGCGCGCGCCGCAATCGAACGCCAGCCAGGCCATCACTTTGGAATGCACGAAATGACGGCGCTCGTCGCGGATTTCCCAGATGCCTTCATCGGGCAGGCGCCACAGGTCTTCGAGCGTATCCAGGATCTTTTCCAACAGCGATGCCGACGAGCCATCGTCATCGGACGGCGGCGCCACGCCCTTCTCGCGCGCGTAATGGAACGCGCCGATCAACTCGCCGTAGACGTCGAGCTGGAACTGATCCACCGCGCCATTGCCGATGCGTACCGGGCCGGAGTTTTCGTAGCCGGGCAACCAATCCGCTTCCCATTCCTGCAGCCGGCGCTCGCCGGCGATGCCGTACAGCGCCTGCAGTTGGTCCGGCGAACCGGCGATGGTGCGTTGCACCCAATCGCGAAACGCCGCGGCTTCATCGCGATACCCGGCCTGCAGCAACGCAATCAGCGTGAACACCGAATCGCGCAGCCAGCAGTAGCGATAATCCCAGTTACGGGTGCCGCCCAGATGCTCGGGCAGCGAGGCCGTGGGCGCGGCGACGATGCCACCGGTGGGCAGGTAACTCAGCCCCTTCAACACCACCAGCGAACGCCGCACCTGCTCGGTCCACGGACCGACATCGGTACAGCGACGTGCCCAGCCATGCCAGAACGCGGTGGTCCGTTGCAGCGCCTGTTCCGGATCGATCGCCGCCGGCGTGGGCTGATGCGATAACCCATGACTGAGCAGAAACCAGGTGCTCTCGCCCTCGCGCAGCGTGAAGTCTGCCTCGGTGCCCAGGTCTTCGCCGTGCAGCTGCTGCGGCGAGCGCAACGCGAGTTGGTCGGGACCGGCGATGGCGCGAATGCCACCCTCGATGCCGGTAACCCACGGCACCGTACGGCCATAGTTGAAGCGAAACGTCAGCCGCATGTGCATCGGCACTTCGCCCTGCACGCAACGCACGATCCGCACCAGATGCTGGTGACTGTCGCTCTCATCGCTGGCGACCATGAAATCGACCAGTTCCACCGTGCCGGTGTCGGTACGCATGCGCGTGCACAACACCAGGCTGTCGTCTTCGTAAGCGCGTTCGCTGCGGAATGCGGCGACCGGCGACAACGCCCATTGCCCGTGTTGCTCATCGCCCAGCAGGGATGCAAAAAACGCATCGGAATCGAAACGTGGCAGACACAGCCAGTCGATGGTGCCGCAGTGGTCGACCAGGGCCGCGCTGTGGCAATTGCCCAGCATGGCGTGGTCTTCGATACGCACGCTCATCGTAGAGGCGCTTCCTTCGTGCGAGGGAACACGCAGTCTTGCACGCGCAGTGTCGGGATCGGGTTACGACTGCGCCGGCAGACGCAGCAACGGTGGCACCGTGTGTTCCAGCCGGCGGATCAGTGCAGGGTCCATATACGCGTAATCGTCGGGAATGTGCAGGCAGATCACCCGGCAATGGCGCAACTGCGCGGCGAAACGTTTGCGCAACAGCTGCAGGTGCCGGCGCTCCATCACCAGCACCAGCTGCGCTTCATGCAACAGCTCCGGTGTGACCTGCACGTCCGCATCTGCGGCCAGCCCGGCCGATTGCGTTTGCACACCCGGCCAGTCGGCGAACACGCGTTCGGCGGTGGGGCTGCGCAGGCGGTTGCGGCTGCACACGAACAGCACCTGCAACGGTGCGCCGCCGCGCTGGCTCAGCGGCCTTCGCGCAGGAAGCGCGCCATCGAGGACACACCCGGCAAGGCGGGCTCGAACTGGCCGGCCACATCGATGAAGCCGCGCATGATCGCGATCTCGCGCGGGGTGCGGTTGAGCGCGTCGCGGCGGTCGCCATCGGCGCCGGCACGCAACAGGCGCTGCACCAGCAATGGCAAGCCGTGCAGTGCGGCCAGATGCAACGGACCGAAGCCGCGTTGATCGGCCACATCCAGCGAGACCTCTTCGTCGAGCAGGCGGTCGACGCCGGCCAGCACCACTTGTTCGTCGCAGGCGGTGCCCGGTTCGGCGCGCGCGCCCAGCAACAGCAGCAACGGGCTGACCCGACCACCGGCCAGATACTCGGGGTCCGCGCCGGCCAGCAGCAAGGTGTCCAGCAAGGCCAGCAGGCGGCTCTTGTCGCGCGCGGTGAACCCGTACAGCGCGGCGCAATGCAGCGGCGCCAGGCCTTGGTCGTCGTTGGCGTGCACATCGGCCACCGCAGTGAGCAGGCGCGCCACGATATCCGGCAGGCCCAGCGCGCAGGCCAGCATCAGCACGGTGACGCCGCCGGGCAGGCGGTGCTCGATCTGCGCGCCGGCTTGCAGCAGGGCGGCCACGATCTCGGTCTGACGCATGCTCACGGCCGCCGACAACGGCGTGGCGCCGCTATTGGCCGCGCGTTGCGGATCGGCGCCGCGCCCGAGCAGATGCGCCACCACGCCGAGATGGCCACCACCGGCGGCGCGCAGCAGCGCAGTGCAGCCTTGCGCGTCGATCGCATCGACCGGCAGGCCGAGATCGATCAGCCGCCGCACCGCATCGGTGTCGCCGGTCATGGCCGCAGCCGGCACGTCGGCTTCGCGCAGCGTGCGGTGCGGCAGCGACCAGATGCGCCAGTCCAGCCAATCGGCCAGATCGCGGCGGCCGATCGACAGCGCCACGCCCAGCGGGGTCTGCCCGTCGGCGGCGCGCGCTTCCGGCGAGGCGCCTTGTTTGACCAGCAATTTCAGCGAGGCTTCGCGGCCCAGCGCGGTGGCCAGATGCAGCGCAGTCATGCCGTGGCTGTCGCGTGCCTCGCGGTCCACGCCGTGTTCCAGCAACCACTGCTGCAGGCGCAGCCAGCCCAGCCGCACCGCAAGCGACAACGGCGGATCGCCGGCCGCCGACGCGGCGAACGGGTCGGCGCCGCGTTCGAGCAATTCCAGCGCGAACTGCTCCAGCCCGCGCGATGCCGCATCGTGCTGCACGCAGGCGCTGAGCAAGCGGGTCAGGCCGCCGGCGCCGGCCGGCGAGACGCCATGGCGCAGCAGCGCCTGCAGTGCCGGCACCGCCTCCACACCACGCGAGAGCAGCGCAAACATCGGCACATCGCCGCAGGCATCGCGCACATCGGCATCGGCGCCGTGGCGCAGCAGCCAGTCCACGGCCTCGGCGTTCAAGGCCAGATGCGCGTCGTGCAGTAAGCCGCCGAGTTCTTCCGGGCCGCACAGCCTGGCCAATGCGTCCAGGCCGTCGCGTTGACCGAACTGCAGGCCTTCGCGCAACAGCACCAAGGGCGGGCGATCGGGCAGCACCGCAACGCCGGGGGTATCGCCGTGTCCATCGCTGACGGCAGCCGGCAGCGGATACGCAGGATCGAGCAATTGCACGATCGCCCAGCGCCCGGCTTCGGCGGCGACATCCACTGCGCGACGGCCGTGCGCATCGGCGCTGTCGGCCGGCACCTGCAGATCGAGCAGGCGCCGGATCAAGGCCGGCGACACGCGGTCGGCGGCGCAGGCCAGCATCACCGCATTGCGGCCGTCACCATCGATGGCCAGCACATCGGCCTTGCGTGCGACCAGCCGTTCCAGCACGCCGCTGCGTGCCTGCCGCGCCGCGTCCAGCCATGGCGTGCGGCCGAGCAGATCGCGCGCTTCCAGATTGGCACCGGCCGACAATAACGCTTCGACGATATCGCCATGCCCGGCCAACGCGGCCTCGTGCAAGGCGCTGCGGCGCTGGCGGTCGCGCGCATCCACGCGCGCCTTGTGCTTGAGCAGCAGCTGCACGCCGGCCGGGTCGTCTTCCTCGGTGCCGGCCGCGGCCAGCAGCACCGGCGCGCCACCTTCCGGTTCGGAATGCGCGCCGCGTTCCAGCAGAAACTTGGCCAGCCGCCAGTTGCCGACCTGGCAGGCCATCGCCAGCGGCGAATGGCCTTCGTTGTTGAGCGCGTCGAGCTCGGCGGCGGCATCGCGCAGCAGCGCGGCCACGCCCGGGTCGGAACTGCGCACGGCGTGATGCAGCGGCGTATTGCCGTCGTTGTCGGTGGCGCGCGGGTCGGCGCCGTTGGCCAGCAACGTCATCACCGCGTCGGGGCGGCCATGCCAGCTGTCGCGCGTGGCGGCCAGCAGCGGCGTCATGCCGCGATGCGGCTGGTTGACATCGACGCGGCGCACGATCAGCTCGCGCAGCAGGCGCAGATCCGGCAATACCGCAGCCAGCGCGGGCAGGCTGCGTTGATCGCGCCATTCCGGCAGCGGCATCGCCTGCGGGTCGGCGCCGGCCTCCAGGAGCTGCAGCGCGCGGTCCACGCGTCCACTGCGCGCGGCTTCGAACAATTCGGGCACCAGCTGGTGCTGGGCCACCGGCTCCAACGGGCGCGGTTCGGCCGCGGCTTCGGAGAAGAAATCGGCGGCCTGCCGGGCCACCGGGGTGTCGCTGCGTGCCGGTGCGGCGGTGCGTTGCAACAGCAGATGGGCCGCCGGCAACAGCACGCTGGCGGCGATCGCCAGACTCCAGCGCAGGCTGCTCGACAACCAGCCCGGCCAGGCCAGCGCCACGGCCAGCGTGCACATCGCCAGCACCAATGCGGCGGCCAGCAGACCGCGCCAGGCATGCAATTCCTGCGTAGCCAGCGCGTGCCACCGCGGCGCCAGCGCGCCGCCATCGCGCTCGACCTCGCCCCACAGCGGCCAGGTCCGCCACAGCCCGAGCAGCGCGGCGCTGACCGCAACGCTCAGCGCCAAGGCAGCGGCCAGGCTGCCGCTGTCACGCAAGGCAGTCAGCGGCCAGGTGATCAAGGCCGCCAGAGCCAACAGACCGACGCCCCAGATCGCCAGCAACGGCGGCAGCGCCTGCGCGACCGCACGCGGCTGGCTCGGCAATGCACGCGTGCCACGTGCCCACGACACCGCCAGCGCGAACGCCGGCTGCGCCAGCCACAGCGTCACCGCCGCAACGCTGCCGCCAACGCCGCCCAGCAACGACAACACCACCCCGGCCGCGCCGGCCAGCGCTGCGGCGCGCCACCGCGCGGCACGCGTGGCCTCAGTCATAGTCGCACTCGCCCGCCAGCACCACCGTCTTGGGCAGTTGCAGGTAGAAGCCGTGCCTGGCGAGCGCTTCGCGCACCGTGGTCACGTCGGCTTGCGCCAGACGGCGCTGCGGCGTCAACGCCACCTCCAGCACAAACGCGAACGGCGCCAGTTGCGCGTGCACGGCGGCGGGAAGACCGGAGAAGTCGTCACGCATGGCGAGATAGACAAAGGTGTCCTGCTTGCGTTGGCTTTTATAGACGTAGGCGTGCATGCGCGCGTGGTCGCGCTCGTTTGAGAAGTGTGTCGCAGGATTGTGTCCCAATTGCGCCCATGGCGAAAGCGCGGCCGTTGCGAAAAATCCCAGCAGCGTCAGCGACATGACCGGGACGTTCAGTTGCGCCATCGACGGGCCGCGGACACACCATCGATATACTGAGCACACTTTTTGCCAGCCAGACCACCGTGAGCCACGCGCAGCATTCGTCCCAGATGGCCCCGGTCGCCGTCACCGCTTTCACCTCCACCACCGCGCTCGGCGCCGGGCTCCACGCCCAGGCCGCTGCCCTGACAGCCCGCCGCAGCGGTATGCGCCGCAACGATTTCGGCCCACAACCACTGCCGTGCTGGATCGGCCGCGTCGACGGCGTGGAAGACGTCGTGTTGCCCGAATCCCTGCAAGGCTGGGACTGCCGCAACAACCGCCTGGCCTGGTTGGCCCTGCAGCAGGACGGCATGGCCGCTGCCGTGCAGGCGGCCGCGCAGCGCTACGGCGCCGAGCGCGTGGCGGTGATCATCGGCACCTCCACCTCCAGCATCGGTGCCAGCGAAGAGGCGTATACGCGTCTGGTCGAAGATGCCGAGGGCGCGCGTTTTCCGGATGACTTGAATCGCCCGATCGTGCACACCCCGCATTCGCTGGGCGATTTCGTGCAACACGCCACCGGCCTGCGCGGCCCCTGCATGACCGTGGCCACGGCGTGCTCGTCCAGCGCCAAGGTGTTCGCCCAGGCCGCGCGCCTGATCGACGCCGGAGTGGTCGACGCAGCCTTGGTCGGCGGTGTGGATACCTTGTGCGGCAGCGTGCTGTTCGGCTTCAACTCTCTGCAGGTGGTGGCGCCGGAGCTGTGCCAGCCGTTCGATGCGCGCCGGGTCGGCCTGAGCCTGGGCGAGGCCGGCGGCTTTGCCATGCTCGAACGCCCCGCCGCCGCACCGGACGCGACGTTGTGGCTGTACGGCTATGGCGAATCCAGCGATGCGCACCATATGTCCGCCCCGCATCCGCAGGGCCTGGGCGCGCAGCTGGCGATGCGCGGCGCACTCGAACGCGCCGGCCTGGAACCGGCAGCGGTGGGCTATCTGAATCTGCACGGCACCGCCACGCCGGCCAACGACAGCGTGGAAGCGGCCGCCGTAGCGGCGATCTTTCCCGACACGTTGCATGCCAGTTCGACCAAGGCCTGGACCGGCCACACCCTGGGCGCGGCCGGCATCGTGGAATCGGTGATCGCGTTGCTGGCACTGCGCGATGGCGTGCTGCCGGGCACGCTCAACAGCGAAGTGCCCGACCCCGCCTGCGGCCCGCAGATCCGTTTCGACAACGCCCATTCCAAGATCGATTACGCCATGAACAACTCCTTCGGTTTTGGCGGCAACAACTGCTCGCTGCTGTTCGGGCGGGCCCGCTGATGCTGGCTGCCACCATCGAAGGCATCGGCTTCTGGACCCAGGGGCTGCCCACCTGGGAGGCCGCCGTTGCCCTCGTGCACGGCGGCGCGCTGCAGGAGACCACGGCACGCCCGGCGCCGCAGTTGCTGGCCGCCAACGAGCGCCGCCGCGC
Organism: Xanthomonas hortorum; assembly: GCF_040279205.1. Lineage (GTDB taxonomy): Bacteria > Pseudomonadota > Gammaproteobacteria > Xanthomonadales > Xanthomonadaceae > Xanthomonas > Xanthomonas hortorum_F. The sequence continues at coordinate 91,266 of NZ_JBEOLS010000011.1, forward strand.
ACCGGACACGGTGGCGGTCTCGCTGGAAGCCGCACTGGCCGCCTGCACCGCCGCTGGCCGCGATCCAGCCAGCCTGCCGTCGATCTTCACCTCCACCTACGGCGATCTGGCGATCTCCGATTACATGTGCACCACGCTGGCCAGCGACCCATCGGCGATCTCGCCGACCAAGTTCCACAACTCGGTGCACAACGCCGCGGCCGGCTACTGGACTATCGGCGCCGGGGCGATGACCCCGACCACGGCGATCAGCGCCAGCCGGGCCAGCTTCGCGCAGGGCCTGCTGGAAGCGCTGGTACAGCGCGCCGCCGGCATGGACGCGGTGCTGCTGGCCGGCTACGACGCCCGCTCGGTCGGGCCGCTGGGCCGGGTCGCACCTAGCCAGGGGTTGCTCGGCGGTGCATTGGTACTGGGCGCGCCCGGCCAGGCCGGCAAGCTGCAGCTGCGGGCGCGGCTGGACGACGGCACGCCTTCCCCGGGCGAGGGCCCGCTGTCGCGGCACGTCGCCAACAACGCGATGGCGCCGATGCTGCCGCTGTTCGACCTGATCGCCGCCGACGGCGACGGCGACAGCGTGGCGCTGTACGCAGGCCCGGGCCGGGTGTTGCGCGTGGAGATCCAGCGATGAGCCGGCAGCCATTGAGCCGCGAAGACACCGCGATCCTGGTGCCGGCCTTGAACGAATCACTGCGCATCCGCGAAGTGGTCAACGATGCGCTCACCTATTGCTCAAACGTGATCGTGATTGATGACGGCTCCGACGATGGCACCGCCGATTGCATCGCCGATCTGCCGATCACCTTGATCCGTCATCCGCAGCGCATGGGCAAAGGCGCCGCATTGCGCAGCGGGTTCGCCGAGGCCCAGCGCCTGGGCATGCGCGCCGTGATGACCATGGACGGCGACGGCCAGCACAAGGCCGCCGATTTCCCGCGCCTGTTGGCCGCGGCCAACCGCCATCCCGGCTGCGTGATCGTCGGCGCACGCATGCGCAAACGCGCCACCCAGCCCACCATCCGCCGCATCGGCAACGACTTCGGCGACTGGGGCATCGCCTGGGCCTGCGGCTTCCAGCTGGTGGACAGCCAGAGCGGCCAACGCCTGTATCCGGCATCGGTGTTTACCCTGCCCGACGTGCCCGGCGAAGGCTTCGTATTCGAAGCGCAACTGCTGATTTCCGCTGCACGCCAGGCCGGCGCGCGCGTGGTCGCGGTGCCGATCGAAACCCGTTACGCCGGCACCTCGCCAGGCACGTTTCGCAAGAGCCACTTCCGCCTGGTGCGCGATCTGTGGGAAATCACCTCGCATGTAGTCGCCCAAGCCTGGAACTACGGGCATATCTGGCGCGAATACCGCCGCGTGCGCGCCAACCCGGTGCTGATCGACGACGCTGACGGTGAGTTTGCTACTGTTCCATCGGTCACCAAGAGCAAGCACTCCCCATGAATGCACAACGCGCAGATGTCGTTATCACCGGTGGTGGCCTGGCCGGCCTGAGTCTGGCGCTGCAGCTGCGCCAACGCGATCCCGCGCTGGCGATCACCGTACTGGAACGGCGCGCCCACCCCGTGCGCGAAGCCGCGTTCAAGGTGGGCGAGTCCACGGTGGAGATCGGCGCGCATTACTTCGCCGAGGTCTTGGGCCTGCGCGAGCATCTGGAGAGCGAGCAGATCCGCAAGTTCGGTTTCCGCTTCTTCTTTTCCGACAAGCGCGAAGACATCGACCGTTGCACCGAGCTGGGCGTCAGCCAGATCCTGCCGACGCCGTCGTGGCAGATTGATCGCGGCCGCTTCGAAAATTTCCTCGGCGAGCGCGCACGCGCGCAGGGCATCACCTTTGTCGACAGTTGCAGCGTCAAAGGCGTGGATCTGGCCGATGACGACAGCGACCACGCCGTTCGCTACGAGCGCGCCGGCGAGGCTGGCACACTGAGCGCACGCTGGGTAGTGGATGCCAGCGGCCGCGCCGGCCTGCTCAAGCGCAAGCTCGGCCTGGCGCAGGACAACGCGCACGACGCCAATGCGGTGTGGTGGCGCGTGGAAGGCCTGATCGACCCCAATGGCTGGTCGCAGGACAGCAGTTGGCTGCAACGCTGCACGCCGCCGGACCGCTGGCGCTCGACCAACCACATGTGCGGGCCGGGCTACTGGTTCTGGCTGATTCCGCTCTCCTCCGGTGCGCATTCGCTGGGCATCGTCTGCGATGCGGCCATGCACCCGCTGGAGACCATGAACACCCACGAGAAGGCGATGACCTGGCTGCGCACGCATCAGCCGCAGGTCGCCGCCACGCTGGACAAGGCCGACTACCGGCTGCAGGACTTCCTGTTCCTGCGCAACTTCTCCTATGGCTGCAAGCAGGTGTTCTCGCCGCAGCGCTGGGCGCTAACCGGCGAAGCGGGATTGTTCCTGGACCCGTTCTATTCGCCCGGCAGCGACTTCATTGCGATTTCCAATACCTATATCTGCGAATTGATCGGCCGCGACCGCGCCGGCAGATCGCTCAGCCCGTATGTGGAGCTGTATCAGCAGCTGTATTTTTCGTTCTACGAAAACACCCTGACCCTGTACCAGGATCAGTACGCGCTGTTCGGCGACGCGCAGGTGATGCCGGTCAAGGTGATCTGGGATTACACCTATTACTGGTCGCTGCTGGCGCCGTTGTTCTGCAGCGGACGCATCGCGCATCTGAGCTTGCTCGCACGCATGAAGACCGACTTCCTGTACGCGCGCGACATCAATCTGGCGATGCAACGCGTGCTGCACGACTGGGGCCAGCACAACAGCGAACAAGGTGTGGCCACCGGCGATGGACGCCTACTGGATCAGTATCTGATCGGTTGGTTCAACGAACTCAATGGCGCCTTGCACGACACCCTGGACGACGAAGCCTTCGCCGCACGCATCCACAGCAACATCGCGCGCATGGCAGTACTGGCGCGCGAGATTCTGCTGCAGGCGCGTCAACGCCATCCCGCACTGCCGGATCACGGGCTGGACGCCTTGACCGCCAACGCCATCGGCGAGCCGATCCTCACCGCCGCCTGGTACGCCGACGCGGCGTGAGCTTGCTCGAACGCGCCGACAACGGCGCGTTCGTTTCTGTAGTTAGGCGCAGCACCTATACTTCAGGCATCCTCACCCACAGGAAGTGACCCGTGTATCGAAGACTGCTTCATTCGCTCGTCATGGCAATCGTTGGCGCCTTCAGTACGCAGGCTCTGGCACAAAACATCGTGCAGTACACACCCGAACCGCTGCTCATGAACGGAAGCGACCTGGTTCCGGTGTGTCGGCGTGCCGCTGAAACCCATTACCTCGCACAAGGCGCAAGTATCTACAACTGGACGGCGTCGTATCACGATCGCGGCGATGGCCTGTATGTCGACGGCCGCCTGCGTGCCAATGGCAACACTGTGTCGGTGCATTGCAGCGCCGCACGTGGTGCACGCGAGCGCGATCTGGTCATGAAGATCGACGAGACCGGCGGCTAAGCCGATATGCACTGCTGTCGATGTGCAGCGCAGTGTTCGGATGAAACTGAGCTGATCTCAGACCGCACCTCATCGAACGGCCGCGCAGCGTGCATTGCTTGCACCATGCACACCGACCATCTCGACTGGTTCTTGCCCGCCCACCGTCGCGGGACCTTACGCGGCATGGATGCCGCGTAAGAGCCTACATGGACGTACTTGCGGCGTGTCCCGCGATGGTGGGCGGGCAAGGGCCTTGCAGCAAACTCGAAGAAGTCGAGGGCGCGATGCCCTCACCGCTCGCGGGACACGCCGTAAACCCGTCCCTGGGGGCTCGGTGGCGGCATCCATGCCGCCACACGGTCCCGCAATCGGCGAGGACACCGCACCAGACAGTTTGCTGATTGCTTTATTGAGCGCAGGACACGGGGCCAGCCAGTTTGCTGGATGCTTGTTGAAAACTCCGCACACCGATCAACTCGACTGGTCCTTGTCCGCCCACCGTCGCGGGACCTTACGCGGCATGGATGCCGCGTAAGAGCTTACAAGGACGTACTTGCAGCGTGTCCCGCGATGGTGGGCGGGCAAGGGCCTTGCAGCCAAGCTGCAGATCAGCCGCTCTCAACCCATCCCGCCATTGATGCCGATGACCTGGCCGTTGATGTAACCGGCCGCTTCCGAACACAGGAATGCGACCAATGCTGCGACTTCGTCGGGCTTGCCGACGCGCCCTGCCGGCACCAGCTGCTTGATCACCTCCGGCGCGAAACTCTCGCCGACCATCTCGCTTTCGATCACGCCCGGCGCCACCACGTTGACTGCAATGCCGCGGCTGGCCATCTCGCGCGACAGCGATTTGCTGGCGCCGTGCAGCGCGGCCTTGGCAGCGGCGTAGTTGGTCTGCCCGCGATTACCCAGCACCGCCGCCACCGACGACACACTGACGATACGGCCCCAGCGCGTGCGCGCCATCGGCAGCAGCAAGGGCTGGGTGACGTTGAAGAACCCGTGCAACGACACGTCGATGACCCGATGCCACTGCTCGGCGCTCATGCCGGCCATCGGTGCATCGTCATGGATGCCGGCGTTATTGACCACGATCTGGATCGGTGAGACCTCCAGCAGGCTTGCCAGCGCCGCAGCACTGGCCTGCGCATCGGCCACATCGAACGCCACCGCCTCGGCACTGCCGCCCTCGGCCACGATCGCTGCAACCACTTCATCGGCGCGGGCGATATTGCGGTTGGCATGCACGATCACATGGCGACCCTGCGCCGCCAACTGACGGCAGATCGCACCGCCAAGATCGCCGCTGCCGCCGGTGACGAGCGCGCGGCGCTGAGGAACGGATGTGCTCATGGAAGCCTCAATGGAAGCCGCAGAAACGACGGCGGAAAGAGCATCATCCTAACGACTCGCAGCAAGCGCAGGAATAGATCGCCAGCGTTGACCGCCCACCTTCTGTAGGAGCACGCTTACGCGCGATGCGGCGTCAGCGGTAACGCTTCATCGCGCGCAAGCGCGCTCCTACGCGGCCTGCGCCGCACCCAGCATCACCGTGGCACGCCCTTCGGCGAGCAACTGGTCCTGATGCATCAAGCGGAAGCTGTATTGCTGGCTGTCCTCTCCCTGCATCAGCACCTGTGCCTCGCAAACGATCGAATCCGGCAGCGCGTCCAGATAGACCACATGCAATTCCACTGCGCGCAGCGCTACCAACATACCCCGGCGCACCGGCTTGCCCGATGCGCGACCGAGCAAGCCGCCGTGCACGGCCATGGCTTGCGCGCCGTATTCGCAGAGATGCAGCGCGCGTAGGCGGCCGTTAGAACGCAGCGGATGCGTGTCACGACGATGGGCAAGGCTGCACAACACGATGCGCTGCGCGTCCCACTCCACCACTTCTTCCCACAGGCACATGCTGCCCTGATGCGGAATCAGCGCGGCAATCGCCTCACGTCCCTGCATGCGGTTCTCCGTTCTTTGTGCGTTCCAGCGCCGGCTCGCGCGACACCAGCAAGGCCAGGATGAAATTGAACAACACGCCCAGTGCCACCGTGCTGCCGATCGCACGCAATACCGGAATGCTGGACGCGGCCAAGAGCGCGAATACCAGCAAGGTCATCAGGCTGCACACGATCAGCGCATGCAACGTGCGCAGCTGGTCGGCGTGATCGTCGCCGGCGTGGTCGAAGAACAGCGCGTAATCCAGGCCCAAACCGGCCGCCAGGATCAGCGCAATCAGATGGAACAGATTGAGTTCCACCCCCATCCCGCGCAGGATCGCCAGGATCAGTACCGTGGTCAGCGCCATCGGCAACAACACCCGCACGATGCGGCGCGGGCTGCGCAGCGCGATGGCCACGGTCACTGCCAACAACACTGCAGCCAGCACCAATGCACCGAGCACACGACCGCGATACGCGGCGACCAAAGACTCGGAAGCATCTTTCAGATCCAGCAACTGCGCGCCACTGCCTTGTACGGCTGCGGCCAACACCGCCGGATCGCGCAGGCCGGTCAACGACACCAGGGCGGTGCTGCGATCGCCACGCCCCAGCAGCAGCCCCCCGACCGAGGTTGCCAGCGGCGAACCGGCCAGGTCCTTCGGCAACAGCGGGGCGGCCTGCTTGGCGGCGTCCAGATCCTGCAGGAACGGCGCAAACGCATCGCTGCGGAACGGCGTGGCGGCCACCGCACTATTGGTCAATGCGCGGGCTTGCGCGGCATCCGGCAGCGCGGCCTGACGGGCGCGCTGGGTCTTGGCGCTGGGCAGATAGCGCGCGGCCATGTCGTAGCCGGTCAACGCACCGGCGCGCACCAGGGCGTCCAGGCGCGGGCGCAACTGCTCGCTAGCCTGCAGCGCGGCCTCATCGTCGGCTGCCGGCAACGCGAGCACGTAACGCACATCGGGGGCACCCAGTTCCTGTCGCAACTGCGTGTCCTGCGCCAGCGCCTTGGGCGGCACCGGGGTCAATTTCGACAGATCGTTCTGCCAGAACTGCCCTGGCGCAAAGGCGATCACCGCGATGCCGATCACGGCAATCACCGCAAGACTGATGCGCGGCCGCGGCAAGCGCGCGATGCCACGCCAGAGCGCGGCGAGCATGCGCGAATCGGCATAGTCGCGCGGCGCCGGGTCGATCAACGACGGCAGCAGCCAACGTGTGGTGATCGCGGCGGTGGCCAGCCCGGCGATGGTGAACACCGCCAGCTGCCGTAAGCCGTCCACCCCGGAAAACAGGAAGGTCACATAGGCAATGCAGGTGGACACCACGCCGGTGGCCAGCGTCGGCCATAGATGACGCGCGTTGTCGCGTGGATCCAGACCCGGGCGCTGATGACTGAACAGGTGGATCGGGTAATCCTGCACCACGCCGATCAGGGTGAAGCCGAAGGCCACGGTGATGCCATGCACGCCATCGAACAGCAGCGCCACCGCAGCCAGACCGGCCAGGCCGGCGCTGGCCAATGGCAGCACGCCGAGCACCGGAATCTTCCAGCTGCGGTACGCGACCAGCAGCAACAACACCAGTCCCACCGTATCCAGCGTCCCGATCCACTGCGCCTCGCCCTGCGTGCGCGCGGTGATTTCCACGGCAAATGCACCGGGGCCGGTCAGGATGAGTTTTGTTGCGGTGCCCTTGCTGACCTTGGCGAAGGCCGCCTGCACCGCGTCGTAAGCCAGCTGCTGACCGGTGGGGTCGAAACCGGCCGCGCGCGTCTGCACGATCAAGAGTGCCGAGGTGCCGGCGCGGTCGAACCATACTTCATCGCGCGTCTGCGGCGCCGCGGCCGGCTGCAGGGTTTCGGCTAGATGCAGGATTTCCAGCGTGGGGTCGCGCGGCAGCAACGGCTCCACCATCGCGGCCGCAGGCGAGCCCAGATCCTGCACGCGCGATTGCAATGCCGCTTGCAGGGTGTGCGCATCCAGCGGCGTGGTGTCGAAGCTGTCGCTGAGCAGATAGCGATACGGCAACAAGGCCTCGGGGATCGCATCCAGTCCCGCAGTGCCGCCGTTGCCGACCAGCTCGAACAGCTGCGGTTGTGCGGCCAGGGCCTGCTGCAGTGCCTGCGACTGCGCGGCCAGCGTGGCTGTGTCGCTGTTGGAGAGCGACATCAACAACAGGCGCGAGCCGGGACCCTCGCCGAGTTCTTCGATCAGTAGTTTCTGCGCCGGCGTGCGCGGGGCGGGCATGAATTTGCGCAGATCGCCGGTGACCTTGAGCGTCTCGCTCAACCAGAATCCGGCCACTGCCAGCAACGCCAGCCACAGCAGCGCCAGGCCGATGCGGCGGTTTGCGCTCAACTTAAACGTCATGCGCAAGCCTCGCTGTGCCAGCCGAATGTCCACCGGCCGCGCGCGCGGCATCCAGCTTCAGTGACGCTTTCTTTCCGCTGAGGGCGGGCTGCAACGGCGCTTTGTTTTTTCTGAGGGCGGGCTGCAGTGACGCGTTCTTTCTGTTGAAGGCGTGCAGCACCGGCGCCTCTAATTTGCCGAAGGCGGTCGCTTTTTCCTTGCTAAGCGCGTGTCCCGACTGCGCACGCAACACCCACACGCGATGGATCACGCGCCCGACCCATGGCACAGCGTGGTCAGCGCCGCCGCATCGGTCACGCTTGCAGCCTCGCGCGCCGCACCGGCCAGCAGCGTGCGCTGCACATCGCCCTTAGCCGGCAGGCTTTCGATGCAGCGCAGCTCATCGTTGCGCCCGTACAGACGCAACTCGCGCACCTGCTTTGCCACGGCGGCGTCCTTGGGCTGCAGCGTCAGTTGCCAGGCCTGCGGCTGGCCTTGCCCACTGACGCGGTACTGTTGCTCCAGCAGCGCGCGGTCGCCGGCCAGCAACGCGCCGAAGCCGGATTTCAAACCCGCCAGTTCGGGCACACGGTTCAGCGAAAAGCGCCGCGGCGCTTTGCCTTCGCGTTCCAGTACGCCTTCGTCGCCTTTCAAAGTGGTGGTTTCGCGATACGGCGCGCTGACCTCGCGCACCAAGGTCTGCGCATCCGGGCGGCGGTAATGGCCCTGCACGCGCAACGGTGTCTTCAGCAGGGCCGAGCCACGCAATTCGACGAACTCGGTACTGACCGGTGCGGGGCGTGCCATGCGCTGCAACACCTGGCCGACGTCCAGCGTCTCAGGCGGTGCGGCGCATAGCGGTGCGGCGCTGAACAGCAGTATCAGCATCCACGGCAGGGTGCGGCACATCGGCATGGTGGGTGTTCCAGAAATCGTAGAAGTTGAACCAGTTGTACGGCGCGTAGCGGGTGTAATGTTCCAGCCTGGCCGCGTAATCGCGCATGAGTACGGCCAGCACCGGCGCACGCTGGCGACGCGGCACGTCCAGGCCTTCGCTGAAGGTCTCGAACGCCAGCTCGTAATGATTGCCGCCGCGATACAGGCCGAACGCCAGCACCACCGGCACCTTGAGCGCCGCGGCGATCAGCCACGGCGAGGTCGGGAACATCGCGTTGCGGCCGAGGAACATCGCCGGCAATGCCGGGTCGCCCTCGCGCGGGCGATCGATCAGCAACGCGACCAGCGCGCCGGCATCGGTGGCGTCCTTGATCGCCATGACGATCGAGGTCGCGTCCATGCCGGCGTCGATGATGTTGGCGGCCAGTTGCGGGTTCAGCGCGCCCAGCAGGTCGGTCATGGCGCGGTTATGCGCCTTGTCCAGCACCACCTTGACCTGCACGTCGGGGCGTTCGGTGGCCAGCACGCGCAGCGCATCGAAGCTGCCCAGATGCGAGCCGAAGATCAGCACGCCGCGGCCGCGATCCATCTGCGTGTGCAGCTGATCCAGCCCGGTGATGTCGACCTGGAAGCGCTGCATCTGCCCGCACAGCATGTACACGCGGTCCAGGATCGTCGACGCAAACGTATGGATATGCCGCGCCACATCGCGCAGCTTGGCCGGACGCCCCAGCACACGTGCCAGGTAGGCACGCGAAGCGGCGCGCTCGGGCGCACGCACCAGCAGGAAGTACAGCGTGATCGGGTACAGCAGCGCGCGCCCCACCGAGCGCCCGGCGTGCCGGGCAATGCCGCGGATCAACCACAACGCGAAACGTCCGCCGCCTTCCGGGCGTTGTTTCCACTGGCTGTTCATGGCGCCGCCTCCGCGACCAGCTCGCCGCTGACCAGCAGGTCGTCGGCGCGCTGCACGCGAAAGCGCCAACGCGGGCCAGCGCCGTCCAGTGTCACCGACGCGGTCTGGCCGGGCAGCAACGGCTGCACGAACTTCACCTGCGGCAAGCGCATTGCGGCGCGTGGGCCATGCGCGGCTTCCACCGCCTGCAGCACGTGATCGAGAACGACCACGCCGGGCACCACGGGGCGACCCGGGAAGTGCCCAGGCAGGCAGGGATGATCATGTGGCACGACGAAATCCATAAGCGGGTAACTCAGATCCTGGGTTGAAGCATGGCCGCCACGGCGGCGTGTGCCTGCTCGGTCAATTGTTGGCGGTCCGGCGGATCCGGCCCGGTTACCGGGATCGGGGCGCCGATGCGCACACGAATGATGCCGGGGCGCACCCTGAACATACCCTCCACCGGCAGCACCTTGCCGCAGCCATCCAGCGCCACCGGCACCACCTGCACACCTGCATCGATAGCGGCCTGCAGTAGCCCAGCCTTGAATGGCAGCAGTGCGCCGCTACGGCTGCGCGTACCTTCGGGAAACAGACACAACTGTTTGCCCTCGCGCAGCAGCGCGGCCGCCTGACGCCGCACCATCGCCCCGGCACGCCGGCTGTCGCGGTCCAGGAACAGCATGCCGGTACCACGCGCGAACCAGTTCACGAACGGCACCTTGAGCATTTCGTCCTTGAGCAGGAAGCGCAGCGGCACCGGCAAGGCGTAGAACAGCGCGCAGATGTCGATGACCGACTGGTGGTTGCTGACGAACAGGTAATTCTTGGACCAGTCCACGCGTTCGCGGCCTTCCACGATCACCTGGGCACCGGCGCCGCGAAACAGCACCGGCGACCACATCCAGCCGCCCATGCGCAGCAACCGATCGGGGTCGCGGGTGATCGCCAGCAACACCAGGCAATACACGATCCCGCCAGCGGTGAAGATCAGCGTAAAGGCCAGCTGCAACAGGTTGAACACGGCCCACGCCAGGCGCGACGGCATCCTTGCCAACGGCATTTTTGTCTTGTCCCTGAAAATGTGCACGTACGTCGCTGCCCCTGGCCACGCACTCAGCGCAGCAGATCGCGCCAGAACTCCGGCCCGAGCCGCGCCATCTGGCGCAAGAAGTCTGGCAGATTACGATAGGGACGCTGTGGAAACCAGCGGCCGCGCAATAGATATTCGCCCACAAAGAACCCGCCAACCACCCCGTACGCCAGCAGATTGGCGAACAACGAGGCGCGCGCGTCGCTGATCGGCAGCGGCGAGGCGTAGCCCAGTTGCGCCAGCACGCCACTGGGTTCGGCGCACAGGCCCAATACCAGATTCACCAGCGTCAGCGCGCACAGCAGCAGCGCCCAGGCAAGCGTGAGCCGACGCGTATAGCGGTACTGCTCGGGCGTGATCGGCATGCCGGCCTGGCGATACAGCCCTTCGACAATGCGGCTGATCAACGGCGTGCGCCCGCGGCGCAGGCTGCGGCCGAAGAACCAGGCGATCCAGCCGGTGAACACCACCGGCGGCGCGGCCAGCAGCAGCATCGCGTACGGCGAGTGCCACAACGCGCTCAGGCCGGCCAACGTCAGCAACGCCAGCGCCCAGGCCCAGGCCCGGCGCGCGACCATCGGTTCGATCAACACCATCAGCACCAGCAAGGCCCCGGCGATGACCGCCAGGTCCGGGCGATGACTGGCGTTGGCCCAGTGCGCCAACGGCGAGTACGCCACCGCCAGCAGCACGCCCAGCCCCAGCACCCACGGGGGTGCATCGGCAGGCGCTACAGTGGACGGATCAGACGGTCTTGTTGGTTTCGACATGCGCCGACAATGCGCGCAGCGACGCAAAGATGCGACGGTTCTCGTCGTTGTCAGAGCGCAGCTGGAAGCCATAGCGCTTGCTGATCGCCAGCGCCAGTTCCAGCGCGTCGATCGAATCCAGTCCCAGGCCGGTATTGAACAACGGCGCCTCCGGATCGATGTCGGCGGGTTGGACGTCTTCCAGGTTCAGGCTTTCGACCAGGAGTTCGGCCAGTTCACGTTCGGCAGCGGTTTGCAGGGACATCCAGAAGCTTCCACAGGTGAGGGTCGGGCAACAAATTCGGAAAAATCAATCAAGGCAATCAATTCGAACAACCAGCAACGCGTCGCAAACAACCCTCGGGTCGAGGCGGGGCGATGCTTTGGAACCGCAGTGTACGTTGTCGCCGCTGCCACTTCCGGCTACCGGCCACGTCCGTTGAGCGGCCGCGCAGTCGGTCTGCTGGTGATCCGGTGAAAGCGGTGAGGCAATCGGGGTGCACCTGTCCGGGCTGCCGGTCAGGCTATCATGACTGCATGACGCTCGCCCGCTGCAGGTTCGTTCCAGGATGACTTCCACCGCTGTTCGCCCCACCCCGACCGCCATGCCGGCAGCCGGGCCGGCCCCCGGACCCGAGTGTCCGGATGTGTTGATCATCGGCGGCGGGCCAGCGGGCTGCGCCGCCGCCATCGTGCTCGCGCAGCAGGGCTGGCAGGTCACCCTGCTGGAGAAGGAGCAGCACCCGCGCTTCCATATCGGCGAATCGCTGCTGCCGATGAACATGCCGATCCTCGAACGCCTGGGCGTACTCGAACAAGTCCGCGATATCGGCGTGCTCAAGCGCGGCGTGGACTTTCCCAACGATGCCGGCGGTTACAACACGTTTCGTTTTTCGCGTGCGCTCGATGCCAAGGCCGATTTCGCCTTCCAGGTGCCGCGTGCGCAGTTCGACCAGGTGTTGTTCGAGCGCGCGCGTGCGGTTGGCGTGGATGCGCGCGAGCAGGTCAAGGTCGAACAGGTCAGCTTCGATGGCGAACAGCCGGTATTGCAGGCACGCGGCGTGGACGGCGAGCAGCAGTTCCGCCCGCGCTATCTGCTCGACGCCAGCGGCCGCGACACCTTCCTGGGCAACCGCTTCAAGCTCAAACGCGCCAATGCCAAGCATCAATCGGCCGCGTTGTTCAGCCATTTCCGCGGCGTGGCGCGCCGGCCGGGCGAGGATGCCGGCAACATCAGCATCTACCGGCATGCGCATGGCTGGATGTGGCTGATCCCGCTGCCGGACGACATCATGAGCGTGGGCGCGGTCTGCTACCCGGAATACATGAAGACCCGCAAGGGCGACAGCGAAGGGTTTCTGATGCGTACGCTGGCGCTCAATGCCGAAGTCACCGCACGCATGCACGGCGCCGAGCGCGTGGCACCGGTGCACGCCACCGGCAACTACGCCTACGAATGCACGCGCATGGCCGGCCCGCGCTGGCTGATGCTCGGCGATGCCTACACCTTCGTCGACCCGATGTTTTCCTCGGGCGTGTTTCTGGCCATGCACAGCGCCGAGCGCGGCGCGGCGATGGTGGACCAGGCCCTGCGCACGCCGCAGCACGAGGCGAAACTGCAGCGTGCCTTGCAGCGCGAGCTCAAGCGCGGCGTGGATGAGTTCAAGTGGTTCATCTACCGCTTCACCTCGCCGACCATGCGCACCCTGTTCGCGCAACCGCAGAACACCTGGCAGATCGAAGAAGCCGTGGTGGCGATGCTGGCCGGCGACGTGTTCGAGAGCCCCAAGGTCCGCCTGCGTCTGCGTGCGTTCCGCGCCATCTACGCCATCACCACCTTGTCGATGATGCCGCGCGCCTGGCACTCCTGGCGGCAACGCCGGCGTCAGGCCACGCTCGGCTTCGACGGCGACACCTTGCAACGCGATACGCAACAACGAGATACGCAATGACCGCTTTCCAGGCCCAGACCACGCATGCCGTGCGCCATCCCCGCCTGCAGGTCGACTATGTCGACCAGACCGACCCGTCTGCCCTGCTCACCGATCCGCAGGTGTTGGCCGTGTTCGGCTTTGGCACTGCGGCGGCGCATCTGGACGACCCGCGTTACCTGCGCGTGCCGCTGCAGCCGTATCAGGCCAGCGTGCTGGAAGTGTGGCGCAGCGACTCGCCGGTGCGCAGTGGGCGCGACGGCAACATCGCCTGGTCCAGCGACGGGCGCCTGCAGTTCGGCGTGATCGAGATCGACGAGCAGGATGTGGACATCGAAGAAGCCGCCGCCAAGGCGTATGCGGAAATCACCGCCTTCGTCACCGGCAGCCAGACTCCACGCCTGCTGCGCATCTGGAATTACCTGGATGCGATCACCCTGGGCAGCGGCGACCGCGAACGCTATCGGCAGTTCTGCATCGGCCGTGCACGCGGCCTGGGCGCCTTCGATACCGCACAGCTGCCTGCCGCTACTGCGGTGGGCCGTTGCGATGCCGAGCGCATCATCCAGATCTACTGGCTGGCCGCCGCCGATGCCGGCACACCGCTGGAAAATCCACGCCAGGTCAGCGCCTACAACTACCCGCGCCAGTACGGCCCGCAGCCACCGAGTTTTGCCCGCGCCATGCTGCCGCCGGCCGGCAGCGACATGCCGCTGCTGCTGTCAGGCACCGCCGCGGTGGTCGGGCATGCCTCGATGCACACCGGCCAGTTGCTTGCGCAGCTGGAAGAAACCTTCGCCAACTTCGACGCCCTGCTCGGCGCCGCACGCCAGCACGCCCCCGCCCTGCCCGCGCAATTCGGCGCCGGCACGCGTTTGAAGGTCTACGTGCGCGAGCACGACGACCTGCCCAAGGTCGCGCAGGCGCTCGACGCCCGCTTCGGCGACGCCGTGCCGCGCCTGCTGCTGCACGCGGTGATCTGCCGCGACGAGCTGGCGGTGGAGATCGATGGGGTGCATGGGTGAAACATGCGATATCCATAGATTCTTTCTGCCCCCAACGGCTTGGTGGGATCCAAGCTCGGCGTCAGGTAGCGAGCGCAACTGTTGGGAACTCTGAATTAGGGCCTGTTAACACTAATGGCCCGAGCGATTAAACTATCGTGCATGGAGATCACGCCAGCACAATTTTCTCTGATCGAACACTGCCTGCCGGCGCAGCGCGGCAATGTCAGCATGACCAACCTGCAAGTGGTCAACGCCATCCTTTACGTTGCCGAGCATGGCTGCAAATGGCGCGGCCTACCCAAGCGCTTTGGCAACT
>NZ_JBEOLS010000012.1:0-104303 GCF_040279205.1 Xanthomonas hortorum
CAGCCTCAACTGGAGAACACACGATGATGAAGTGGATGGGCACCGCGCTGGCCGCGGCACTGCTGGTGAGCGGTTGCGCCAAGGTGGAGGGCGAGAAGTTCGTCGGCCACTGGGTCAACGTGCAGACGCAGGAAGAGACGATGGACATCGAGCGCAATGGCGAGGCCTTCATGGTCCGCAGCACCACGCCGAAGTTCTTCAGCCGCACCCCCAAGACCGAGAGCTACCCGGCGGTCTACAAGGACGGGGCGCTGCAGGTCACCAACGATGGCGAGACGGTGAACTTCGCCATCGACGCGGCCAACGGCCACCTCAACACCGGTGGCGAGCAGTACCAGCGCGTGCCGGCCAAGTAAGCCCGCCGCTGTCGCCAGCGCCCGCGTGCCGACCTTCACCGTCGCGCGCGGGCGTTTTGCGTTTGTAGCCCTGCCGGTTTGTCAATATCTTTGCAAGCACGTCCGCGAACGCTCTCAACGCGTCATCGTTGGCCCAGGCGGAGTGACTGTCTGTTGCGATTGCTCAAGCGCTTGCTGCTGCTCTCGCACCTGCGATTGAGCTTGATTGATCGATTGCACGCGTTCGAACGATTGGTTTTCAGGTGTTTGCACCGCCTGCATCGTGGCCATGTCGGCACGAAGGTGCGCTGGGTCGCTCTGGATACCCTGGACCAGAAATACCTTTTCTCCGGCCGCAAGCTTGTCTGTTGGGCTATTGAGCAGCACATGGTCCACACGCGTCAGGCCTTCTTCCTTTGCGAGCACAAGCAGGCTGGCCGTCATGCGCTGACTTGATGCATCCCACTCCCGGCCATGCTGTGCATCGAGCTTTTCCACGCCACCTTTGATCTGTTGGTATAGCGCGTGATCTTCGTGATCCTGCTGCATTGGCAGAGATGGCCTTGCCGACAATGCCGCTTGTGAATCACGGCTCGGCAAGTCCTGTTTCACATCGTTGACGAGGCTATCGGTACCAGACCCTGGCTCCGGCCTACCGTGTTTGCGCTGCAGTGGTGCGATGTGCTTGTCGTAATAGTCCCCGTAATACTGCTCGTACGTCTTACTCGGCCCAACGGAAGGCTGCTCAGTCTTGAATACCTGGGCAATCTGATTCAATGCTGCATCACGCGTGATTTGGCCTGCCATTTGCTGATCAGCAATTTCTTCGTACTGCTTTGGTCTCGTACCGCTACCAGCGATACCGATATCGGGACCTTGATTATTCGCCGGACCAACGCATTACTCAGCGTTGCGGCAGCCTAGCCGCGCAGCATGTTGGTGACGTACGCATGTTTGGAGGACTGATCGGGCTGTTCGGTGAACCGATGGTGTCCAATTTCATGGGAGAGCGAACGGGCAATGCGCGCACCTTGCCCGATTGCATTTTCGTCAATGACCACTTGCGTGCGGGGAACCAGATAAGTTCCAGCACCAGCGGCTCCCCAAACAACACCGACATTATCCCGATTGAGCTGCGCAAGACCTGCTTGAAGTGTGGGCGACTGTTGCAGGAAAGGTGTCACCGTGGGATCTGATAGGGGCGAGGACGGCTTCCCGGCCGCGGTTGCTGGCGTGGATTGCTGTGGCTGGGGATATTTCGACTCGTCGGTGTTTTCCATCATGCACTCCTTTGCAGGGGTCCAGCTAAGCAACTTACTGCTTGCTGATTGTAATAAAGCTTAGGTTGGCCTGATCTTTAGTCAGCCCAAGGATGACGGTGACCTGTCCCCTCTGAAGTGACCAATAGGCGCTCGAACCCGGTGCGTCTGGCCGCGGCGGGTAGAGCAGCGCATCTGGCCAAGGCACATCCTCGAGCGCCGGGCCAGGCGCAGAAAAGTCGAGCACCAGCGTCGCATGCGAAGGGGCGTCCTGCGTGCTACGGAGCTCGATACGCTGCAAAGCCGCACCGGCCAGCGCACCACCCTGACCAACACGCACCACCATCGCTTCTTGCGATTGACGAGGGCCAAATTGTGTTTGAAGCTGGGCACTGAGTGCTGCGACATCTTGGAAATCGGTGTCGATCAAACGATCCACATCTTGCTTGAGGCGTTCCGTCACGTCTTTGCTCCTGGTTTCACTGGGGGGCTTGGTAGCAGCTACAGCTGAGTGACTGCGTGGAGTGCTAGAAGCACATCCCGAATGGAGGGTGCACGCAAGTAGCCCAAGCGGCAACAAGACTGCTCGCGGGAAGGCGGCATGTCCCAAGCCAAATGGCAGACCATGTGATCCTCGAATGCGAAGGGCCATTTCTCTATCCCGCGCTAGAACTGTCGTGGAAATCTAGCACGGCAATATCCACCTGGAATAACCAAAGCGCTGCCGCCAACGGCGACAGCATGTCGGGAGGTTCGAACTTTTTACGGTCTCCAGACGTTGCACGGTATTGTTTGTATCGGCGGCTCCAACGCCCAACGGCGAAATGATCCTCGCTTGCGCGAATCGCGTTACCGGCCGTCGATGGCGCTTGCACTCAGGCTTTATGGGGTGGAATGCGCCGGATCAGGCTGAGCATTCGTGCCGGATCAGCTCACTTTTGATCTGTCACCGATACGCCTTAACCCTTTCTACAGTCCCCACCCGCCATCCTCGCCGCAGCCTCAACTGGAGAACACACGATGATGAAGTGGATGGGCACCGCGCTGGCCGCGGCACTGCTGGTGAGCGGTTGCGCCAAGGTGGAGGGCGAGAAGTTCGTCGGCCACTGGGTCAACGTGCAGACGCAGGAAGAGACGATGGACATTGAGCGCAATGGCGAAACCTTCATGGTCCGCAGCACCACGCCGAAGTTCTTCAGCCGTAAACCCAAGACCGAGAGCTACCCGGCGGTCTACAAGGACGGGGCGCTGCAGGTCACCAACGATGGCGAGACGGTGAACTTCGCCATCGACACGGCCAACGGCCACCTCAACACCGGTGGCGAGCAGTACCAGCGCGTGCCGACCAAGTAAGGCCGCCGCTGTCGCCAGCGCCCGCGTGCCGACCTTCACTGTCGCACGCGGGCGTTTTGCGTTTGTGGCTCAGCCGGCGGCGCCGATCGGCCGGCGCCTGCCCCCAAAGAACGCCAAGCCTGAGGCACCGCCCGTCGCTCCGCCCGCTCTCCCCTGCCATCCAGCGCGCGCAAGCCTTACAGTGCGCAGGCACGCCAGGGTCATGGCGCTGCCCGACCGATCAATCCAGCAACTACGAGGGTGTCATGAGCAAGGGGATGGACCAGAAAAAGAGCCAGAAGAAAGAGCCAGCCAAGACGCTGAAGGAAAAGCGCGCGGCCAAGCAGGAAAAGAAGGCCAAGTAAGCCGCCCGGCCTGCCAGACGGCGAACGAGGTCAGGCGGATCGCCTGACCTCGCGGTGTGCCGCCGTGCCTGGCCTCAATGACCGCCCAGGCGTAATGGGTGCTCAGGGTTCTCACGGATGAAGCGATCGACCTCCGACAGCTTGGCTGGGAGAGCGGCGCAAGGTTGGCTGCGGTAACTGAAGAACCGAAAGCCAGCGCGATACAGGCGCTCGACCTTGCGCCATTGCGCCTGGTTGCGGGCCGGGGGTGCCTTGAACGAACACCCCATCATGCATAGCGCGTTACCGCAGCCAGGACAGGGGGCCACCTGCTCGCGCGGGGCGATCTTGAAACTTCTCCGGCATCCGAAGCAGGCGTGCGCTAGCCGATAGGCGGCGCCGGTGACGGGCGCCTTGGCGACACGCGGCTGACGGGCACCGACGGCGTAGCGCAATGCGGTGCGATGGGCTTTGTCGGCGGAACTCATTGGCGCGCCTGCGCGTCGACCCCAGCGGGCCGACGCTGCACCACGTGCCAGGTACTGCCGTCGCATGACGCGGTGCCTGCCCGATGCGTGTCGGGCAAGATTGCTGCAACCTCGTCAGGCAGAGCCTGCTGCCAATCCAGGTTGGGAAAGGTGGCCGGGAAGCTCGTGCCGTTCGGATTGGCAGAGTGCGCGTAGATGCCCGTATCCATCGTGTCCTCACTGAGGTCTGCCCACACTTGCACCGCTGCACCACGCTGCGCCAGACGTACTTCCAGGTAGCACGGCACACGCACTGCAACCGCGTTGACCATCTGCCGATGCTCAACACAGGAGCGGCCGCGGCCATTCCAGTCCACATGCGTGTGCCACAGATCGAACCAGCCCTCCGGATCCAAGCGGTCGACCGCTGCACGCGCCTTGGCTTCTGCCCGCGCCCAATAGTGCTCCATCCGTTTGCGGCGACGTCGGTCCATCGGTGCGGTCCTGTTTCGGGAGCGCAGTTTCCGTCAAAACACTGCACGGCGTCACCCGAGCTGGGGTCCCAAAGCTCTGCAATCGGTCAACCAGCCCAGATGCGCTAATGTGGGTTTGTATGGATTTAGGAGCGCGTCATGAGCCGTTTGACCATTGATCTAAGCGATCAGCAGCATCAGAGCCTGAAGGCGCTGGCGGCTCTGCAGGGCAAGACCATCAAGCAATACGCGCTTGAACGCCTGTTCCCTGGCGACCTAAACGCCGATCAGGCATGGCAGGAGTTGAAAACCCTCCTTGGGGGACGTGTCGAGGAAGGCCTTGCCGGCAACGTGTCTACCAGGAGCATCAGCACCATCCTGTATGAAGAATTGGCCGAGGGCCATCGCGGTTGATCACGGCTACGTCCTCACCGACGCAGCCGAAGCCGATCTGCGCGGGATCATCCGCTACACCTCGGCACGCTGGGGCCAGGCGCAGGTTCGCCGGTACATCGCAGACCTATCGAGGCGTGATCTCGATGATGTTGGATGTAGCAGTCTTCAGCGACGTCATATCGGCTGAGGTGGTTTTACTCTTTGATTCCTGCTGCTCCCGATAACGTATAAATGGGTGTACTCCGACCGAGTAATTGCGCCCAGGCATGATCTGGTAACTCAATGACAGATTGATCGTCCTGACGATTGACTGCCCCGGCTTCAAGACAAGAGATGGCGTGGAACCTCGGACGTTATGCACATAGATGCCGCGATAGTCGACAGGGCTGCCGTCCTCTTGCATGACCTTGAACAGATTGGTCTGCAACACCCCGCCTTTGTCTACGTCTGGAACATACGAGGCAGGTAGCTCGATGGGCTGGTCACCTGCGTTGGCCATCGTGACTGAGACGGATGCTCCAGCTGTCGCTGTATGCGCTGCCTGTCTGTTTTGGAGTCTGATCTCCAGCCTCCCAGCCGCAGTCGCGCTGGAGCAGGCTGACAGCGCGAGAATCCCAAGAACCCATATCGCCTTCATCATTCACCTCTTACGCGCAAGCGCTTCTTTGTCGTCAGTTCTCATGCCATCTCTCCGGCTTGGGGTACGAGCCCTGGACGGGCGGAACCACCGTGGCGGGCGACTCCTGGGCAGACGCTAGTCGCGATTCATCCTCGGAGCGATCTTTCAATCCAACGTGCACTATCGCGCGCGGTTGGGGACCTGACGCTTTGGCGCTTCCCACATCACCGTCTAGCGCAAGTCCTCGTCGGCACCGTCCACCCGGTCTACTGCATCAAGCTGCTGCAACACGCGATCGAAATCGCTCACGAACAGCTGGTCCTGCACGATGCGGTACTTTTCGAACTCGCTTTCCGCATGCGCTTTGGCGATCTCGGCGGTGACGCGCCCTGCGTCCTGCAACACCTGCCGGTCGGTTGCTTCGATGAAACGATTCAGACGTGTTTCCCAATCCTGCATGGTCATCGGAATCTGCCGCAGTGCCATGTCCTCGGCCAGGTCCAGATAGGCCGATACGAGGCGTTGCAACTGCGCCATCTCGCCGGTGGTCAGGTAGTTCTTGGCAACCGCCACGTCGAACTTCTGGATCTTCCCGCGCGGTGCATCGGCCCAGGTGGTCAGGCCCATGTGCTGCTTGCCGGCATCGGCTCGGTGGTAGACGACTTCTGCTGCGGTTTGCCCGTGGATGGCCCAGTGCAGCTTGTTCTGCACTGTGGCGAAGAACCGCTGGGTTGCCTGCGCGGTGGCATCGTAGTCCAGGGCGGTGGCGTAGATGTCGGTGATCTTCTGGTAGAACTTGCGCTCGGAGAGACGGATCTCGCGGATGCGCTGCAACTGCTCTTCGAAGTAGCGCTTGCCGAGCACCGTGCCGTCATTCTTCAGGCGCTCATCGTCCATCGCGAAGCCCTTGATCGTGAAGGACGCGATGATGGTGGTGGCCCACTTGCGGAACTGCACCGCGCGCTCGGAATTGACCTTGTAGCCCACGGCAATGATGGCCGCGAGGTTGTAGTGCTTGGTGTCGTAGCTCTTGCCGTCGGCGGCAGTTATTCGAAAATTTCGAATAACTGCATCTGGCTGTAACTCGTTGTCAGCGAACACCTTTTTCAGGTGGTAGTTGATGGTGTGGGTTTCGACATCGTAGAGCTGGGCCAGCATCTTCTGCGTCAGCCAGACGTTTTCGTCGGCATACGCCGCCTGCACGCCGCCCTCGCCTGCGGCGGCCACGAAGGTCAGGTATTCGGCCGCCGACGAGCGGACGAGCGAAATTTCATGCTTTTTCGCCATTGATGCCTCCCATGCTGGCGATACCACACAACCAGTTTTTCTTCGTCCATGATGCTATCCGGGCATGCCCGGTGATGGTGATAGGCGAACGTGCCGTTCTGCCGTAAGTGATGTTGCCATTGCGCCGGCTCGCGTCCATCAGAACAACGAACCCTGCACGGGCAACGCAGTAGCTGGTTCTGTTGCTGGCTTGGCGGGTGCCGCCTGCTGCTCCGCACCCAACCGCCACGCCAAACCCGAGATGCGTGCGGCGTGCCGGGCCAGTGCGCTGCGGATGACCGCTTCGCTGCCGGCCAGGTGCAGGGCGCGGCGGGCGCGGGTGATGCCGGTGTAGAGCAGTTCGCGGCTGAGCACGCGGGCGTCGCGGGTGGGCAGTTGCAGCCAGACGGTGTCGAATTCGCTGCCCTGGGCCTTGTGCACGGTCATGGCGAAGGCGCTTTCGTGCGCAGGCAGTGCGGCGGGGTGGAAGCCGCGCACCTGGCCGTCGCCGTCGCCTTCGAACCAGGCGACCAACGGGCCTTGGGCACGGCTGTCGGTGCCTGGGTCGCGGCGGCTGGCAGTGCCGCCTGGCTGGCCTGGCCCCGAAGAGGCGCCTTCGTCGCTGCGCCCCGAAAAGGGACTCGCGTCGCTTCGCAGGCAGATGCCGACGTCGCCGTTGAACAGGCCGTGGCGGTAGCTGTTTTCGGTGATCAGCAGCAGGCGGCCCTGGAACCAGGGCGAGGCGGCGCCGAGGCGGCGCGCGCCGGAGCCAGTTTCGGCCAGCAGTTGTTCGATACGGGCGTTGAGGCCGCGTGCGCCCTGCGGGCCGGCGCGCACGGCGGTAAGCAGGCGCAGGCGCGCGGCGTCGCGCAGGGCCGCGGCCGGGTCTTGCGCGTCGGCCAGTGCGCGCCAGTGCGCGAGCAGTGCGTCGCGGCCCAGGGTGAGCGGGTCCTCGCCGTCTTCGTGGAAGTGCACGCCGGCCAGCTCGCCGCTGCGCAGCAGGGCCAGGGCGGTGTCGGCGTCGCCGGCGCGCACGGCGTCGGCCAACGGGGCCAGTGCAAAGGCGTCCGCCTGCCGGTAGCCGCGCAGCAGGTGCACGCGGTGGCCGGCCAGGCCGCCGCCGTGGCTGGCGGCGGGCGTGGTGTCGGCGGGTGCGTTGCCGAGTAGCGCTTGCAGCGCCTGTGCGTCCTGCGGCTGCAGGGCATCGCCGGGGCCGGCGGCCTGCAGGATGGCGGCGAGCACGTCGCCGGCTTCCACCGAAGGCAGCTGGTCGGCGTCGCCGAGCAGGATCAGCTGGGTGCCATCGGCCACGGCTTCGACCAGCTTGCACATCAGCGGCAGGTCGACCATGGAGGCTTCGTCGACGACGATCAGGTCCAACGGCAGCGGGTTGTCGGCGTGATGGCGGAAGTGCGGGGAATCCGGGATGACGCCGAGCAGGCGATGCAGGGTGCTGGCGCCGCTGGGCAGGGCATCGGCCAGGGCCGGGTCGATGCCGCCAGCGATGGCGCGCGTGACCGCAAGGCGCAGGCTTTCGGCCATGCGCTCGGCGGCGCGGCCGGTGGGCGCAGCCAGGGCGATGCGCGGTGCCGGGGTGTTGGAGGCGTGTGCCTGGGCGATGCGCAGCAGCAGCAGGCGGGCGATAGTGGTGGTCTTGCCGGTGCCGGGGCCGCCGGTGACCATCAGCAGGGTGCGGCGCAGCGCCAGCGCGGCGGCCTGAGCCTGGCGGTCTGGGTGGTGGGATGGAGCCGGTGGGGCCGCACCTTCCTGGTCGACGGATGGCTCGGGCAGGCCCGTGCCCTCACCCGCCTTTCGGGCACCCTCTCCCGGGGGGAGAGGGGATGGGGCGGTGGCGTTCGGGAATAACTGGGCGAACAGCGGTGCCAGCGTGGCGGCGTCGAAGGGCGGCGGCGACTGGGCGGCGATGCGTTGCAGGCCCAGCGCCAGGCGGCGCTCGTACTCGCGGTAGCGCCGCAGGTAGAGCAGGCCGCGTTCCAGAACCAACGGGCAGTCGGCGGCGGCGGGGTCTTGCGGATTCGGTTGGTCGACCCAGCGCGAGGCGGCCAGGGTGCGTTGCCAGTCGCCTGGGTCCGGGAGTGCGGGCGCTGGGCCCTCGCGCATGTCCAGCAGCATGCCGGCGCGGCTGGGGTCCAGCCCTGCGTGGCCGCTGGTGACGGCCAGCGAGGCAAGTGCGGCGCCGGCCAACACCTGGGGGTCGGTGTCCGGGGCCAGGCGTTGCAGGCTCTGGGCGAAAGCCAGATCCAGCGGGCGCAGGGCGTCGGCCTTGATCAGGGCGTTGAAGAGGGTTGGGTGGTTCATGCGGTGGACGCCTCCCGGGCGCAGGCGCCCTCACCCCAACCTCCGCTGCGCGCGCCGGCCCGCGCGGCGTGGCGCAGACGCTGCCAGGCACGCGCGCCAGTGCGCGTAAGTGGTGTCTGCCCGCCCCGAGGGGAACTGGGCGTGCGCACAGCGCTGATCGGTGCGGTCTGTCGGGTCATGGCTTGGATGCTTCGGCGGCGGACGTACCCTCACCCCACCCCCCGCTCCGCGCCCCAGCCCGCGCCAGCGGCGCGGGCGCTCCAAGGCACGCGCGCCAGTGGCGCGCAACCAGTGCCTTATCGCCCCGGGGGGAGCGGGGCTTTGGTGCGTCGGCGGTAAGGGGCTGTGCGCTAGCGGGCATCGGGCGTGCCTGGGTTGCTGGATGTCGGCTCCGGGGCGCTGCCGGCGAACAGGGCGTCCAGGGCTTGGACCAGCGCCGGGTCGAAGCGCCAGGCGTGGATGCCGGGTGCGGGCGTGGCGCGGTTGACGGCGTCGAAGTCGGAGTCGGAGTCGAAACCCGAATCGGAGATGGAGCTGGCGCCATTGGCGGGGTCGGAACCGGAGACGGAGCTGGCGCCGTTGACGGAGTCGGAGTCGGAGTCGGAGTCGGAGTCGGAACCGGAACCGGAACCGGAACCAAGGATGGAGCTGGAGTCGGCTGCGGGGTTACGGGTGGCATCCAGGCCGCGGCAGAACAGGTAGCGCACACCGCCGAAGTCGCGGGCGTAATCGTAGGTCTCGCCCAGGCGGAAACGCAGCCAGCGGTGCAGGGCCACGGTGTAGATCAGCGCCTGCAGCTCGTACTCGCTGTGCGCCATGGCGCGGGCCAGGGCGTCGGCGTCGTAGCTGGGCAGGCGGTTGGACTTGTAGTCGAGCACGTACCAGCGGCCGTCCACGGTGTAGGTGAGGTCGATCAGGCCGGTCATCAGGCCTTCCAGCCGCTGGCGCACGCCGAAGGCCTGGCGGTCGCTTACCACGCCGAAGCGATGCAGCAATGCGAGCAATGCCTCCACGCGAGTGGGCCGCATGGCGAAGTGGAATTCCATCTCGTTGCGGCGCTGCGGCTCGGGCACGGCGGCCAGGGTGGTGCCTTCGGGCAGGGCGACGGTGAGGGTGTGGCCGATCAGGGCGGTGAGCATGGCCAGGCCGTCGTCCAGTTCGTCCTGGGTGTAGCCGCCGCGCTGCAGCGCCTCGAGGATGGCGGTGGCCTGGCCCTCGGGTGCGGGTTGGCCGGGTTGCCAGGCTTGCCAGGCGGCGAAGTCGCAGCGCTCGAACACGTCGTGCATCACCACGCCGAAGCGGTTGCCGGCAAAGCGCGGGTCGAAGGTGTCGACCTCGGCGGCGACTGCGATCGCCTCGCTGCCGGACGGCTCGTCGCTGCCGCCACTGCCGACCACCGTGGCGCTGGCCATCGGGTCGGTGGCGGCGCCGGCATCGGCGTTGGCCAGCTGGGTGAAGCTGTAGACCCACCACTCGGGTGCGATATGCCGCTGCGGGGTGCGCGCGGGCGGCACCTGCGCTTCGATCGGTGGCGGCAGGCGCGGCAGGTTGGCCGGCGGCGTAGACGTGTCCACCACCACTGCGCCGTCGCCGGCCGCGCCCTGCAACGCATCGAGCGCGCGCAGCATGCCGGACAGCGCGGTGCGCTCGTGCTGATGGAACGGGCCGCTGGCGATCCACAGCGCGTGCTCGGCGCGAGTCAGGCCGACGTACAGCAGGCGTGCGTCTTCGGCGCGTTGCTCCTGCTTCCAGGCCGCTTCGGCGGCGCTCCAGGTTGGATCTTCCTTGTCTGTCTTCCAGTGCAGCTGGCGGCCGAGCTCCGGCGCATGCACCACGCAATGGCGGCCGGCGCCCTTGTCGCTGCGGCCGATGCCGATGTACGGCAGGAACACCAGCGGATATTCCAGGCCCTTGCTCTTGTGCAGGGTGACGATCTGCACGCGGCGCGCGTCCGATTCCAGCCGCAGCTGCTGGGCTTCGTCGTTGTCGTCGGCATTGGCGATGCGGCGCGACAGCCAATCGACCAGGCCATGCGGGCCGAGTGCGCGGGCGTCGGCTTCCTGCAGCAGTTCGGCCAGCTGCAGGTAGTTGGTGAGGCGGCGCTCGCCATCGACCAGGGCGAGCAGGCGTTGCCCGTGCGCGGCACCCAGATCGCCGATCAGGGCGAGCGGGCCGCCGCGTTGCCAGCGCTCGCGCCAGTCCAGCGCCTGCTGCTGCCAGCGGCGGTGACGCTCGCCATCGTGTGCAAGCGCGGCGATGGCGGCGGCGTCCGCGCCGATCAGCACGGTGGCCAGCGCGGCGCGCAGGCGGCTGTCGTCGCCCGGGTCAAGCAAGGCCTGCAACAGGGCCAGCAGCTCCAGCGCCTCGTCGGTGGCGAACAGGCTCTGCTTGCCGGCCGCCACGGCGGGGATGCCCACCGCGCCCAGCGCCTGTTGCATGCGCGTGGCCTCGCCATGGCTGCGCACCAGCACGGCGATATCGCCGGCCTGCACCGGACGTGCGTTGATGGTGGCGGTGCCGTTGCGGCCACCGGCCAGCCAGCCGCGAATGGCGGCCACGCAGGCGGCGGTGGCCAGCTCGCGCGCGCGGCCGGCGCTCCAGGGTTTGGGCTTTCCTTTGGTTGGGGGCGGCGGCTCCGGCGCGCGCCACAGCGTCAACGCCGGGGCGGTGGCGCCATCGCGTTGCAGGTCGGCATCCACCCGCTTGGTACCGGGCTGCACCGGGTGGAAGGCGATGCCGTCGGTGAGGAAGGCCTCGGTGTAGCCGGCCTGCGCGTATAGCGCGTCGATCGCCGCCAGCACGCCGGGGCGCGAGCGGAAATTGTGGCTCAGCGGCGGGGCGAGTTCGGCAGTGATCGCGGCGGCCAGATAGGTGCGCACGTCGCCGCCGCGGAAGCCGTAGATGGCCTGCTTGGGGTCGCCGATCAGAAACAGCGCCGGCTCCAGGCCGGCCGCGCGTGCGAGCGGGCCTTCGCCGAACACGTTGGAGAAGATCGCCCACTGGCGGTCGTCGGTGTCCTGGAATTCGTCCACCAGCGCGATGGCGTATTGCGCGCGCAGCCGCGTGACCAGGGCGTCGGCCTGCGCGCCTTCCAGTGCGTGCGCAACGCCATCGACCAGGTCGTCGTAGGTCTGCACGCGGCGCTGGCGCTTGAGCAATGCTAATCGCGCGATGGCGTCGTCGCGCAATGCGTGCAGTAGACGGATGCGGCGGCGGGTGCGCCATTCTTCCAAGCGGGCCAGCGCAGTGAGATAGCCATCGATGTCGTGGCTCAGCGGCGAGGCCGGCGTGCGATCGACGAACTTCTTGTTGGTGCCGGCGGCCAGTTCCGCGGCGGTGAGTTTGATCATCTTGGGGTGCGGCGCGGTGTGCATCGATGGCGCGGCGGCGAAGCTGTCGAACCAATGCCACAACGCTGTTAGCCACTCGGGCTTGTAACTGACCTTGCTCAGGATGCCGCCGTCGATGGCGGACATGATGGTTTCGAAAAACGCGGTGCCGTGGGACTGGAATGCGGCGGCCAAGGCGGTGCTGGCGTCTTGCACGGCTTGCAGCAGCGCGGCGGAATCGTCGGTCGTCGTGGCTGCCGCCGGCAGCAGCGTTGGATGGCGCACCAGCGCGCGCAGATCGCTGGCCAATGCATCCGGGCCACCCGACCACAGCGCGATCAGGTCTTCGGCCATCGCCGCGTCGGCGGCGCGCTGGCGCCACAGATCGGCGGCGACTTCGCCGAGCAGTTCGCGGTCGTTGGCGAGCAGTTCCGGCGCGGCGAAGGCCTGGCCGCTTTCCAGCGCATGCTCGCGCAGCACGCGCGCGCAGAAACCGTGGATGGTGAAGACGGCGGCCAGGTCGATTTCTTCCACCGCCTGTTGCAGGCGGCGGCGCAGGGCGACAGGTGTTTCGGTGCCGGTGGCCAGGTGGGTGGCGAGGACGGCGCGGGTGAGCAGGACGTCAGGCGCGTCCTGTAGGAGCGGCCTTGGCCGCGACGGGTTGTCGGCGAGGTCGGTCGCGGCCGGGGCCGCTCCTACGAGGGCATCGGGGACCAGCGTTGCGGCCAGCACCAGGCGCTCGCGGATGCGGCGGCGCAGTTCCTGGGTGGCGGCCTCGGTGAAGGTCACCGCGAGGATCTGGCCGATACGCAGCCCGCGCTCGACCACCAGCCGGGTGAACAGCGTGGCCAGGGTGAAGGTCTTGCCGGTGCCGGCGCTGGCCTCGATCAGGCGTACGCCATGCAGCGGCAGGTGCAGATACGGGTCGGTGACCGGGCTGGCGCTCATTCGGCCTCTTCCTGCGCGCCGTGCCAGTGGCGCCAGCTCTCGATCAGACGCTCCGGATCCAGCGTGGCGTCGGCGTTGCCGCGCTCGAGCAGGTCGTACACACGATGGCTGGTGATGGCGAACTCGGCGAAGCGTTGCGCATCGGCGAACGGGTCGCGGCCGCGGTTGACCAGGCGCAGCTCCGGGCTATGCGATTCGCTCCAGCCGAAGCTGGATTGCCACTGCCCGGCGGCGTCCTTGATGGCCTTGTCCAGATCGTCGCTGCGCGCGGCCTGGTGATATTTCCAGCTGCTGTAGGGCGCGAACGCCAGCGGCGTCTGCAAGCCCTGCCGATACACCTGCAGCAGTACGGCCAACGCGCTCTGCGCCTGCGTTTGCGACAGCGGTTCGGCGTCGATGGGATGCGGGCCTAAACCGTCTTCGTCTTCGAAGAAGCGCACATACGGCGCGTGCTCGCCGGCGGCGCGCAGCAGCAGCCATTCCAGGCCGTGGCGGATCGCGCTGCGGCCACTGAGCGCACCGACCTGCACCCGCCCTACGCCGCTCGCGTACCAACCCGGCACACGTCCGTGCACCTCGGTCTCGCCGATCTGCACCTGCAAGCGGCGCGACTCGGCCGGCGCCTCGCCACGCCATTGCCGGAATGCCTCGGCATACGGGCGCAGTTGCATCACGCGCTCATCGAGTTGGCGACGCCCCAACGGGCCGGACGGCAGCAACGCACGTGCACGCAGACGCTCGTAAAGCCGGTCGGTGTCGCCGGCCAGCGCGGCGTCGAAGACATGCTGCTGCAGGCCGTATTGGTCCAAGCCGCGCGTGGGGGCGAGCAACGGTTCAAGATCGCTGTCTTCGCCGGCCGGATCCGGCAAGCGCATTCCCAGGCGGTGGCGCAGGAACTGCCCGGCCGGGTCGGCGAACAGGCGGCGCAGCGCGTCGATCGAGACGCTGGTCGGCACTGCGATGTCATCGGCCGGCAACGCACCGGCCACCCACGGCGCGAGCGGCTGCCGCTGGCCGACCAAGCTGTCCACAGCCGGCCGCCATTGGCGGCGATAACTGAAGCGACGCGGGTCGGCGCCGTGATCGCCCGGCGCACCGAAGGCGGCGGCGGCAAATGGCTGCAACGGGTGATGCACCACCAGCGTATCGATGGCTTTTGGGTCGGCGTGATATTGGGCGGCGCTGGCCAGCAATTCGCTGACCAACACCGACGGTTCGCGCGCGCTGCCATCGCGCGCATCGGCACCGAGATAGCTCAGGTAGAACACCTCCTGCGCGGAGGCGAACAACTGCAGAAACAGGAACCTGTCGTCCTCGCGCGTTGAACGATCGCCATGCCGGCGGCGCTCGGTGCTCAGCTCTGCAGTGAGGCGATTGAGTCCGGCAGCGGGGTCGCGACGCGGGAAGTCGCCGTCGTTCATGCCGAGCAAGCAGATCACGCGGAACGGCAGCAAGCGCATCGGCACCATACGACCGAAGCTGATGCCGCCGGTGAGCAATGGCGCGCGCGTGTCCGACTCGCCCAGCACCGCGGCAAAATGCGCACGCACCACTTCGGCGGGCACCTTACCCGCGTACTCGGCACGCACTGCGTCGCGGGCGAATTGGTCGATCAACGTGCGCAAGCGATCCAGCGCGCGCTGCGCACGCGGTGCCGAGGGCGTGGTCGGAATCAGCGCCTCCAGCAAGCCGAGCAGACGCTCGCGCCATTCGACCGGCGTCATCGCTTCGGCCAATACGGACTGGTTGCGTTCGAGCACGCGCAGCAGCTTCAACAAGATATCCAGTGCGGCCAGCGCGCTGCCTTCCAGCTGCGGCCAGGGCGCCACGCCCTCGATATCGTCGTCGGCGCCGCTGGCATGGCCGAGCAGCAGCCGGTCCAGCGCGAAGCGCCAGGTGTAGGCGTCGTCGCTCGGTGCCTGATGCTGGCGCCGGTGCGCCGCATCCAGCCCCCAGCGCGCGCCGGCCGCGTGCAGCCAGCCGCGCAGACCTTCCAGCCCGGCTTCGTCCAGGCCGGCGGCCTCGGCAATCGGTGCGCTGGCGAGCAGGTCGAGGATCTCGTGCAGGCCGAAGCGTGCGATCGGCAGGCCGAGCAAGCTCAGGAACACTTCGGCCAGCGGCTCGCTGGCCAATGGGCTGGCATCGGCCAGCGCGTACGGCAAGGCATCGTCGTTGCCGTGGCTGCCGAATACCGCGTCCAGATACGGCACGTACGGGTCGATGTCCGGCGACAGCACCGCGATCTCGCGTGGCTGCAACGGCGGGTCGAAGCGTGGGTCGTCGAGCAAGGCGCGCAGTTGATCGTGCAGCACCTGCAACTCGCGCAGCCGCGTATGGCAGGCGTGCACCTGCAGGCTGGGGTCGTGCAGATTGACCGCCGGCAACACTGCAGGCACGCTCGGTGCACGGCGATGGAACAGGTCGCTCTGCATGCGCCGCAGCAGGCTGTCGCCCAGGCCGCCATCGGCCAGTGCGCGGCGGCCGGACTCCAGCGGATCGGCGTAGGCGGCGATCTCGGCCAGCGGGTGCACCACCTCGTAGTCGCCGACCAACGCCATGAAATCGCGCCCGGCCGCGCCCCAGGCCTGCAGCAGCGGGTTTTCCTGCACTTGCTCGGCGAACAGCTGCACCGCGCCGTCTTCGCGCCGGCGTTGCCACAAGGTTTGCAGATCGCCCCAGTAACCTTGCGTCGGCGTGGGCAGATAGAAATGCAGCGTGCCCACGCGCGCCTGCGTGGCCAGCACGCGCAGCACGTCGGGCGAAATATTGAGGATGGCGAAGGCAAACAGACGCTTCGGCAAGCCTTGCGGCAGCGGACCATCCGGGCGCGCGTGGCGATCCAGATACTGGCCGATGCGGCGCGCGCGGTATTGGCGGCCGGACGCGATGCTGCGCCACAGCCGCGCTTGCGGATCATCGAGGTCGGCGCCGCCTTCCCAGCGCAGCAACCAGTCGCGTCGCCAGGCCTGGTACTTCTCGAACACGTTGCCCAGCTCGCCGGCCAGCGCCCAGGGCTTGAGCGCATCGCCATCGGACAGATAACCGGCCAGCGGCGCCAACGCCGCATCGCTGCCCAGATCGGCCTGCAAGGCGGTATAGAGGCGCCACTGCGTGGTGGCCATGTCCAGATCGTCGTCGGCCGGGCCGAGATTGCATTCCAGCCCGCGCGCGACGAACTCGCCGGGGGTGAGGAATTCCAGATTCGCCGCCACACCGTGCTCGGCCGCCAGCGTGGACTGCAACCAGCGCCGCATCGCCACCTGCGGAATCAGCACCACCTCCGGCTGCAACAACGGCTGCTCCGGCACCGGCCGGCGCAGCTCCTGTGCGAGCAAGGCGGCCAGCGTATCCAGCGCATTGGAAGGATAGAGACGAAAATCGGGCGCGGAAGTGGCGTGCATGCGTACGTGCATTGTGCCGGATGCAGGCGCACGGCGTTGTTTGCGCATGCGCTCGGCAACCGCACGATGGCGACCGGCGCGGCAGACAAACGCGATGGGCCGAGCGTTTCCGCCCGGCCCATCGCATTGCGTCATTGCATGACGCTTCCCGCGATCAGTATTTCTTTTCCAGATTGATCATCCAGGTCTGATCGTCGTTGTTGTCGCCATCGGTAATGCCGCGGTATTCCAGCCGCGTGGACAGCCCCTGCTCGGTCAACAACGCCGCACCGATGCCCACCATCAAACGGTTGCGATCGAACGCGTTTTGACCGGTGCGATAGAACGGCCCGCCGTTCAGATCTGCGTAACTCAGCGTGGCATCGCCACGGCCCTGGAAGTCGCGCTGATATTCCACGCGCAACTGCGGGGTCAGCCGGCCCCAGGCCACGTCGCGGCGCCATTCCAGGCGCAGGCCCAGGTTGCCGGTGGTGGTGGCCACGTCCATGTCGTCATAGCGCAGTGCGAACGGCGCCACGCCGTCTTCGACATAGCCATCCAGCGTGGCACGTGCCACATCCACACGCGCATACGGAGTGATCTGCAGATCGCCACGCTGCAGGTCCGCACCGGTGGAGACCGACGCGATCCACTGCTTGCCGTCGCGGTTGCCCTCGGCCATCGAGCTATCGTCGGTGACGAAGCGACGCAGGTCGTAGGACAGCAGCTGGTAGCCCACCAAGGTGTCGAAGAAGAACGCCTTGCCCGGATGGAAGCTGGCATACAGCGCCATGGTGTAGGCGGTGGCCTTGGAGTGGCTGCCGTTCCTGCCTACATCGCTGTCGTCGCGGCCCCAACCCAGGCCCGCACCGATCGCCAGCGACTGCGCCACCCGGTAATCGGCGCCCACGCTCAGGCCGTCGGTCTGGAAGTCCACCCCGGTGCTGTTGGACTGCTTGTCCAGGCTGCCCGAGCGGATCGCACCGCCTACCCACAGACCCAGGTCGCCCTGACCCTGCGCAGTGCTGTTGCCGCTGCTCGCCACTGCCGGCGCATCGCGGAAGTCGTTGTCGGCCTCCTGCGTGTCCGGGCTGCACGGCTGCGCACTGATGCCGCGATCGGCCTGGCGGCAATGCGAGGTCGGCTGGAAGCTCACCGCGTTGCTGAAGGTGCTGCCGCCGCGATGGGTGGCTTCCAGACGGCGCTGGAAGTTGTCGATCTGCGCCCGCGCAAAGCGCCGCGTGGACTCGGACTGCGCATCGATCAGGCCACGCACTTCCGCATCCACGCTCGGGTCGCGGCGCGGCGCGATGGTGAACACCACGCTGGCCGGCACCGACGTGGCGAACGCATTGGACAAGGTGAACTGCACCGTGGCCTGGCCGACGAACGCCGGGTTCGGGGTGAAGGTCAGCATGAACGTGGGCGTCTCGGCCATCGCAGCCGCCGCCGGCGATGGGCCGGAGGCACGCGCCGCCGCCGCAGTGGCGGTACCGCCAGTCCGGGTGATGGTGGCGGTACCGGCCGAGGCCGGCAGCACCGCGACCACGGCCGCAGCCACGAACGGCCCGCCGGTGGCATTGCGGGTCAGATCGACCTGCTGCGCCTCGCCCGGCACTGCTGCGGCAGTCACCGACACCGCCACCGGCCGCGCGTTGACCGTAATGGTCAACGTGACCGGGGCCGAGGTGCCGCCGCTACCGGTGACCGTGTAGCTCACCACATCGGTGCCGACGAAACCGGCGGCCGGCGTGTAGACCAGCTCCAGCCCGTTGACCACGGCGGTGCCGTTGGTCGGCGCAATGGCAATGGCGATCGATGCGATGTTGCCGGTGTCGTTGGCGGTCACCGCCACCGTCACCGCAGCATCGGTCATGGTGGCCGCCACATCGGCCACGGCCACCGGCGCCGCATCGCTCACCGTGAAGCTGTAGGCCTGCGTGGCGCTGGCATTGCCGGCATCGGCCACCGCGATGGTGAAGGACGAGGTGCCCTGCGTGGTTGGCGTGCCCGACAGCGTGCCGTCGCTGGCCAGCGTCAGGCCGGCCGGCAACGTGCCGCTGGCGATGCTGTAGCGATAGGGCGCAATGCCGCCACTGGCCGTGAGCACCTGGTTGTACGCGCTGCCGCGCACTGCCGGTGGCAGCGTCGGCTGCGCCAGCACCAGCGTTGCCGCCGCGATCGTGACCGAGTAGTTCTGGCTGGCCTGCACAGCCGGGCTCGGCGTGCTGTCGGTCGCGGTCACGGTGAAGTTGAAGGTGCCCGACAAAGTCGGCGTGCCGCTGAGGCCGCCGGTTGATGCATCGAGGACAACCCCCGTCGGCAATGCGCCAGCGCTCAGTGCATAGCTGTAGGGCGCGGTGCCGCCGGTGGCCGGAGCAATCGTCGCCGCATACGCCTGCCCGGCCGTGCCTGCCGGCAAGGTGCTTGCGGGCAACGTCAGGTTCGGTCCGGCCACCGTCAGCGCATAGGCCTGCGCAGCGGTGAAATTATTCGCGTCGGTCGCCGTCACGGTGAAGTTGAAGCTGCCTTCCACCGTGGCGGTACCGGACAGCGTGCCGTTGCTGGCCAGGGTCAAGCCAGCCGGCACGTTGCCCGCGCTGATTGCATACGTGTAAGGCGCGCTGCCGCCGCTGGCGGTCAGCACCTGGCTGTAGGCCGTGCCGCGAGTCGCAGCTGGTAGCGCGGTGGGCGCGACCACGATGACAGGTGCTGCGATGGTCAGCGTGTAGCTGCGGCTGGCCTGCGCCGCCGGGCTGGGCGTGCTGTCGGACACGGTCAGGGTGAAGTTGAACGTGCCCGCCACGGTCGGCGTGCCGCTGAGTCCACCGGTCGCCACGTCGACGACCACACCCGTCGGCAACGCGCCAGCGGTCACTGCATAGCTGTAGGGTGCGGTGCCGCCGGTGGCGGGCGTGATCGACGCGGAGTACGCCTGCCCGGCTGTGCCTGCGGGCAAGGTGCTTGCCGGCAGGACCAGATTCGGGCCGGCCACGGTCAGGCTGTAGGCCTGGTTGCCGGTGAAGCTCCCCGCATCGGTCGCGGTCACGGTGAAGTTGAAGCTGCCTTCCACCGTTGCGGTACCCGACAGCGTGCCATTGCTGGCCAGGGTGATGCCCGCCGGCAATGTGCCGCTTGCTAGCGCGTAGGTGTACGGCGCGGTGCCGCCACTGGCGCTCAAGACCTGGCTGTAGGCAGTGCCACGCGTGGCCGCCGGCAGCGTGGACGGCGCAACGACGATCGGCGGCGCGGCGATGTTCAAGGTGTAACCGCGTGTGCCCTGCGATGGCGTGCCGCTGGTGCTGTCGGTGGCGGTCACGCTGAAGGCAAAGCTGCCCACGCTGCCGGGGGTGCCGGTCAAGGCGCCGCTGCTGCCATTGAGCGTGATGCCCGCCGGCAAGGCACCGGCGGTGACGGCGTAGGTATACGGCGCAATGCCACCCGTGGCCGGATTGAGCGCGCTCGAATAGGCCTGGCCTGCAGTGCCGGCCGGCAAGCTGGTCGCCGGCAAGGTCACCGTCGCGCCGGCCACGGTCAGGGTATAGGCACGGTTGCCGCTGGTGGGGCTGCCGCCGCTATCGGTGGCGGTCGCAGTGAAGTTGAAGCTGCCGGTGGCCGTGGGCGTGCCGGACAGCACGCCGGCAGCGCTCAGGGTCAGCCCGGCCGGCAACGCACCGGCAGTGACGGCGAAGCTGTACGGCGCGGTGCCGCCGCTGGCGCTCAGGTTCTGGCTGTAGGCGCTGCCCGCAGTGGCCGCCGGCAGCGAGGCCGGCCCGACCGTCACCACCACGTCGTCGTTGAGGATGGTACCGGCGCCGGTGGCGCGCGCGATGCTGGCGTTGCTGGCACCGGACAGGCCGACGCTGAAGGTCTCGTTGGGTTCGACCGCGGTGTCGCCATTGACGGTGATCGCCACGCCCTGCGCGGTGGTGCCCGGCGCGAACGTCAGCGTGCCCGAGCGCGCGACGTAGTCGCTACCTGCAGTGGCAGTGCCGTCGGCAGTGGCGTAATTGACCGACACGGTCTGGCCGCTAGCCGCGCTCAGGCTCACCGTGAAGGTCGCCGTGGTGGTGCCGCTGTTGCCTTCGTTGACGCTGACGTCGTCGATCGACAGTGCAGGCAGCGTATCGTCGTTGACGATCGTGCCCTGGCCCTGAACGTCGCCGGCGCTGGCGCCGCTGATGTTGCTGACGTTGACGAAGAAGGTCTCGTTGGGTTCGCTAAGGGTGTCGCCGTTGACCAGCACGGTGAAGGTGGCGCTGCTGCTGCCGGCGGGGATGGTCTGCCCGGTCAGGCTGGAGGCGACGTAGTCCACGCCCGCGGTAGCGGTGCCATCGGCGGTGGCGATATCGAAGCTGACGCCGCCGGTGCCGGCCGGCTGGCTCAGCGAGACGGTGAAGGTGGCATTGCTGGTACCGGCATTGCCCTCATTCACCGACACGTCGTTGATCGACAGCGTCGGCTGGTCGTCGTTGAGGATGGTGCCGGTGGCGCTATTGGGCGAACCCACGTTGTAGCCGGTGCCGCTCGCAAGGGTCAGCACCACGGTCTCGTCCGGTTCGATGGTGGCATCGGCGGTCGGATTGATGGTGATGGTGCCGGTGGTCTGGCCGGCGTTGATCACCAGCGGCGAACTCACGGCCGCGTAGTCGGTGCCCGAGGTTGCCGTGCCACCAACGCTGAAGGCGACCGACACCGCGCTCGGCGCGGCCTGGTCGAGCGTGACGGTGTAGATCAGATTGGTCGCACCGTCCTCGGCCACGCTGGACGGAGCTACTGCGATCGATGCGTTCGGAAAGTCGTCGTTGACGATGGTGGCGGTGGCGCTGGATGGACTGCCGATGCCATAGCCGCTACCGCTTGCCACGCTGATCACCACCGTCTCGTCGGCCTCCACCGTGGTGTCGGCGACCGGGGTGACGGAGAAGGTGGCCGTGGTGGCGTTGGCGGGCACCACCACGCTGCTCGGCGCACCCGTGTAGTCGGTGCCGCTGGTGGCGGTGCCGCTGCGGCTGAGGTTCACCGTGGTCGCCGAACTGCTGCTCTGGCTCAGCGTCACCGTGTAGGTGAAGGCGGCGCCGCTGTCTTCGTTGCGGCTGGCCGGGCTCACCGCGATGCTGGCCGACAGCGACGGGGTGATGGTGATGTTGACGGTAATGGTGTCGCCCCGGCCATCTTCCAGGGGGAACGTATCGCTGGTGGCGCTGTCACCGTTGTGGGTGTAGGTGACGATCTGCGTGCCCTGCGCCCCGCTCGGATTGGGCACCACGATCGTGCCGTGCGCGGGTTGCACACCGTTCCAGCCAACGCCGATATCGTCTGCTCCCGTGCCATCGCAGGTCGTCACGTCGATCTGTACCGAGCCGCCCTGCACCACGGTGGCGTTCAGCGTCGGGCAGTAGGTCGAGGCTTGCGCCATCGCCCAACCTGGCGCCAAGAGCATCATCGCGAACAGGACAAACATCACGGCCAAACGTGCGCGGCCGCCGGTGGCGTCCGCTGGAAACCTACGTTGCTTATTCACTGTCCACACCCCTGGAGCGCGCCATCCCCGGCGCCGGCAACGATCCTCGTGCCTGAAGACAACGTCGCCCTAGTGGGATTGCTCCCTTCGACATTGCGAGGGTATTTGAACAGGAACTGACTAACGAATAAAGAACAAAAACTTAATACTTCATTCCAATTCTGAATAGTTGAGACTTGCTCTATTCAAAAATGACATGTATCTGTGCAAATTATTCCGACACGCAGTCGGCGTTGCACTTACGGGAAGGAAGTCCGCATGAGTGAGTTCTTCTTGGGTCAGATCATGATGACCGGCTTTGTGTTTGCGCCCAAGTATTTTGCGCAGTGCAATGGCCAACTGCTGCCGATCAATCAGAACCAGGCACTCTTCAGCTTGCTTGGTACGCGTTTCGGCGGCAATGGCAGTACCACTTTCGCGTTGCCGGAGATGCGCGGGCGCACGCCGCTCGGCTTTTCGCCTTCGGCTGATCCAAACTGGCAGCCCGCACCGCTGCCGATCGGCCAAAGCTCCGGTGCGGAGAACGTGTCGCTGCTGCCCAGCAACCTCCCGGCGCACAATCATTTGCTGGAGTGTTCCAGCACTACCGGCAACAACCGGGGTCCCAGCGGTCGCTCTTTCGGCACCAATGCCAGCACGAGCGGTCCGGCCACCGCACTGTATGCGGCGCCGGGAACACTGGTGGCGATGAATCCGGCAACCGTGGCTCAGGCCGGTGGCAGCCAGCCGCATCCGAATCTGCAGCCGTACACCACGCTCAATTTCTGCATCGCGCTGTCCGGCATCTTTCCTTCGCGCAGCTAAGGCGGCAAAAAAGCCGCGTGCCACCGGCGGCGCGCAGCGCACCCATCGACCAGATAAGGACACCATGGCCACTCCATTCATCGGTGAGATCCGCATGTTCGGCTTCGGCCGTACTCCGCAAGGCTGGCAGGCCTGCGACGGCAGCCTGTTATCGATCTCCGAATACGAAGTGCTGTTCATGCTGATCGGCACCACCTACGGCGGCGATGGGCAGAGCACCTTCGCGGTACCGGATCTGCGCGGGCGCGTACCGCTGCATCAGGGCCAGGGCCCGGGCCTGAGCAACTACGTGATCGCCCAGAAGGCTGGCGCCGAGACGGTTACCCTGACCGGGCTGCAGTTGCCGGTGCACACGCATACGCTGGTCGCTACAACCGCCACCGCGACGGCCACCGCGCCATCCGGACTGTTGCCTGGCACGGTCGTCGGCGACGTGTTCTACGCGACCGACACCACCGGCGCCACGGCGACGCCGATGGCCACCGAGTCCACCACGATCACCGGCGGTGGCCAGCCGCACGAGAACACAATGCCGACCTTGACGGTGCAGTACTGCATCTCCACTGCCGGTATTTTTCCGCAGCAGAGCTGAGCCCATTCGCCGCGCCGCGCTTGGTGCGGTGCCTGCACGTTCTACAGAAGGACCGCGTTCATGACCGAACCCTATATCGGCGAAATCCAGCTATTCGGCTTTGATTTCAATCCATTCGGCTGGGCGCTGTGCAACGGCGCCACGCTGCCGCTGCAGCAGAACACCACGCTTTACTCGCTGCTCGGCATCGCCTACGGCGGTAACGGCACGACCACGTTTCAACTGCCGAACTTCTGCGGACGCGCCGGCTGCGAGCAGGGGCCGGGCCCGGGATTGACCAGCCGGCAGTTGGGCAGTAGCTTCGGCTCGGCCACAGTGAGCCTGTTGCCCACGCAGATCCCGCCGCACCAGCACGGCATCAACGCCTTCACGCAACCGGATTCGACCAAGAAAAGCGGCACACCCGCCAACGGCGCAGCGCTTTCAGCGCTAGGCAGCAGCACGGCACGACCGTTCGTGACAGTGGCGCAACCCGACACCCAGTTCTCGCCCACGGCGCTGCTGCCGACCGGCAACGGCTTGGCACACGAGAACCAGCAACCGTATCTGGCAGTGAATTTCTGCATTGCGTTGTCCGGCACCTATCCACAGTTCGATTGACACCATGCAACACGATGCCTGCGTTGCGCTGGCGAGCGAGCAGCCCAGCGTCGTGCGTCCGCGTGCGCTGATCGGACGCGGCATCTCGTTGCGACCTGAGCGTGACGACGATCTGCCCTGGTTGCGGGATCTCTATGCCGACACACGCAGCGACGAACTGGCGCACGTGCCCTGGCCGGAGACGACCAAGCGCGCGTTTGTGGATCAGCAGTTCACCCTGCAGCGCACGCATTATCGGCAGCATTATCCGGACGCCGACTTTCTGATCGTACAGACGCCGGACGAACGCATCGGCCGGCTGTATCTTCAGCGCGCAGCGCTGCAGCACGTGCTGGTCGATATCAGTCTGTTACGGGGTTGGCGCGGCAAGGGCGTGGGCACCGCATTGATCGTGCATGCGCAAACCCTGGCGCAGGCCGCAGGCTGTGGCGTGGCGTTGCACGTCTTGCATGCCAATCCTGCAGCGCGCCGGCTTTATGCGCGCCTGGGCTTTCTCGCGGGCGAGGCCAGCAGTACCCACCTTGCGATGCACTGGCAGCCCGCCGAGATGGCGGCCACGCCGCTCAGTTGAAGATCGCCTGATACAGAAAGCCATCGCGCTCGCGTGCCACCGGCACCAGAAACACCCCGACCTCGCCCAGCCGCGTGTGGCGCAACTGATAGATCTGCTGCGGAAACAGGAATGCCGAGCTGTTGCGAAACAGCAGCGAGAATGGCGCGCGATCGACTGCGTGCTTGGTGGGCAACGGCCGTGCCTCCACCAGCACGAATGGAACCTCGCCTTCGTTCAATGCGGCAGAGAACGTTTCGTTGACGCTGCCTGCGAAGTGCTCCAGGGTCAGTAAGTCCATTTTGTGCTCATGGTCGGCAGAGAGTTCGATCATCCACATCGGGCATACCTGCCACAACAGTTGTGCGCTCGAACGCTGCATTGGGTCATGCATGAGACGGCTTGTTGCATTCGCATCGGCCGCAATCCGTCTGCTGCGGTACAGGCGTCATGCGACAATACTGCACGCGCCGGTTCGGTTATGTTCAGCCGTGTGACGGTTACTCTATCGCGTTGGAATTCTGTTAAAGGCTTCGATGACGGCGTCCGCATCTCCTGTCGTGCAGTTGTCCGGTGTCCGCATCGATCGCGGCGGTCGCACGATCCTGCGCGACGTCTCGCTCGACGTGCCACGCGGCAGCATCACTGCCGTGCTCGGTCCCTCCGGTAGCGGCAAGTCCACCTTGCTGGCCGCGCTGACTGGCGAGCTGCGTCCGGTCGCCGGCACCGTCACCCTGTTCGGCGAAGAGATCCCGCGCGGCAACCGTGCGTTGCTGGAGATGCGCCGCAATGTCGGCGTGCTGCTGCAGGGCAATGGCTTGCTGACCGACCTGAGCGTAGCCGACAACGTCGCGCTGCCGCTACGCACGCATACCCGCCTGCCGGCACCGGTG
The DNA here is from genome assembly GCF_040279205.1 of Xanthomonas hortorum. GTDB lineage: Bacteria > Pseudomonadota > Gammaproteobacteria > Xanthomonadales > Xanthomonadaceae > Xanthomonas > Xanthomonas hortorum_F. The sequence goes on from NZ_JBEOLS010000012.1 coordinate 25,431, forward strand.
CTGCAACGCCTGGTGCAGATGAAGCTGCACGCGGTCGGCCTGCTCGCCGCTGCCGATGCCTGGCCGCGCGAGCTGTCCGGCGGCATGGCGCGGCGGGTGGCGCTGGCGCGTGCGCTGGCACTGGACCCGCCGCTGATGATCTACGACGAACCGCTGACCGGCCTGGACCCGATCGCCTCGGGAGTGATCATGAGCTTGATCCAGCGCCTCAACGACAGCCTGGGCCTGACCAGCATCATCGTCAGCCACCACGTGCACGAAACCCTGCCGATCAGCGATCAGGCCGTGGTCATCGCCAATGGCGGCATCGTGTTCGCCGGCACGCCCGCGCAATTGCAGGACAGCAACGACCCGCTGGTGCAGCAGTTCCTGCATGGCCAGCCGGACGGCCCGATCGCCTTCGATGCCGCGCCGCGGCGCGACCGGAGTGCTGCCTGATGGCCTTCGTCGAATCGATCCGCGCCTTCGGTCGCGCCGGGCTCTTCTCGCTGACCGTGCTGCGCGGCTCGGTGCCTACGCGCGACTTCATCGCCGAGCTGGTGCGCGAGATCTACAAGGTCGGCGCGCGCTCGCTGCCGATCATCGCCGTCGGCGGCGCCTTCGTCGGCCTGGTGCTGACCCTGCAGGGCTACCGCACGCTGACCACCTATGGTGCCTCCGATGCGCTGTCCACCCTGCTCGGCCTGTCGCTGTACCGCGAGCTGGCGCCGGTGCTGACCGCGCTGCTGTTCATCGGCCGCGCCGGCAGCTCGATTGCCGCCGAGCTCGGCCTGATGCGCGCTACCGACCAGATCAAGGCGCTTGAGCTGATGGCCATCGACCCGATTGCCAAGGCCGTGGCGCCGCGCTTCTGGGCGGCGGTGCTGACGGTGCCGTTGCTGACCGGCGTGTTCTGCTCGCTGGCGATCACCGGCGGCTACTTCGAGGCCGTACACGTGTTGGGCATCGACAACGGCACATTCTGGTCGGGGTTGAGCAACAGCGTGGACTTCTGGGATGACTTTGGCGTGGCAATGCTCAAATCGGCGATCTTCGGCGGCACTGCCGCACTGGTTGCCGCCTACGTGGGCTTCCATGCCGAGCCGACCATCGAAGGCACCTCGATCGCCACCACCCGTGCGGTGGTGAACGCCTCGCTGCTGGTGCTGATGTTCAACTTCGTCCTTTCTGCAATGTTGTTTAGGTGAGTGGAATAACTATGGCCATGCGTGGACCACGACTCGAATTCGCCGTCGGCGCCTTTTTGCTGCTGACCCTGGCCTCGCTGCTGGTGCTGGCGGTGGCCTCGACCAATCAGCGCTGGGGCTTCGGGTCCAGCCAGTACACGCTAACCGCGCGCTTCAGCCAGATTGGCCAGCTGCGTGCGCAGGCGCCGGTGAAGATCGGCGGCGTGACCATCGGCAAGGTCTCCGACATCAGCCTGGATCCGACCAAGTTCGATTCGGTGGTGACCTTGTCGCTGGACAACAAATACAAGGATCTGCCCGCCGACACCTCGGCCGGCATTTTCACCAGCGGCCTGCTGGGCGAGAGCTACATCGGGCTGCAGCCGGGCGGCGACCCGGAAACGCTCAAGCCGGGCGAAGAAATCGGCTTCACCCAGCCGGCGGTGGATCTGCTGCAGCTGGTCGGCAAGTACATGTTCAGTGGTGGCGGTAGTGGTGGCAGCAATGCCCCGGCCGCCACCGATGGCCAGGCCCCGCCGCCTGCCCCGCCCGCTTCTCCCTCTACGGAACCTCACCACCAATGAAAACCACCCTGCTCTCCGCCATCCTGGCCTCGACCCTGCTGGTGTGCGCACCGGCCACCGTGCTGGCCCAGCCGGCTGCCGCCAGCGCGCCCGCACAGGGCGCGGCAACCAAGACCGTCATCGACAGCAGCACGCGCATCCTGAGCACGCTGGACCAGCGCCGCGCCGAGTTCCGTGGCAACCCGGCCGCGCTGCGTCAGTACATCGATGGCGAATTGAACAAGGCCTTCGACCGCGACTACTCGGCACGTCTGGTGCTGGGCGTGAACGGCCGTGGCGCCTCCGATGCGGACGTCAAGCTGTTTGCCGATGCGCTGGCCGACAACCTGATGCAGCGTTACGGCACCGCGTTGCTGAACTTCGAAGGCAAGCCGACCTTCCGCGCCAAGTCCGAGAGCGCGCTGCCGGGCAACCGCGGCGTCAAGGTCTCCACCGACCTGCTGCGCGCCGGCAACGACCCGACCCCGGTCGATTACATGATGCGTAACGTCGGCGGCCAGTGGAAAATCTTCGACGTGATGATCGAAGGCATCTCCTACGTGCAGACCTTCAAGACCCAGTTCGACGGCCCGTTGCGCGAGAAGGGCATCGCCAAGGTCGCTGCAGAATTGCGCAGCGGCAATCTGCAGGTCGGTGCGGCACCGGCCAATGGCAAGTAACAGCTCCGTGCAACGCAACGGCGACACGCTGGCACTCACCGGCGTGCTCGACCGGGCGGCGGTCACTGCGGCCTGGCCGCAGGCGATCGCGCAGCTGGACGGCATTCGCACGCTCGACCTGTCCGGTGTACAACGCCTGGACAGTGCCGGCGTGGCGATGCTGGCCGAACTGGCTGCACGCGTGCGCAGCACTGGTACCGTTACGGTGGTGGGTGAGGCGTCCGGTCTGGACGAATTGCGCGCCGCTTATCGCTTGTCCCCTACTTTCGATTTTCAGGCGTGAGCGCCACCCCATGACCCAGTTACGCCCCCTCTCTTTGTTGGCCGCCTGCCTGCTGCTTGGTGCATGCGCCAGCCAGACGCCGAAGTCCGCCCCGCCCGCAACTGCGGCCAGCATCGCGCCAAGCGCTGAAACATCGGTCCGCGACGATGCCGGAGTGACCGCGCAGCCGGCCGCTGCCGGAGTCGCTGCACCGGACGCGTTGCCGGCCACTGCCGCTGCGCCCAGCGACCAGGCCAGCGCTGATGCCAGCGGCGGCAGCTCAGGGGCGCCGACCGCCGCTGAAGACGACTTCGACGCGCTGTATGGCCCCACCACGCCGCAAGCCGGCGGTAATGGTGCCCCGGCACAGCCTGGCGCACCGGCCTACGACCCGTGGGAGCGCTACAACCGCGGCATGCACCGCTTCAACCTGGCGGTGGACCGCGGCGTGGCGCGTCCCTTGGCCACCGGCTACACCAAGGTGGTGCCGCGTCCGGCCCGCCTGGGCGTGACCAACTTCTTCGACAATCTCGGCACGCCGCTGACCATGGTCAATCAGCTGCTGCAGGGCCACCCGGTGTATGCGGTGCAGTCGCTGGGCCGCTTCGTGATGAATTCCACACTGGGCGTGGCCGGTCTGTTCGACCCGGCCTCCGCGGCGGGCATCCCGCGCCGCAGCGAGGACTTCGGCCAGACCCTGGGCGTGTGGGGCTGGCGCAATTCGCGCTACTTCGAGTTGCCGCTGTTCGGCCCGCGCACCGTGCGCGATACCTTCGGCCTGGGCGGCGACATTCCGCTGTCGCCGTTGCGCCAGGTCGACGACAGCGGTGCGCGCTTCGCCCTGCAGGGTTTGCAGCTGGTGGATACGCGCTCGCAACTGATGTCGCTGGATTCGCTGCGCGACCAGGCACCGGACGAGTACGCCTTGACCCGCGATGCCTGGATGCAACGCCGCAACTACCAGATCGTGCGCGATCTGCGCAGCCATCGCGAAAAGAACACCGAGCTGCCCGACTATCTGCGCGAAGACAAGGACAGCACCGTGCCGGTGGACGCGATGCCGATTCCGCAATGGATTCGTTGATCGGTTGAGTTGGCGGTATGGTGTTGATGCAGAAGCCCGGGAGCGATCCCGGGCTTTTTTGTGGCTGCGATACTGTGGCCTTCAGTCCATCAGACGATGGCGTTGATTATTTGCCAGGGCGCAGCACCGGCTCGGGCCTGATAGGCGCAGTGCGATCTGCATAGGTGAGATAGCTCTTCCATAGATCGTGCGCGCGCTGATCGTTGAGGTCGACAACGCAACTCGCCGCTTTCGCCGCTGCAACCGTTGCACTGCCCCAGCGCCGACGCACGTTACTGCAGTGAAGCTCCTTGTACTTCGTCCAAGCCGCCTGTGCATTATCGAAGGCGTCGGCTGGAATACCCGATGTGGAAACAGCCCTTTCACGCGCGGCGCCCAGATACTCGTCCAGACGCTGCTGCGAGGTGCCGACCTCCTGATGCCAGCATGCGTTGCTTTCAGAGGTTGTTTCCAGGTCGCGGCATAGGTCAGCGGCGTGCAATGACGAACTGCCAAGTAGCGTCAGGATGACAGTGATAGGGCGCATCGGCGTGTGTCCTTGTTATGGAGCCCTCGTGTTGATGGACTTGCAAGATTCGGCTTGCGCGCAAATCAGGGCTGCGGATGACTCGAATCGAGGACTGCAACTGCACACTCTTGGCAGCGACCATTCGCGTCGACTGCCAGTGTCTGCGTCATGGCAGCGAAGCGGACCCGAACCGATGGAGCTTGCGGGAATTCAACCTGCAGAATTCCCGGCTTTAGCCCAGGCCGGTTGCACATAGTGCACTTGTTGAGCAAGCGCAATGGAATGCGATCGTCGTTCGAACGGTACTTCATGCGGTACGCATGACGGCGTCAGGCAGCGGCGGCCAGCGCCGCATCCACTGCCTGACGCAAGCGTGCGTCGTCTGCGGGGACATCGGGGGCGAAGCGGGCGATGACCTGGCCATCGCGGGCGATCAGGAATTTTTCGAAGTTCCACAGCACGCCGGGTGCCGGGTTGGGTTCGATGCCATAGCCGGCCAGTTTTTCGCGCATCGGGCCGTCGCCGGTGGCGTGTGGACGTGCGCTGGTCAGCTGCTGATAGAGCGGATGGGTGTCGGTGCCGGTGACCGCGATCTTGGAGAACATCGGAAAGGTCACGTCGTAGGTGAGCTGGCAGAACTGCGCGATCTCCGCCTCGCTACCAGGCTCCTGGCCCTTGAAGTCGTTGGCTGGGAAACCCAGCACTTCCAGGCCTGCTGCCTGCTTGTCGCGATACAGCGCTTCCAGGCCTTCGTACTGCGGGGTCAGGCCGCACTTGGAGGCGACGTTGACCACCAGCAGCACCTTGCCGCGATAGTCGGCCAGCGTGGCGGGCTCACCGTCGATACGGGCCACAGGGATGTCGTAAAGCGTCTGGCTCATCGGTACGTCCTGGACAAGTAGAGCCGAGAGCATAAACCGCTGAAGCCGAGCGAGCGATGCGGGTGTCTGACGGTGCTTGCGGTTGGCTGTTGCTTACAACTTTCTGTTGCTGCAGTTGGCTTTGCTGCGGCCGGCTATTGCGACAGCTGGCGACCACTGCGTGCACTGGCGGATCAGCCGATCTGCCAGTGCCAGCGCTTAAGCACATGCAATGCCATCAATCGATGCACAACGCGGCCTGGCCCATGCCGCCGACCACTTCCTGGCGGCAACCGAAGCGGTCGCTGTCGCGCTGGCAGGTACCCGAGGTGGCGGTGCCGGTGGGCACGATGCTGGTGGCCAGACAATCGCCACTGCAGTCGGAGTTGTCAGTGCAGGTCTTGCCGGCATCGGCGTATGGCACCACGCAGCGCACCGTCTGCATGCGACCGACCGGACGTAGCTGCCCGCCCTTTGCCGTGCATTCGGCAGCATCAGCAGCGACTGCGCGCGGTGGTGGTTGGGCGCTCGCTGCAGCGCCCGGCTTGGCAGCCGGAGTATTGCTGCATGCGGTCAGCAGCAGGGCGCAGACCACTGCATAGATCCATCGACGCGACATGGCACTCTCTTCTTGAACAAGGTGCGTGCAAGCATCGCGGTGGCGATGTCTGCGTGGTGTGCTTGGCGTCGGGCACAGGAAGACACACGGTGTAGACCGGCCGTTGTAGGAGCGGCCTGGCCGCGATGAGGCGTTATCGGTAACGCCTCGTCGCGCCCGGGTGCGCTCCTACGTTGTCCCCGCTCTTGCGGTGCCATTGGCAGGTTGGGAGTGGCAGTGCCGTATTTCGGCACGTAGCCGGATTACTCCTGCTCGTCGTTGTTGTCGTCTTCGCTACTGCTTCCGGCGTCGTCGCTACCGGCATCGTCCAGCAGCGCCTGCGAGTGCTCGTTGGACAGCGTTTCCACACCGCGCAGGCGACGTTCGATGGTACGGGTCTTGCGGCCTGCATCGCCCAGGGTCTTGCCGACGGTGTTGATCTGGCGTTCGGCCTTTTCCAGGATGCCGGCGAACTTGCCGAACTCGCTCTTGACCGCGCCGAGCAGGCCCCACACTTCGCTGGAGCGCTTTTCAATGGCCAGGGTGCGAAAGCCCATCTGCAGACTGTTGAGCAACGCGGTGAACGTGGTGGGGCCGGCGATCACCACGCGGTGCTCGCGCTGCAACACATCGACCAGGCCGGGGCGGCGGATGGTTTCGGCGTACAGGCCTTCGGTGGGCAGGAACATCACGGCAAAATCGGTGGTGTGCGGCGGGCAGATGTATTTGTCGCTGATCGATTTGGCCTGGATGCGGATCGCGCGCTCGAGCTGATTGCCGAGCTGGCGGATCTGCTCGATGTCGCCGGCTTCCTGCGCGTCGAGCAGGCGCTCGTAATCTTCGCGCGGGAATTTGGAATCGATCGGCAGCCACACCGGGGTGTCTTCGTGCCCACGACCGGGCAGGCGCACGGCGAAATCCACTGCTTCGCTGGTGTCCGGGCGCACGCGCACGCTGCGCGAATACTGCTCGGCGGTGAGCGTCTGCTCGAGGATGTTCTCCAGCTGCACTTCGCCCCAGCCGCCGCGGTTCTTGACGTTGGTGAGCACGCGCTTGAGATCACCCACCCCGGTAGCCAGCTGCTGCATTTCGCCCAGGCCGCGCTGCACCTGTTCCAGCCGCTCGGAGACGATCTTGAAGGAGGCATCCAGGCGCGTGTTGAGCGTGGTCTGCAGTTTTTCGTCGACGGTGGCGCGCATCTGTTCGAGCTTGCTGGCGTTGTCGTTCTGCAGATTGGCCAGCTGCTGTTCCAGCGTGGCACGCATCTCGCCGATGCGCAGCTCGTTGCGTTGGGTGAGCTCGTTCAAGCGCTGGCTCAGGGCCTCGGTGAAGCGCTGCTGCGACTCGCCGGCTTCTTGCCTTCCCTTGCGGGCGTCTTCGGCCAGCGCCTCGCGCAAGCTGGCCATGTGCGTGTCGGTGCGTGCGATCAATTCGGTCAGCTGCTGGCCGAACACCTGGATGCGGGTTTCCTGCTGCTGGCCGAAGCCTTCCAGCTGGGTGCGCAGTTCGGTGAGCCGTAGGGTGAGCAGTTCGCCGGTGCGTTGCTGCGCCTGGCCGCTTTCTTCGCGCGCCTTGCGGGCGTCTTCGCCGAGTGCGTCGCGCAGCAGGTCCAGGCGCTGATCGGTGCGCGTGGAGAGCTCGGTGAGATTGCGCGCGAAGGTTTCCAGGCGGCCGTCCTGCTGCCGCGCCAGGCCTTCGAGTTGCTCGCGCAATTCGCCGCGGCCGTCGCGTTGCTCGGCGCGCAGCGCCAGTTCCAGGCCGCTGGTGGAGGGACGCCGCAGCAGCGCGAGCAGCTGCAACACGAGGACTACGACGAGCAGTCCGAGAAGGATCAGGGATTCGGATGACATGCGCGCAGTGTAACGGGCACTGTCGCAAGGGCTGCGTCGGGAGTGGACGCAGTGCACAGGATGACGGTGGGTCGGGTTGCGCCGTGGTGCGCAGTTCTCATCTCGATTGACTGCCTGTGTCGCTTGGCATGCCAGCGCAGAATGCGTTGAAGCGCCTATCACCGACGTGGTTCCAACCTGCATGCAGGGCACCACGCAGCTCCCCGTAGAGGCAACGCTACGGCAGGGGCGACGACCACTCGGGCGTGGTGGCATGTACGTTGGCAGGCATGGATGCAGAATCGCAGCGTCTGCTTCCACACGGTGCGCGCATTGCCCGCCGTCATCGCCCTATGTCGCCATTGGTTATTGAGGATCACATGCTGAAACTCTACGGAAAGCCGACCTCCATCAACGTGCGCAAGGTGCTGTGGCTGTGCGAGGAATTGGCGCTGGACTACACGCTGCATGCATATGGCAGCGGGTTTGCACCGGTGGACACGCCGGCGTTTCGCGCGCTCAATCCCAACGCGCTGGTGCCGGTGCTGCGCGATGGCGATCTGGTGCTGTGGGAATCGAACACGATCTGCCGGTATCTGGCCGCGCGCAGCCACCGCGACGATCTGCTGCCGAGTGCGCCCGCTGCACGTGCGCTGGTCGAGCAATGGATGGATTGGCAGGCCACCGAGCTCAACAACGCTTGGCGTTACGCGTTCATAGCGACGGTGCGTGGCAGTGCGGCGCATACCGATGTGCAGGCGATTGCAGCCAGCGTGCGCGAGTGGAATCGGCACATGGCCATCCTCGACGCACAGCTGCAGCGCGGCGGTCCGTTTGTGCTTGGCGCAGACTTCACCTTGGCCGATATCGTGTTGGGCTTATCGACGCAGCGCTGGTTTGCCAGCCCGATCGATCGGCCGGTGTTGCCTGCGGTGGCCGCGTATTACACGCAGCTCGGAATGCGCGCCGGCTTTCAGCGGTATGGGTGTAATGGGGTGGCTTAGGGGTGCTGGACCTGGCCGGATCGCATCATGTTGTGGGTGGGGAATACGCATCGATCAGGCAGCGATCGAGCTGATGCTGCGTCGCCTGTCCGTACCCTCACCCCAACCCCTCTCCCGATGGGAGAAGGAATCAAACGCCCCCCTCCCATCGGGAGAGGGGTTGGGGTGAGGGTACGGCTTCACGGAATCCTTTCAGAGGCCGTCAAACCCCGTCCATAAAGTTAGCAACCGCTCCGCGCCACTCCAAACAACATCACCACCGATAGCATTGCTGCGGCGCGTTGGGCGACACTCGCGCATTCTTTTGGTTCCTTCGAGGTCCGCATGTCGTCTTGGCTCAGGCGCAAATCCATCGATCAGGTCACCGTGCACGAGGCTGGCCGGCAACTGGTCCGCAGCCTGAGTTGGCCGCATCTGATCGCACTCGGCATCGGCGCGATCGTGGGCACCGGCATCTATACGCTGATCGGCGTGGGTGCGGACAAGGCCGGCCCTGCGGTGCTGTTGTCGTTCGTGGCCGCCGGCATCGTGTGCGCCTGCGCGGCGCTGGCGTATGCGGAAATGGCCACGATGATGCCGGCCGCCGGCAGCGCCTACACCTACAGCTACACCGCGCTCGGCGAAAGCATCGCCTGGGTGGTGGGCTGGAGCCTGGTGCTGGAGTACTCGCTGGTGGTGAGCACGGTGGCGGTGGGGTGGTCGGGCTATTTCGTCGGCTTCCTGCAATGGTTGGGGGTGGAGTTGCCGCACGCACTGGTGGCCGGGCCGCACGCCGGCGGCATCGTCAACCTGCCGGCGGTGGTGATCACCTTCCTGGTGGCCGGCATGCTGATGGCCGGCACCAAGGAAAGCGCCACGCTCAACGCAGTGCTGGTGGTGTTGAAGATCATCGCGCTGGGCGTGTTCGTGGCGATCGCGCTGCCGGCCTTCAATAGCGCCAACCTGCAGCCGTTCATGCCCTACGGCTTCTCCAAGGCGATGGGGCCCGATGGCGTGGAGCGCGGGGTGATGGCGGCGGCGGCGATCATCTTCTTCGCGTTCTATGGCTTCGATGCGATTTCCACTGCGGCCGAAGAGACCAAGAACCCGGGGCGCGATCTGTCGATCGGCATCGTCGGCTCGATGATCGGCTGCACGCTGATCTACGTGCTGGTGGCGCTGTCGGCGGTGGGTGCGATGAGCTTCACCGTGTTCGGCAAGAGCCCGGAGCCGTTGGCGCTGATCCTGCGCGAACTCGGCCACGGCAAGGCGGCGCTGGTGATCGGTGCGGTGGCGATCATCGCGCTGCCGACGGTGCTGCTGGCGTTTTTGTACGGGCAGAGCCGCATCTTCTTTGTGATGTCGCGCGATGGCCTGCTGCCGCGTGGCTTGTCCAAGGTCAGCGCGCGCACTGGTACGCCGGTGGCGACGACGTTGTTTACGGCAGTGCTGGTGGCGGCGTTGGCGGGTGTGGCGCGGCTGGATGAGATTGCCGCGCTGGCCAATGCCGGGACCTTGGCGGCGTTTACCGCGGTGGCGGCATGTCTGCTGGTGTTGCGTGTGCGTGAGCCGACCCGTGCGCGTGCGTTCCGCACCCCGTTGGCATGGGTGGTGGGGCCGGTGGCGATTTTGGGGTGTCTGTATCTGTTCTGGAGTCTGCCGAGCACGACGCAGCTGTGGTTCCTGGTCTGGAACGTGCTGGGTGTGGTGGTGTATGTGGCGTATGGGCGGCGGAATAGTCGCTTGGGGAAGGCGGGTTAGTCCCTTCTCCCGCCGGGAGAAGGTGCCCGTAGGGCGGATGAGGGGCCGGGCGAAGCCTCATGTCATTCAACTTGGTAAGTGGCTTTGCCCCGCACCCTCACCCCAACCCCTCTCCCGCAGGGAGAGGGGCTTTTATCCGTCGGCTTGATGCTTGCGGTTACTGCGCGGCTGCAGGCGTGGCACAGAACGAGATTGGTAATGCGTCCGCTTGCGTGCCCCAGCCTTGGGTCGGCGCCTGCTTGGTGAGCGCAAACGACAGCGTACCGCCTTGCTGCAACTGAGCCCAATCCAGGAACACCTGGCGCTGCGGTGTGCCGTTGAAACGCACGCCCTCCACATATTGCAGCGCGCGGCCGTCCGCGCCGGGGGCGTCGATGCGCAGGCGCTTGCCGTTACCCAGGTCCAGCGTCGCGCGCTTGAAGCGCGGGGCATGCAGCAGGAACTGCCCGCTGCCCGGCACCGCCGGATACAGGCCCAGGGCGCTGAACAGATACCAGGCCGACATCGTGCCTAGATCGTCGTTGCCGGTGACGCCGTTGGGGGCGTTGGTGAACAACTGCTGCGCGGCACGCACCACGGTGGCGGTCTTCCACGGCTGGCCGATCAACGTGTACATCCACGGGGCGTGCAGGTCGGGTTCGTTGTTGGGGTTATAGCGGTACTGGTTGTAGTAGCTGTAGGGGCCGACCACCCAGTGCGTACGCGCGCCGTTGAGCGGGTCTTTGAGCAAGTCGTCGTAGGCGAAGAAGGCGTCCAGGCGTTTGCCGGCTTGTTCGCTGCCGTGCATCGCCTGCAGCATGCCGGGGATGTCCTGCTGCAACAGCCACTGGTATTGCCAGGCGGTGCCTTCGTGGAAGCCGTGCTGCGAGCGCGGGCTGTAGTGATCGTCCGAGGGCGCGTACCAGCTGCCGTCTTCCAGGCGGGGGCGCGGAAACCCGCTGAAGCCGGTGTCGGCATCGCGCACGCTGGCGTCCCAGACGCGGTGCCAGTTGCCGCCGCGTTGGCGTAGTTGCGCGCTGTCCTCACTGTGGCCGAGCGCGTGTGCCATCTGCGCCAGCGCGCAGTCGGCCAGTGCGTATTCCAGCGTGGCCGAGCCGCCGTGGTGCGGGTCCACGTCCATGCCCTTGGAGGGGAAGGCGCGGTCGTATTGCACGAAGCCGTTGGCCAGGTAACTGGCATTGCCGGAGCGGCCGGAGTGGCGCGAGTTGATCGGCGGTTGTTCGAAGGCGTTCTGGCGCAGCGCTGCGTAGGCCTCGGCCTCGTTGCCCTGCAGCGCGCCGAAGCGCCACAGGTCGACCAGGAACGGGGTGACCGGGTCGCCGGTCATGATGTTGGTGTCGTAATTGGCGTAGCCCCAGCGCGGTAACCAGCCGCCTTGCTGATGGATGGCCAGCAGCGAGCGGCCGATATCGCGCGCACGCGCCGGTTGCAGCAGGGCCAGCAGCTGGTTCTGCGAGCGGTAGGTGTCCCACAGCGAGAAATATTCGTAGTAGGTCCAGCCATCGGCGCGGTGGATGGCATCGTCATAACCACGATAACGGCCATCGGCGTCACTGCCGGTCAGCGGCTGCAGCAGGGCGTGATACAGCGCGGTGTAGGCCACGGTGCGGTCGTCGGCGCTGGCGCCGTCCAGCTGCAGGCTGGCCAGTTGCTTGCGCCAGGCCTGTTGCGCGCGTTGGCGCATCTGCTCCAGGCCCAGCAGCTTGCCGCCCTGCCTGCCGTCGGCGCGCAGGTTGTTGCGTGCACCTTCGGCGTCCACGTGCGAGATGGCGCTGACCACGGTCACCGCACGTGCGTCCTTGCCCTTGCCCAGCGGGAAGCTGAGCCAGGCGCCGTTGGGTTTGAGTTCGCCGCCCATGCTGTGGCGCGCATCGGGCACGCCGCCGTCTTCGCCCCAGACCCCGTGGGCAGTAAACGGGCGGTCGAATTCCAGCCGGAACCAGGTGGTGTATTCGTGGCCGCCGCAGAAGCTTTGCGTGGTCAGTTTGCCTTCGACCACGCGGTCGCCGACCACTTGCACCTGGCTGCCGATCACCACATGGCGGTCGTTGGCCTGGCCCAGGTTGACCAGCACATGGCCGGTGTCGGCGCCGGGGGCGAAGGTATAGCGCTCGGCGGCGGCGCGGGTGAGCGCGGTGGCTTCGGCGTCGATGCCGCCGTAGTCGGTCAGGCGCACCTTGTAGTAGCCGGCCTGGCCGATCTCGCCATCATGCGTGTAGCGGGCGGCGTAGCGGGTCTGGTCGAAGGCCTTGGCGTCGCCGGTATCGAAGTCGCCACCCGGGCCGATGCGGCCGGTGACCGGCAGCACCGAGACCTGCCCGCCCTGCTCCCAGCAACCGGCCCCGGACAGGAACGAATGGCCGAAGCCGCGGATGCTGGGGTCGTCGTAGCGCCAGCCGGCGTAGTGCGCGCCGATCGGGCTGACCTGGACCAGGCCGAACGGGGCCGAGGCGCCCGGGTAGGTGTTGCCGTCGTCCTTGCTGCCGATGAAGGTGTTGACCTGCGCCGGGTCCTGCGCGGCCAGCGGTGTGGACACCACCATGCCGAGCAGACATAGGCCGGCGGCGGCGCGGCGCCAGAATGGCGCCGGAGCACCCTGCGAGACGGAACGACTGGACGGGACTGCGGAGAGCATGCAAGACACCTCGGGGGAGAGGGCGACCGAAGCCGCAGATGGAGGATCCCTGCCGACCGCTGCACCACGCAGCGATCGACGCACAACGACTGCGTTCGAGCAACGACCTTCAGCGTAATCGCGATTTCGCGCCCGACTGGCTTACTTGGATCGATCTAAATTCGATGCGGTCACAGCCATGTGTTGGCAAAGATTAAGCATTCTCAGCCATCTGCCGCATACCGCAGCGCAGCAAAGTGTGCGGGCTCTTGCAGTTTTGCGGGTGTTTTAGACGTGTTGAAGCGGTCTGTTGCGCGCGCTCGGGGGCTGCCGTTCTGAGACGTGCCAGCTGTGCTGAAGGGTAAGCCCGGCTTGGGGGTCGATTTGGCTGCGCTGTGAACGTGTGGTTGAGGCGCCCTTTGGGCGTGTTGCGCGTCGGGGGCCGGACCCTCACCCCAACCCCTCTCCCGGGGGGAGAGGGGCTTGGTTCCTGCAGGGGTTCGGTTCCTGAGGAGGCCTGGTGCCTGGGGCTTGGTCGCTGGGAGGGCTATGTCTCTGGGAGCGGCTCGGTTTCTGGGTGAGCGCACGGCGTAGCCGCGTGCGCTCCAGCTTGCCCATAAAAAAAGCCCGGTCAGTGACCGGGCCGGGCGACGCTGGCGTGGCGGCGGGAGGGGCCGACGCGCCGGTGACGCAGTTGCTCAGATCCAGCGCATGCCTTCGAACGGGTTCCAGCTGGTGCTGCCTTTGACCTTGTCCAGGTAATAGGCGTAGTTGGCGATCATGCCGGTCAACAACGACAGCGGCAGCCACAGCACATTCTGAAACGCGGCCGGCAGGAACGAGGCCACGATGCTGACCACGATGCTGATGCCGATCAGGCTCAACGCCTTGCGCCACAGGCCGATGATGAAGAAATAGATGACGCCGAAGAAGAAGGCATAGAAGTTCATGCCGACCTTGACCTTTTCGCCAAACGGCAGGGTCTTCAGCGCTTCCTTGTAGGCCGGCTCCTTGGGGCCGCCGTGACGGTCGAAGAAATCGAAACGGAACTGCCACTTGGGACTGAGCTGGGTGCGATCGAAGGTGTCCATTCCAAACCATGTAGTTGAAAACGGTTACATGATAGGCGATCGCGTATTCATCGGCACGCGTTTCAGCCCTCCAGGCCTTGATCTGGTGGCGGATCAGTCAGCTTGGCAGCGCGGGCCAGTGCTGCCGGTGATCGACGCTAGCGCTGGTCGCTCAGGCCGCTGCCACGGCGTGACCGGCGCAGCGCATACAGCGAGCGGTCGGCGCGATCGACCACCGCCGCCAGCGCCTCGCCGTCATGCCGCAAGGCGGTGCCCAGGGTGAACTGGATCGGTGCGTCGGCGCTGGCCCCAACGTAGTCGCGCGCCAGGGCGTCCAGTTGCGGCTGGGTGGGCTGGTGCAGCAGCACCAGAAATTCATCGCCGCCCAGCCGGACCAGACGGTCCTGGGTGCGTAACGGCTGGTTGAGGAACCACGCCATCTGCACCAGCACCTCGTCGCCGCGCTGGTGGCCATGGGTGTCGTTGACCAGTTTGAACTTGTCCAGATCCACCACGATGCAGCCCCAGCGCACGCTGGGGTCGCGCTTGTCCAGTTCGTCCAGGAAGCGCCGGTTGTAGCAGTTGGTGAGCGGGTCGGTGAACGACCATTCCAGCAGCTGTTTTTCCTGCTGGTACTGGTTGGTGATGTCCTGGGCATGCGCCAGCACGATGGTGGCCTCGGAGTCGATATCCAGCACGTTGCGGTACTGCCAGTGGCGCAGGCTGCCGTCGCTGGCGACCAGCTCGATCACCCCGGCATCCTGGCCGTCGAGCACCATGCGCGACAGATAGCCCTGCAGGGCGGCATGCTGCTCGGGGCGCACGAACTCCTGCAGCACGCGGCCTTCCATGCCCTCCACCTGGCGACCGAGCGAGCGCGCCGCAGCCGGGTTGATGCTGATCAGGCGGCCGTCCATGTCGTGGGTGCAGATCAGGCCCAGGCTGTACTGGAACATGTTGCGGAACTTGCGCTCGCTGGCGGCCAGCGCATCCACTGCGCGATGGCGGTCGGTCACGTCCTGCACTGCGCCGATCAGGCGGGTGCGTCCGTCCACATGCTCCACCGAGCCGGTGCTGTGCACCCACAGGCGCCGGCCGGTGGCGCTGATCAGCGGCAGCTCCAGATCCCAGGGCGTGCCGTCGCGCACGCAGGCCTCGACCGCCTCGGTGATCACCGCGCGTGCCTCCAGCGGGTAGAAGCCGATCCCCTCGTTCAAGGTCGGTTTGTAGCCCGGAGGCAGATCGTGCAGGCGGCAGGTCTGATCCGACCAGGTCAGGGTGCCGCTGGCCACATCCACTTCCCAGCCACCCACCCCGGCGACCCGGCCGGTACGTTCCAGAAACGCCTCGCTCTCGCGCACACGCTGTTGCAGTTGTTCGTTGGCGGCCTGGCGTTCCAGCATCACGCGGCGCTGCTCCAGGCCTTCGGCGGCGACTCTGGCCAACTGCTGCAAGGCCTGCAGCTGCGCCGGCTCCAGCGCGCGCGGGCGCTGGTCGATCACGCACACGGTGCCCATGCGCAAGCCGTCGGGCAGCACGATCGGTGCGCCGGCGTAGTAGCGGATGGCGGGCGATTCGGTGACCAGAGCGTTGTCGCAGAAGCGCGGGTCGGCCGGCGCATCGCGCACTTCCATCACCGCATCGCCCTGGATGGTGTAGGCGCAAAACGCCAGTTCGCGTGGGGTTTCGGAGACGCCGGGCAGACCGATGTTGGCCTTCCACCATTGCCGGCGCTCGTCCACCAGCGACACCAGCGCGATCGGGGTGCCGGCGATCGCCTGCGCGGCGGCGGCCAGCGCATCGAAGAACGGTTCGGCGTCGGTGTCGACCACCTGCAACAACGCCAGACGCGCAAGGCGCTCGGCCTCGCTGGCGGTAGATGACACGGCGGTGTCGCACTGATTCAACGGAAAGCTCGCTCGTGCCCCGGGCAATGTGTTGAGTCTAGCGGAGTGGGCATACCTGGCAGGGACTGGCGATGCGAGGTTCCGTGCGCTATCGCACACAGACGCGCGTGCGCGCCGACGCTGCGGCCGTTGCGCCACCTCAGTCGGTGGCGCTGGCGTCCGTCTTCGCCTCGGTGGCGGCGCGGTCGTCGCGCATCTGCAAGGCCAGATACAGGCGCATGCAATCATCGGTATTGCTCAGGTCCACTGCGCACAGTTGCTGGATGCGCTGCATGCGGTAATCCAGCGTGTTGCGATGGATGCCCAGCACCTTGGCGGTGGGCGCCATGCGCATGCCGGCGCCGAACCAGGCCGACAAGGTCTTCAACAACTGGCTGCGACGTTCCTGTGCCAGCAGGGCTTGCAGCGGCTTGCGCAATTCATCGGCCTGCCAGGCCTGGCGCAGGTCGTCCACCAGCACCGGCAGGCGATAGTCGTCGTAGAAAAACGCATCGGCCTGCGGCGCACGCGCCTTGCCGATGCGCATGGTGGTGCGCGCGACCTGGTGCGACAACGCCAACCCGTTGGGCTGCGCAAAATACTGGCCCAGTGCAAGACGGATCCGCAGCGGGCTGCTGGCGCGCATGCGCTCGAGCAAGGTGTGCGCGCGACGGCGTTGTTCGCCCACGTCCCAGTGCCCGCGGCGGTCCAGTGCGGGCTTGAGCACCACCAGTTCGTTGAGCGCGGTGGCGGCGATCAGGTTGCCGCGTTCGGGCGTGGACAGCAGCGTGTGCAGGCGCTGCAGCTCCACCAGCATGGCGTCCAGATCCAGGGTGTCGCTTTCCACTTCGATCACGGCGGCCACGCGCGGCAGGTCGAGCGCGATGCCGAGCCGCTCGGCCCAGCCGGCCAATGCCGGGGTCGGGCCGTCGGCGCGGATCAGGCCAAGCGTGACTTCTTCGCGCAGGCGCGCATCGCGGGCCAGCAGGCGCAGCAGGCCGGCCTGTTCCAGCATGGCCTCGGCAGCCATGCGCACCAGTTCGGCCTGTTGCCCGATCCGCTGCGGGTCGCCGGTGAGCCCGACGCAGCCGACGATGCGGCCATCCACGATCAGCGGCAGATTCACGCCCGGCCGCACTGCATCCAGTTGCTGCGCCAGCGCCGCATCGATCTCCACCCGGCCCTGTCGGGACAGCACCAGCAGCGCGCCTTCGTGCAGCTGGCCGATGCGCGCCGGCTCGCCGCTGGCGATGATGACGCCGGTGTGGTCCATCACATTGACGTTGCCGTCGATGATGGTCATCGCGCGGTCGACGATGGACTGCGCCAGGGTGCGGTCGAGCGTAAGCATGGGCTGGGGTCTGTTGACGCGGTCGAGGGAGGTCACGGTGCCATGGTCGGCGCGTGCATGTTCGACACGGGTGTGACTGTGCAGGGTGGGCGGCAGCAACGACGGGTGCTTCTACCGCGGTTGCTGACAGCCTGCCGCACGGGGTTCGATTCGGATGCGTCAGGCGAAGATGCGGCGCGCTGCGCACCCGTCGTGAGTGAGCAGCCGACTTCCCGGAATCGGTGGCAGTCACGCCGGCAATGCGCCGCATCGCGGCGTCACCCTGCAGGCGCCAGGCATGTCCTGCGCGCCGATGGGCTGCAGTGGGGCAGGCACGAGGAGGGCCGGGGTGAGGCATCCGTGCGCTGCCGTCAGCGGCCTTCTCCGACTGCAGGCACCTGCGCCAACGCCCTGCCCACCTGCAACGCCGCCGCCACATTGCGCGCGGCGATACGCACGTTGCTGGCGGCTTCGGCCAGCGCCTGTTCCACCGTGCAGGCGCGATGCACCACTGCGAACATCGCATCGATGCCGTGGCCATGCAGCAGCGCGGCGCCATTGCCCAGGCAGCCGGCAATGGCGATCACCGGTTTGCCGTGCCGCTTCGCCACCCGCGCCACGCCCACCGGGGTCTTGCCGTGCAGGCTCTGGCTGTCCAGACGGCCCTCGCCGGTGATGACCAGATCGGCCTGGGCGACCAGCGCATCCAGCCCGAGCGCCTGCGCCACGATCTCCACGCCGGGCCGCAACTGCGCGCCCAGATACGCCACCAGCGCCGCGCCCAGACCGCCTGCCGCGCCGCCGCCGGGCAGGTCGTGCAGCTGCACGCCAAGGTCGCGCTGCAACAGGTTGGCGTAGTGCTGCAGGTTGCTATCGAGCTGACGCACCATGCCGGGGGTGGCGCCCTTCTGCGGGCCGAACACCGCCGAGGCGCCGGTGGGGCCGATCAGCGGGTTGTCGACATCGCAGGCCACTTCGAACCGGCAGTCCCGCAGGCGCACGTCCAGACCTTCGGTGTCGATGCGCGCCAAGGCGGCCAGCGCGCCGCCACCCGGGCCGATCGGCGCGCCTTGCGCATCCAGCAGCCGCACGCCCAAGGCCTGCGCCAGGCCGGCGCCGCCGTCGTTGGTGGCACTGCCGCCGATGCCGATGATGAAGCGCCGCGCGCCGGCATCCAG
Source organism: Xanthomonas hortorum (assembly GCF_040279205.1). Taxonomy (GTDB): domain Bacteria; phylum Pseudomonadota; class Gammaproteobacteria; order Xanthomonadales; family Xanthomonadaceae; genus Xanthomonas; species Xanthomonas hortorum_F. Next base: position 43,803 of record NZ_JBEOLS010000012.1, read on the forward strand.
CGCAGCCAGGATCAACTCGCCCACGCCTGCGGTGCTGGTGCGCAGCGGCGCGCGCTCGGCTGGCGGCAGCAGCGCCAGGCCACTGGCGGCAGCCATTTCGATCACGGCGGTGCGGCCGTCGCCGGTCAGGCCGAAGAACGCCGGCACCGGGGTGCCGAGCGGGCCGCTGACGGTGCAGGCGATCACCCGCCCGCCGGTGGCGGCCACCAGGGCGTCGACCGTGCCTTCGCCGCCATCGGCCACCGGCACCTTGGTGTAGTGCCAGTTAGGGAACACCTCGCGGAAGCCGGCCTCGATCTGGGTGGCCACCTCCAGCGCGGACAGGCTTTCCTTGTACGAATCCGGGGCGATGACGATCTTCATGGGGACACTCGCTTGAATGGACGCATCACTGGTTCACCGCGCGCGCCGGCACCCGCAGCACCAGCGCGGCGCCCAGCAGCATGGCGCCGGCCAGCACGTACAGCGCCAGCTCGGTGCTGTGGGTGGTGTCCTTGATCCAGCCCACCAGATAGGGGCTGACGAAGCCGGCGACCTGGCCGGTGGAATTGATCAGCGCCAGCCCGCCGGCCGCAGCGGCGGCAGTGAGAAAGCCATTGGTCAGCGGCCAGAACAGCGGCAGCCCGCTGACCGCGCCCATCGTGGCCAGCGTCATGCCGAACAAGGCCAGCGCCAGGTTGTCGGTGACGCTGGCGGCGATGCACAGCCCGGCTGCGCCCATCAGCAACGGGATCACCAGATGCCAACGGCGCTCGCCGCGGCGGTCGGCCGAGCGGCCCATCAGCACCATGAACACCGCTGCGGCCAGATACGGGATGGCGCTCATCAGGCCGATCCGGGTCGGGTCGGTGACGCCGCTGCCCTGGATGATCGAGGGCAGCCAGAAGTTGATCGCATACACCCCGCTCTGGATGCAGAAGTACACCGTGCCCAGCATCCACACCGCCGGGTTGCGCAGCACCGCGCCCAGCGAGGTGGAGGCACCGGCAGGCTTGCGTGCTTCGTCGTCTGCCAGCGCGCGGGTCAGTGCCTGTTTCTCCTGCGCATCCAGCCAGGTCGCCTGCTGCACGCCGTCGCTGAGCAGGAACCACACCCCGATGCCCAGCAGCACCGTGGGCAGGCCTTGCAGCAGGAACATCCATTGCCAGCCAGCCAAACCGCCCTGCCCGGCCGAAAAGTGGCTGAGGATCCAGCCCGACAACGGCCCGCCCAGCACGCCGGAGATGGGGATGGCCGACATGAAGACGGTCATGACCCGGCCATGCTGGGCGCGCGGAAACCAGCGCGTCAGATACAGCACGATGCCCGGGAAGAAACCGGCCTCGGCAGCGCCGGTCAGCAGGCGCAGCGTGTAAAAACCGGCCGGGGTGCGCACGAACATCAGGCAGGTGGAGAGCAGGCCCCAGCTGACCATCATGATCGCCACCCAGCGGCGCGCGCCGATGCGCTGCAGGATCAGATTGCTCGGCACCCCGCAGGCCAGATAGCCGATGAAGAAGATGCCTGCGCCCAGCCCGTAGACCGTTTCGCTCATGCCCAGATCGCCCAGCATCTGCAATTTGGCGAAGCCCACGTTGACCCGGTCCAGGTAATTGAACAGGTAGCAGACGAACAGGAACGGGATCAGCCGCCACAGGATCTTGCGGTAGGTCGGGCCCATACCGTCGGGGGGCGGCAGGGGCCGGGTGGCTTGGGTCATCGCACGCTCCAGCAGTCGGTGGGCCAACCAGTGCGCGGCGCAGCGGTGCCGGCACCACACAGGGGGTCGGCGCATTCTAGTTGGAGCTTTTTCCCGGAAGCATCGTCAGGATGCTGCCTGTTTATGGGCAGCTGGGCGCTGATTTTTGTGCAAATGCCCAAATCCGCATCAAGCATCTCGTGCCGGGCTCGCAGCGCCACGCCGACCATGCTGCTGGTGCAGGGCTGGCCGTCCCGATACGGGCGCGGCCAGCCGCTTATGCGAGTACCTGCCTGACAGCTAGCGCTGACGGACTTCGCGCGCCCCGATCAGCCAATCCGGCGGGAAAGCCGCAGCAGCAACGCGTCTTTACCCCAGCGCTGCACCACGGCCAAGCCGGCGCCCCATCGCCAGGCCCGACGCAGCACCCAGCCCTCCGCACGATGGACCGCCTTGGCTCTGCGAATCCCGAATCCCGCCTGCCGAATCCCGGCACCAGGTGCCCTACCGATTCCCGACTCCCGATTCCCCGCCGCATACGCCTGCGCCTGGCCCATCACCCGCAACAGGTTGCCGCCCCAGATGCCGGCGATCTGCTGTTCGGTGTAGCCCTTGCGCAGCAGCCAGGCGGTGATGCGCGGGAGCTTGGAGACGTCTTCCAGCCCGACCACCCCACCGCCGCCGTCCCAATCCATGCCGATGCCGACGTGCTCCGGCCCGACCAGCTTGAGCACATGCTCCAGATGGGCGAAAAAATCCTCTTCGGTCGCCCGCTTGATCGGGTAGCGCGCATCCAGTTCCTTGAGTGCGGCGCTCAGAGCGGTGCCGTCGGCGATCTTGACGTGTTCCCAACCGCCGTACTGGCCGGTCAACGCCTTTTCGGCGGCCTTGCGCTCGGGGCTGGCGCCGCTGTCGACCAGATAACCGCCATAGGAATTCACCTGGATCACGCCGCCATGCGCGGCCAGCACCTTCAAGCGTGCGTCGTCGATATTGCGCGGGTGGTTGAAGACCGCACGCGCACCGCTGTGCGAGAGCACGATCGGCACCGGCGATAGCGCAATCAACTGGTCGAACACCGCATCGGAGGCGTGCGATTGATCGATCACGATGCCCAGCGCCTGCGCCTGCTGCACCAGTTGCTTGCCGGCCGGGCTCAAGCCCTTCCACTCCGGCCCCTTGGGATCGGTGGCCGAGTCGGCGAACTCGTTGTTGAGAAAATGCACGGTGCTCATCAGGCGCAGGCCTTGCGCGTAATAGAAGCTCAGCAGCGTGGGGGCGGCCACCAGCGGGCTGGCGTTTTCCATGCTGATGTACACCACGCGCTTGCCATCGGCCTTGATGCGCGCGGCATCGGCGGGCGTGGTGGCGAAGGCGAAGCGCTGTGGTTGCGCGGCCAGCAGCGTGTGGATCTTCAACAGCCGCTGCAGACCGGCATCGCGATCGTCCAGATGCGCGGCCGCACTGCGATTGCCCTGCGCGGTATAGACCGCCCAGAAGCCGCCATCCAGCGCGCCTTCGACCATGCGCGGGTAATCCACCTGCGACAGCCGGTTGCCGGCATGCGCCTGCAACACGTCGAAGTCGGGGCGCTCCAGATTGGCCGGGGTATCCAGATGCGAATCCAGCGTGACCAGACGCTGTTGCAAGGCGGTGGCGCGCGCCAGCTCGGCCTTGGAAAACTCCAGCGCGTAGCTGGGTGCGGCCACGGCCAGACTCAGGAAGATGGCGGTGCACAGGCGGTGCAGGGTCATGGCAGCTCGCAGAAGGTGGGGGTGGATCGATCATAGCCGCGCAGGGATCGGCCGATCTCTGCGCAGAACGCGGGGCGCGGGCCGCTGCGATGCGCAGTCGCAGACATCACCGCCTGCAACCACGCACCAACGCGTCACTTGCGCTCGAAGAACTCGTGATAAGCCTTGGATTTGCCTTCCGGCGACTTGCCCACGCCATTGCGGATCAGCGTCTTGCCGTCGGCAGAAAACGTCCAGAACTCGCCGACGATCACGTCGTCGTCCTTCATCTTGAGGATCTGGTAGGTATCGGCGCCGGTCTTGCTCACCGCGATCTGGTTGAAGCGCGCCTGCTCGTTGAGCGGGCTGGGTTTGCCATCGAGCGTGGTGACGTAATCGACCTTGTACGGTGTGGCCGGGCGGGTGGTGTTGATGGAGTGGTATTCGATGCGGTTGTCGGAGAACTGCACGTTGATGGTCAGGCGCATGCCCTTGGGGAACTTGCCGTCGCTCCAATTGGATTTGGATTCCACCAACGTCCAGGCGCCATCGTGCGGATCGGCCGCGAATGCGGTGGAGGTGGCGGTCAGCGTTGCGATGGCGAACAAGGCGGTGGTCAGAAAGGTGCGCATGGGCAGTGTCCTTGGATGCTGGGATGTCAGGCGGTGATGCCGGGTGGCGGCTTCAGGTGGGGCCATCGTCGGAAGGTGATGGTCAGAAGTCGGTACGCGATTCCAGGTGTTGTTCGACCTGTTCGCGGGTGGTCCACAAGGTGCGGAACTCCCCCCTGGACAGCAGCTGCAGCTGGTCGCTGATGTGCGCAGAGCCGGGCTGGCTGGCATTGCCGTAACTCATCAAGCCTTTGGCCTTGATGGGCGTGGAAAACTCCACCAGCGACACCCAGGTTTCGCCGTGCTGCGGCAGGCGTTGGCCGGCGGCGTTGGGCGGGTTCCAGGTGATCACATCGAACGCGCCGAGATTGCCGAAACCGCCGCGGCCAGGCACATCCACCTCGCCCAGATGGAAGCGCGAGACCTCGCCGTACGGCCGGTCGATGGCGCCATAGGTTTGTTTGGTGCTGGCGACGGCCTGCTTGAGTTGACGCAGCGCCAGCGCCGGGTCCTTCAAGCCGCTGGGTGTGGTCAATGGCGCGGCCAACGACCACGGCGTGGCGTAGCCGGCTTGCGAAAGGTAACGCGCATCGCCAGTGAACAAGCGCGCCCATTCCTCGAACAACAACGCGCCACGGCTATCGGTTTCGAAGTGGCGGTCCCAGGCCTTGAGCACGGCGATCGCAGCGGCGATGTCCGGATCGGTGCTGTCTGCGGCCGCGGCATACAGCTGCGGCAATGTGCGATCGGCCGCCAACGCCTGCGCGGTGCGCTTGAGCGCGACGAACTGGTCGAAGTCGATGTTGTCGTGCTCGGCCAGCATCTTTACCGAGTTCTGCGCACGCAACGACATCGGCCCGACCGGTGCGACATACGCGGGAAATGCGCTCGGTTCCAGCACGCGCGGCCAGCTCGACAGCCACGGCGGGTCGTTGGTGTTCTGCACGAAACCGCCGGCCGGATTGATCACCTTGGGCAACTCGTCGTAGCCGTGCACCTCGCGCCACAACGTGGCTGCGGTATCGCCCGGCACCAGCCCGCTCCAGTACTTCAGATCGCCTTGCGCGTGTTTGGGCAGGATGCCGTTGTCCAGAAACAGCACGTTGCCGGCTTTGTCCGCGTAGACGATGTTGAACATCGGCACCTGCAGCTGTTTCAGCGCGCGCTGGAACTGCGCAAAGTCCTGCGCCTTGCCCATGTCCCAGTACTGCTTGAGCATATCGGGGCGATCCAGCCCTGCCACGCGCAGCGCCACGGTGCTGCCGTCGTAACGCTCGAACACCGGGCCGTGCACGCTTTGGCGAACTTGCAGCACCTCTTCCTTCAGCGCGCCATCGGCCTGACGGATCTTCAAGGTCCTGGTCTCACGCTTGAACGGCAGCACCTTGCCGTCCAGCAGATAGCCCTCGCCCGACAAGCTGAGTTTGTAGGTGGTCTGGCCCAGCAGCGTGTTCACCGTATTGGTGAAACCCAGTTGCTTGTTGAAACCGAAACGCAGGATCGGTAGGCCCACCTGGGTGGCGCCGTACAGATCCACGCCGGGCCCGTTGAGATGCGCTTCGTAATAGGTGAAAAAGCCGCTGCCCCACGGCAGATGCGGATTGGCCAGCAGCATGGCGTGGCCGTCGCGGGTCTTCTTGGGCATCAGCGCCCAGGCATTGGAACCATCGCGGGCCTGGCCGTCCTTGGGCGGCTCGCCCAGCACTTTCGCAGGCGAGGCGATGTAGACGTAATTCATCAGCCGGTGCGCGTGCGCCACCACGTCCACGCCGGTGATCGGCAGCACCACTTTGACCTCGGCATCCAGCGCTTCCGGGTGTGCGGCGGCGTAGTCGTTGATGCCTTGCGCGAATGCATCCAGATCGGCGCGAAAGCCCGGATCCTGCTGCCGATACCACTGCTGCGCGCGCGCGTAGACATCGTTGGTGGCCAGCCAGCGATCCTGTTCGATGTAGGTGTCGCCCCAGTATTCGGCGGCGCGGCCGCGCGCTTCGCCGTAGAGATGCAGCAGCAGATTGCCGTGGCTGTGCGTTTGTGCCCAGCCGAAGCCGTAGAAGGTGCCGGCCTCGGTCCTGGCGTAGACATGCGGCACGCCGTAGCGGTCCCACAGGATCTCGCCTGTGTGTTTACCACTGCTGGCGAGTACCGCCATCGGGGCGCATGCCAGCGCGATCAACAGCAACCCTGCGTAGGTGAAAGCGCTGCGCGAACGCGCCCGCATCAAAGACAATTGCGGCACTGGATCACTCCTCAAAAGGTGTACGTCAACTTGGTGTAGTAGGACCCGCCGGTGAAGCCATACGGCACGCTGGTGACGTAGAAACCGCTGCCGGTACTGGCGACTACGCCGATGTTTTTGGGGTATTGGTTGAACAGGTTGTTGGCGCCGAGCGTCCAGGTGATGCGATCGGAAAGTGCGTAGGACGCCTCCAGATCGGTGATCCATTTGGCCGGCACGTGCTCGTCGTTGGCCGGGTTGTTTTCCAGCACATCGAAGCTGCCGAAGCGGTTGACGCGCACGTTGAGCGCGAAGTCGCCGATCACCCAGTTGCCGCCCAGCAGCAGCTTGCTGCGCGGGGTACGCGACAGATAGCCGCGCGAGGCGCGGTCGAACAATTCGTAGCCGGCGCCCAGCGAGTCCAGTGCGGCCGGGTTGTCGGCGATGCGGGTGATCTCGGTTTTGTTGTAGTTGTAGCCCAGGTTCCAGTTGACCCGGCCCCAGTCGCCGGCCTCCATGCGCCAGGTGGCCACCACGTCCACGCCTTCGGTGCGGGTGTCGATGGCGTTGGTGAAGTACTGCGCGCTGTCGACCCCGGACACACCGGCGCGGGTGAGCAGGTCGGTGATCGCCGCACCGGTGATGTAGCCGGTCATGCCGATGCGGTCGTCCAGATCGATGCGGTAGGCATCCACGGTGAGGCTGAGCGCGCGCGAGGGGTTGTAGGTGAAGCCGATACTGGCGTTGGTGGATTCTTCCGGCTTCAGCGGTTCGGCGCCGAGTGCGAGCGCGGCGGGGGAATCCACCGGCAGCGTCTTGGCCAGGAACAGCTCGCGATCGCCATTGTCCAGCGTGCGCCAGCTGCTGTTGGTGGCCGCGTACAAGGCCTGCGCCAATGCCGGCGCGCGGAAGCCGGTGCTGGCCGCGCCACGCAGCGCGAAGGTGGGGGTGATGGCCCAGCGCGCGGTTAACTTGCCCACCGCGGTATCGCCGGCCGAATCGTCGAAGCGCTCGTAACGCCCGGCCAGACCCAGCGACACGCTGTCGGCCACGTCCCAGGTCAGGTCGACATAGGCCGCGCCGCTGTTGCGATGCAGGCTGCCGGCTTCGTCGGGCTGGAAGGTGATCGCGCCCTGCGCGCCAGGGGGCGGCGCCTGCCCGGCACGCGGATGGCCGGCCGGAAACACGTAGCTGCCGGCCGCATACGCCGCCTGCTCGCCGGCCTGGATCTCGTATTTTTCGTAGCGGTGCTGCACGCCCAGCGACACCTGCAACGGACGCTCGGCCAGCTGCAGGCCGCGGGTGATGTCCAGGCTGGTGGTCCAGTCGGTGGAGGTCAGCTGGCCTAGATAGAACTCGGTGGGGCTGGTTGGCCCCAGGCTGGCATTGAGCGTGTGCAGCCCGTCGCGTTCGGAGGCGTTGCTGCCGTAGCTGGTGGCCAGGTCCCAATCCCACTCGCCCCACAGGCCCTTGATGCCGGCGGTGAACTCGTAATCGGTCTCGTCGATGCGCAGGCGCGGGCTGTACCCGTCCGGGTAGATCTCTTGCAGCGTGTTGTTGGCATTGGGATTGCGGAACGACCATTCCAGGTCGCTCAGGCGGCGGCTATAGGTGGCATAGGAATAACCGCGCAGGTCGCCGCCCAGGCCGAGTTCGGCGTTGTAGGACAGGTTGGCGCCCTTCTGCCAGGGCTGGCCGAAGTTGCGCGTGATCAACCGGTCGGCGCTGGCCTCGCGCGGGTCCGGCTGGCCGTTGACCGGGTAGTACAGCCGGTAATCGTCGGCCACCGGCACCGCGCGATTGGAGGTTTGCTGATACCTGGCGTCGGCGGCCAGATAGACGAAGCCGTCGCTGCCCAGCGCCAGGCCCTTGCCGATGCTGGCGCTGCTGCTGTCGCCATCGGCGCGGTCGATGTTCTGGCCCCACAGGATGTCGGCCTTGCCGCCGTCGGCATCGGATTTGAGAAGGATGTTGATGACGCCGGCGATCGCATCCGAGCCGTATTGCGCGGCGGCGCCGTCGCGCAGCACTTCGATATGGTCCACCGCCGAGACCGGGATCAGGCTCATGTCCACCGGCACCGAACCACGGCCGACGATGCCGGCGATGTTGATGCTGGCGGTGCGATGGCGGCGCTTGCCGTTGACCAGCACCAGGGTGTGATCCGGGTTGAGCCCGCGCAGCCCGCCGGTGGCGATCACATACGAGGTGCCGTTGCCGGATTTGGCCGGCGCATTGAACGAGGGCACCAGATCGTTGAGCGCCGAGAGCAAGCCCGGGCGGCCGGTCTTTTCCAGTTCCGCCGCGCCGATCACATCGATCGGGGTGGGACTTTCGGTGACGGTGCGCTGCACGCCGCGCGCGCCGGTGACCACCACCGCGTCCAGATTGCCGACTGCGGCGTCTGCGGGCGGCGCGGCGGCGGGTGCGTCCACTTGTGCATAGCCCACGCCGGGATGGCCGTGCAAGGCGGCGGTCATCGGCTGCGCCGAGGCCAGCGTGATGCGTTCGCCGTCGTCTTCGACCACGCTCAATCCGGTGCCGGTCAGTAATTGCCGTAGTGCCACTCGCGATTCCAGCGTGCCCTGCACGGCCGGCGTGCGCACCTGCTGCAGGTATTCGCCCGGTGCCACGATCTGCACGCCCGCTTGCCGCGCGAATTCGGGCAATGCCACCACCGCGTTGCTCTCCGGTAGCGAGAACGTGCGCCCCTGCGGTGACGCTGCCAACGCATGCCCCGCTGCCATCATTGCGGTTGCCGCCGCGATTGCCTTGCTCAAACGCCTGGTTGCTGCCTGCATCACTGTTCTCCGCGGGCGCGCGGGCGCCGCTGTTTGATCGCTGTCACCGTTGCTGTCTGGCTCCCCTGTGTGTTCGATGCGTCGCCGCCGCTTTTCCGCCATGGACATCGCATGAGGTGACGCACGGCCATGCACATCACTGCGCGATTGCCCCGCGCAGATGGATGCCGCCACGGGTGTGTTCGATCTGCAGGCCCATGCTCAGTGCGACAGAACGTGCGAAGCCTTCCGGATCGTTGGCCGAGTACAGGCCGACCACGGTGCGTCGCGCCACGGCGGGGTCGTCGATCAGGATGCGCATGTCGTTGTAGCGGGCGAATTCGGCAGCGGCCTGCGCCAGCGTGTCGCCATCGAAGGCGATCATGCCGTCGCGCCAGACCAACAGCTGCTGCACGCGTTGCGCGTCCAGCGGCTGCAGCTGCACTGCCCGCGTCGGGCTGACCATCGCCAACATGTTGGCTGCCACCCGTTGCGGTGCGCGCTGCTCGGCATCCACTTCGACGGTGCCTTCGCGCACGAGGACCTTGACTGCATCGTCCTGCCGGCGGCGCACGCTGAAGCTGGTGCCGACCGCACGCACTTCCGAGCCGGCCGCCATCACCACGAACGGGCGATGGCGATCCTTGGCCACATCGAACAAGGCCTCGCCACGCAGCAGCTGGATCTGACGCCGGTCGGCGCGGTATTCCACCACCACTTCCGAGCCGGAGTTGAGCGTCACCGCCGAGCCGTCAGCCAGTGGCAGGCGCAGCACCTCGCCAATGCGGGTGAGGTGATGGCCGCTGCCGGGCGTGCCGCTGCCCGCCACGGCCTCACTGGGCATGCGATTCATGCGCATGGGTTGCTGCAGCGCCAGCATGCCGCTGGCTGCGGCGACCACGCTGGCCGCAAGCGCGGCCAACCAGGCACCGCGTCGGCGCGCACGCGCGTGCCTGGCCTGGGTCTGTACTGCGAAGCCCTGCCCCAACGCACGCGCGCGATCGAAATGCAGATGCACCGCGTGCGCACGCGCATACGCCCCGCGATGGCGCACGTCTGCGGCCAGCCAACGGTCGCGCTGCGCGCACTCGGCCGGCGTGAGCCGGTCGCCGTCCTCGCGTCCCACCCAGGCGGCGGCAATGTCGTCGATGGTGCGCATGCTCAGGTGCCACGCTGCGGGTCGGCCAGGCGAGTGGCCTGCGCGTCGTGAACGGCGGCCGGTGCGGAGACGCGGGTGCGGCCCATGCGGGCCATCAGCAAACGCAATCCCTTCACGATGTGTTTTTCCACGGTGTTCTCGCTGATTCCGAGCCGCGCGGCGATCTCGCGCTGCGACAGTCCATCGACCTTGCGCAGCAGAAATACCTGGCGGCATTTGTCCGGCAGTGCGGACAGCGCTTCGCCGATGCGGCGCAGCTCCTGACCGGCAATGGCGTGGCGCTCGGGTGAGCGCTCGTCCTGTGTGATGTCCAGGCGCTCGATTTCCGCCACGCTTTCGATCGAAACGATCCTGGCGCGCCGCACCTGCTGCAACAGCACCGACTGCGCGGCGGTGAACAGATAGGCGCGCGGGTTGGCGATATGACCGACCTCGCCCAGCCCGGCCAGGATGGCGTAGGTCTCCTGGATCACATCGTCGCAATCGACGGTGCCAGGGGCGTGCTTGCGCAGCCAGCGCCGCAGCGCCGGCTCATGCGGCAGGATCTGCGTCGCCAGCCAGGCGGCGCGCTGGGAATCGATGGCCGGCATCTAGGGCGCGGCCGCTGACGTGCCCGCACGTCGAAGTGAGGAAGTCATTGCGTTCTCCGGGGGATTCGAGCGAATGACCTGCTCTTGAAGTCACGATGCGTCAGCGACGCACCTCCGCCATGCCCTCCGACGGGTGGTTCGCTGCGATGGCACTACCCGCGCAGATCGCGCCAGAAATCGACAATGTCCGGTGGGATGCGGCCAACGAAATGGCCGTTGGCAATGACCTGACTGCTTTGGGTTATGCAGGCGCGCCATGCACCAGAGCGCGCTGCCACGCGACTGCCCACACCACGGTGATGGGCGGCGCCGTGCAGGGCAATGCGGTACTTGGCGGTCTGACCGTGTGGCATCCGGGCGCGACGATCGGCACCAATGCGCAAGCGAGTACGGTGTTTGTGGGCCGGGCGTGTTCTACGGCTATGTCGATCCGGAGACCATGACAAATCCCGAATTCGGGGCCGATCTGCGCCAGGCGGTGCCGGAAATCACCGCGCGGCCGGCGGGTTGGTGATCGGTTACCTCTGCAGCTGCAACCAACCGCAGGTCATCGCCTGATGTGACCGATACGCGCAGGCCGGAATGGCCTGCGACACGCGGTTTTAGTCGCCCAGCTCGGCCAAACGCGCGCGCACGCTCTCGACATCGATGTGCTCGCGCACATGCGGCCACTGCCGCGCCCACACCGAGCGGAACACGATCCACGCACCGAACACGCCCAGACAGGTCGAGCCCAGCGCCAGCAGCAACGGATGCAACGGCGAGCCGCTGCCGGTCTGGAACAGATACATGAAGGCCCCGGAAAACAGCAGCCACACGCCGAATACCGGCCAGTTGCTGGCCAGCAGACTCGCGTTAGGCCGCTCGATCTCACGCAGCAACCGGGTCAGCGCCTTGCGTTCGTCATCGTCCGGTGTCATCGACTGGCCGCTCCACGGGTTGATCGCCGTCTTGATCGCCGCGCTAGATCACGCGGCAGAATACTGCCTTCAGATAGCGCGATTCCTGCACGTGCGCCATGAACGGATGGTCCGGACCGGCACCGGCCACCTTCAGGATCTGGATGGTGCGCCCGGAGAAATACGAGGCGCGGCGCAGCATGTCCAGAAACTCCTGCTCGGCCACCAGCCCGGTGCACGAGAACGTGGCGAACAGGCCACCGGGCTTGACCACGCCCAACGCCAGCTTGTTCATGTCCAGGTATTTCTTCAACGCCGGAATCACCTGCTCGCGGTCGCGCGTCATCTTGGCCGGGTCCAGAATCACCACATCAAACTGGTCGCCGCGATTGGACGCATCGCGCAGCCACGGAAAGATGTCGGCCTGCACGAACTTGGGGCGCACGTTGTTGAGCTTCGCATTGCCCTTGGCCAACGCGATCACATCCTCGTCGATGTCCACGCCCAGCACCTCCGAGGCGCCGCGCGCGGCCGCATACACCGCAAATCCGCCGGTGTTGCAGCACAGGTCCAGCACGCTCTTGCCTTCAACCTGCTCGCTCAACCACTGGCGGTTTTCGCGCTGATCGGCAAAAAACCCGGTCTTGTGCGCCCCCGCCGGGTCGGCGCGGAACTTGATGCCGTACTCGGTGATCACCGCCGCTTCGGTGGTGGTGTTGCTGTGGAAATCGAAGCTTTCCTGCTTTTGCACGTGCTCGTCGGCAAAACTGTGGAAGCGGCAGCCGGGGAACTGCTCGCGCAGCGCCTCGTAGATCCATTCGCGATGGCGGAACATGCCGGCGGCGAAGAACTCCACCACCACCAGGTCGCCGTAGCGGTCCACCACCAGGCCGGACAGGCCGTCGCCTTCGCTGTGCACCACGCGCCAGGCGTCGGACACGCCATCGAGCTTGAGCCAGTCGCGGCGCAGGCTTACCGCGGCGGCGATCTTGCGCGAGAACCAGCCCGCATCCACCGGCACCGACTGGTCGGTTTCCAGGATGCGCACGGCAATGCGCGAATGGCCGTTGTAGAAGCCGCGGCCGATCCACTCCCCATCCACGCCGACCACATCGACGATGGTGCCGGGTTTGGGCTTGGCGGCGGGCTTTTCCACCAGCTTCTGGAAGATCCACGGGTGGCTGGAGCGCCACGCATTCTTGAGTCGGACGACGGGGACAGGAGTATTCATCCGTCCATTGTATCCGGCTGGATTGACGTGCCTGAGCCCGCAACGCAGAATCGGGCTCAGAAGGGGAGTAGCTCCCAGGAACGGCCAACAGAACGTCGCAGCGGTCATGCCATCGTTCGGGAAGTCGCTCCAGCGTTGTCGCCGTCATTACGAGCCCTGTCATCAGGCGCTCCGGTGCAACGGCAACCGGCCCACACCGGTTGCGAGCGAGACCTTCGCCGCGCAGGCGAAGGTCCGTCACCCGGAATCCACGATTTCCGTGTCACAAGGCCTCAGCCCACCGGCTGTCCAGGTCGTTCCACTTTTCGGGATTCTTTTATGCAAACCATTGGCAATGTCTGGTTATGGGGTGGCTTCGCGATCGTGGTGATCGTGGCGCTGATGGTCGATCTGGTGCTGATGCGCCATGGCGGCGCGCACAAGGTGACCTTCAAGGAAGCCACCTGGTGGAGCATCGGCTGGGTGCTGCTGGCACTGGCCTTCAACGCCGGGCTGTGGTGGTACCTGCAGGGCAGCATGGGCGACGCGGCGGCCGACCGGATCGGGCTGGAGTTCCTGACCGGCTATCTGGTCGAGAAATCGCTGGCGGTCGACAACATCTTCGTGTTCCTGATGGTCATGACCTACTTCGGCGTGCCCGAAGAACAGCGCCAGCGCGTGCTGATCATCGGCGTGCTGGGCGCCATCGTGCTGCGCGCGATCATGATCTTTGCAGGCTCGGTATTGCTGACCAAGTTCCATTGGCTGCTGTACGTGTTCGGCGCGTTCCTGCTGCTGACCGGTATCAAGATGTGGTTCTCCGCCGGCAAGGAGCCGGATCTGGAAGCCAACCCTGTGCTGCGCTGGATGCGTGGCCATCTGCGGCTCAGCCCGCAGTACGACGGCAACGCGCTGAGCGTGATCAAGGACGGCAAGCGCTGGTTCACCCCGTTGTTCGTGGTGCTGATCCTGATTGCGGTGATCGATGTGATCTTTGCGGTGGACAGCATTCCGGCGATCTTCGCCATCACCACCGACCCGTTCATCGTGCTGACCTCCAACGTGTTCGCAGTGCTGGGCCTGCGCGCGATGTTCTTCCTGCTGGCCGGCATGGCCGACCGCTTCCACCTGCTGCCGTACGGCCTGGCGGTGATCCTGGTGTTCATCGGCACCAAGATGATGATCATCGATCTGTACAAGATCCCGGTGCTGGTCTCGCTGGCCGCGGTAGTGCTGATCCTGATCTTCACCATCGTGCTGAGCCTGCTGCGTCCGCCCAAGCCGGCCCGGCACTGACGGGCCGGGATTGGGGATTGGGGATTCGTGAATGGCAGCGCCGCGTGCACTGCTCCCAACCATACGCACCGACCATCTCCACTGGTCCTTGCCCGCCCACCGTCGCGGGACCTTACGCGGCATGGATGCCGCGTAAGAGCCTACACGGACGTACTTGCGGCGTGTCCCGCGATGGTGGGCGGGCAAGGACCCTGCAGCCAAGCCGCAGATCGTCCGTGATAAGGCGCAGGCCGATCCGCCAACGATCGGCGCCAGGAGTGGATTATCCCGTCGCCGGGCCTGCTTATCCCGCGCCGGATAGGCTTGTAAAAAAACCCGCGCGACGCCATCCGTGAAGGCATGACACAGCATCCTGTTGCCGCCGCCGACGCCACCGCCCAAGACCGCCTGGATCGCTCCCGGGTCTTGCGTGCCTTCAACTTCAGCCTGGCCGCCGTGCTGCTGCTGGTGGCAGTGTTCACCGCCCAGGGCATGTTCGACTGGCGCGCCTGGGCCGTGGCACCGCTACAGGCCGACGGCCTGCTCGGCATTCTCACCGCACCGCTGCTGCATGGCTCGCTCGCGCATCTGGGCGCCAACGCGGCCGCCCTGCTGATCCTGGGCACGCTGGCCGGCAGCGTGTATCCGCGCGCCACCGCCATGGCGCTGCCGTTGTTGTGGCTGGGCTCGGGCCTGGGCGCCTGGCTGCTGGGCGAACCCGGCAGCCGCCACCTGGGCGCCAGCGGCGTCACCCACGGGCTGATGTTTCTGGTGTTCGTGCTCGGCCTGCTGCGCCGCGACCGCCCGGCAATCGCCACCAGCATGATCGCCTTCCTGTTTTACGGCGGCATGCTGCTGACCATCCTGCCGCACGAAGCCGGCGTGTCCTGGCAATCACACCTGGGCGGCGCCGTGGCCGGCCTGATCGCCGCACTGCTGCTGCGCCTGCGCGACCCGCAACAGGCCAAGCCGCGCTATAGCTGGGACGACGAGGACGAAGACGCCGCCTGGGAAGTCAGCACCGCCGAGCGCGACGTGCTGGAACCGCCGCCGCCGCGCCAGGTGCCGGTGCTATGGCAACGCCAGGACGACGGCTCGCACAACGTGGTGCTGCATTTCCCCCCGCGCGAACGACCGCCGGGGACGTAGGAGCGCGCTTGCGCGCGATGGGGCGTTATCGGTAACGCCTCATCGCGCGCAGGCACGCTCCTACAACGGCTGATTGCGAGGACGCGCCGTTACTGACGCGCGTTCAACGCACGCCGCGCCAATCCCGGATCGTCGGCAAAGAACGCATCGATACCGGCATCCAGATACGCCTTCAGCTCGGCCAAAGCGCCCGCCTCGTTACGCTCGGTCACCGCGCCAGCACTGCGATTGTTGATCGCCAGAAAATAATTCTCCGGGCGGAACGTATACGGCTGCACCTGCAATCCGGCCGCATGCGCATCGTGCACCAGGCTGGTCGGCGTGCCCAGCCGTTGCTGCGCATCCAACGGAATGATGCTGCGGATGTCCGGGCCGATCGCATCGGCATAGCTGGCGATCTGCTTCAGCCCTTCGGGCGTGATCATCTGCCCGTAGGTGCGTGGCGCGTTGCCCACACCCGCATCGGGCAGCGCCATCTGCGCGCCACCCAGCAACTGCAATAGACGGATGTTGCTGGTGCGTCCGATCTTGCCGCGCAGGTAGCGCAAATTGCCGGTCTCGAATGACTGGATCACCACCGGCGCCGTCTGCGTGTAGGCATGCGCACGCAAGCTCGCCAGCACCTTGTCTTCCATCGCCAGATGCAGCGCACTGAAATAGCTCGGGTGCTTGATCTCCGGAATCAGCCCGATGGTGCGCCCGGTCGCTGCCGATTCGGCTGCGACAAAATCGATGATCTCGTCGAAGGTCACGACCTGAAACTGCCCATCCCAACGCGTGCCACGCAATTGCGGCAGCCGCTCGCGCGCGCGCAACGTCTTCAATTCGACAAGACTGAAGTCTTCGGTGAACCAGCCTTCCATCGGCTGGCCATCGATGGTCTTGCGGGTCTTGCGCGCGGCGAACTCAGGATGGCTGGCCACATCGGTGGTGCCGCCAATCTCGTTCTCATGGCGTGCCACCAGCACGCCATCCTTGGTCGACACCAGATCCGGCTCGACGAAATCGGCGCCATCGACAATGGCCTTGGCGTAGGAGGCCAACGTGTGTTCCGGGCGCAACGCGCTGGCACCACGGTGCGCAAAGATCTGCACCGTTTTCGCCAACGGCGCTTCTGCCACTGCGGGGCCGCTCATGCCGACCATCATCGCTCCCAACACTAGAACACGGTGGAACTGCATCATGCATTTCTCCAACGAAAAAGCAGCCATCAAAACCAAGGCGTGATCGCCAGGCGAACGCGGCCGATTGGCGGTGCGGCATGTACGACACATACACCCCGCTTTCTCCGCATCGTCCGCACCCGCCTGACAACCACGCGCTACGTCTTGTCAGCCACTCTAAAACTAACAGCGTCCATCAGCATCGGAAATCCGTAAGCAGCAGCAAGACCCGCCGTTACGAATCCCCAATCCCGATTCCCCAATCCCTAACTCAGAACTTCGCATCCAACGTCAAAAACACCTGCCGCGGCGCGCTCGCATGGAACGCCAGCTGACGCCCATTCGGATCGCTGTTGGCGAACGCGGTGAGGTTGGACGCGTAACGCTTGTCGGTGAGGTTGGTGACGTTGAGCGAGAGCTTGAGGCCCTGCAGCACGCCGGCCTGGCCGAAGTCGTAGCCGGCGCCCGCATCGAACGAGGTGTAACCGCCAAAGCCCTGGTCGTTGGTGTAGGTGTAATACCGCTGGCCGGTGTACTTGCCGCGCAGATTGACGTTCCAGTTGGCGTAGTTGAAGGCGATTTCGCTGGCGAACATGCGCTTGGGCGTATCCACCGTGGTCTTGCCGGCAGTGGCAATGGTCACCCCGTTCTGCACGTAGTTGTCGTCGTAGGTCGAACGGTTGATCGAGGCCGAGTTGTACCACTGCAGGTAGCTCGTAGGCTTCCAGATCACGGTCAGTTCGCCGCCGCGGCTGCTCACCGAGCCCACGTTGAAGAAGCGCGTGGTGCACGCCGGCGTGGTGCCCTGCTGGATGCTGGCGCAGGGATTGAGCGAGAGCAAGCGGTTGTCGAAGGTCACGTCGTAACCGACCAGCGAGGCTTCGAAGTGATCGCGTACAAAGCGATAACCGGCTTCCATGGTGCGCGACTTTTCCGGCTCCAGCGCACCAACGCTGGCATCGAACGAGGCCTGCGTCACCAGCAACGGACCGCCGGCGCCGCCGCCCTGGAACGCGGCGATGTTTTCCGCATACGAGGCGAACACTTCCTGCCCTTCGGCCAGGCGATAGCCCAGACCGATCTGCGGCAGCACCGACTCGCTGGCCTTGATCGAGCCGGTCGCCACCGGCGCTTCCACTGCGATGCCCGGTGTCTCGCGTGCGGTCATTTCGGTGCTCGGGCTCTTGATGCCCAGATCCACGCTCAGGCGCTCATCGAAGAACTTGAAATTGCCCTGCACGTAGAACTGCCGGGTGGTGATGACGTAGTTCTGCGAGAACAACCGGCGGTCCGGATCCTGCAGGAACTTGTCGTCGCTGACCGGCCCATCGATCCAGTAGAAATTGCGCTCCACATCGTGGTGGTTGCGCTCGTACCACAGCCCGGCTTCGAGGTGATGCGGGCCCAGGTTCCAACCGAGCGAGGCGATGCCGCCGGTGCGGTTGATCCAGTAATTGGTGCTACGAATCGAAATCGGCAATGCCTGCGGCGTACCTGGATTGGATGCCTGACCCGGCGACCACCAGTGGCCCTGACCCTTGTTTTCGTGGTGATAGACCTGGGTGTGCAGGCTGATCGCATCGTTGGGCTGGAAGTCGCCGGCCACGTAGAACAGATCGTCGTCGCGCAACGCGCGGCTCTGGTAATAGGCATCGTCAACGTTGTCCACGCCGCCACTGAAACCGCAGCGTGCCGCATTCCGCGTGGCCGGTGCGCAATACGCCGCGGCCAATGCGCGGTTCCAGTCCGGCGCGTACAGATTCCAGTCCCAACCCAGGCCACGCGCCATGCCGCTCTTGGACAGATAGGAATAATCCGCCTGCGAGGTGCGCGAGGTATCGGCGAACGCGGTCAACTTGCCGCCGTCGAACTGGTACACACCCTTGGCATTGAACTGCCGCGTGGTGGTCGGCGAATCCGGACGTGCCCACATGTCGGCTTCGGCGTTGATGCCCGACACATATGCCGAAAAGCCGTTGTAGTCACCGGTGTCCACACGCAGGAAGGTGCGGCGGTTGGCATCCGACCCCAGCGTCTGCGACAGCTGCCCGCCGAACACGCTGGACGGATCGGCCGAGTAGTACTGGATGGTGCCGCCGAGGTTGCTGGTGGAGGCGGTGCCCAGCGCACCGATGCCCGAGGCCAGCTCCACGCCGCCGAAGTTCTCGGCGATCAGCGCGCGGCTGATATTGAGGCCGTTGTAGTTACCGTAGGCGTTGTCGCCCAGTGGCAGGCCGTCGAGCGTATAGCCCAGGCGCGTGCCGTTGAAGCCGCGCAGGCTGATCGTCTGCGACTCTTCGTTGGCACCGAAGGCATCGTTGGATTGCACGTTGACGCCCGGCATGCGGTTGAGCAGCTTCTGGATGCTGGTGCCCGGCGGCAACACCGGAATGTCCTGCTGGGTGATGCGCTGCACCTGACGCGTTTCGCCCTGGCCGATCACCGAGACCGCATCGAGCTGCTGCACGGTCGTGCCGGTGTCGGCAGTCACCTCGGAATCGGCGGCATGGGCAGCCGGCGACAACACGAGCGCGGTAAGAACGGCGGCACTTAACAGATGGGTCTTGGGCATGAGCGGCATAGGGGACGAGTCAAAAGATGACGGCAAGCGTGCGACAGCTGTCTTGCGCCGATGCGACCGGGACATGACAGTGCTGCGACAGTCGCTGCGCATCCCGCGCCAGTGCTGCGTTGCGCTGGCATGCACATGTCATCTGCGCGTCGTAATCTGCAAGCTCTTCCATGCGCGTTGTTGAGGGTTGGTCCATGTCGCATCGCAGTGCTCGCTCTTATCCTCGGACGCTGACCGGCATCGCCATCGCCGCGCTGGTCGTCGGCAGCGGCATGCTGAGCGCGCGGGAAAAACCAGCATCGACAGGCCCGGTGATCGCCACCGATGCGCGTGGATATCTTGAAAAAGAACAGTTGCCCGACAGCCTGCGCCTGGTGCCGCCACCGCCGCAGGACGGCAGCGCCGCGCTGGCCAACGACGAAGCCATCGCCAAGGCGATGCTCGCGTTGCGTGGCACACCGCGTTGGAACCTGGCCACACAGGACGCCGCACTGACTTTCCCCGCTGCCGCCAGTCACTTCAGCTGCGCGCTTGGCGTGCAGATCGACCAGACCAGCACCCCACACCTGCTGCGCCTGCTCGAACGCAGCATGCGCGACGCCAGTAGCAGCACCAGCGCGGCCAAGGCACGCTACCAACGCCCGCGACCATTTATGCGCAATGACCAACCGATGTGCACGCCCGCCGACGACGCCGCGCTGCGCAAGAACGGCTCCTACCCCTCCGGGCACACCGCCATCGGCTGGAGCTGGGGCCTGATCCTGGCCGAACTCGCCCCTGCACAACGCGACGCCCTGCTCGCCCGCGGCCGTGCCTTCGGCGACAGCCGCCTGGTCTGCAACGTGCACTGGCAGAGCGATGTCATCCAGGGCCGCATGATGGCCGCCGCCACCGTCGCCGCGTTGCACGACAACCCTGAGTTCCAGAAAGACCTGGCTGGGGCACGCCGCGAAATCGCGCAGGCGCGTGCGAAGCAGTCGGGAGCGCTCGTGGAATCGCCAGCCTGTGCGGCAGAGAACGCTGCACTGCAAACCGTGCTGCCTGGTGTGATGTAGGAAGTAGTGCGGAGATTGCTGCACGCGACACATGACGCAACAACTGATTGTCATCGCATAGGCTAATGTCGCCTAGCGTTGAACCGTTGGCGCTCGCTGGCTGACCCATTCCTAGCGAGCCGGCCCATCGTAAAGCAGAAACTTCCTTGGCACGGACCGTAGCAACTACGGTCAAACAATAAAAATTCACGCTTTACCAAAGAGCAGTTGGCTATGCGCTCAAGCAGTCAAAGTTGGGATGGCTGTCGAAGGAGGGCTACTAGAAAAGGGGCCTCAATGAAGCTGCGTTCTACATATGGCGAAAGAAGTGCAGCAGCCAGAAGCCGTCTGAGTTCAATCGCCTTCCGCTGTTGAAGGAGAAAGCCGCTAGCTCAAATAGCTGGTGGCGTACTGCTTCCGGACAAGGCGATGCTGAAAGAGGTGATCATAAAGAAACTCTGAAGCCTGCCCAGCGTCACCCAGGTAGGACAGCTATGCAAACGCTCTGGCATCAGCCTATGCCGCAGTTGCAGACAGTGTCGATATATTGAAGTCCAGCTGAAGATAAAACATAGAGAAATATAATTGCAGCGTAATGAGCATGCGAGCAAGTGCTCGCCGTTGTGCACGGGAAGACCATCTAAAAATAGTAAAATTCACCACACTTATAAATTTGAAGACCTATATTTAAATGTTCAGTTTTCGTTGCAATCGCAGCACACGGCGACGCCTGCCAATTACGGGCACTAGGCGGACTATTGGCGATCGGCTTGTGTGTGATGCACTGCTTGATGGTTGCGGTTTTCGATCACTGACCGTGGTTGACGTCACCTCATGAGTAGTACCTGGACATTTTCGTAGACAAGCCTTCGAAAATGACGGCGGCGCGAAGGGGGCTAGAGACTCAGCGAAATCGAAGGGTGGCGGCGCTTTTATAACGAGAAGCTACAGCACCATACACTAATGTGAAGAAACCATGAAGATCGAAATGACGAAATAAAAAAGCAAATTCCAGGCATCTTAGAAAGGGCACCGCAGCCGTGGTTGGGGCACGCGAAACAGGCAGGCCTCGTGGACGAAGATCCCGGCTGATATTAGTGTCTCAATGACCGCTGATCGGAGGGCAAGCGGCATCGGCCCAGCAGGGTGTTGGTACCACAGCGCCAGTCTGGCATTTAGGTCCTACAATCTCGGTGAAATAAGGTGCCTCCACTCCATCAAGTACTACCCACCCCTGATCATTATTTGCGTAGATCGGACAGCTGAGCATCCCATGTCCGGCCCATTGTGTTTTAGCGGAATCGTGATAATAAATTCGCGTAAGCTGATTAGGTTGGTGGCGAATAGCATGCGCGGTGAAGGCAGCCACCAGCAGCACCAAGAAAGCATATCTAATTTTCATTTCACATTTCCCTATTGAATATTGATGGATATCGCTATCATCCAAAATAGCTATAACTTCAGCCAAACTTGTTGCCGATGGACCACAGGGATAAGCGTTAGAAGCAGCTCAACCTAACTCATAGCTTTAAACCTTGCATTTCTTAAGAGAACTACTTCCACACATGGAATTCGGAACTCCTGGCTAAGTCCACTTACATTTGAATCGCGCCGCACCCACTTTTGTATACGCTTTGTCAGAAACGGGGTATGTAGGGAAATTCCGTAATTTTTTTAGGGAAATTACTATACGGCAGCTTCGTCGAGAAATTCTTAAGAGAATTTTTTCTAGGACGCGACGCGCTAGAGGCTGCATTTTCCTGATTGCTAAATTTGCTTCTATTTGGTTGTCTCAAGAAAGCGTGTACAAGAGTAGCGATTAGGCATCGACTCATGCTTCAATAGCTATGAGCAAAGGGAACCGCGATTGAAAATGGCCGTGCGAGTTCCTGTCTAGCAGGCGTTGCTAGATGCAAAATTTCCACATTGAAATTAGGAGTTCTCCTCGCAAAATCAGACGAAGCCTTGGATTGCCTAATAGTCGCCAGCACTGCTAACTGGCTCCCCTCATCGTTCATAGCTTTTCTGTGGGAGATTGGTTTGATCCATCTAATACTCGATGTGGAAAATTCTGACAGCGCAAGTTAATTTTCTTCTGGCTTCGAATCCTATGGACATAACAACGTGATTGAGTTGCAGGGCGTTAGTCGCCGTTACGCGATGAATGGACAGACCGTCCATGCGTTGGCCGGGATCGACCTGACAGTCGCAACCGGTGAATTCGTTGCCGTCACAGGCCGGTCCGGTTCCGGCAAGTCGAGTCTGCTCAACATTCTCGGGTGCTTGGATCATCCTAGTAGTGGTTGTTATTTGATTGACGGCTGTGACGTGGCGAATCTGAACGACGCAGATGCCAGCGACATCCGCAATCGGCGCATTGGCTTCGTATTCCAGAGTTTCCATCTCTTACCGCGGCTAACCGTCCGCGAGAACGTACTCTTGCCGCTGCGTTTCCATCGCGATCCGCCAACTGGTGCCGAAGCGCGGGCGGACACCCTGCTCTATCGGGTGGGTTTGTCGCAGCGTCGCGACCATCTCCCCGGTGAACTGTCGGGCGGACAAATACAACGCGCTGCAATCGCACGCGCGTTGTTGCTGGAGCCTGCGCTGCTGCTAGCCGACGAGCCCACCGGCAATCTGGATTCGAAGAGCGCCGCAGATGTGCTGGCGCTTATCGACGAGGTCCATCGCGGCGGACAGACCGTGGTGATGGTGACCCACGATGCGGAGATCGCCGCCCACGCACCGCGTCAGGTGCGTTTACGTGATGGCCGCATCGAACACGACGGGGCGGTCCATGTCGCGTCTTGAAGGTGTGGCCTTGATGCTCATGCTGTTGGCGACAGCGTCTGCACAGGCGGTCGTTCTAACAGGTGAGGTGCGCTCAGTCGGCGCACAGCAACTGATCACACCTCAATCAAACATGTCGCCGGTGACAATCCGCTTCTTCGCGCCCGAGGGTCAGGCGGTTAAGGCAGGCGATCCGGTGCTTCGAATTGATCCCGGCCAATCGGCGGCGCAGGTGCCCGATCTCGAAGCGCAGATCGAACAGTCGCGCGCGAAGATCGCGCGCGACGTTGCTGGGCTGGAGGTCAAAGCTGTCGATGCCGAACTCGCACTGGTTGATGCCGAGGCGGAACTGGCAGCGGCGAAACTCAATGCGTCAATTCCAGCCAATCTGATTGCCGCGCTCGACCACGATCGCTATCGGGGGGAACTGGACTCCGCTATGCGCGAGACGGCGCTCAAGCGCCGCGAACTTGGCAGCGCTAAGGGTGCCGTCGTGCGTCGCACCAAGGACGGCCAGCTGGAAATCAACAAGTTGGTCGTGCAGCGCGACTACCACGCCGCGCTGGTCCGCACCTCGGAAATCCGCGCAGACCGCGACGGTATCGTCGTCCATGGCTTTAACAACAACTGGATCGGCGGCCGCATCGACGAAGGCTCAACGACGATGCCGGGCAGCCGAGCTGGCGAAGTGGTCGGCGATGGCCGCATGGAAGTCCGCGCCTGGGTGCTGGAATCAGATCGTAGGGCGATCTGGGTGGAACAGCTTGTGCGGCTGCGTTTCGACGCCGTGCCCGGTCAGGATGTCGGGGGTCGCGTCACCGCGATCGCAGGCGCGCCCGAACGCAAAGCCGAATGGGGTGAAGGGCGATACTTTGCCGTAGACATCGCGCTCGACCAGACCGAGCTGCCGTTGCTGCCGGGCATGAGCGTGCGTGTCGTAGCCACACAGTCCGTTGGTGCGGTGCGATGAGCCGCACGTCTTGGACGACCGCGCTTGTGCTGATATGGGTCGCAGGCCTCGCGACGGCGCAGGCCCCATTGCGCGTGGATGGCGAAGTCTATGCCCCTAATACCGCAGCATTGATTACGCCTGCGGTGGATCGCCTATCGCAGTTCAACATTACCCAGCTCGCGCCCGATGGTGCACAGGTCAGAGAGGGTGATGTTGTTGTGGCTTTTGACAGCAACGAGATCATCCGCCAACTTGGCGAAAAACAGAGCCAGCGTGAAGCCAAGCGGCGTGAGCTCAGGAAGCTTGACCTCGATCTCGCCGAACGCGCTCGTAGCGAAGGACTGTCAACCGCGCTTGCCGCCGCCGAACTCGACAAAGCGCAACGCAAGACCGAACAGCCACAGGAACTGGTCGCCGCACTCCAGTACGCCAAGCTTATGGCAGAACGCCGGCGTGCCGAACGCCGCGCGAAACTGGCAGTACAACGCGAACGTCTGTTGTCGGTGCAGCGCACACAGGAGCGCCGTGTCACCACAGCCGAACTCGCGCAGTTAGAAGCCGATGTAACGCGACTGGGGACCGCGCTGGCAGCGATGAATGTCACAGCCCCGCGCAGTGGCGTAGTGATTCACAAGAGCAGCTGGAACAATGAGAAGTTCGATGTCGGTTCTCAGGTTTGGCGTGGACAGACGGTTGCACAGATTCCTGACACGACCACGCTGGCCGTTCGTGCCGCGCTGCCAGAGCGCGAACTGGCGCGCGTATCAGAAGGCATGCCAGCGAGAATCATTGTCGAAGGGGGCGGTGGCAGCATACATCGCGGCACAGTCAAAGTGATCGGTCGCGCCGTGCACAGCAAATCTCAGGTGCAGCCAATTCCCATGCTCGATCTGGAAATCACGCTCGACGCCCCTGCGACGCAATTGCGCCCCGGTCAGTCGGTCCGTGTCGAGCTCGGTAATCCCGATGGGGTGTCATGATGATCCAGCGTGCAGTGCTCATTGCGTCCGTGCTCTTATTAGCCGCATGCGGCCCTATGCCATTGCCAGTTGCGACAGAAACGCTTGCAGAAACCGATCTCATACTGAGCGTGCGCGGCGAAGGAGAGCTGCGTTCGACCAAGCCTACACTGCTCAATGTACCCGGCAGCAATTGGTCGTCGCGACGCGTGGAGTGGATGCTGCCCGAAGGGAGCGTGGTTGCCGAAGGGGATCTACTCGCCCGTTTCGCTTCACCCAGCGGCGAACTGCAACTGGCGCAGGCGATGATCGAACTGCAGCGCAACGCGCTGTCGCGCGCGGCTAAGGAGAGCGAGCTGGAAGCCGCGATCGGCCGCGTCGAAGTTGATCTGTCGGAGGTCGCGGTGCAGCTGGGCATCGCGCGTCGCTACTCCGGTGCCGATCTGTCGACGCTCGCGCGCGCTCAGATACTCGATGCGCTTGAGGATGCACGTTATTTGGAAACCCGCCAGAACGTACTCGCGTGGCAACGCGACCAATCCGGAGTCCGCAGCGGTGCAGAATTGGCAGTGCTCGAGGCGCAGCGTGCTACATATGATCTCAACGCGCAGCAGCGACAAGGCGATCTCGATGCACTGGAGCTGCGCGCGCCTAACGCCGGTATTCTGCTGCTGACATCGAACTGGTCTGGCGACAAGCCGATGGTCGGCACAACTCTATATGCCGGTACCGAGTTCGGCAGCCTACCGGATACCTCGTCGATGGAGGTCGAGATAGACCTGCCGCAGATGGAAGCACAGGCCCTGCAGACCGGCATGACGGTGTCGCTGCATCCGCTGGGCAGGCCCAAGCAAACGATCGCGACCGAATTGTCGTGGGTAGCCGGCGCAGCGACGGTAAAGGGACGCTACGACCCGGTGCGCTATCTCTCTATACGCGCACCAGTGTCGGCGGACGCGATCACTCGGCTTGGTCTCGTACCTGGGCAAAGAATGGCGGCACGGATTGAATTGCTGCGCGCAAGGTGTCTCAGCGTCGCTAACGTAGCCGTGCGGCAGCGAGATGGCCGCAACTACGTGCAAGTTCGACGCGGCCCTGGCTTTGAGGATCGCGAACTCGAGCTTGGGACGCGCGGGACCGCACGCGCGCAGGTGCTCTCCGGATTGTCTGCAGGCGACGAGGTGATGCTGTCGCCGGGCGGAGACCTGCCTGCGCTTGTGCGCGACACACCGGAGGCTGGACGGTGAGCAGGCTACCGCCAATCTGGCGCGAGGCAGTCGAGGAATTGTGGCGTCACCGCCTGCGTACGCTACTGACACTGCTGGGGATGATCTTCGGTGTGGGTGCGATTGTAGCGATGCAGGCGGTCGGTGAAGGCAGTCGTCGCGAGGCCTTGCGCCTGATTGAAGGCCTGGGCCTGCACAACCTGATCTCCGAAACACGGCAGCAGGACGACGCCACCCGCAAGGAAAGCCGTGTGCGCAGCCTCGGCCTGAGTACGGCCGATGCGGAGGCTGCGTTGGTCGTGGTGCCGGGCGCGCAGCAATGGGCTGCGGAAAAACGCGTACGCACGTATTCCATGTTCAGCGACTATGGCAGGAGTGATGCGCAGGCTAGCGGCGTCAGCGCTGACTGGTTTGCGCTCTCGTCGTTGGATATTGCCGACGGCCGTGCTTTCGATGCGGATGACGAGGCGGCATTGGCTGCGGTCGCGGTGCTCGGACACCAGGCAGCAGCCGATCTATTCCCAGGCGCCACCGCGGTCGGCGGGCTGGTCAAAGTCAATCATCTCTGGCTTGAAGTCGTAGGCGTGCTCGCCGATCGCGATCTGGGCAAGGACAGCTTCGAGGGTGTGCAACTGGGCGGCGAAAGCAATCGTGTTTATCTGCCATTAGCGAGTGCGCGCGCGCGACTGCGCTTCCAGCCACAGGAAGACGAAATCGACCGCTTCGCACTCCGGGTTGATGATCCCGCTCGCCTTGCAGCAGGTGCCGGCGTGCTCGCCGCTGTACTGGATCAACGACACGCCGGCGTATCCGATTACCAGCTGGTGGTGCCGCAACAGCTATTCCAGCAGCACCGGCGCACGCAGCGCATCTTCCAGGTGGTAATGAGTGCGATTGCTGGCATCAGCTTGCTGATCGGCGGCATCGGCATCATGAACATAATGTTAGCTAACGTGCTCGAGCGGCGTCGCGAGATCGGCCTGCTACGTGCGTTAGGCGCGCGACGCAGCGACGTGGTCGCACAGTTTTTGCGGGAAGCCAGCATGATCTGTGCGGCCGGTGCTCTGCTAGGTCTTGTATTTGGTACCGTGCTGGCCTATCTGATTGCCGCATTCGCCGACTGGGACGTGGCTTGGGCACCGTTGCCTGTGCTGCTCTCAACCAGCTTCTGCACGCTGGTCGGTCTGGCATTTGGTGTATATCCCGCACGTCAGGCAGCGCGGATGGATCCGATCGCTGCGCTTCGACACGAGTGAACCCCGTTAAATGTTGATGTCGACGATGGCCTCTTCCGGGATATCTTTCTGACTGCCGTCCATGACTTGGTCTGCTTGAACGTATAAGCAATCGTGCTACTCGGTAAAACATAACTTCTTCATTTCTTGACTCATCCTTGCTATGAGAGCAATGCGTCGAAGCTTCGACTTTAAGATTGCACAGATTTATTTGCGGTGGATCATCCATTATTGCAAATGGCGCAATAGCCATCGACCTCAGTTCCATAGAATGCGAAGAGCTAGGATATAGACGGTCCAGTTTGGAGTTGTACGGCACTGATATTCCTCTCCAACCTCCTTAGATTAATGGGAAAGCACCATCGGTCTTAAGACCGGGCAATCCTAGGATTCACTGGTTATCGGTTAAGGCTTATCAGGTAACTGGTTAGACGATCAGAATTATCGGATGCCGCGCTCGTTCCGTTTGACCGCACGCTACGATTTCTGATTGTTCGCTGGTTAAATGATTGCATTACCAAATCCGGCCTCGAAAGAGGCCGGATTTTTTTGGCCTAGGCAGTACCGGATTCATCTCTGCACGTTGTGCCGTGCCGCATCACTTACCAATACAAAAACTCGAAAAGATCTTGCCTAGCAACTCGTCGGCACTCAGCTTGCCGGTGATGTCGCCGAGCGCTTCGTGCGCCAGGCGCAGTTCTTCTGCGGCCAGTTCGAGTTGTTCGAATCCCAGCTCCAGATCCGCCGCATCCGCGTGTTGTTCGGCGCGACGCAGTGCTTCGACATGCCGCGTGCGTGCGGAGAATTCGCCTTCCACGCTTTCTACGCCATCGCCCAGTGCGAGTTCGCGCAGACGCACGTGCAACTGCTCCAAACCCTGCCCGGTCACTGCAGAGACCGCGATTGCATCGCTATCGAGTTTCAGAGCATCTACCAGCAGATCGCACTTGTTGTGGATCCACAACTGCCGCGGCACCGCATCGATGGCATCGCCGATCGCAGCGCGTGCAGCTTGCGGGTCGCGTGCATCCAGCACGACCAGCGCCAGGTCGGCGCGCTGCAGTTCGGCGCGGGCGCGGCGCATGCCTTCGCGTTCGATCGTATCGCCGCCATCGCGCAAGCCCGCAGTGTCGACCAGGGTCAGTTCGAAGCCATCGAGCTGGATGGTTTCCTGCAAGGTATCGCGGGTGGTGCCGGCGACATCGGTGACGATGGCGCGCTCGCTGCCGGCCAGTGCATTGAGCAAGGAACTCTTGCCGGCGTTAGGCGGACCGATCAACACCGCATGCAGGCCGTCGCGCAATTTGCGTCCACGTTCGGCATCGCGCAGTAGCTGCGCGAGCAAGCTGCGTGCCTGCGTCAGTCCATCGCGCACCTGCGTGCCGCTCAGCGTATCCAGCGGCTCATCGGCAAAATCGATCGCCGCCTCCACGTGGATGCGCAGACGCGTGAGGCTGTCGCTGACTGCATCGACGCGGCGCGAGAACACACCATCCAGCGAGCGCCGCGCGGCACGCGCAGCGCGCAGATCGCCGGCGGCAATCAGGTCGGCGATGGCCTCTGCCTGCGCAAGATCGAGTTTGCCGTTGAGAAACGCACGCTCGCTGAATTCGCCCGCGCGTGCCTGCCGTGCGCCCAGTGCGATACAGCGCGCCACTACCTGCCGCAGCAACACCGGGCTGCCATGACCTTGCAACTCCACCACGTCTTCGCCGGTAAAACTGTGCGGCGCCGGAAACCACAGCGCGATACCGTCGTCGATCACCTCGCCCTGTGCGTCGCGAAAGCGTGCGTAGTGCGCGTGCCGTGGCTGCAACGTGGCAATGCCCAGCGCGGCGGCAATCTGCGCAGCCTGCGGGCCGGACAGCCGCACGATGCCGATGCCTCCGGTTCCGGCGGCACTGGCGATGGCAACAATGGTCGATGGCGAAGAAGACATAGGCTGTTGGTACGGCGTGTGGTCAGAGACGTGGCTTGCAGGCGCGCATGCAGAAAGCCCGCCTTGCGGCGGGCCTTCTTCAGATCACTTGGCGTTGGCCTGGATGATCTTGCTCGGCTTCTCGCCGTGCTGGCGGATCATCCACCACTGGATCAGCAGACCCAGGCCGCCGTTGACCACCCAGTACAGCACCAGGCCGGCCGGCATGAAGGCCATCATGACGCCGAACACCAGCGGCATGAACTGCATCATCTTGGCCTGCATCGGGTCCATGCCCGGGGTCGGGGTCAGCTTCTGCGTGGCCCACATGATGGCGATGTTGAGCACCGGCAGGATGAAGTACGGATCGCGCGCGGTCAGATCCTGGATCCAGCCCAGCCACGGTGCCTGACGCAGTTCCACCGATTCCACCAGCACCCAGTACAGCGCGAAGAAGATCGGCATCTGGATCAGCAGCGGCAGGCAGCCGCCCATCGGGTTGATCTTTTCCTTCTTGAACAGCTCCATCGTCGCCTGCTGATACTTGACGCGATCGTCGCCATAACGCTCCTTCAACTGCGCCAGGCGCGGCTGGAAGCGGCGCATCTTGGCACCGGACTTGTACTGCGCGGCCGACAACGGATACAGCGCCAGGCGCAGCAGCACCACCAGGCCGATGATGGCCCAGCCCCAGTTGTGCAGGAAGCTGTGCAGATGGCTCAGCACCCAGAACAGGCCCTGGCCGATAATGGCCATGATCGAGAAGCGGCTGTAATCGACCACACGGTCCAGGCCCTTCACGTCTTCCTTGGCGATCAGGCTGACCAGCTTCGGGCCCACCCACAGGCGCGCCTCGGTGCTGGCGGTCTGTCCCGGCGCCACGGTGAAGGCCGGGCCGCGCAGCTCGGCCACATCACGCGGGCCGTCCTGGTTCAGCACATACAACGAGGCCTGGTCCTTCTGCGGAATCCACGCGGTGAAGAAGTGGTGCTGCAGCAGCGCCACCCAACCGCCGGTGATCTGGCGATTGAGGCCGCCGTCGTCCATGTAGTCCTTGAACGCGCGACGCTCGTAGCCTTCCTGCGGGCTGTACCAGGTCGCCCCGTTGAAGCTGAAGGAATCCGGGTTGGTCATGCCGCGGCTTAGGATGGTCGGCACCCGGCTCAGCTTGCGGAACACGTAGCCGTTCCACGGCGCGCCGCTCTTGTTGATCACCTCGTCCTTGATCGAGATCGCATAGCGACCACGTTCCAGGGTGAAGGTGCGGCGGATCGACACGCCGTTGGGACCATTCCACACGAACGGCACCACCAGGGTGTTCTGGCCCTTGGCCAGTTCGAACGCGGTGCCCGGCTGTTCGGCGCGGAAGCCGCCCACGCCCGGTACCGGCGAATGCTCGCTGGCCCAGCCGCTGGTGGCGTTGTATGGGTGCGCGGCGTCTTCGGTCAGCAGGCTGACCGGCGCGGTGCCGTCCTTGGTCTGCGGAAACTGCAGCAGTTCGGCATCGAGCACGCTGCGGCCGTCCAGCTTCAGACGCAGCACGTCCGAGGTTAGGGTGACCACCGGCGCAGCCCCGACAGCGACCGGAGTTGCCGCAGTAGTGCTGGTCGCCGGCACCGTGCCTGGCACGCCCGCCTGCGGGATGGCCTGGGCCGCCGGCACATTGGCCGGCGTCGCAGCCGCATCCAGATCGCGCGCAGCCGGCACCGACTGGGTCGTTGCCACAGCCGGCGCATTGGCAGCCGTCTTCTCCTTGCCCCACTCCATCCACAGCAACGCCGCGACCATCAGCCAGGCAAAAATCAGGAAAACACGGGTCTGGTTCATCGGGCAGCAACTCGCTCAGTCGGAACTGGGTTCCGGCTCTGTCGGGGAAAGGGAGGATGGGTGCATCGTCCTGGCGGGCGGCATTGTGCCGGGCGCAGCAGGCAGGGGCAATGCGCCGGCACGGCGCAGCAGACGCAAGAAGGCGTCGCGAATCTGTGGATTGGTCGCTTTTGCGGCGGCCGAGCGCGCCACAATGACGTAATCGCCACCGGCCAGCTCGGGCAACAAGTGCCGCATGGCATCGCGCAACACGCGTTTGATGCGGTTACGTCCAACCGCACGCGTATCGACCTTGCGCGACACCGCCATGCCCAGGCGCGGCGGCGTATCGCCGGTCCGCCAGTGCAGGCTGAGCAACGGGTCCGAGGTGCGACGTGCAGTATCGAAAACGACCGTATATTGCGCACGCGTACGAACCCGCGCAGAGCGAGGAAATCGCCTGCACGGGTTCGATGCGTTCACGGTAGGGACTGCCTCGGCCGCGGGGAGCGGCGCGGCAATCAAGCGCTCAGGCGCTTGCGGCCCTTGGCGCGGCGGCGAGCCAGGATCTTGCGGCCGTCGGCAGTTGCCATACGTGCGCGGAAGCCATGGTCGCGTGCTCGCTTGAGGTTGCTGGGTTGGAAAGTACGCTTGGTGGCCATGGGGCCCTCTGCATGGATGGAGACGAATAGAACCGGAAATTCTATAGGACCTCTACAGCGCCGGTCAACTCCCCAAACGCTTTACCGCAGGTGAGGATGGCAGCAGCCTGTGGATGGACCTGTGAATAAGTCTGGGAAAACCCTGCCCTCGGTGCTAGTCTGGCCCATCCTCTTTTCACTACCGGGCTGCGAGCACGGCGCTTTTCTGCGCGCCGCAGCCAGCAACAGATGATCATACTTTGATGGATGCTTGGCCCCGCTGTCTGGAACGTCTCGAAGCTGAATTCCCGCCCGAAGACGTCCACACCTGGTTGAAACCCCTGCAAGCCGAAGACCGCGGCGACAGCATCGTGCTGTACGCGCCGAATGCCTTCATCGTCGACCAGGTCCGTGAGCGCTATCTGCCGCGCATCCGCGAACTGGTGGCGTACTTCGTCGGCAATGGCGAAGTGGCGCTGGCGGTCGGCTCGCGTCCCCGTGCGCCGGACCCGTTGCCGGCGCCGATGGCCGCGCCCAGTGCGCCAGCTGCCGCACCGATCGTGCCGTTTGCCGGCAACCTGGATTCGCACTACACCTTCGCTAATTTCGTCGAAGGCCGCAGCAATCAGCTGGGGCTGGCCGCGGCCATCCAGGCCGCGCAGAAGCCAGGCGACCGTGCGCACAACCCGCTGTTGCTGTACGGCAGCACCGGCCTGGGCAAGACCCACCTGATGTTCGCTGCCGGCAATGCGCTGCGCCAGGCCAATCCGGCCGCCAAGGTGATGTATCTGCGCTCGGAACAGTTCTTCAGCGCGATGATCCGGGCGCTGCAGGACAAGGCGATGGACCAGTTCAAGCGCCAGTTCCAGCAGATCGATGCGCTGTTGATCGACGACATCCAGTTTTTCGCCGGCAAGGACCGCACGCAGGAGGAGTTTTTCCACACCTTCAACGCGCTGTTCGACGGGCGCCAGCAGATCATCCTCACCTGCGATCGCTATCCGCGCGAAGTCGAGGGCCTGGAGCCGCGTCTGAAGTCGCGCCTGGCCTGGGGCTTGTCGGTGGCGATCGATCCGCCCGATTTCGAGACCCGCGCGGCCATCGTGCTGGCCAAGGCGCGCGAGCGCGGCGCCGACATTCCGGACGACGTGGCGTTTTTGATCGCCAAGAAGATGCGCTCCAACGTGCGCGATCTGGAAGGCGCGCTCAACACCCTGGTGGCGCGTGCCAACTTCACCGGGCGCTCGATCACCGTGGAATTCGCCCAGGAGACGCTGCGCGACCTGCTGCGCGCCCAGCAGCAGGCGATCGGCATCCCCAACATCCAGAAGACCGTGGCGGACTACTACGGCCTGCAGATGAAGGATCTGCTCTCCAAGCGGCGCACCCGTTCGCTGGCGCGTCCGCGCCAGGTGGCGATGGCGTTGGCCAAGGAGCTCACCGAACACAGCCTGCCGGAGATCGGCGACGCCTTTGCTGGCCGCGACCACACCACCGTGCTGCATGCCTGCCGGCAGATCCGCACGCTGATGGAAGCCGACGGCAAGCTGCGCGAGGACTGGGAAAAGCTGATTCGCAAGCTCAGCGAGTGAGCCGTTGCGCCCCTTGACGGCCCGCTTGGAGAAAAGCGTGGAAACGTTGGGGTCAAATGCGGGAGAATCTGTGGATAACGTTGCGTCGCGGTTCGAGCGAAAAACTATCCACAGGTTTTACCGCTAGACCAGGGGCACTAGTCCAACGACTTTCAAGCGCTGAAATGTCTTTGGAAACAAATAGTTATGGTGGTTATCCGCTGAAAACGGCCCTACCATCACCACCAAGCTTTTGATTTATTCCATTATCTTTTAAAGCATAGGGGCACGGAACCACATGCGTTTTACACTGCAGCGCGAAGCCTTCCTCAAACCGTTGGCCCAAGTGGTCAATGTGGTCGAACGCCGTCAAACCCTGCCTGTTCTGGCCAACCTGCTAGTGCAGGTCAAGGACGGGCAGGTCTCGTTGACCGGCACGGACCTGGAAGTGGAAATGATCTCGCGCACGATGGTGGAAGACGCGCAGGACGGCGAAACCACCATCCCGGCCCGCAAGTTGTTCGACATCCTGCGCGCCCTGCCCGACGGCAGCCGCGTCACCATCTCGCAGACTGGCGAAAAGGTCACCGTGCAGGCTGGGCGTAGCCGCTTCACGCTGGCTACGCTGCCTGCCAACGACTTCCCGTCGGTGGATGAAGTCGAGGCGACCGAGCGTGTGGTGGTGCCGGAAGCCGGGTTGAAGGAACTGATCGAACGCACCGCGTTCGCCATGGCCCAGCAGGACGTGCGCTATTACCTCAACGGCTTGCTGTTCGATCTGCGCGACGGGCTGCTGCGTTGTGTGGCCACCGATGGCCACCGTCTGGCGCTGTGCGAAATGGAGCTGGAGAAGGCCGGCGGCGCCAAGCGCCAGATCATCGTGCCGCGCAAGGGCGTCACCGAATTGCTGCGTCTGCTGGAAGCGGCGGACCGCGAAGTCGAGCTGGAAGTTGGCCGCAGCCATATCCGCGTCAAGCGCGGCGATGTGACCTTCACCTCCAAGCTGATCGATGGCCGCTTTCCGGATTACGAGGCAGTGATCCCGATCGGCGCCGATCGTGAGGTCAAGGTTGACCGTGAAGCGTTGCGCGCCTCGTTGCAGCGTGCTGCGATTCTGTCGAACGAGAAGTACCGCGGCGTGCGCGTGGAAGTCTCTCCCGGTCAGCTCAAGATCAGTGCGCATAACCCGGAGCAGGAAGAAGCGCAGGAAGAGATCGAGGCCGATACCAAGGTCGACGACCTGGCGATTGGCTTCAACGTCAATTACCTGCTCGATGCCCTCTCCGCGTTGCGCGACGAGCATGTGGTGATCCAGCTACGCGATGCGAACTCGTCTGCATTGGTGCGCGAAGCCAGCAGCGAGAAGTCGCGTCATGTGGTGATGCCGCTGCGTCTTTGACGCTGCGTTCCACGTGGAACACGAAAGGCCCGGCATTGCCGGGCTTTTTTGTTTTGAGGACAGCATGCCTGAAGCCGGTGCTGTATCGGACTATCGAAAACAAAGGGATCCTGGTCTGCAGCGACTCTCGTTTCATTGCCGCGTCGCAGTTGGGTGCCTGTCCGATGTCGGTGGTGCGCCGCTTTCTGAGGCGAGCCTGCCAACGGTGAGGGTTAGGTCGTGCTTACGGAGTTAGTGCTCGGCATATAACAGCGCGCCGTCAGCCAATCGCAGTAATAGCAAGATGACATTCGTGGTGTGAATATGAACAAATTCACTTTCGAGCTGTCAGGAACATCGGCGGCTGAGGCGAACCGGTATCTTCCATCGTCCGATTTTGTGGACATTTCAAGTGCGTTTTTGACTTATGCACATCTAACTTTGCTTTTAAATCTAGAAATAACTTAAGAGCTTGGTGGTGATGGTAGGGCCAGATTTCGCCGAAAACCACCTTAAGTTGTTGTTTCAATGAGCTTTTTAGGTCTCGAAACCCTGTGTTTTCAGCCTTGTTTACCGGTCTGTAACCTGTGGATAAGCAAAAGGGCGCTCCTGAGCATCGAACTTATCCACACGTTATCCCCTGCCTGTCCCTACCCGGCTTTCACAGGCATTTGCACGGAATCGGCAACGATCACGTATCCTGCGCCCCGACCGGGACGCCGGATTAGCTCAGAGCAAACCGATCGATGCACGTTGTGCAGTTGTCCATCCATCGACTTCGTCGTTTCCAGACCGTCGAGCTTCACCCCGCCAGTTCCTTGAACTTGTTCACCGGCGATAACGGCGCGGGCAAGACGAGTGTGCTCGAGGCGCTGCATCTGATGGCCTATGGCCGCAGTTTCCGTGGGCGGGTGCGCGATGGGCTGATCCAGCAAGGCGCCGACGATCTGGAAGTGTTCGTGGAATGGCGCGAGCGCAGCGGCGACACCAGCGAACGCTCGCGTCGCGCAGGTCTACGCCATAG
This sequence comes from Xanthomonas hortorum, assembly GCF_040279205.1. Taxonomy (GTDB): domain Bacteria; phylum Pseudomonadota; class Gammaproteobacteria; order Xanthomonadales; family Xanthomonadaceae; genus Xanthomonas; species Xanthomonas hortorum_F. Next base: position 79,374 of record NZ_JBEOLS010000012.1, read on the forward strand.
CGGCCAGGAATGGACTGGCCGGCTGGATGGGGAAGATGTCGCGCAGTTGGGATCGTTATGTGCCGCGCTGGCGGTGGTGACGTTCGAGCCGGGCAGCCATGTCTTGATCAGTGGCGGTGGCGAACCACGCCGGCGCTTCCTGGACTGGGGCTTGTTCCACGTGGAACCTGACTTCCTGGCGCTATGGCGGCGTTATGCGCGTGCGCTCAAGCAGCGCAACGCCCTACTCAAGCAGGGCGCGCAGCCGCGCATGCTCGATGCTTGGGATCACGAGCTTGCCGAATCCGGTGAAACCCTGACGTCGCGGCGCCTTCGCTACCTGGATCGCCTGCAGGAACGTCTGATTCCCGTTGCAACCGCGATCGCCCCCTCGCTAGGGCTGTCTGCGCTGACGTTCGCGCCGGGGTGGAAGCGCCATGAGGTCTCGCTCGCCGACGCGTTGCTGTTGGCACGCGAACGCGACCGCCAGAATGGCTATACCTCGCAGGGACCGCACCGCGCCGACTGGACGCCTGCCTTTGACGCGCTGCCGGGGAAGGATGCGCTCTCGCGTGGCCAGGCCAAGCTGACTGCCCTCGCCTGTCTGCTGGCTCAGGCGGAAGATTTCGCCCACGAACGGGGCGAATGGCCGGTGATTGCATTGGACGATCTGGGTTCTGAGCTGGATCGACACCACCAGGCGCGCGTTTTGCAGCGGCTCGCCTCGGCGCCTGCGCAGGTACTCATCACCGCGACCGAAATACCGCCGGGGCTTGCAGACGCAGGCGTACTGCTCCATCGGTTCCACGTGGAACACGGGCAAATCGCCGTTCAAGCCGCGTCGGAGTAAGCAACCACGGCACACCTGGGCCGACTGGTATAATTTGTGCGCTATCCCCCTTTTCCCACGGCGCGATGCGGCTCCTGCCGCCCTCGCCCGTGTTGTGGAGCTAACGGCACGCGCATGACCGAAGATCAAAACACCCCGACCACACCCAACAGCACCTACGATTCCAGCAAGATCACCGTGCTGCGTGGCCTGGAAGCCGTCCGCAAGCGCCCCGGCATGTACATCGGCGATGTCCATGACGGCACCGGCCTGCATCACATGGTGTTTGAGGTGGTCGACAACTCGGTCGACGAGGCCCTGGCCGGCCATGCCGACGACATCGTGGTCAAGATCCTGGTCGATGGCTCGGTCGCCGTCTCGGACAACGGCCGCGGCGTGCCGGTCGACATCCACAAGGAAGAAGGCGTGTCGGCGGCGGAGGTGATCCTCACCGTGCTGCATGCCGGCGGCAAGTTCGACGACAACAGCTACAAGGTTTCCGGCGGCCTGCACGGCGTGGGCGTCTCGGTGGTCAATGCGCTGTCCGAGCACCTGTGGCTGGACATCTGGCGCGACGGCTTCCACTACCAGCAGGAATACGCGCTGGGTGAGCCGCAGTACCCGCTCAAGCAGCTGGAAGCCTCGACCAAGCGCGGCACCACGCTGCGCTTCAAGCCTGCCGTAGCGATCTTCAGCGATGTCGAGTTCCATTACGACATCCTGGCGCGGCGTCTGCGCGAGCTGTCGTTCCTCAATTCCGGCGTCAAGATCGCGCTGATCGACGAACGTGGCGAAGGCCGTCGCGACGATTTTCATTACGAAGGCGGCATCCGCAGCTTCGTGGAGCATCTGGCCCAGCTGAAGTCGCCGCTGCACCCCAACGTGATCTCGGTGACCGGCGAGCACAACGGCATCGTGGTGGACGTGGCCCTGCAGTGGACCGACGCCTACCAGGAAACGATGTATTGCTTTACCAACAACATCCCGCAGAAGGACGGCGGCACCCATCTGGCCGGTTTCCGCGCGGCGCTGACGCGCGTGCTCAGTAATTACATCGAGCAGAACGGCATCGCCAAGCAGGCCAAGGTCGCGCTGACCGGCGACGACATGCGCGAAGGCATGATCGCGGTGCTGTCGGTGAAGGTGCCCGACCCCAGCTTCTCCTCGCAGACCAAGGAAAAGCTGGTCAGCTCGGACGTGCGCCCGGCGGTGGAAAACGCCTTCGGTGCGCGCCTGCAGGAGTTCTTGCAGGAAAACCCGAACGAAGCCAAGGCCATCACCGGCAAGATCGTCGACGCCGCGCGTGCGCGCGAAGCCGCGCGCAAGGCGCGCGACCTGACCCGCCGCAAGGGTGCGCTGGACATTGCCGGCCTGCCGGGCAAGCTGGCCGACTGCCAGGAAAAGGACCCGGCGCTGTCAGAATTGTTCATCGTCGAGGGTGACTCGGCAGGTGGCTCGGCCAAGCAGGGCCGTAACCGCAAGAACCAGGCGGTGCTACCGCTGCGCGGCAAGATCCTCAACGTCGAGCGCGCCCGTTTCGACCGCATGCTGGCCTCTGACCAGGTTGGCACGCTGATCACCGCGCTGGGCACTGGTATCGGTCGCGACGAGTACAACCCGGACAAGCTGCGCTACCACCGCATCATCCTGATGACCGACGCCGACGTCGACGGCTCGCACATCCGTACCCTGCTGCTCACGTTCTTCTACCGGCAGATGCCGGAGCTGATCGAGCGTGGCTACATCTACATCGGCCTGCCGCCGCTGTACAAACTCAAGCAGGGCAAGAGCGAGCTGTATCTCAAGGACGATGCGGCGCTCAACGCTTACCTGGCCAGCAACGCGGTCGAGGGCGCGGCGCTGATCCCCGCCACCGACGAGCCGCCGATCACCGGCGAGGCGCTGGAGAAGCTGCTGATGCTGTTCACCGGTGCCAACGAAGCGATCGCGCGCAATGCGCACCGCTACGACCCGGCGCTGATGACCGCCTTGATCGATCTGCCGCCGCTGGACGTGGCAAAGCTGCAGGCCGAAGGCGACCAGCATCCCACCCTGGACAAGCTGCAGGCGGTGCTCAACCGCGGCACCCTGGGCACGGCGCGCTACCAGCTGCGCTTCGACCCGGCCACCGATAGCACCTCTGCCACGCTGGTGGCGGTGCGCAAGCACATGGGCGAGGAATTCACCCAGGTGCTGCCGATGGGCGCATTCGAAAGCGGCGAACTGCGTCCGTTGCGCGAGGTGGCGCTGGCGCTGGATGGTCTGGTGCGCGAAGGCGCGCAGATCGTGCGGGGCAACAAGACCCATCCGATCACCAGCTTCGCGCAGGCGCATGCCTGGTTGCTGGAAGAGGCCAAGAAGGGCCGCCAGGTGCAGCGCTTCAAGGGCCTGGGCGAAATGAACGCCGAGCAGCTGTGGGAAACCACGGTCAACCCGGATACGCGTCGCTTGCTGCAGGTACGCATCGAAGACGCGGTGGCCGCCGATCAGATCTTCAGCACCTTGATGGGCGATGTGGTCGAACCACGCCGCGATTTCATCGAGGACAACGCGCTGAAGGTGTCCAACCTGGATATCTGAGCCTTCCGTCGTACGCGCGCGCGTCGCCTCGGCGATGCCCGCGCGGGCGCGGTTTTCGCAGGACGACGATGAGCGCAGATTCTCCAACGATCCCGGCTCCGGCCTCCGCTGCCGGCAAGTCCCGGTTGTTTCCCATACTGCTCGGCTTCTGGATCGACGTACTGATCGCCACCGGCCTGCTGCTGACGCTCAGCGTGGCCGGCTTTGCGCTGTGGGGAGCGGTACGCGGCTTCAGCCATGTGCAGGCGGCCAAAGCGCAGGGCCTGACGCCCTCCTCTGCGCAGATCATGGCCGCGATCGGTCAACCCGGAGTGCTGGTGCAGTTGCTCACTGCGCTGGTCAGCACCGCCACGCCAGCGGTGCTGCTGTACTACTGGCGTCGCCGGGCCACCGCTGGCGAACAGGCCGCCTCGCGTGCCGCCACGCGGCGTGCCTCGACCTGGGGCTGGACCGGCCTGATCGCCGTCTCCGTGTTCGTGCTGAGCAATCTGGTCAGCGTCGCGGCATCGGCGCTGGGCATCAAACCGGTGCCGACCAACCTGCCGCTGATGGAAGAAGCGATCAAGCAATGGCCGCTGGCGCTGGTGGTGTTCGCGGTGGTCATCGCCCCGGCGTACGAGGAATTGCTGTTCCGGCGCGTGCTGTTCGGCCGCCTGCTGGCCGCCGGGCGCCCGTGGCTGGGCATTGCGCTGAGCAGCGCGATCTTCGCGCTGGTGCATGAAGTGCCCGGCATCAGCGGCAACGGCCCGGCCGCCATCGCCCAGTTGTGGCTGATCTACGGCAGCATGGGTGCGGCATTTGCATGGCTGTATTGGCGCACCGGCACCCTGTGGGCACCCATCGCCGCGCACGGCATCAACAACGCCACGGCCCTGGCTGCGCTGTACTTTTTCGGGGTCGGCTGACCCGTTTGACGAAAAGTTAAGACGAGCCTGCCAAAATGCCCCCAGGGTTCCAGGGGGATTGAATGAAAGCCAGGCTGTTGATCGTTGTTGCCGTCCTTACGTTGACGGCATGTGCCACCACAACTTCGCCGACCGGCCGCCGACAGGTGGTGGGAGGCGTCACGCAAGACCAACTCGACAAGCTTGGCGCGGAGTCGTTTGCGCAGACCAAGGCGAAGGAAAAGGTCAGCACCGACGGCAAGCAGAACGCCTACGTGCAGTGCGTGGTCAATGCGCTGGTGGCGCAATTGCCGCCGCAATGGCGCGAAACCCGTTGGGAAACCGCGCTGTTCGTCGACGATGAAGCCAATGCGTTCGCGCTGCCTGGCGGCAAGGTCGGCGTGAACACCGGTATCTTCACCGTCGCCAAGACCCAGGATCAGCTGGCCGCCGTGCTCGGTCATGAAATCGGGCATGTGATCTCGCGCCACCATGAAGAGCGCATCACCCGCCAGCTCGGCGCGCAGACCGGCCTGGGCATCATCGGCGCACTGGCTGGCGCGGCCTACGGCGATGGCGCGGCCAGCGCGGTGAACCAGGTCGGCGGGATGACCGCGCAGACAGTGTTCCTGCTGCCCGGCTCGCGCACCCAGGAGAGCGAGGCCGACGTGGTCGGACAACGCCTGATGGCGCAGGCCGGCTTCGACCCAGCCCAGGCGGTGACGCTGTGGCAGAACATGATGGCCGCCAGTGGCAACCGCCAGCCGCAATGGCTGTCAACTCACCCCGATCCGGCCAATCGCATCCGCGAACTGCAGGCCGACGTCAATCAGCTCGAGCCGGTCTACAAGCAGGCGCGACAAGACGGCCGGGCGCCACGCTGTGGCTGAAACCGCCCCTGATACGTACCGAATATCGCAACACAGCATGGAAACCGTTTTCGGGAACTGAGACTTTCTGCTAAGTTTGCCGGCTCAGATTTTTCGTACAGCTTCCATTCCGCTTTTCGTACCGCCCGACGGCGGCTCGTCCGAGGTGAATCATGAAACTGCTCAAGCGCAAGCAAGCCCTGTTGTCCCTGTTCATCGCCGCGTCGCTGGGCGGGGCTGTCGTCGCCGATGCGGTCGCGCAGTCGGACCGCTCGTCCGAGCGTGCCAGCCGCAAGTCCAAGAGCAGCGGTAAGGCCGAAGAGCTGTACCCGCAGTCCACCCGCGCCGCGCCGACGATCAAGCCCTCGTCCAAGCTGGGCAGCAAGCTGCAGAAGCTGATCGAAACCTTCAACAAGGGCGAGGACTACCCTGGCGTGCGCACCCAGGCCGATGAAATCCTGGCGAATTCCGCCGCCAATGAAGCCGACAAGGCGCTGGCCGCGCAGCTTGCTGCACAGGCCGCGTACAACACCGACGACACCGCCGCTGCCAAGAAATACCTGCAGCAAGCGATCGGTCTGAATGCGCTGGACAACAACGGCCAGTTCCAGTCGATGCTGATGCTGGCGCAGTTGCAGATGCAGGACGACCAGCAGGCCGAGGGTCTGGCCACGCTGGACAAGTACCTGGACGAAAGCAAGTCGCAGCGCCCGGAAGATCTGATCCTCAAGGGCCAGGCGCTGTATCAGGCCGAGCGGTACAAGGAGGCGATTCCGGTGCTGAAGCAGGCCATCGCCGCCTCGCCCGAGCCGAAGGACACGTGGAACCAGTTGTTGATGGCTGCCTACGCCGAGGCCGGCCAGACCGGCGAGGCCGTCGCCACCGCCGAGGCGATCGCCGCCAAGACGCCGAACGACAAAAAAGCCCAGCTCAATCTGGCCAGCATGTATATGCAGGCCGACCAGATGGACAAGGCCGCAGCCGTCATGGACAAGCTGCGCGCTGCGGGGCAGTTGACCGAGGAGAAGGAGTACAAGCAGCTGTACTCGATCTACGCCAACACCGAGAACAAGGAAAAGGACGTCATCGCTGTCATCAATGAAGGTATGCAAAAAGGCATCCTCAAGCCTGATTATCAGACATACCTCGCGTTGGCGCAGTCGTATTACTACAGCGAGGACGTGCCCAAAGCAGTCGAGAATTGGCAGAAAGCCGCACCACTTTCCAAGGACGGCGAGACCTATCTGAATCTGGCCAAGGTGCTGCATTCGGAAGGGCGTATCCCCGAAGCCAAGCAGGCTGCCCAGCAGGCGATCGCCAAAGGCGTCAAAAAACCTGAAGACGCAAAGAAGATCATCAACCTGAAGTAAAAAAGAAAATAAACCCCCGAAATCCCTGTGTTTTTAGTGGTTACAGGACTCGGGATTGGTATAAGCTTGGGAGTTCCTGCGGTGTCAAAGCCGTCCGAAAACCTGGGGATCATCACCGTGATCCGGGGCCCCCACTGAAAGAGCCATTGGCGCATGACGGAACAACTCGTTATCCACAGGCATGACTATGATGCCGGGAACCAGGGTCTGAGCTGGGCCCGCATTATCGGCATCGCGTTTGTAATTGCTTTGCACCTCACTGCACTGATGATGTTGCTGATCCCTGCAGTGGCGCCGAAGGCTCCGGCTGAGAAGGAGCGCACCACCATGGTCACCTTGGTGGATGCACCGCCTCCTCCCCCGCCGCCGCCGCCGCCGCCGCCGCCGGAAGACAAGCCGCCGCCGCCGGTCAAGAATCTGTCGCCGCCGAAGCCGTCACCGGTTCCGCCGCCGCCGGAAGCTCCGGTAGTCGACGTTCCCGAACCCCGTCCCAGCGATATCGTCACGCCGCCGAGCCCACCGTCTCCGCCGCAACCGCCGAATGACATCGGCGCCAGTGTCGATATCTCGTCCAAGAACATGAACCCGCCGAAGTATCCGCCGGCTGCATTCCGTGCCGGTGTACAAGGTGAGGTCATCCTGATCGTGGATGTGGATGCAAGCGGCAACGTGACCAATGTGTCGGTCGAAAAGTCCAGCCGCAACCGCGACCTTGACCGTGCCGCGATGGACGCAGCACGCAAGTGGAAGTTCAATGCTTCCACTGTCAACGGGCAGAAAGCCGCCGGACGTGTCCGCGTCCCGGTCAACTTTGCTCTGAACTGATCCACGGGCCGGCTACGGCCGGCCCAGGATCCTGTCTTCCTTTCGCTCCACCCTTCATCACCACACACAACAAAGGTAAGCGTCATGCTGCAGGAATTCTTTATCGCCGCCGCTGCAGGGGGCTCCAATCCATCGGCCGCTCTTTCGCAGATGGGCTTCGAGCATCTGATCACCGAAATGACTTCTCAGCCCGGCGACTTCGCCGTGTCCTGGGTCGTTCTGATCACCCTGATCGCCATGTCCGCTGCCTCCTGGTACTGGACCGTCATCAACATTTTCCGCGCCACCCGTCTGAAGAGCGCGGCTGACCGCGTCACCACCGCGTTCTGGGATGCCCCGAATGCACAGGACGCTATCCGCGCCATGGAAGAGCAGCCCGCTTCCGAGCCGTTTTCCAAGATCGCGCTGGACGCAGCCCAGGCTGCCGCTCACCACCAGCGTGCCGAAGGCACCAGCGCCGGCGGTCTGGGCGAGAGCCTGAGCCGTTCCGAGTTCGTCGATCGCGCCCTGCGTCAGGCCGTGACCCGCGAAAGCACCCGTCTGCAGTCCGGCATGACCCTGCTCGCCACCGTCGGTGCGACCGCACCGTTCGTCGGTCTGCTTGGTACCGTGTGGGGCATCTACGGCGCGCTGATCAAGATCGGTGCAACCGGTTCGGCTTCCATCGACGCCGTTGCCGGCCCGGTGGGTGAAGCGCTGATCATGACCGCGATCGGTCTGTTCGTCGCCATCCCGGCGGTGTTCGCGTTCAACTTCTTCTCCAAGGTCAACAGCTCGGTGATCGCCAAGTTCGACACCTTCGCTCACGACCTGCACGACTTCTTCGCCACTGGTTCGCGCGTTCGCTAATCCGTAGTAAAGAACGACTTCGCAACGATTTAGACGGAGCCCGTTATGGCCTTCAGTAGTGGAAACAGCGGTGGCCCGATGGCCGACATCAATGTGACGCCCCTCGTGGACGTGATGTTGGTGCTGCTGATCATCTTCATCATTACGGCACCGCTGATGTCCCATAAGGTCAAGGTGGAGCTGCCCGAGGCCAACCTGGTCCAGAAGGAAGAGCCGGAGAAACGTGCCGCGCCGATCACTCTGGCCGTCAAGGAAGACGGGTCGCTGTACTGGAACGACGAGCCGGTCTCCAAGGAAGCCTTGGAGTCGCGCCTGTCCACCGCCGCACAGCAGACACCGCAACCGCCGCTCAACCTGCGTGGCGACCGCACGACCAAGATGCGTACGATCAACGAGATCACCAAGATCGCGCAGGGTCAGGGCATGTTGGACATCGGCTTCGTCGCGACCAAAGAGAAGGGGCAGTAAGCCATGGCATTCAGTACCGGTGGAAACCGTGGCCCGATGGCCGATATCAACGTCACGCCCCTGGTGGACGTGATGTTGGTGCTGCTGATCATCTTCATCGTGACCGCGCCGATCATGACCTACCCGATCGCCGTGGATCTGCCGCAGCGGGTGCTCAACCCGCCACCGCAGACGACCGAACCGCCGCCGCCGATCGAGTTGCGGATCGACGCCAGCAACCAGGTGTTCTGGAACAACAGCCCAGTGCCGGTGGCTCAGTTGCAGCAGAAGATGGAAGAAGTGATCGCTAGCGATCCGACCAACCAGCCGGAACTGCGCATCGATGCGAACCAGGACGCGGAGTACGAGGTGATGGCCAAAGTCCTGGCTGCGGCAAAGAACTCGCAGATGAAGAAAATCGGCTTCATGCAGTAAGACATCGCAAGACCGCAACACAACAGTCATGACGCGACTGCAAACGCCACCGGAAACGGTGGCGTTTTTTTATGCGTGATCGATTCGCAGCCCGACGCTTCGGCTCGGTGGTCGAGCGTTGTTTTTGCACTGAGGCCAGTGCAGGTGCGGAATATGCAGTGATGGCCAAGGTATTGGCTGCGGCAAAGAACGCGCAGGCTGCTCGCATCAGTTTTGTGCAGTAGATAATGCAGTTAATAATGAAGTAAATGATGAAGTAAATGATGCAGTAAATAGCGCAACGGGGCAGAAAAACTCTGCTCCGTTGTGAGTAATGGGATGCATAACGTGCAGCTGCCTTAAAGCAACCGAGAAAAACGACAAAACGCAGCGGCCGACCATCAGGCGTGTGGACCGCACGCGAGAATTCGGTGTTATCTATGACCTCCAGATCGCCGAGTTCCGTGTTTCGGTAAGTGCCGTCGTTTCGATAGACGCGCTTAGACGATTGAAGCTCTCAAACGCTAGCCGACGCGCTGTGCAGTATCTCCAGATACGTACGCACAGTCGCATCCAGACCTCGATACAAGGCTTCGCTGATCAGCGCGTGGCCGATCGAGACTTCGAGCACGCCGGGGACGGCGTTGAGAAAATCGCCAAGGTTGTCCTGCGACAGATCATGCCCGGCATTGATGCCCAGACCTGCGGCGCTGGCACGTTGCGCGGCGCCGGCAAACAGCGCGAATGCAGCGTCTGGCTGCCCGCTCAGATGCGCCTGCGCATACGGGCCGGTGTACAACTCGATGCGGTCTGCACCGAGCACCGCCGCCTGCGCGATCTCGGCATTACCGGCATCGACAAACAAACTGACGCGCGCACCAATCGCCTTGAACGAGGCAATCAGTGCGGCGAGCTGTGCGGGGTCCTGTGAAAAGTCGAAACCGTGGTCGGAGGTCAGTTGCCCGTCGCCATCGGGCACCAGGGTGACCTGCTCGGGGCGCGTGAGGCGACACAGCTCCAGCAGCCCCGGATAGCCATCGCGCGGTGGCGCGGACGGATTGCCTTCGATATTGAATTCGACGCCGTGCTCGCGCGTCAGCGCGCTCAGCGCCAGCACGTCGTCGGCGCGGATATGCCGCTGGTCCGGGCGCGGGTGCACGGTGATGCCGTGCGCACCGGCTGCGATGCAGGTGCGCGCAGCCTGCACCACATCCGGATCGTGCCCGCCGCGCGAATTGCGCAGCACCGCGATCTTGTTGACGTTGACGCTGAGCTGGGTGGTCACAACGTCGCTCTCAGGCCTGCGGCTCGCCATCGCGCGTGGCTGCGAGTGCGGCGGCCTTGCGGGCCTCGGCGATCTCGCGCAGGCGGCGCAGTTCTGCCGGGTCGATCATGCTGCTGGTATCGCGCTGGGTGTCGTCCATGCGCGAGGCGAACCAGCCGCGCGTCCACAGCAGCAACAGCAGCAATGCCACCAGCAGCGAGACCACCAGCAACCACACGTGCGGCGTGCTGAAAGCCAGCACCAGCGCACCCAGTGCCATAAGCAGAAACAGCCAGTGCATGACGAGCTCCCCAATCAGTGGCGGCAGTGTAGCGCCGCGCCCGGTGCGGTTCCACGTGGGCGCGGCGGGTGCGGTTCAGAGCAGCGGCGACAGCAGCCGTGCGAAGGCTTCGGGAAGGCGCGAGCGCCACAGGGGGCGGCGGCGTACGAAGCGCACTTCCTGGGCTTTTTCCAGGTCGCTGCCGATCAGCCCCGCCAGTTCTGCCGCCACCGCCTGGTCGCGAAACAGCATCGACAACTCGAAATTCAGCCGGAAGCTGCGGCTGTCGAAATTGGCGCTGCCGACGATACTGATCTCATCGTCGACCAGCAGCGCCTTGGTGTGCAGCATGCGCGGACCGTATTCGTAGATGCGCACGCCGGCTTCGAGCAGTTCGTCGAAATACGAGCGCGCCGCGTAGGTGACCAGGCGCGAATCGCTGACGCGCGGCACCAGCAGGCGCACGTCCAGGCCGCCCAATGCGGCCGAGGTCAGTGCCATGCGCGCGGCCTCGCCTGGGACGAAGTACGGCGTGACCAGCCAGACCCGATGCCTGGCTTCGTGGATCGCAGCGACCATCAGCCGATGGATCGCCTCCCACGAGGAGTCCGGCCCCGACACCAGCACCTGCGCATCGACATCGCCTTGCGCGCGGGTTGGCACATCCTCCGGCCACAGCTGTTGACCGTGGAAGGCCGGGCGGCCCTGCCGGGTGGCGTAGAGCCAGTCTTCCAGGAACACCAGCTGCAGGCTGCGCACCACGTGGCCTTGCAGACGCACGTGCAGATCGCGGTAGGCGTCGCTGCGCACTTGCTCGTTCTCGTCGTCGGTGACGTTGATGCCGCCGGTGAAACCGATCCGCCCATCGATGACGATCACCTTGCGGTGGGTGCGCAGGTTCAGCCACGGCCGCTTGAACGGCTTGAGCAGCTGCGAGGGATGGAACCAGGCGGTCTCCACCCCGGCCTCGCGCAGCGTGCGCAGGCTGCGCCGTGTCATCGCCGAAGAACCCACCGCATCCAGCAACAAGCGCACCTTGACGCCGACGCGCGCGCGTTCCATCAGAGCCTCGCAGATCGCGGTGCCGCTGCGGTCCGGCTGGAAGATGTAGTACTCCAGATGGATGTGGTCGCGCGCGTGACCGATCGCCTCGATGATGGCGGCGTAGGTGGCCGCGCCGTCGACCAGCCAATGCACTTCGGTGGCGCTGCTGGGCGCCAGGCCGGTGGTGGACTGGGCGATCTTGGCCAGCTCGGTGCAGTCGGCATCGGGTGGGCAGACGCTGTCGTAGCTTTCCATGCCCGAGCGCGAACGGCCGCGACGCAGGCGCTGGCGTTTGACCTTCTGCGGGCCGAGCCAGTAATAGATCAGCAGGCCCAGGTACGGCAGCGCGGCCAGCGACAGCACCCAGCTCAGCGTGGCCACCGGCTCGCGCTTCTGCAGCACGATCCAGCTGGCGATCCACAGCAGGTACAGCACGTAGGCGGCGAGGAGAAGCGCTTCGAGGTGGGGAATGGTGGCCAGCCAGTCCCACGCGCCCTGTGCAGATGCGAGCATGCGCGGATTCTACGGCCCGCACCCTTTACTGCGATGACCACGCGGCCAACGCAATGGCGGAGCACGGGTCTGAACGCCGCATCGTGTCGCTTGCGTCGTCGCGGCGTGTGAGATCTGCCGGCCGTACGATGGCGCGATGGCAACTGCAATCAAGGGCCGGGGTGCGACCGGCCATCTGCCCGGACGCTTCGAAACAACCACCCAGCAGGCGGTGGACGATGGCTGGTACGCGGACGACAGCGAGGAGTTCGCCGCGCCGGCATTGCGTACGCAGATCACCGAGGAAACCGCGCGCAGCATCATCAGCCGCAATCAATCGCCGGATATCGGGTTCTCGCAATCGGTGAATCCGTATCGAGGCTGCGAGCATGGGTGCAGTTACTGCTTTGCGCGGCCCTCGCATGCGTATCTCAATCTCTCGCCCGGACTGGATTTCGAAACAAAGTTGTTCGCCAAGACCAATGCGCCGGAGGTGTTGCGGCGCGAATTGTCGCGGCCTGGCTATGTGCCCAGCCCGATCGCATTGGGCATCAACACCGATGCGTATCAGCCGATCGAACGTAAGCACGCGCTGACGCGGCAATTGATCGAAGTGCTATGGGAAACGCGGCATCCGTTCACGCTGATTACCAAGAACGCGTTGGTGACGCGCGATCTGGATCTGCTTGCGCCGCTGGCGCGCGAGGGGCTGGTCAACGTGTATTTTTCGGTGACCACGCTCGACCCGCACGTGTCGGCCAAGCTCGAACCGCGCGCGTCCGCGCCGCATGCACGCCTGCGCGCGATGCGTGCATTGCACGAGGCCGGTGTGCCGGTCGGGGTGATGGCCGCGCCGGTGATTCCGTGGATCAACGATCACGAACTGGAAGCGATCCTGCAGGCCGCCGCCGATGCTGGCGCCGACAGTGCCGGCTACGTATTGCTGCGGCTACCGCACGAAGTGGCGCCGCTGTTCCGCGACTGGTTGCAGACCCATCATCCACAACGCGCCGAGCATGTGATGAGCACGATCCAGCAGCTACGCGGCGGCAAGGATTACGACAGTGCTTTCGGCACGCGCATGCGCGGACAAGGCGTGTATGCGGATCTGCTGGCGAGACGCTTCGCGCTGGCCCACCGCCGCGCCGGTTTCGATGCACGCCAGATGCCGCCGTTGGATACCGGCAAGTTTCGGCGCCCTGCTCTGCCGGCCAAGCCGGTCAAGGAGTCGCCGCAGGGGCAGTTGTTTTAGGGGCAGGGATTTGTGATTCGGGATTGGGGATTTGTAAGAGCCATCGTGATTCGGCAGTTGGGATTAGGGATTCGTAACAGCAGCAGCACTGCAGTACCCCGCTCTTGCGAATCCCCAATCCCGAATCCCCGCCATACAAAGCCTGCGCCGACTGAAACAAAATCCAGCTCGTCGCAATGAACTTGTCGCCGCCGACCGGGCGGTTGCCGCGGTGGGTGTGGGTGAACGCAGTGGGAGCGATCAGCAGGCTGCCGGTGCGTGGGCGGGTCTTGCGCTGCTGGAACAGGAATTCGGTTTCGCCCTGCTCGAACTCCTCGTTGAGGTAGAGCGTCCACAGCAGATGGCGGTGCAGTGTTTCGGCGTTGGCATCGCGCGGATACAGCTCGCAATGCCAATACGGATAACCGCCCTGGTCGGCGGCGTACCACTGCAGATTGATCGCTGCCGGGCGCAGGCAGGTGCGCGCCAGATCGCCCAGTGCCTGATCGCTCATCTGCACGATGTCTTCGGCGACCAAACGATGCGGGCTGCCGTCGGCGGTGGTGACCTGCAGCATCAGCGGCGAAATCAACGCTTGCGGATAGCGCCGCAGATAGCTGAGCACACCTTCGAACACGGCTTGTTGCAGGCGGTTTTCCACCTCCGCCCACTCGGCCACGCCGCTGATGCGCAGGTCGCGGCTGTGCTTGAGTTCGGGAAACACGCCGCTGCCGACGCGCCCCGGTTGCAGCTGCTGGCTGGCGCGCATGCGCTGCACGATGGCAGCGCAATCCTGCCGCGATACCGCGTGGTCGGTGATCTGGATAAAGTCGGGTTGGTCCATGCCGTGACGATAACAACCTCCACAGCGCCCTGCACATTCGCTGCCGCGCTTGCACCGGCAGGTAGATCGCTCCGCCGCGCCATATCACGCACGCAAGAGCGTTGGTCGGTGCACGCTTCTGGCCTTGCGTGTTTCGCTCGCAAGCCGCACAAGTGGATGCCAGGACCGAGCGCGAAAACGCCGCGTTGCGCGGTGTCTGTCGATGAGCAATGCCGCTGACATGCTGCGCGCCGGCAATGCGCTGTATGCGGCTGCTACGTGTGCACGATCGCCAAAGAAAAACCCCGCCGAGGCGGGGTTTTTCATCACGCGTGCCCTGAGGCGTCGATCAGAACTTGTAGTTGATCGAGGCAGCCAGGATGTTGCCCTGTACCTCGTAACTACCGGCCAGACGGTCGCCGGTGGCGCTGCGGGTGTCGCTGGTCGGGTCGCTGGTGAACAGGTGGGTGTAACCGAAGTTGTACTCGGCCTGCTGCGACGGACGCCAGCTCAGACCCAGCGAGACCCACTTGCGGCTCGCATCCGGCACGCGCACGTCGCGGTGCTCGGCGGTGGTCGGGGTCTGGTCGTAGGCCAGGCCGCCACGCAGGGTCAGGCTCTCGCTCATGCGGTAGTCGGCACCGATCGAGGCGAAGGTGGTGTCGCGGTAGGAGAAGTCCAGCACGCTGTCGGGCTGATTGGAGGCAAAGTCCACCGTCACCTGGTCGAACTTGCTCCAGGCGGTGCGGGTGACGTCGGCCATGATCGACCACTGCTCGTTCACGTTATGGGTGAAGCTGGCGGTGGCACTGGCCGGCAACGTGACGGTGGCGCGGCCCTTGGTGTCGACGAAGGTACCCGGTGCAGCGAAAGCCAGTACGCTGGCGGCATTGCCCGGCGTGGTGAAGTCCGCATCGCCGTCGGTGATCTTGTGCTCCACTTCCGAGCGGTAGCTGAAGCCGATGTGGGTGTTCTCATCGATGCTGAACAAGCCACCCAGGGTGAAGCCCACTTCGGTGCTGTCGCCCTTGATGCGCGAGTAACCGTCGGCGCTACCCGGGGCGAAGCCCGGCACGCGACGCGCAGCCAGCACGCTGCCGAAATCCACCGCGTTGGCCAGGTCGATATCCAGACGCTCGGCGAACACCGAGGCGCCGAAGGACACGTACGGGTTCACGTCGTAGGAGAAGGCGACGTTGAAGTCGATCGCCTGCAACTCGGTCTTGGTGCCGTGGTAACGGCCGACCCAGTCGCGGTCGTATTCGGTCTTGAAGCCGAACGGCACGGTCAGCGAGGTACCCAGGTGCATGTTGTCGTTCTCGCCGAACGGCACATGGAAGTACATCGCCGGGACCGGCGCGATCATGCCGGCGTCGCCGCCATTGCCGCCGGAGACCGGGGCGCCGTTGGCGTAGTTGCCGCTTTCAGGCTGGAACTTGGCCGAGAAGCTGATGGCGCTGACGTCGGCCTGGAACAGGCGACCGTCGAGCTGACGCATGCCGGCCGGGTTGTTGGCGATGATCGAGGCGTCATCGGGGGCGCTGCCGGAACCGGCGAAGGCGCGGCCAAGACCCTTGGCGCTGTTTTCCTTCAGCTGGAACGCGGCGCCGTGGGCCTGGCCAACGGCCAGCACACCGGCGATACCAACGGCCAACAGGGTGGCGCGGCTGAGAGTGGAAGCGGTAGACATAAGTTGTTGCTCTCCGGATAAAGACTGCAGTGGTCGGTACAGCGCCCGCGCCCAGCGCCAAACAGCAGCTGGAGCGCGCCGGAGACCCCCCCCCGACATACGACGCCGTACGCAGTATAACCACGACGATTAACCGAACAATAACGAAGTGCGTTTTGGCTGGCTGGACAGGTTGGGGATGGGTTCAGGAGCGTGAACCCGCTAGAGTGCCACTCCGATGTTCGTCTCTCTCCCCTCCCGCAAGAAACCTACCCCCCGCTGGGCGGTGCCGTTGCTGTTCGCCACCGTCTGGCTGGCCTACCTGTGGTCGATCAGCCGGCCGGGCGAGGCGCGCAACACGCTATGGCTGGACTGGGGCGCGCTGTCCAGCGGCGTCTCCAACCTGGGCGACTGGTGGGCGACCCTGCGCGACGGCAGCGTGCTGCGGCTGTTCACGGCCCTGTTCCTGCACGCGGACTGGTCGCACCTGCTCGGCAACCTGGTGTTCCTGCTGATCTTCGGGCTGCCGGCCGAGCGCATTCTGGGGCCGTGGCGGTTGCTGCTGCTGTTTCTGGTCGGCGGCGCGGCCTCCAACCTGGCGGCGATCTTTGCGATCGGCACGCCGGACCGGGTGATCATCGGCGCCTCGGGCGCGGTGTCGGCATTGATCGGCACCTATCTGGCGCTGTTTCCCGGCGCCAAGCTGGGCGTGGTGCTGCCGCTGGGAGTGTTTCTGGAATTCATCCGGGTACCGGCGCCGTTGCTGATCGGCGCCTGGGCGCTGCTGCAGGTGGTGTTCGCCTATATCGGCCCGGCCTTCGGCATGGTGGCGTGGTCGGCGCATATCGCCGGGTTCGTCTTCGGCATCGTCTATGGCCTGTACGTGCGTGCGGCGATCGCGCGGCGGCTGCGCAAGCGCCACGGGTTCTAACGCGGCGAGCGACGCGTGGTGGACAGCCCGACGACGCTGACGCAGGCGTTGCGTTCTGGCAGTGACCGGTTGCGCTGCCTCGGCCGTGCTGGCACGCCTATAATCGCCGGCATGTCCAAGCCTTTGTACAAAGTCACCTTCCTCAATCATGGCAAGGTGTACGAGCTTTACGCGCGTGAGGTCACCAGCAGCCATCTGTGGGGCTTCAACCAGATCGGCGAGCTGGTGTTCGACGTGCACGACGGGTTGGTGGTGGATCCCACCGAAGAACGGTTGCGCGAAGAGTTCGGCAATACCAAGACGCTGCACCTGCCGATGCAGAGCATCGTGCGCATCGAAGAAGTCGAGAAGAAAGGCCAGTCGGTGATCCGCGATGCCACCACCGGCGACAAGGTGGTCACGCCGTTCCCGCTGCCGACCAAACCGCGCTGATGCGCATCCTGGTGCCCGACGATTACCAGGGCGCAGTACGCCAGCTGCCCTGTTTGCAGCGGTTGCAAGGGCACGATGTACAGGTGCTGGGTGCGCTGGCTACCGATCCCAACGAATGGGCCGAGCGACTGGTGGAAGCCGATGCGCTGGTGCTGATTCGCGAGCGTACCCGCGTGGACGCCACGCTGCTGCGGCGTTTGCCGCGGCTCAAGTTGATCAGCCAGACCGGGCGGGTGGGCGCACATGTGGATGTGGCCGCGTGCACCGAGTTCGGGGTGGCAGTGGCCGAAGGCGTCGGCTCGCCGGTGGCGCCGGCCGAGCTGACCTGGGCCTTGATCCTGTCGGCCAGCCGGCGGCTGACCGAGTACCAGCGCGCGCTGCATCAGGGCCGCTGGCAGGCGCTGGGTGATCCCGGGTTGGGACGCGTGCTGCACGGGCGCACCTTGGGCATCTGGAGTTACGGGCGGATCGGCCAGCGCGTGGCCGGCTTCGGGCGTGCGTTCGGCATGCAGGTGCTGGTGTGGGGCGGCGAAGCCTCTTGCGCGCAGGCCGCGCGCGATGGGTTCGAGATCGCCGATAGCCGCGAGGACCTGTTCGAACGCAGCGATGTGCTGTCGCTGCATCGGCGCCTGAGCGCGCAGACACGCCATCAGGTGACCGTGGACGATCTGGCGCGCATGCGCCGCGATGCCTTGCTGGTGAACACCAGCCGCGCCGAATTGATTGCGCCAGGTGCGCTGTTGGCCGCGTTGGACGCCGGCCGTCCAGCGCAGGCGGCGGTGGATGTGTTCGAACGTGAGCCGGTGCTGGATGCGCGCGATGCGTTGCTGCAGCACCCGCGCATGTTGGCGACGCCGCATCTGGGCTATGTGGAACGCGACAGCTACGCGCTGTACTTCGAAGCGGCATTCGACAATGTGCTGGCGTTTGCCGCAGGCACGCCGCGCAATTTGGTCAATCCCGAGGCGTTGGCGATTGCGCGATAGCGGTTGTTTGAATAGCGCTTGTTTTTCGGGAAGGCTTCTCGCGACCAGGGTCGCTCCTACAAAAGCACTCGCTGCGGCACGGCTTGTTGCGTGACGTTACATCCGGGGCAGCCCTACGGTTGCCGGGTGATCGGGGTGTGCGGGTAGATGGCGTTGCAGTGCCAGCGCACATCGATCGCGCCGAGTGCGCAGCGGGCATGATGCACCCGCCGCGCTGTAGCCGGATTACTTGACCGGTTCGGCCGCTTTGGGCTTGTCTGCAGGCGCAGCCGGTTGGGTTGGTTCGGCCGGCGTGGCCGACTTGGCTTTCTCGGCCGGTTCTGCGGCCTTGGGCTTGTCGGTCGCCGGACGCGCTGCTGCCGGCTTGGGTTCGGCCGCTGTCTTGGCGGCCTTGGCCTTCTGCGCTGCCTGTGCCTTGGCTTTGAGCGCGGCTTGCGCCTTGGCCGCCGAGCCGGGTTGCTTGAGCTCGGCCAGCGCGGAGGCGATCGGGCCATCGCCCGGCAGCACGTCGCCGGCGCTGTAGCCCTCCTCGCCTTCGGCATCGCCACGCAGATGGCCCGGCAGCGTGGCTTCGCTGAAGTCGGCCAGGCTGGCCGGCACGTCGGCATCGCCCGGTTGCGGTTCCGGGGTGAGCAGCACTTCCGGCACGATGCCGCTGGCCTGGATCGACTTGCCGCTGGGGGTGTAATAGCGCGCGGTGGTCAGCTTGACCGAGTCGCCGTTATCCAGCGGCAGTACGGTTTGCACCGAGCCCTTGCCGAAGGTGCGGCTGCCGATGATGCGCGCGCGCTGGTTGTCGCGCAGCGCACCGGCCAGCACTTCCGAGGCGCTGGCGGAGCCGGCGTCCACCAACACGATGACCGGCACCCCGCCGAGCAGGTCGCCTGGGGTGGCGTCGAACTTGGCATCGCTGATGGAGATGCGTCCACGGGTGCTGACGATGTTGCCCTTGTCGAGCAGATCGTCGGCGACCTGCACCGCGGCGGTCAGCAGGCCGCCAGGATTGCTGCGCAGATCCAGCACCAGGCCGCGCAACTTGCCACCGGCCTGCAGTTGCTTGAGGTTCTTCTGGAAGTCGGCACCGGTGTCGGCCTGGAAGGTGCTGATGCGGATGTAGCCGTAGCCCGGTTCCAGCAGCTTGCTGCGCACGCTGGCCACGCGGATGGTCTCGCGCTGCAGGGTGACGTCGAACGGCTTGGGCGTCTTGTCGCGCACGATGGTCAGCACGACCTTGCTGCCGGATTCGCCGCGCAGCGGCTCCATCGCCTTGCTGGCGTCGATCGGCTTGCCGTCGATGGCCACGATCACATCGCCGGCGCGGATGCCGGCGCGCGCGGCCGGAGTGTCGTCGATCGGCGCGATCACCTTGAGCGTGTTGTCCTGCTGCTGCAGCAATTCCACGCCAATGCCGTCGTAGGCGCCAGTGGCCTGTTCGTCGAAGGCCTCGGCGTCTTCCTTGTCGAAATAGGTGCTGTGCGGGTCCAGATCCGAGAGCAGGCCACGCACCGCCGCGTGCATCAGCTTCTTGTCTTCGACCGGATCCACATACGCCTGCTTGACCGCGTTGTAGACCGCCACGAAACGGCGGATCTCTTCCAGCGGCACCTTGGACACGGCGGCTTCATTGGCTTCCGGATCGTCCGCAGTGGCCTGGGCGGCGGCGGTGCCGGCCTTCTGTGCCCAACCGGGCGACGCGAACAAGGCCAGCGACAGGGCAACGGACAGGACAGCTACGCGCATGAAGCACTCCGGAAGAGAGAAGACGCCCCACAACCTGGCGCCGCCTGGATTATGCGCGAAGCAGCGATAAATCCGCGTTGAATTGCCGTTGCCTGCTGCAAATGCGCAGATGCATGCGCGGTGGCGTCGCTGTGCGGTGCGCATCGTGCTGGCGATGACGCGGCCAGACGCGCTGCCGGGCATGGGCGACACCGCACCGGGAGCGCGCGCCCGATGGCTGCGCAAGCAGCTTGTCCCGGTTCCCTGAGTGGTCGCCTCAATGGTGGCTTCGACGCGCTGCACGTCTGGTCACCGGGACGCGGCAGCGCGCGGCTCACCGTACCTGCACTCAGCGCCGCTGCAACCAGCTCGACGGATCCACCGGCTGCCCATTGCGACGCAGTTCGAAGTACAACGCAGGCACGCCCTGCCCGCCCGAGCTGCCGACCTTGGCTACCGCTTCGCCGCGCTTGATCGAGGCGCCGGCATCGCGCAACAGCGTGTCATTGTGCGCGTACAGGCTCATGTAGCCGTTGCCATGGTCCACGATCAGGATCATGCCGTAGCCGGTCATCCAGTCGGAGAACACCACCGTGCCATCGGCCACGGCGCTGACGGTGCTGCCCTTGGGCGCGCCGATCAGCACGCCCTTGCTGGTGTGGCCGTCCGGCAAGGTGGCGTTGAAGCGGGCCAGCAGGTTGCCCGACACCGGCCAGCTCAGCCCACCGACCTTGGGGGCCGGCGCGCTGGCGATGACCTTGGGCGGCGTCTTGCCCGGCCGGTCGGAGCGATCGGGACGATCGGTTTTGGCGCGCTTTGCCTGCGCGGCGGCCTCGGCTGCGGCGCGCTTGGCGGCCGCGCGGCGTTCGGCTTCGGCCTTGGCGGCGGCTGCGCGCAGATTGGCGAGCAACTGTTCAAGCGACTTGGCGTCCTGGCCCAGGGCTTTTTCGCGTTCGGCGCGCTGTTTGTAGCGGTCGTCCAGCTGCGCGACGGTGACCGCCTGCTGCGAGCGATCCTTCTGCAGCGAAGAGGCCTGCGCTTTTTGCTGCGCACGCGCGCTATCCAGTGCCTGGCGCCGGCTGGCGATGTCCTGTTCTACCTTCGCCAAGGCCTCCAGCTGCGTGGTCAGCGCCTGGATGCGCTGCGCACGCGCGTTCTGCACGTAGCGATGGTCGGCCAGCCGGCGCGTGGCATCGCCCACCGTGTCTTGCGACAACAACACCTTCAACGGCGCGTTGCGGCCGAGCTGATCGGCGGCGCGCAACAGCGCTGCCAGCTGCGCGCGCTGGGTCTGCAGGCCGCGCTGCAACTGCGCGCGATCCTGCTGCAGTTTGCTCAGATGCTGCTCCTGCTCGCGCATGGCCGATTCGGTTTCGCTCAATGCACGTGCCGTCTTGGCCACCTTTTCATCAGCCTGGCGCAGCTGCTGGGCGGCGGTGCCGCGCTTGCCTTCCAGTTCGCGCCGGTCGGCAGTGATGGTCTTCAATTCATCGCGTAACTGCTGCAGCTTGCGCTCGGCCTCGCGCTGGCTTTGCGCGCTTGCACCGGCGCTGCCGAGCACTGTGCAAGCCAGCAGCGCGCAAGCCAGCATGGCCGCCGCCAGCCACGCGCGTGAGCGGCCGGTGGCGGGGGCAAGCGGCAGGCGCGAGCGCGGTGCGGGCGAAGGAGGCAACGAACGGTCCAGTGACTTCAGGCAGGTGCGCGATTGTAGCCAAGCATGGTGTGATCGCCGCCACGCCCCAGATAGCCGCCGCCGCGCGAGGTTCAGCATGAAGTCCCAGCATCTTCTCCTGATGGTGTCCCTGGTCTGCACGAGCGCCTGGGCCAACGAGGACATCAGCAAGGTCAACGGCCGCATCAGCGCCGAGGCCGGCCAATCTTATGGCGCCCTGGACACCGTCAACGGCTCCATCGAAATCGGTGCCGGTGCGCAAACCAAGAGCGTGGAAACCGTCAACGGCAGCATCCAGATCGGCGAGCGCGCGCGCACCGGTGGCGTCTCTACCGTCAATGGCGCGATCACGCTGGGCCAGAAAGTGGTGGTGTCCGGCGGGCTGGAAACGGTCAACGGCAGCATTCTGGTGGAGCGCGGCAGCCAGATCAGCAGCGGCGTGGAAACCGTCAACGGCAGCATCGGTCTGGTGGAAACCGAGCTCGGCAAGGGCATCGAGACCGTCAATGGCGATATCACCGTGGGGGTGGGCTCGCATGTCCATGGCGGGATCGAGGTCACCAAGCCCAATTTCAGTCTTTCGTTCAAGCCATCGCGCAAGCCGCGGGTGGTGATCGGCCCCAATGCGGTGGTGGATGGGCAGCTGCAGTTCGAGCGCGAGGTCAGCCTGTATGTGCATCGCACCGCCAGGATCGGCGCGGTTACCGGCGCCACTGCGCGCAGTTTCGACAGCGACGTGGCGCCCAAGGACTGACGCGCTCACCACAGTCAACGCCTAGAATCGGGGGACCTTCGCCGCACGAGGAGTCCCGATGCCCCGCAAGATCCTGTTGTGCCTGGCCGCGACGCTGGCCCTGGCCGGCTGCAAACGTGAGCCCGCCGACGCACCTGCCGCGCCCAGCGCGCAGACCCCGGCCGATACCGCACCCAGCGCACCGGTCAGCCGGCACGCGTTCTCGCCGGAGATGACGACCGGCGACTTCGCCGAGTTGGTCAAGACACTGGCCTCGGACGATTTCGAAGGGCGCGGCCCGGGCACCGCGGGCGAAGAGAAGACCGTCACCTATATCCGCGACCAGATGCAGCGCATCGGGCTGCAGCCGGGCAATGGCGATAGCTGGTTCCAGGACGTGCCGATGGTGGAAACCACCGCCGATGCAGCCACCGCACCCAGCCTGCGCAGCGGCGATCAAACCCGCGCACTGGCCTTCGGCACCGACATCGTGGTGGGCACGCGTACCGGCCAGGCCGAGGTCAAGCTGGACAACAGCGAGCTGGTGTTCGTTGGCTACGGCGTGGATGCGCCCGAGCAGCAGTGGAACGACTACGCCGGCCAGGACTGGAAGGGCAAGACGGTGGTGATGTTCGTCAACGACCCCGGCTTCCATACCAATGATGCCAAGTTGTTCGACGGCAAGCGCATGACGTACTACGGGCGCTGGACCTACAAGTTCGAAGAAGCCGCGCGCAAGGGTGCGGCTGCCGCGTTGATCGTGCACGACACGCCCGGCGCCAGCTACGGCTGGGATGTGGTGAAGAATTCCTGGGCCGGCCCGCAATACGACCTGCCGGCCAAGGACGACACCGACCCGCGCCTGCCGGTGCAGGGCTGGATCAGCGCCGAGACCGCCAAGCAGTTGTTTGCCAACGCCGGGCTGGACCTGGCGCAGGCCTACAAGGACGCCAGCAAGCGCGGCTTCAAGCCGGTGCCGTTGAAGGCCAGCTGGTCGGTGGACCTGAAGAGCACCATCGCCGAAAAGACCTCACGCAATGTGGTCGGCGTGCTGCCGGGCAGCAGCCACGCCGATGAAGCGGTGCTGTACATGGCGCATTGGGATCACCTGGGCAAGCATCCGGGCGAGAGTGGCGACAACATCTACAACGGCGCGGTGGACAACGCGACCGGCGTGGCCGGCATTCTGGAAATCGCCGATGCCTTCGCGCATCAGGATCCCAAGCCGGCGCGCTCGGTGGTGTTTGTGGCGGTGACGCTGGAAGAATCCGGTTTGCTCGGGTCCAAGTATTACGTGGCCAATCCGAGTTTCCCGCTGGACAAGATCGCTGCGGTGATCAACCTGGATGCGATGTCGGTGGCCGGGCGCGCGCGCGATGTCACCGTGGTGGGCATGGGCAGCTCGGAGCTGGAAGACATTCTCAAGCCGATCGCCGCGATGCAGGGCCGCACGCTGCACGCCGAGGCGACGCCGCAGAGCGGCTCGTATTTCCGCTCGGATCATTTCAACTTCGCCAAGGCGGGGGTGCCGGCGCTGTACGCCGATGGCGGCGAAGACCTGCGCGAGGGTGGCACCGCTGCCGGACGTGCAGCCGCCGAAGACTATGGGCGCAATCGCTACCATGCCCCTGGCGATGAGTACGATGCGGCTACCTGGAAACTCGATGGCACCCTCGAAGATCTGCAGGCCGTGTATGGCGTGGGCAAGGAAGTCGCCGCTGGCGAGCGTTGGCCCAACTGGTATGCCGGCAACCCATTCAAGGCCGCGCGCGACCGCATGATGGTCGGCAAGCCAGGTGCGAGTGCAGTAGCGGATCCGCAGTCACCTGCCTCTGCTGATGGCAAACAGGCCGATGGCAAGCAGGTAGCGCCGGCGCGTTGAGTACACCGAGTGCGCGCATGGCCTCAAGCACGCATGTGTGCAGTCGTGTTGCGATCGATCGGATTGCGGCATTGTGTGTGACAACAAGGCCCGCGCGCAGCCTGCGGTGTCAATAAACAGGGCCTCCAGTTGGAGGCCCTGTTCAGTGTTGCAGTGCTGCCCGGCAAACGTGCTCAAACACCACCACGCGATTGCGTCAGTGATGGATCAGTCGTTGTCCGCGCTGACCACGTGCCCATCTTCCGGATCGATGTGCAGGTCGACCTTCTGTCCGCCACTTTGCTCGGCGTCGGCCTTCCACAGGCCGTCCTTGAACTTGAGGTCGTGCACGTTGGAATAGCCGTTGGTCGACAACGCCGCGCGGATATCGGCCTCGCTTAACTTGGAGGTGGTCTGGTCGCCGTACACGCGCCCGGTCACCGGGTCGATACGCACATCCACATCCTTGCCATCGCCGCTGCGCGCATCGGCGGTCCACACTCCGTGCTCGAACTTGACGTCGTGCACCTTGGTGTAACCTTTGCTAGGGCCTGTTAACACTAATGGCCCGAGCGATTAAACTATCGTGCATGGAGATCACGCCAGCACAATTTTCTCTAATCGAACACTGCCTGCCGGCGCAGCGCGGCAATGTCAGCATGACCAACCTGCAAGTGGTCAACGCCATCCTTTACGTTGCCGAGCATGGCTGCAAATGGCGCGGCCTACCCAAGCGCTTTGGCAACT